>JANXSN010000053.1 GCA_025352685.1 Sphingomonadales bacterium
CACCTCAGGCGTATCGGAGCAAGGACCATCGATGACCTTTGGAAAGCCGTCGGCAGCATCTGCGACCTCTACTCTCCCGAAGAATGCCAAAACTACTTCACCGCAGCAGGCAATGGATCCGATTAAACGCTCGATGCTCTAAAACGTGGCGGACTGAGTCTCGCTCAGGTAGAATAGCTCACGCGGCGCGGCACGATCGATCTCGCCTCGCTGGTTGATGCCCAGATCGCCGCCGTTACCGCAAAGGCGTAGGCTCTCGGGCAAACGCGCAGGCTGCTTTTCGCCGTCAGGTCCCGCATCGTGCGCAGCAAGCCCATCGATGTCTCGACCTTTTGCTCGCTGGTCAAACATGGAGACATCGAGATGACCGGCAAAGCCCAAGCCTGGAAGCAGGTTTCGGGCCGCTATGTGAGCGACGATGCCAAAGCCGACATTGCTCGGAAATTACCGGCACTGTCCGCGGGTTTCGATCAAGATGATTCCGAGAAATGGAAAGATCTCGGCACGCGCGCCAAGTCTGCGCTTCCACTCGATCCGACCGACGACGCCGCGCTCGCCCTCGTTCGCCAATAGCGCGCGTTGCTCGCGCCGTTCCTCGCAGTAGCGACGCCAGCGATGATGGAGGGGTCGCGCCAGATGTGCGAGAACGTAGGCGAATGGCAGGACAAAGGCGCAGCCGACCCGGAATTCGATTTCGAGGTTTGGCAGTTCACCAGAGCAGCAACCCTCGCAGCGAAAGCCGCCGGACACGACATCGACTACCGCGTCGGCACGGGTTCTGTGCCCGAATAATCGTAGAACCCTCGTCCCGATTTCCGCCCCGTCCAACCAGCCTCGACGTATTTGACGAGCAAAGGGGCAGGGCGGAATTTGGGGTCGCCGGTCGAGGTAAACAGTACGCGGCAGATCTCGAGACAGGTATCGAGCCCAATGAAGTCGGCCAATGTCAGCGGCCCCATCGGATGGTTGAGACCGAGACGGCACGCCGCGTCGATGTCGGGGATGGTCGCCACGCCTTCGCCCAGCGCGAAGCATGCCTCGTTGAGCATCGGCATGAGCATGCGATTGACAATGAAGCCGGGTGCGTCGTTGGCGTGGACGATCCGCTTGCCGAGCGACTTCCCGTACGCTTCAACGGCAACAACGGTCGCGTCGCTAGTCGCCAGACCGCGGATGACCTCGATCAAACCCATCACCGGCACGGGATTGAAGAAATGGACACCGATGAATCGCGCCGGATCAGATGAGGCACTTGCCAGCCGCGTAATCGGTATCGACGACGTGTTCGTCGCCAAAATAGCATTGGCACGTAAAACTTTGGCAACATCGGCAAAGATCGAACGCTTGATTTCTTCGCGCTCCGTCGCGGCCTCGATGACGAGGTCGCAGTCACCGAACGCCGTGACATCGCCAACCGGTTCGATCCGTTCAAGCTGCGCTACGCGCGCAGTGGCGACCAGCTTTTCCTTTTCGACGAGCCGCGCCAAGGCCTTGGCGATCCCGGCTTTGCCCTTTTCAGCGAGGGTGACGTCGCGGTCCGACAGCAAGGTGCGGTACCCCGCAGCCGCCGATACCTGCGCAATTCCCGCGCCCATTTGCCCCGCACCGATCACCCCGATGGTCTTCATTGTCACACCACTCGATTAGCTTTGGCGCATGATCGCGCTGATCGCCCTTGCCGCTGCCGCCACGTCTCTGCAACCCGGCGAACTGAAGACGTTCAAGGACTGGCCCGTTGGATGCGGTAATGGTCGCGCCTGCCAGGCGGTCGGGTTGCTGCCCAAGAACGATGTCGACGGCGCGACGATCACCGTTCGGCGGGAGGCTACCGCATACGCCGTGCCGCGCGTCACAATTACAAGCGAAACAGAAGCGGTCGCCGGCCTGTCTATCGACGACACGCGTTCCGCTTATCAGGCACGCTGGCGCGAGGGCCTTTTTTGAACTCGCCAGCACGGACACCATGGGCTTTGCTCTTCTGCTGTCGAAATCGCGACGGATCGCGCTGGTAGATGCCAGCGGCAAAGCGCTTGCAACATGTCGCTTGCCGGGGCGAGCGCTGCCTTGCGCTATATCGACGACCACCAGAAGCGCGCCGGAACTGTGACGGCTCTAGTTGCCCGGGGGCTGGCCGACGCGGTCCCGTCACCGCCAGCATTACCGGTTACCGTATCGCCGCCTATGACGTCAGCGCCGCCCGCAACAGTGCGCGATGCCGAGGTCAAGAAGTACAAGGGCGACGATGACTGCGGTGCCAAGCCGGGAGACTTGGGCACCTCCCTTAACCTCCCGCTCGATCCTTGCAGTCATTGTAAAGGACAATTTGATTCCGGTTCGTTCCCTTTTTGATTCAGCGATGTTCATGCCTGCCCAATCCTGGCGATCACCAGTCGGAGGTTAATGGAGGCGCCCACTTCGAGGTCGAGGCGTTTCGCCTCGATGGCGCACACACTGGTGTTAGTACCCGCCGTCTGTGGTATCGATCCTTATAATTATTTTTCGACGGCATTAATTGCGCCGAATGCCGGGAGCCCAATGACCCGGGCGCGGTTCGATGCGCCGAACGGTATAGAGGGCGAAACCGTTACCGACGCGCCCGGCCTGGTCAATGCGTCCTACGATCAAGGAACTCAGCAGCTGTCGACCTTTGCCAAGGGACGCGGCCTCGAAGATTGCGGAGTGACTCAGCCGTTCTCCCGGGATGGAAGTTACTTTTGCCTCGTCGAGCAGACGGAAATGGGCGAATGCCGCGGCTCGGTGGATTACATCACGACCTCGCGCAGCGGTTCGTCAGGGCGCCGATTTTTGAGGTCGGGCCTCGGCGAGAATCAGCGCAAAGTTGTCCGCCGCATCAGTCCACTCGGCAATCGGCGACCAGCCCCCCGATCGCAGCAGCAACCTGGCATCGCGAGGGCCGTATTTATGGCTGTTTTCGGTGTGGATGCTTTGGCCTGTAGCCATGTGGAACCGCTCACCCTCGACGGTGAAATCGACGTCGCGCATGGCGACGAGGTGCATTTCGATTCGCGCATAGCTATCGTTCCAGCGTGCCTCGTGCCCAAACGCATCTACGGGAACCTTGCCGTCCAGCTCACGGTTTATCCGCACGAGCAAATTGGTGTTGAACCGTGCCGTAACGCCCGCGGTATCGTTGTAAGCCGCGATCAGTGTTTCGGGATCCTTGACCCGGTCCATCCCGATAAGCAGCATTGACCCCGTACCAAGGCTCTCGCGCATTGTGCGGAGCAAGTCGACCGCCGTGCGCGCGATCATATTGCCGATGGTCGAACCGGGAAAAAAACCCAGACGTGGCAAGCCATCGACGGCATCGGGCAGCGCAAGCAGTTGGGTAAAATCACCCTCGACCGGCAAGACCAGTAACCCAGGAAAATCTGTCGCCAGCACGGCCGATGATGTGCGCAGGAAATCACCCGAAATGTCGATCGGCACATAGGCCGAGGGCGCGACAGCGCGGAGCAGGTGCGGGGACTTGGTCGACGAGCCCGAACCGAACTCGACCACCGCCCGCCCCGCGCCGGTCAGGCGGGCCACGTCCCCGCAATGGGCGCCAAGCAAACTGGTTTCGATGCGCGTCGGATAATATTCGGGCAGGGCCGTAATCGCTTCGAATAATTCGGAACCGGCACGGTCATAAAACCACCGGGCTGGTATCGCCTTTTGGGACTGCGCGAGACCGGACAGGACGTCGCTGCGAAACGCGGGGTCGGCGACAAGTTCCGGCACTTCATGAAGCAGCATGTCAGAGATCTTTCGCGAGGCGCAGACCGGCAAACTGCCAGCGCGTATGCGGTGGGAAGAAATTGCGCGTCGTGACGCGGCTGCTACCGCGCGGCGTTGCGCAACTGGCGCCGCGCAGTACCATCTGGCCGCTCATGAACTTGCCATTATATTCGCCAACCGCGCCACCGGCGGTCTTGAATCCTGGATAGGGAAGGAACGACGAGCCGGTCCATTGCCAAACATCACCGAACATCTGGCGCAACCCTGTGCCCTTTGCCGCGCGCGGGCGCACCGGACCCGCCACATCCAGTTGATTCCCTGACAAAGGATCGGTCACTGCAGCAGCCGATTCCCATTCGGCTTCCGTCGGCAATCGGGCGCCCGCCCAGCGAGCATAGGCATCGGCCTCATAAAAGCTGATGTGCGCGACCGGTGCGGCCGGATGGCGGGCGTGAAGCCCATCAAGCGCAAAAGCGGTACCATCGGCATGCCAATAGAGCGGCATGTCCACAGCGTTCGCCTGCATACAAGCCCAGCCGTCCGACAGCCAAAGTTCGGGCCGGCGGTAACCGCCGTCGTCGACGAAATCCTGCCACTCATGATTGGTCACGAGCCGGTCCGCGATCGCGTGAGGTGACAGGAATGCGCCGTGCCGTGGTCCTTCGCAATCGAAGGCGAAGCCCCCCCCTGCGTGCCCGATCTCGACCATGCCGCGCCTGCCTTCGATCCATTCGACAGGTACGGGGACAGGTGCGGGCATGTCGCGCGGATGTGGCCAAACCGGCGGCATCATCGGATTCTGCGCAAACGCGTGGAGGATGTCGGTAAGCAGGAGCTCCTGATGCTGCGCCTCGTGATGGCAACCCAGCTCGATCAGATCGCCCGCACGGTCAGGCAAGGCGGGCCTTGTCGCCATAATCGCTGTGTCAACATGCGCACGGTATGCCAGAATATCGGCGAGCGCAGGCCGAGCCAACATGCCGCGCCGGGCACGCGCATGCCGGTCGCCTTCGGTTTCATAATAGCTGTTAAACAAATAGGCGTAAGCCGGATCAAACGTTTCATAGCCAACGACGAAATCGCGCAAGACGAACGTCTCCAGGAACCACGTTGTGTGCGCCAGATGCCATTTGGCAGGACTGGCGTCGGGCATTGACTGGAGTGTCGCGTCGGCATCCGACAGACGCGCGACGAGATTGCAGGTCAGCTCCCGAGTGGTGACAAAGAGGTCCGCCTTCTGTTTGGCGCCAAGAAAAAATGGGGTTGTGTTCGATTGCTGGCCCATAACACCCCTGCCCCTCCGTCGCGCACATGGTCACGCATCCATCCGAACAATTCGGGAACGAAAGAGTTCCGGTTGCAGAAACGGTTTCTAGCGCGACGCGCCCGGCACCCACAGCACGTCGTCGGTACCATTGTTATTGGCAGCACGTGCGGCAACGAACAACCAATCCGACACGCGGTTGATATAGGACAATGCATGCGGGTTGAGGGCCGTTTCGGCGTTCGCTGCCACTGCACTACGCTCGGCCCGGCGCATCGCTGCGCGGGCGACATGCAGCGCGGCGGCCAGCGCCGATCCTCCAGGAAGAACGAAGCTACTCAGCGGCAGGATTTGTGCGTTCATGGCGTCGATTTCTTCCTCGAGTCGCTTGATCTGCGCCTCAACGACCCGCAACGGCGTCCACTCGACGGGCTTGTCGGGTGTCGCGATGTCGGCACCGAGATCGAAAAGGTCGTTCTGGATCATTGTCAGGCGCGTGTGCATCTCGGGTTCGGCAAGCGTCGCAGCGACACCGATCAGGCTGTTGCCCTCGTCGACATCGCCAATCGCCGTCATCAGGGCCGACGCCTTCGACACGCGGCTGCCGTCGACAAGCCCCGACGTGCCGTCATCGCCGGTGCGCGTGTAGATCTTGTTGAGCTTGACCACCCGCTCGCTGGCCTAGTGCCGGTTGAGTGCGAGCAGCATGACGCAAAGAATGATGGCAACCGCTTGGAAGCTCACGCGCGCGAACATCATCTTGTTCTGCTTCTGGCTCGACACGCTGGGTCCGTCAGCGCCCGATTTAAGCTCCGCCTCGGTCGTTTGCAGGAAACTGACGATCCCCCGAATGAGGGAGACGAGTGCCGCGACTGCCGCAAGCACAATGAGGATGATAAGAAACGTGGACATTCAACCTATCTAGGCGTGCACCCAGCCAAATCCAACTGGCAAGCGGTGTTTGCGTAAATCATCGCAAAGGACGGCCGGATCTACACCGGCTTTGCGCAGATCGGCCAGTGTGGACCCGGGCGTCCGCTTCGCGAGACGCTTTCCATCCGGTCCTGCGATAAGCCGATGATGACGGTACCGCGGCACGGGCAGATCGAGCAGCGCCTGCAGCAGCCGCTGGACATGGGTCGCCGCGAACAGATCGACACCGCGCACGACGTCGGTCACGCCGGCTGTTGCATCGTCTGCCACCGCCGCAAGGTGATAGGTCGCACCGGATCCTTTTCGCGCCACAACGACGTCGCCTCCCACTAGGGGGTCGGCGGCGACCGTTCCCGCGTCGGCGTCATACCAGCTTAGCGACCCGGTTAGTGCCACTGCCTTGCCAACATTGAGCCGCCACGCGGTCGGTCGGGCTTCTCGTGCCGCCAACATCCGTTCCCGGCAGGTTCCGGGATAGACCAACCCTGCATTGCCGTGGGGTGCGCTTGCGCTCGCCGCGATTTCAGAACGGCTGCAGATGCAGGGATAGATCAGGCCTAGGTCGCGCAGCTGGTCGAGCATCGCCGCGTGCTGGCGGGCGTGATGCGTCTGGATGTCGAGCGCATCCCAGTCGATGCCCAGCCAGCGCAAATCTTCGACGATCGCGTCCACGAAATCGGGCCGACACCGCGCGGAATCGATGTCCTCGATCCGCAATACGAACCGTCCGGCACGCGATCGCGCAAGATCGCGCGAAAGCATTGCGGAGAACGCATGTCCCAGGTGCAACCGTCCCGTTGGAGACGGAGCGAATCGCATAATAACTGATTGACTCGGCTCAGCCATGAATCGCCTCTTGACCGCGAGTCGTGGCTCGTGCTGTCATAACTATGCCATCGTTGCGGGTGAGAGACGCGGCACCGAAGCTAATGGAGCGCGCACCCGCCGATGTTTCATCCCGAAGTCCTTCGACAAACCGAGGCTGCCCGCGAGCTCGGTCGAGATCCTGAAACGCGCCATCTCGACGGCTGCCCCGCGCTGGTGCTGAACGCCGACTATACACCGCTCAGTTACTACCCCTTGAGCGTATGGCCATGGCAGACCGCGATCAAGGCGGTGTTCCTCGATCGGGTTGACATCGTTGACCATTACGAACGCGAGGTCCGATCGGCGAGCTTCGCGATGAAGTTGCCGTCAGTCATCGCGCTCAAGCAATATGTCCGTCCTTCGGAATATCCCGCTTTCACCAGGTTCAACCTGTTCCTGCGCGACCGCTTCCAGTGCCAATATTGTGGGATCGGCAAGGACCTGACCTTCGACCACGTCGTACCGCGTGCCCAGGGGGGACGAACGACATGGGAAAATGTCGCCACGGCCTGTGCGCCGTGCAATCTCAAGAAAGGCGGGCGTACGCCGAAGCAGGCGCACATGCCGCTTCATGTGGCACCGATTCGTCCGACCAGCTGGCATTTGCAGGACCACGGCAAAAGCTTTCCACCCAACTATCTCCATGACACGTGGCGCGACTGGCTTTATTGGGACATCGAGCTGCTTGCCTAGGCGTAGCTGTACGTCCCGCCGCGCTCAATTGCACGCTTGTAGGCCGGGCGTGCCTGGAAGCGTTTTACCCACGCATCGATGTTTGGATACTGCGCGCTGAGCCCGAACGCGCCGACTATTTCACCGACAAAGCTCATCTGGATGTCCGCACCCGTCAGCATATTGCCCACCAGCCACTCACGCCCAGCGAGCGATGCTTCGACATAGCCGAGATGATTGGCAACCTCGCTGTCGATGCGTGGCTGGAGCGGTGCCCCTGCATCGCCCAGACGTCCGACGTACATTTTCAGAATCAAGGGCAACATTGCCGATCCCTCGGCATAATGAAGCCACTGGACATAGGCGCCATAGTCGGGGCCATGGATCGACGGGATCAGTCGACCGCCGCCATGGTGCCGCAGGATATGCTCAATGATCGCGCCTGACTCGATGATCGTCGCGCCACCGTCGGTTAATACCGGGGACTTGCCGAGCGGGTGGACCGCCTTCAGCTCGGGCGGTGCAAACCGCGTGACCGCATCGCGTTCGTAAAATTGAATCTCGTACGGACACTCGAGTTCTTCAAGCAGCCACAGAATTCGCTGCGAACGCGAATCGTTCAAATGATGGACAGTAATCATCGAAGCCTCTCCTTCGTTTGAGCCCAGCATGGCCGACACACCGGGCGCTGGCAACGGCCGCTCAAAGCCGACCCCATCGCGCTGCACCGCGAGGACCGTGCGCGATGCGGTATGAATTCAGAGGCGACCAGCGCCTGGCGATTGACCTCAGATAATGTGCTCAGCTTCCTGCCGGTTTTCGGTTGTCTCGTTGTGCACGCCGAAGAAACCCAGCCACAATCGGCTATCTCCAGCTCTGCGTGCGCCTCGTGACGCATGCGGATCACCGCGCACCTTCAGCTGATATCATGGCGTCACCTCATGCCAACCTCAAATCGATGGTCAAGCCATCAAGCGTCGTCTGCGGTACAGGCCCGGCTATGCGGACGGCATCGGCCCGTGAACGGTCAAGAAGTGCGGTCGGCACCGCAGGATCATGGCAGATCGTATCGGCCTCGCCCAACAGGCGTGCCTCCCGCAAGGTCAGATCATCGGGATCGGTCGAGGACAGCGAAACAATCACGACCCGTCCAGGTAAATCAGTTTCGCCCGCCAGCCAGCCGGCAACGTCATGGTAATCGCCGAGCGCATCGAGCGGTCCACCGGCAGCAAAGCCGCGATCAAGCGCATGACGTCTGTCGACCGCGTTCGTCCACCGCTTGCGGATACTGGCGCGCGTTTGATCGAGTACCGTTGCAAGGGGGCCGAGCGCGGTAGGCAGCAAGGTCTCGAGACGTTGGCGCAGCGCCTTGGCAAGTCCGGCCGACGTTCCACCCGTGCCGACGGCGACGATCACCGGTGACCGATCGACAATTGCCGGTAGCGTGAAATCGCACAGGTCGGACCGATCGACGACGTTGACGAGGACGCCCCGCGCCTTCAAGCGCGCCGCTGCGACCTCGTCACCGTCGGCGATTATGGCGAGAGCCACAGCCTCTTCTTCGTCCACGATCAAGGCACCTGCCCGCTCAAGCAGCCGGCGTTTGGCGTCAGCCGCCGCACCGCTGCCGATCAGTGCGACCGGGCGACCCGCAAGACGGACAAAGATCGGCAGGCTGTGAAGCGTTTCTCGCATTACCTGCCCGACTGGCGTGAAATGCGGCTCGAGTCTATCCCTGCGCAAGGCGTGCTGCGCGAGCGGGCCTGCGCGTCGGGTTGTTGTCAGCGACCGCGTTTGGACCGATACAGCTGCACAGCGCCGCCACAAGAACGACGCCAGGACCGCCGGCTCGAAGTATCGACGATCAGGATCGAGACAGCTTTGCGCTGTTCGCCAAGGCCGAGTTGGGGCAATAGGGATCGTGATATATTTTGCTATCAAAGCCGCGCTCTCAGGTCTGATCGTTGCAGCCGTATCTGAAATTGCGCGGCGCAGCCCGGGTGTTGGCGCGCTCGTTGCTTCGCTGCCCCTGATCTCGATCCTCGGCATGATGTGGCTGTGGCGCGACACCGCCGATCCGCTCCGGCTGGCTAACCACGCCGAGGCAACGTTCTGGTACGTGCTGCCCTCGCTCCCGATGTTCCTTCTTATCCCCATGCTTTTGAGAAACGGCGTCGGATTCTGGACATCGCTGATCGCCGGGTGTGTGCTGACCATTGCGCTCTATCTGGCAATGACTGTCATTGGCCCACGTTTTGGCGTTAAGTTATAGCCAGTCGGGCACCCGCTCGGCGCCCATGATCGTCGACGCAGCGATGCGATCCGCGACGACGGCATAGCGGGCGCCGTCAACCAGCACTTCGGGAACCATGGCTCGGCTGTTATAGGTCGACGCCATCGTGGCCCCGTAAGCCCCGGCCGTGCGGAAAACGGCCAAGTCGCCTTGCACAACGCCGCCGATCTCGCGCGCGGTCGCAAACGTGTCGCCGCTCTCGCAGACCGGCCCCACAATATTTGCGGTCATTGCCGCGCGGCTCGCCACCACCGGCTCAAAATGATGATACGCATCGTACAGCGCAGGCCGCGCCAGATCGTTCATGGCCGCATCGACAATGACGAACGGATGCGTCGCACCTGGCTTCACGCGAATGACGCGCGTGAGCAACACCCCTGCATTGCCACAGATCACGCGGCCAGGTTCGAACATCAGTTTGACGTCCCAATCCTGCGTCACGCGCGCAACCATTGCTCCATACTCGAACGGGGACGGCAGCACGTCGTGCGGACGATAGGGGACACCTAGCCCGCCGCCAAGATCGACGTGGGTGATCGTCAACCCTGCTGCACGCAGCTCGACAAGCAACCGACCAACACGCGTGAACGCTGCTTCCATCGGTGCAAGGTCTGCAATCAAGCTGCCGATGTGCAGTGCCACGCCCCGCAGATTCAAGCCCGGCATCGCTGCAAGGCGCGCAAAAATGCCGGGAGCATCGGAGATTGCAACGCCGAACTTGTTCTCGGCCTTGCCGGTTGAAATCTTGGCGTGGGTCCCGGCATCGACGTCTGGATTAACCCGCAAGGTCGCAGGTGCTCGCTGTCCGCGTGCGGCGGCAAGCGCCGCCAGATCGCGGCCCTCTTCCTCCGATTCGATGTTGAATTGACCGATAGCGGTATCGAGCGCGTGACTCATTTCCGCATCGGTCTTGCCGACTCCCGAAAACACGATCCGATCGGCCGTCATCCCGGCCGCGAGCGCACGGTCGAGCTCGCCCGAGGACACAACGTCAGCGCCCATACCCATTCGCGACAGCACTTTCAGCACCGCTATATTGGGATTGGACTTCAGCGCGAAAGCGACGTCGACATCGCCGGCCTGCTGCATTGCCTCCATGAATACACGCGCGTGCCGCTCCAAGGTCGCACGGGAATAGACATAGACCGGCGTGCCGACCTCCTGCGCAATGCGCGCGAGCGGCACGTCTTCGGCAAACATGGCGCCGTCTCGATAATGAAAATGGTCCATGAGGTCAGCCGGAGGGGGGTAAGTCGAATTTGTCGACCGGTCGCTTTTGCGAGCTCTGCAGAAGCTCATCATTACGCTTGGGCCGCGACTGGTCGCTCGGCGTCATCAACTTGTCGGCATCGGGGGCCGTCATGGCCGTTGCCGGTTTGGGCGGCAGCGATTTACCCGTCTGCGGTCGCAGCGGCGCCGTTTCACCGCACGCGGTCAACAAGAGCGCGGGGGCACAAAGGGCCGCGAGAGCCAGCAAACGCTTCATGCGTCCTCCTCCAGCGCCGCGCGTGCGGCGGCAATGGCTTCCCTTACCTTGACCGGAGCGGTTCCGCCATGACTGGTGCGGCTCGCAACCGAAGCGTCAACTGTCAGCACCTCGAAGACGCGCGCGTCGATCCGCAGATCGATGGCAGTCAGCACGTCAAGCGGCAGATCCGCAAGACCGCACCCGCGTTCCTCCGCTGCTTTGACAGCCCGCCCGGTAATATGGTGCGCCTCGCGAAACGGGACGTCGGCCTCGCGCACCAGCCAGTCTGCCAGATCGGTTGCCGTGGCAAAGCCACTTTCGGCAAGGGCGCGCATGCGATCAGTGCGAAATGTCAACGCCGCCGTCATCCCCGCCATTGCCGCGATGCTGAGCTCGAGCAGGTCGTACGCCTCGAACACCGGCTCCTTGTCGTCTTGCATATCCTTCGAATAAGCGAGCGGCAGGCCCTTCATGGTGACCATCAGTGCAATATTGGCGCCCAAGATTCTACCGGCATGACCGCGCACAAGCTCTGCTGCGTCGGGATTGCGCTTTTGCGGCATGATCGAACTGCCGGTCGACCATTGGTCAGGAAGCGTCACGAAACTAAAGGGTTGCGACGCCCAGATCACGATCTCCTCCGCCATGCGGCTCAGGTGGATCGCACACGTCGCCGACGCCGATAAATAATCGAGCGCGAAATCACGGTCGCTGACGGAATCAAGCGAGTTGGCAGTCGGGCCGTCGAAACCGAGTGCCTTGGCGGTCGCATCGCGGTCTATGACGAAGCCCGTCCCGGCCAGCGCAGCGCTGCCCAGCGGCGAGCGGTTCATACGGCGACGCGCATCGGCAAAACGCGAGCGATCGCGCGCAATCATTTCGAACCACGCCATCAGATGATGGCCGAGCGTGATCGGCTGGGCACTCTGCAAGTGCGTGAACCCGGGCATCACGTCATCCGCATGGGCTGCGGCCCGGTCGATCAACACGCTCTGGAATGTCTTCAGGCCCGCATCCACCGCGTCGACTGCATCGCGGACCCACAACCTGAAATCGGTTGCGACCTGATCGTTGCGGCTGCGCGCGGTGTGAAGCCGACCCGCAACGGGTCCGACCAACTCGGCCAACCGGGCCTCGGTCGCCATGTGAATGTCTTCAAGAGCGGGATCCTCGGGTAGGGCGCCACTCGCAAATTCTGCCGCGACCTCGCCAAGTCCTCCCATAATTATCGAGGCATCCTCGGCGCTCAAAATGCCCTGTGCGCCCAGCATCGCGACATGGGCCTTTGATGCTGCAATGTCCTGCTGCCACAGCCGCTTGTCGAACGGCAGCGAGGCATTTATCGCACGCATTACCGCAGTGGGCCCTTCTGCAAAGCGCCCGCCCCACATTGCATTGGAGCCTGTCTTGCGCCCATTCATCGTCTGTCTCGTGCCCGCCTTGCTACTTGCCGCTTGCGATAGGCAATCGACCACTGCGCCGCAAGCCAACGCTACGGCATCAGCCGCAGGGCGTGCAGACCGAGAACCGGCTGGCACGCTCGACATCACGCACCGGGGTTCGGCAATGCCTAAGGACGCGTTCACGGCGCCGGACGGCAAGGTGGTCAAACTCGCCGACTTCAAGGGACACCCCCTGTTGGTGAACCTCTGGGCGACATGGTGCGGTCCATGCGTCAAGGAAATGCCCTCGCTTGACCGGCTGGCAGCCCGGACAAAAGGCAAGCTGCATGTGCTCGTCGTCAATCAAGATTCGGCCAGGCAAGCCATCGATCCCGTACCCGCATGGTGGGCCAAGGCAAGGCTTGCGCACCTCCAGCCGTATCGCGACGCAGAGAACAATCTCGGCTTTGCGTTTGGCGGGGGACTGCTCCCGACCACTGTGTTGTACGGCGCCGATGGCAAAGAGGTATGGCGGATCGCGGGCGGCATGAACTGGGACGGGCCACGGGCAAATACACTGCTTGCAAACGATCAGGAGTGACCGCGACGCGCAAGCAAAGCCCCGCCCACGGTCGACCGGAAGGCGGGTCGCTGAGAGTGGGTAAAAGGCGGACGAAACAACGCCAGATCTGGCCGTCTGGCATGGAAAAGGCCCCCGCTCCGGGGGCGTGGAGCGAGGGCCGACCTGCGTTCGTCACGCGGGCTGCAACCGGAACATATCGGACGACGAGCAACAGGGGGGATCCCGCCGAACCAGTCCAATGCTGCAGCCATTTTGTCTAGATTGCACTACCTGTCGCAAATATGAACAAGCGATCAGTGCGGCCCGTGATTTGGCCGCGGATCGCGCCAACGAAACGCTTCGTCGCCCACAGCGACGTTGAATCGCTGGTTCGACAGGCGAACCGTCGTGCGGTTATTCTGGCCGTCGAGTGCAATCCACCCTTGCAGTCGCAGTCCCGCCGGCGCGCCGGACTCCCGCGCAAAAGCGAGGGTAAGGGTACCGTATTCGGGATGGCGCGGATCTCGCGCCTCGACAAAAACGATGCGTGGATCGCTGACCGGCAGCACACGCGCAAACTTCGTGACGTCCTTCGACGAGTCGAGCAAGACGCCGAGCGGGCTGTTCCCGATAGGCCAGCGCTGCACCTGCGCGACCTGATAGTCGATGAACCACAAGGAATTGCCGTCACCAACAATGAGAATCGGCACGCTGGGCTGGTACTGAAACCGAACCTTGCCTGGCCGCTTGAGCTTAAGCTGCCCCGTCAGTACTTTTCCCGACCGGTCGGTCTGGGCGAAATCGGCGGTCATCGTCGTGACTGCCCGTAAGTGGGTTTGGACGGCCGTCAGGTCGGCCAGCGGCCCTGGTACCGGCTGAGCAACAATTGGGGCTGCGGCCGACACGAGAGCAAACAGCGCGAGGAGCGTGCGAACCAATATTTCTCTCCGGAAAAAAGTATTTGGAAATCAGCTAACTGGCTGGGTTTGAACCGCCGCTGAACTCAAATGGCGCGCCCCTCGGTATCCATCATGACTTCGCGGCGTCCGACGTGATCGGGCCGGCCGACCAGCCCGTCCTTCTCCATCCGCTCGATATGGCGTGCGGCGCGATTATAGCCGATGCGCAGTTGCCGCTGGAGCCAGCTCACCGAAGCCTTCTGGCTTTCGGCGACGATCTGCATTGCCTTGCGATATTCCTGATCTTCGGGGCTGTCGTCGCCCAATGGCGCTCCGTCGAGCGCGAAGCCACCGTCTTCGGGTTCTTCGGTCACTGCCTGAATATAGTCAGGCACGCCCTGGGCACGCCAGTGATCCGCAATGGCGATCACCTCATCATCGCTCACGAACGGTCCATGCACGCGGACGATCTGGCGTCCGCCCATCATGTAGAGCATGTCGCCCTTGCCAAGCAGCTGCTCGGCGCCCTGCTCACCCAGGATCGTACGCGAATCTATTTTCGAGGTGACGTGGAAACTGATCCGCGTAGGGAGATTCGCCTTGATGACCCCGGTGATGACGTCGACCGAGGGGCGCTGCGTCGCCATGATGAGGTGGATGCCCGCCGCCCGAGCCTTCTGGGCGAGGCGCTGAATGAGAAACTCGACTTCCTTGCCTGCGGTCATCATGAGGTCGGCGAGTTCGTCGACGACCACGACGATCTGCGGCATCGGCTCGAAATCGAGGGCCTCTTCCTCGTACTGGGGTTGCCCCGTTTCCGCATCGTAACCCACCTGTACCCGGCGGCTGAGCTTTTGGCCCTTGCCCTTTGTAAGGCGAACCTTGTCATTAAACCCGGCCAGGCTTCGAACACCGATGGAGGCCATTTTGCGATAGCGATCCTCCATCTCTTCGACCGCCCATTTGAGCGCGCGAATCGCCTTGGCCGGTTCTGTGACGACCGGAGAGAGCAGGTGAGGAATATCTTCGTACGGTCGCAGCTCGAGCAGTTTGGGGTCGATCATGATCATTCGACACTGGTCCGGGGTCAGCCGATACAGCAACGAACAGATCATCGAATTCAGCCCGACAGACTTGCCCGAGCCGGTGGTGCCGGCGATCAGCAAATGCGGCATCGGAGCCAGATCAGCGATTACGGGATCGCCGGCGATATTTTTACCAAGCACGATTGGCAGGGTTCCCGCGCCGTCTTCGAAGGCCTGGCTGGCAATCATCTCATGAAGAAAAACCGATTCGCGGTGCGCGTTCGGCAGTTCGATACCGATGACATTTCTCCCCGGGATGGTCGCGACGCGCGCAGACAGGGCTGACATATTACGCGCGATATCTTCAGCCAGCTGGATGACGCGGCTCGCCTTGATGCCAGCGGCGGGTTGCAACTCGTACATCGTTACGACCGGTCCGGGCCGAACCTCGGTGATCGTGCCCTTAACGTGGAAATCGTCGAGGACGGTTTCGAGCAACCGTGCGTTGCGTTCGAGCGCCGCCTTGTCGAGCTGTCCGCCCGACGATGGAGGCGCCGGTTTCAGCAGCTTCAAATCGGGCAGCACATATTTGTCGCGGAGTGCCAGCGATTCCTGCCGTGCCTTTTTGAGGGGCGCTGGAGCGGCTGCGCGATCGGCAATGACCGGGCGGCTGCGCGTGTCAGGCGCAGCGGGGATTTCCGGGCGAGGCGGGGCAACGTCGCGACGCGGTTCGGTCGCAGCCGGACTTGCCAACGCGGACCGGTCGAACTGGGGCAAGCGAAGCGCCAGGCCGATGGTGCGTGCCCACAGCGCAACCCCTCCGATGCCGAACAGCGCCGCTGCCAGATAGCGCGCAATCGCGGGGCCGGCGCCGGGAAGAAAGCCGAACAGTCCTGTCAGCAGCGCCTCGCCGCCAAGGCCGAGGATCCCGCCAAGACCCGCTGGCAAACCCGCAACGGCTGTGGGCCGCAATAGCGCGAGACCGACCCCGACCAAAGCAAGCGAGATCAGCGTCATGATGCTCCGCCGCTGCCACCCGGCGATACTTTTCCCACGCCATAACAACCCTGCAAACAGCAATGGCAGCGCGAGCATCAACGCAACCGCCGGCCCGAGCACCGACAGCAAAAGGTCGGACGTCCAGGCACCAGCCAGGCCCAGCCAGTTCGTGATCCGCTCATGCCCGGCTGCAGTGCTCAACGAAGGGTCGCCGCCGTCGTGCGTGGCCAGGGCTATGACGATCAGCAACGAGACGATTGCGAGCGCAACAGCAGTCATCATCGCGCCGCTGCGTACAACCCCCGCCTTGACGGTGGCACGCCAAGCGGGCGGGCGTTTGGGTGCGACGCGACTGGCCATGACGTGCTTGTCCTCGGAGCGATAGCGCAATGGTCGCGCTTGGATCCTGTAGATAAGAATCGCTTACGCGCGACTCCGCGTCAAGAGTCGCGGTGTTGGGTTAGACGTGACGCGCGCAACGGAGCATTCTATAAGCGTCGACATGGAAACGACTGATACGCTCATTCTCGGCGGCGGCCTGGTCGGGCTCACCACGGCCCTGGCCCTCGACGCGCATGGTATTTCATCGGTGGTGATCGATCCGGCGCCGCCGAACACGACACTCGCCGCTGCGTTCGACGGACGCGCGTCAGCGATTGCCAGCGCAAGCTGGCGGATGCTGAACGCTATCGGAGTCGCCGACCAGTTGCTTCCCTACGGCTGCCCTATCCGCCGGATTGAAGTGCGCGATGGACTGCAGCGCGAGGCCCTCGATTTCACGCCTGGCGAAGGCGAGGCACTAGGCACGATGATCGAAAACCGCGTCCTTCGCAAAATCCTGTATGATGCGGCCAGTAGAGCAGCACACGTTACGCTGAAAATCCCGACAAGCGCCGCGTCGGTCGTACGCAATGCGTCCGGTACGGTCGCTACACTCGACGACGGCAGCAAAATTCGCGCTGATATCCTGATCGCCGCCGATGGGCGCAATTCGCCAGCCCGTACTGCTGCAGGGATCCGGGTTGCCCGGTGGCAATACGATCACGTCGCGGTCATCTCTGCATTCGACCACAGCCTGCCTCACCACAACGTCGCGCACGAAATTTTTTATCCCGACGGGCCGTTCGCTCTCCTGCCGATGCAACCCGGCACGCGGTCGGCGCTGGTGTGGACAATCGCGGCCAAGGATGCGCCAGGTGTCCTCGCGCTCAGCGACACGGCGTTCGCCGCCGAAGCCGCCAAACGGGCAGGTGGCCTGCTTGGGACGCTGTCGGCAGCGGCGGCACGCTCGTCCTACCCATTGGGTTTTCACCATGCCGCGCGGATCACCGACACCCGGCTTGCGCTGGTTGGCGACGCTGCACACGGTATTCACCCGATTGCGGGTCAGGGTTTGAATCTCGGCCTCCGGGATGTCGCGGCGCTGGTCGAGGTGCTGGTCGATGGGTCGCGCACCGGTATGGATCTGGGTGATGACATGTTGCTTGAACGCTACCAGCGCTGGCGCAGCCTCGATACATTGATGGTCGCGACCGCAACCGACACGCTGACCCGTTTGTTCGGCATTCCAGGAAAATCCGCGAGCAAAGTTCGCCGCTTCGGGTTGGGCGCGGTACAGCGAATCAAGCCTTTGAAGGACCTGTTCATGGCCGAGGCGCGTGGCGAGACCGGTAAATTGCCCAAGCTGCTCGCGGGCATGACAGTTTAGCCTTTTTGCGACACGGCAGTTTACCCGGTACTGATCTGACGCGTTTTGCGCCGAAACAGCAGCCACTCGAGTGAGGCCACGGAGTGACCCTGTAAACACAGGTCGTGCGATTCGGCCCCGACACACAACCGGTGTGGCGAGGTTACTGCAGCGTAACCCGTTCCTCTCCATCGTGCCGGCCGAAGAATCGCATCAGCTGCACGATCAGGTCTGCGCGCATGGCCATGTTTGTTGCTTCGAGCAGCGCCTGTTTGGCGGCAGCGTCGAACGGCGCGATCTGGGCGATCCCGTTGACCAACGCTTCATCGTCGAGTCGAGCGACGGCATCCCAATCAACGACAAACCCCTGCGCTTCGGCAAAGCGGCGCGATTCGCGTTCGAGGTCGGCGCGCTGGATCCCGGCAAGGGGCTCGTCATCATGGAGTTCCTCCAGCACCGCCTCAATCTGGCGGAAGGGCGTCGTTACATCGAGCTCGCGCACCATCCGGAACCGAGCAACGCCCTCGAGCACGAGATTGTAACGCCCGTCATCCATCGCCTCGACGTGCGCGATTTTACCGACGCAACCCATATCGAACAGCTGTGGCACCTCGACGTCGCCCTTGGTTAGGAGCGGTTTGGGCTGGATCATGCCGATCCGTCGGTCGCGCGCCATCGCGTCGCTGACCAGCGCCCGGTAGCGTGGTTCGAAAATGTGGATCGGCAAATGCATGCGCGGAAACAAGAGCGCGCCGGCGAGCGGAAAGATCGACAGGCGCGTCGTGGTTTCTGTGGTCGTCATGTGAAGATGACCGCCGACAGGCGCCGCCGCTGCGACGATACCCACGGGTCCATCACGCCGACAACGTCGAACAGTTTAAGCAATTGCGCCTTCGCTGCCCCCTCGTTCCAGTCCCGGTCAGCGCGAATAATCTCGAGCAGATGATCCGCCGCGCCGTCACGATCTCCCGCAGCCATCAGCCCACCGGCAAGTTCGAACCTTCTTTCGTGATTGTCCGGGCTCGCGGCAACCTCGGCCGCCAGACCGGCAAGATCGCCGACCGGCTTGGCATCGCGGGCGAGCGCCACCGCTGACATCGCGCGTTCGATCGCGGGGTTTTTTACCAGCTCTGGAGGCAGTTCGGCCAGAAACGCTTCTGCTTGCGAGATTTGACCGAGTGCCACCTGTGCACGCAGAAATCCAGAAAGTGCCTCGGGGTCATTGGGCGCCATCTCGACAATCTGCACGAAAATGCCCGCCGCCCGCTCTGCATCGCCGGCGGCAAGCACTTCCTCGCCCATCGCGATCAACGGCGCGATTTCGGCGTCGAGCGCCTGAGCCTCACCTTGGATCGGAAGCTGCTTGAGCAACTGGTCGATAATTGTCGTAATTGCGGTCTCGGTGCGCGCGGGTGTCAAGTCCGCGACGAGCTTGCCCTGAAACACTGCATAAACTGTCGGGATCGATTGGACACGAAACTGCGCTGCAATCGCCTTGTTGGCATCGACATCGATCTTGGCGAGAATTACGCCTTTCGTCGCATAGTTTGCTGCGATCTTTTCGAGCACGGGCGATAGCGCCTTGCACGGCCCGCACCATTCGGCCCAGAAGTCGAGGATGATGAGACTGGTCATCGATGGTTCGATGACGTCGCGCCGGAATGTCTCGATTTCCTCGCGGTCAGCCGCACTCAAGCCCAGGGTAGCCACTTCGTTCTCCGTTTATGCGTTACTCTTATGTGGTGTGAACGACGCGGTTGCCAAGGGGATTGCGTAGCGAGCACACTCTCGCTATCAGCCGCGCCCTACCCGACGGGGCTACGCAATGTAGTTTCGGCCATCCAACGCCAGAGCGGGCGTAGCTCAGGGGTAGAGCACGACCTTGCCAAGGTCGGGGTCGAGGGTTCGAATCCCTTCGCCCGCTCCAGCGTACCATTGTCCGGTTCGGACTCATGGTTGACGTCTCGTACCGAAGAGATCGTTCGGTCCACGCCGCGCTTCAGATCGAGGATCGTCATCTCGGGGTCACAGAGCTGAAGGGTGGATTGGCCCACCAGTCCTTTATGCATGCGACCAGCCGGCCAACCAGGCCGGTCGCCAGCATCGTCTCAACCGGTTATCGCGTTGTCGCGACAACGTTCAGGTATCGGCGCTCTCGAGCGCAATGCGACGCGCGGCCGGCACGCGCGGCCGGCACGCGCGGCCATTTCACCATTTTGGGGCGGCGATAAAGCTCTGGATAGGTAACCTCGGGCCGAACGATCCAGATACGATACGATCCGGAAATCAGCATCAGGCAAAGACCATCGAACGGGTCGTTCTGCGCGTAATGTTGTTCAAGGGCGGCACCAAGACGGTCGATGTGCCGCTCGGGCGCACCGCTGTGTTCGGTCTCGATACCCTTGATCCCGCCAAATCCCTCGACGGCCACCGAATAAGCAGTGAGTTCGTCGCCTTGCCCGTCGAGTGTGCGATCAACGAGATAGCTCAACAGCGCGGACAAATCGTCCACCGAACAAAAACTGGTGCCGCTCAAGACAGTGTGGAGCTCGACGCACATGGCGGCCGCGAGCGCGGGCAGGCGAGGCGGCCGGTGTGCGGATCTGGTCGCGATAGTACGAACTGCACTGTTCATAAGCTGTTTTCCCGCAACACAATCTCGCTTGACTCACGTCGCAGATAAAGACGCAGGCTTCCGGCTCTGCGCCGCGATCCTCCACGAGAGTCGGTCAGGACTGGAGGGTTTTGCAAGGGAAAAATCACAGCCTTGGCGGAAACCACTTTTTGGCGTCGATGCGCGACTCTTTCCCATCGAGCCTGATGGCTTCGGGCTGCAAGTTCGATGCTACGGGGCCCAGTGAATATCCACTGCAAGATCACTATCCGCCATCACACGCCCAATGGGTACGGTCGAGGACGCGCCGTCCTCAATCGCGCGCTCCAGAACCGCGCGCTTGTCGGCACCGGTCAAGACAATGGTCAAGGTTCGCGCCGCCAGAATTGCTGCCTTGGATAGCGAAACTCTCGCCACTGGCGCATCGACGGGCATGGGATCGGGCATTACGCCCAACGCTCGACGCTCCTTGGGTCCGTTGAGGGCTTCATCGAGGTCGGGGCCGGGAAAGATCGAGGCGGTGTGCCCGTCGGCACCCATGCCCAACCATACCAGATCGAGTGGCCACGGCAGGTCGGCAAGGCGCGCATCCGCCGCCTTACCGCTCATCTTGTAGTCAGCGGCGGCCGCCCCCCCAGTGAGAGGGATGACGCGCGCGCCTAACGGCAAAAACTTCTTCGCCAACATCGCCACATTTGAAAGCGCGCTGGTCACTTCGACAATGCGATCATCAGTCGGGATAATCGTGACATCTTTCCATCGACGCTTCTGTGCAGCAAGGCGATCGAGTGCGGCGACCGGTGTGGTGCCGCCGGGCAAGGCAATCAGCGCCTGGCCGCGCGCATCGAGCGCCGAATCGATAATAAAGCCGACGTCGCCCGCTACCGCGTCGGCCAATTCGTCGGTGTCGTCATAGTCCCACCATTCGGCTTCGATCGTCATTGTGTTGCTTATCCTGCAGTCGGAGTGGGAAGGGAGTGCGGCGCGGTCAACGCCGCGGCTTCGAGAATGTCGAGCGCCCGGTGCGCCTCGATGTAACGACGTGCCGACGCCATCCATTCGCTCGCCGCCCCGCGCGACGGCAGTCGGGCGACCTCGGCGAGCGCATTTTCAACTTGCCCCCCCTCAATCGCGAGCCGCGCGCGCGACACGCGGTCGTCGGCGGCTGGCGACGGTGACGTGGCTTTGCGGACAATGAACAAACTGCCAAACGTTCGTTGTGCCGCCGCGGTCCAACTCTCATTCGGACCGCCGCCGGCCAGGTCTGGGGTCAAAATATCGAGCTGCTGGCGCAGGGCATCGAGCGTTACCGGGGCTTGCGCCGCTGAAATGATCGCCGCGACCGCGCGTGGCTGTGTTTCGGCAAAGCGATCGCGCAATTGTCCCTCGAGGTAGCCGAGGCCGATACCGCGATCGATGGTGCGGCGCGCGGCAAAGGCGATCAACAATCCTTCGGCACGCGCCGCGTTCGAAGCCGCATTGGACGCCTGGACATCGATGTGTGCCAGTCGCGCCTCGAGCCCGGCAACGCGCGACTCCGTCACAGCGACCGATTCAGGCGACAAGGGTACAAGCGGCGCAGAGCTCAATGCAGGGTTAGCTGACGCCTCGGGCGCTGTCGTCGGTGTCTGGGCGGTAGAGCTTGCCGACACCACCGGCAAAATGAGCCGCCGTGCTGGTTCCCAGCGCGTCAACGCCCACGTCACCACGGCGGCTCCGAAAATGAACGCTAACAAGGCGACGATCAGCGCAGTCCGTAGGGGGCGCGCTTGTCGTTCCTCCGGTTCATAGCTTTCGGCAGTCATCAGCTTGGACCCACTCAATTCTTGCCATCAGTTTCACGAAGACACTTCGCACAACCCGCGCAGACATTCCAGCATGGCGTGTTCGCGAGGGGCCAACGCGATGTGGGTTGCAGCCCAGCCTGATCCACTTGCCTGCGCTGCCATCTCGCTGATTGCGATAATTTGTATCGCGGCACGATCTGCGATGAGTTCGGCGAGACGGGCTCCTGCCCGTGGCGAATGGATGAGCGCGACATCGGCTTTTAAACCGTCAGGGATTTTGAGCCGATGGGTCGTATAGACCGGCACCACGGTCACTTCGGCAGTCGCGGGTATTTGCTTGTGATCGGCTCCCGCAAGATGGAGAATTCTTGGCCTCGGGCCATCTCGGGCGGACTCGGAGCGGGACACGTCACCTAAAACCGAGGTAACGGGATCGCACGCATCGTTTCCCTCTGCTTGAAAGGCGAACGGCATTTTCAGGATTGCGCCTAGATCCGCCGCGGTTCCTGCGCCTGCCTGGACTGCAGTAAATCCCGCCGATCTGGCAGCTTGGGCTGTTGCTTCTCCGACCGCAAACACCCGCAAATGCTTGTAGCGTTCCAGGTTCACCCCGCCATACCGGGCGGCATTGGCGCTTGTCATCGCAACGGCATCGAAAACGTTTGGGTCAGGCGGTTGCCATGCCATCGGCGCGACCTCAAACAGGGGAATTACCACCGGCTCGAGCCCCATGGCTGCCACCGCCGCTGCCGTCGTTATATTGCCCGGCGCAGGACGGACAATCAGGATTCGCACGAAAACAGCGCTGCGAGCGCCGGCGATGCGCCAACCAGCAATTCTGTCGCCAACCGCCTGGGCGCATCCTTATCAGTCGGTACGAATCGGACTTCGCCGCGGCGATGTTGGGTCCCGTCCTCGGTGAGGATCTCTGCACGCAGGTGAACGACATCGTCTTCGAGGCGCGCCAAAACGCCAACTGGCGAATGGCAACCGCCGCCGAGTGCTGCGAGGAACGCGCGCTCCGCCGCGACGCACCGGTGGGTTTTCGTATCATCGATCGCGGTCAGAAAGCGGCGCGTCTCTGCATCGTGAGCGCGGCATTCGAGGCCGACCGCGCCTTGCGCCACTGCCGGCAACATCGCCTCGATATCGAGCGGTACGCCGACGTCAGGATGCCCGAGCCGGTCCAGTCCGGCCGCCGCCAGCATCGTGGCATGAGCCTCGCCCTTTTCAACCCGCGCAATCCGGGTTGCGACATTACCGCGAAACGACACGATTTTCAGGTCGGGCCGGAGTCGTCGAAGCTGAGCAGCGCGCCGTGGGGACGCAGTGCCGACGACTGCTCCCTCGGGCAAGGCTGCAACGCTGACTGCGCCAATCAGCCGGTCGCGGACATCGGCCCGTTCGAGCATTGCGACGAGCGCGATCCCCTCTGGCCGGATCGTCTCGACATCTTTCATCGAATGAACGCTGGCATCGGTACGCCCCTCCATCAGGGCGCGATCGAGTGTTTTGGTCCACAATGCCTTACCGCCAATTTCGGCGAGCGGACGATCTTGAATGACGTCGCCGTCTGTCGTGATCGCGACGATTTCGACCTCGTCGACGGCCCAGCCGTGCGCTGCGATCAGCGCAGCGCGAGTCATATGGGCCTGAGCCAAGGCAAGCGGCGATCCGCGCGTACCCAGCCTGATTTTGGGAGAACTGGCAGTCATGTCGCCGCTCGTGCTAGCGCAGCGCGTGTGACGTGCAACCCCCCGACAGTTTTGGGCCCCATCATCTTGGGCATCGAGTCCAGCTGCGACGAAACCGCCGCTGCCGTGATTAGCGGCGACCGGCAGATATTGTCGCACCGACTGGCGGGGCAGGAAAGTGAACACGCCCCTTTCGGCGGCGTCGTCCCCGAAATCGCGGCACGCGCGCATATCGAGGTCATAATGCCGCTCGTCAAAGCAGCGCTGGCAGACGCACGGCTTACTCTTGCCGACGTCGATGCGATCGCAGCAACCGCCGGGCCAGGGCTGATCGGCGGGGTCATGGTAGGCCTCGTCACTGCCAAGGCACTCGCCCACGCCGCCAACAAGCCGCTGATTGCGGTCAACCATCTTGAAGGCCACGCTCTGTCTCCGCGCCTGTCTGACGCCAATCTGTGTTTTCCCTACCTGCTACTTCTCGTGTCCGGCGGACATTGTCAGTTGCTGAGCGTCGAAGGCGTAGGGCGCTACCGTCGGCTGGCTACGACCATCGACGATGCGGCGGGCGAGGCGTTTGACAAGACCGCCAAACTGCTGGGCCTTGGCTTTCCCGGCGGCCCCGCTGTCGAGCGCGCTGCGGCAAGGGGGAACGCGAAGGCCGTGCCGCTTCCGCGTCCCTTGCTAGGCTCTCCCGAACCTCATTTCTCGTTCGCGGGCCTCAAAAGCGCGGTGCTGCGCGCGCGCGACGCGGGCACGTATCGGTCCGAGGACATTGCAGCGAGTTTCCAGGCCGCGGTCGTCGATTGCCTAACAGACCGCACCCGCCGGGCGCTGGACAGATTGGGCCAAGGCGTTTCGAAACCAACCGCGCTCGTCGTCGCAGGCGGCGTTGCCGCAAATGCGGTCATCAGGTTAGCCTTGGCAAAGCTTGCCGATGACCGCAGCATGCCATTTGTGGCACCGCCACTGTGGCTGTGCACCGACAATGCCGCCATGATAGGATGGGCGGGGGCCGAGCGGTTCGCGCTCGGCCTGACAGACGCGCTCGATGTTGCCGCACGTCCGCGCTGGGCGCTCGACCCGGACGCGGAAATCGTCAGGGGTGCAGGAATCAAGGCATGAGATCAGGGTCATGAGAATCGGCGTTATCGGTGCTGGGGCGTGGGGAACCGCGCTGGCGCAGCTTGCTGCCGCCGACGGTGAACCCGTGCTGCTCTGGGCGCGCGAGCCAGAGGTCATCAGCGCCGTCAACCTGGCCCATGAAAACCGGCTATTCCTGCCCGGAATTCCGTTGTCGCCGTCGATCGAGGCAACCGCCGATGTCGGGCGGATGGACAGTTGCGACGCCTTGCTGGTTGTGGCGCCAGCCCAATATCTGGCACGGGTGCTCGCCCGCACTCCAGTAGGTCCGCGTACGCTGGTCCTGTGCGCCAAGGGAATCGAAGCTTCGACCGGGCGGCTCATGACTGAAGTTGCCAGCACACTTCATCCGCGCGCGCCGATTGCGGTGCTATCGGGACCCACCTTTGCCGCGGAAGTAGCCGAGGGCAAGCCGACGGCCGTTACACTTGCCAGCGCCGACGCTGCAGTGGGGCGCGCGCTCACAGAACGTCTCGCCCGCCCCAATTTCCGTATCTACGCCTCCGACGACGTGATTGGGGCCGAGATCGGGGGAGCAGTAAAAAACGTCATCGCCATTGCCTGCGGAATCGTTGCCGGGTTGGAGCTTGGTGAAAATGCTCGTGCAGCGCTTATCGCGCGGGGCTTTGCCGAAATGACCCGCTTTGGCGTCGCGCGGGGTGGACGAGCCGACACAATGGCCGGGCTGTCGGGGCTAGGCGACCTCGTACTGACCTGTTCGTCGACTCAGTCGCGCAACTTCGCCTTTGGCAAGGCGCTGGGCAAAGGGCAGCGCGCCGACCAGCTTATTGGCGGGAGCACAAGCGTCGCCGAGGGCGCCTTCACCGCCCCGGTTCTGGCACGCGAGGCTTACCGGCTCGGCGTCGAGATGCCCGTAGTCGAGGCCGTTCGGGCGATGGTCGAAGACGGGCACGAAGCCCCTGAGGTCGTTGTAGCCTTGCTTGCTCGCCCGCTCCGTGGCGAAGCAAGCTGAAAAAGTCAAAAATCCCAGGCGATGCCCTTGTGCTCCCAGTCATTGTAGCGCGTTGGCTCAAGCTCGGCTTTGCCGCCATGCTCTTCCTGGGGCTTGGCTACCTGCGGTACCGGCACCGCCGGGCTTTTCGACAGGTACGCGGGTGCACGGATGTGGTCGGGACGCTTGGACATGGAAAAGGTCATACATGAGCGACGACGCAACGGGAACCCCTGCAGGCCTGCCTGCACGCCGCGCCGCTCTTGGTATGCTTGACGCCGTGCTGCGGCGCGGCCAGCGATTCGACGCACTGCCTGCTCACGGTCTCGCGCCATCGGATGAAGGTCTGGCACGCGCCATTACCGGCGAGGTCCTTCGCCGCCTGCCCGATCTCGATGCGCTGATCGATTCGGCGACTGCGCAACCACTGCCTGCCGACGCCAAGGCCCGCTCGGTGCTGCGCATCGCGCTCGCCCAGGCACTGGTCCTCGGAACACCGCCGCATGCCGCTATCGCAACCGCGCTACCAATGGTCGAGGGCGGGCCGAAGCGTCTTGTCCACGGCGTGTTCGGTACGCTGATGCGACGTGGTGCCGTTCTCCCCGAAGTGCCGACTTTGCCCGAGGCTGTCCGTACTCGCTGGGGGGCGGCTTGGAGTTATGCGATGCTGGGCGACGCCGCTCGTGCGCTCGCGGTCCCGCCACCGCTCGATCTGACCCTGCGCGATTCGCAAGACGACGGCGGAGTCGGAGGCGACGCCATCTGGAATGGCCAACGCCGCTTGCCACGCGGGCACAATGTCGTCGATCTGCCCGGCTATACCGATGGGTATTGGTGGGTACAAAACCTGTCCGCCGCTGTCCCCGCGCGCCTGCTTGGCCACGGCGCAGGACGTACGGTCCTCGACTTGTGCGCAGCTCCTGGCGGAAAGACGATGCAACTCGCAGCTGCGGGCTGGCATGTTGTTTCAGTCGAACAGCATACCAGACGAGCCGAGCGCCTGCGCGAAAACCTCACGCGAACCCGGCTCTCCGCCGATATCGTGATTGACGACGTCATGACGTGGGAACCCGCGAACCGGGCGGATGCCATCCTAATTGACGCCCCGTGCAGCGCGACTGGCATTTTTGCGCGCCACCCCGACGTTCTTCATCGCATCGGCCCGAAGGATATCGCTTCACTTTCGGGTCTGCAGTCGCGCATGCTCGCCCGCGCCGCCGACTGGCTCGCTCCGAACGGTCGGCTCGTTTACGCGACGTGCTCGCTCGAACCCGAAGAAGGCGAACACATCGTTACAGCAAGCAATCTAGCCATTGATCCCGTCTCGCCTGAGGAGCTGCCCCCCGGCATTGCCCCGTGCGCCGAAGGCTGGGTTCGCATTCTGCCGACGCCGGGTCGCGATGGTTTTTTTATCGCACGGTTAAAACGGCGCTGAAACGCCCGGAACGCCAGTTGCTCCTATCGAATCGCATGTTAAGGCATTCGTTCCATGTCCAAACCCGTCCGCATCGCCCCGTCGATCCTGAGCGCAGATTTCGCGCGCCTCGGTGAGGAAGTGCGCGCCATCGAAGCGGCGGGGGCTGATTGGGTTCATGTCGATGTTATGGATGGCCATTTCGTCCCCAACATCACAATCGGCCCGATGGTGGTCAAAGCGCTGCGTCCACACACGACGCTGCCTCTCGACGTCCATCTCATGATCTCACCAGTCGACGGGTTCCTCGATGCTTTCGCTGAGGCGGGGGCCGATATCATCACCATTCACCCCGAGGCCGGACCGCACGCGCACCGTACCATCCAGAGGGTGAAGGGTCTCGGCAAAATGGCGGGCGTCTCGCTCAACCCCGGCACGCCGGCCAAGATGCTCGATTATCTGATTGATATCGTCGACGTCGTCCTCGTGATGAGTGTCAACCCGGGTTTTGGAGGACAGAGCTTCATCGAAAGCCAACTCAAGAAAATATCAGCGATCCGCAAGATGATCGATGCGACTGGACGGGACGTAAGGCTTGAGGTCGACGGCGGTGTTGACGCCGGTAATGCCGCACGCATCATAGCCGCCGGGGCCGATGTGCTGGTTGCCGGCACGGCGACCTTTAAAGGCGGCCCAACACAATATGCGGCTAACATCGCCGCCCTGAAAGCGAGAGCGGCAGGCGCGGGATGAGCGACCGCGACCCAAGCGAATTCCTGACCGACGAAGCGGGCCGTACCGAGGTAGAAGCCGGCAAGCGGCTGGTGCGCGCCGGAGACCGGGGCCTTTCGCTCGGCGAACGGCTCGCCAACGGTCTTTACCGACTGACGTGGCGGACGCCGCTTCACGGCCTTCGGCTTAACGGCCGCTATCCACTCAAGCTTCTTGCTGTCCCAGCGGATCCGCTCCCTGGCAATCCTGAAGCGGGACGCCAGCTGGCCGAGGGCAACATGGTCAAGGGTCGCGAATCGATTGCGGTCGACGAAATCGATTTCTGCGGCACGGGCGCGTCGCCCGCGCTCACGACGCACATCGAGCGCTTTGCGTGGCTGCGTGACCTGGCACTCGGTGTGAGCCGTGCTGAAGGGGCTCCGATTGCCGAACGGCTGATGCGCGTCTGGCTCGAACGACACGGCAATCAGGTCAGTGATCCCGCCTGGTCACCCGACCGAATCGGGTGGCGAATGCTGTTCTGGGCCGCGCATGCACCGCTGATCCTGTCATCGACTGACCTGGTCTATCGTTCCGCCGTGCTCAATGCCCTAGCCCGCGGTGCACGCCACCTCGATCGGGGAGCCGACCGCGCTCCTGCAGGACTTGCCCGAATTGCTGCGTGGGCCGGTGTCGTCGCCGCCGGCTTATTGATCCCTGGCGGCGGGCCTCGTCAGGCATTCGGTGAGGCCGGGCTCGCCAGGGCGCTGACTTCCGGCATGAGCGCCGACGGTGGCATCGTCACACGTGCGCCTGCCGATCAGATCGATCTCATTGAGCTCCTTTCGATGCTTGCCTCCGTGTACGATGTGCGTCGCGTCCCATTTCCCGACAGTAACCAAAAAGCACTCGACCGCGCCGTGGCTGCACTTATCGGTGTACAAATGGGGGATGGCGCTCTCTCGAGCTGGCAAGGCGCGGGTCCGATTGCGGCGGGACGGGTTGACGCAGTAGTTTTGGCCTCGCGTGTCCGCACGCGCCCGCTGCGTCAGGCGCGTGACTGGGGCTATCAGCGCATGGCGGGTGGCAGCACCCCGCAGCTAACCGTCGTCGTGGCCGATATGGCCCCGCCACCACCAAGTCGCATCGCGAGGGGCGGCTGTGCGTCAACGCTCGCCTTTGAACTATCCGACGGGGCACAGCGCCTGATCGTCAATTGCGGCAATACCGGCGGCACATCGGCGATACCGACCGATCTGGCCAAGGCGCTGAGGACAACCGCTGCCCATTCAACACTGACTTTGGGCGACAGCAATTCGACAGCGATTCATGCCGACGGCTCGTTGGGTGCGGGCGTCGGCTCGGTCGAAGTTGACCGCGAGGAGCTGGAAGGCGGCAGCCGTATCGACGCCAGTCACGACGGCTATGCACGTCGTTTCGGCCTCATCCACAAACGCACGCTTGCGCTCTCCGCGAGCGGGCGTGAGTTACGCGGCGAAGATGCGCTGCTGCCGGCGCCGAAACGCCGCAAGATCACCAGCGTGCCGTTTGCGATACGATTCCATCTTGCGCCTCACGTCGAAGTGACGCCAACCGCGGACGGACAAGCTGCACTTCTGCGCATCGAGCAAGGGCCACTGTGGCAATTTCGCTGTCGCGGCGGCAAGTTGTCGGTCGAAGAAAGCTTGTGGATCGATGCCGACGGCCGTCCGCACGCGACGCAACAATTCGTGATCGAAGGTGAATCTCCGCCGGGCGGCACCAGCGTTGCATGGTTGCTCAAGCGGGCGGGGTAGGTTCAATCAAAACGGATCGCCATCGCTCTACCCTGACGAGCGGCTCAACGAACGGGGCGGGGGGGGGGCACGGGACAACGTTCCTGTACTGCATCGCCTCAATAAATTTGATTTCCACTCACCAAAAATAGCGCAAGAAAACGAGACGAAAAACGTGACAACGATGAAAATCACCCGCGCGCTCCTTTCGGTCTCCGACAAGACCGGCCTTGTCGAGCTCGGAACATCGCTCAGCGCCCACGGGGTCGAACTCGTCTCAACCGGGGGCACAGCCAAGGTCTTGCGTGATGCTGGTCTCACCGTCCGCGACGTGTCTGACCTGACCGGCTTTCCCGAGATGATGGATGGGCGAGTCAAGACGTTGCACCCAGCCGTCCACGGCGGACTGCTGGCGGTGCGCGACAATCCCGAGCACGTCGCCGCGATGGAGACGCACGGCATCGGTCCGATCGATCTGGTGGTGGTCAATCTCTACCCTTTTGCAGCAACCGTAGCCAAGGGGGCAAGCCGTGACGAGATCATCGAGAACATTGATATTGGCGGTCCGTCGATGGTCCGGTCTGCTGCCAAGAACCACGCCAGCGTCGCGATTGTCACCGACCCTGCCGACTATGCGTTGGTAGCAACCGGGGAAACGTCGCTCGAACAGCGCCGCGCGCTGGCCGGCAAGGCCTATGCTTCGACCGCTGAATATGACGCCATGATCGCGTCGTGGTTCGCGATGGCCGATCAAGGGATCATGTTCCCTACCTCGCTGTCTGTGCCCTATAAACTCGGCCAGTTACTTCGATACGGTGAGAATCCACACCAGTCGGCGGCCCTCTATCTGCCTGCTTTTGCGCCGTCTGGCTCGCTTGCGGATCATAAGCAGGTGCAGGGGAAGGAGCTTTCGTACAACAACCTCAACGACGCCGATGCGGCGCTCGAATTGGTCAGCGAATTCCGCGACGGACCGCCCACCGTCGTCATCGTCAAGCACGCCAACCCTTGCGGTGTGGCAAGCGCCGAGACACTCGTCGAGGCCTATCGCGCGGCGTTCGCTTGCGACAGCGTTTCAGCCTTCGGCGGGATCGTGGCGCTCAACCGCCCCCTCGACCGCGAGACCGCCGAGGCGATCAGTGAAATCTTCACCGAGGTTGTTGCCGCCCCCGCCGCCGACGCCGACGCGGTCGCCATCTTTGCCAAGAAAAAGAACCTTCGCCTAATCCTGACCGGTCGACTGCCTGACCCCGCCCGTTCCGGGATGACGTTGAAGACGATCGCGGGCGGGGCCCTGGTCCAGTCGCGAGACAATGGGCAATTAGGCGAGCTGACAACCGTCACCCGGCGCGCGCCAACCACACAGGAGTTTGCCGATGCGCGTTTTGCATGGACCGTCGCCAAGCACGTCAAGTCAAACGCGATCGTTTACGCCAAGGACGGTGCGACAGCGGGTATCGGCGCGGGGCAAATGAACCGTCTCGAGTCTGCGCGAATCGCTGCCTGGAAAGCCAAGGACGCCGCCGAAAAGGCGGGGTGGGCAAAACCGCGCACAATCGGTTCCGCAGTTGCCTCAGACGCGTTCTTCCCCTTTGCTGACGGCCTGCTGGCAGCAGTCGAGGCTGGTGCAACCTGCGTTATCCAACCCGGCGGCTCGATTCGCGATGCCGAAGTGATCGCAGCGGCAGACGAAGCGGGGTTGGCGATGGTCTTCACGGGCATGCGCCACTTCCGCCACTAGATCAGCCGACGAAGGCCCGTTCGATCACATAGTGGCCGGGATGCGAGTGCGCGCCTTCGATAAAGCCCATGCCCTCGAACCGCGCGGCGAAATCGCGGATCATCGCCATCGACCCACACATCATGATGCGGTCGGTTTCGGGGTCAAACGTCGCCGGTCCATCCAGCTCTTCGAACAATCGACCCGATGCAATCACATCGCCGATACGCCCGCGGGTGTGGAATTCGTCGCGCGTGACGGTCGGGACATAGTGAAATCGTTTCGCTGCCTCCTCTCCGACCAAAGGATCGCCGGCCAGTCGCGCATCGAGAATTTCTCGATATGCCAGATCGACAACCTGTCGCACCGAATGGACGATAACCAGTTGATCGAACCGCTCGTAAATCTCCGGCTCGCGCGCTACCGCCATGAACGGGGCGAGGCCGGTGCCCGTTGCCAGCATGAACAGACGTTTGCCGGGTAGAAGCGCGTCTGCAATCAGGCTTCCGGTCGGTTTCTTGCCAAGCAGCACCTGATCCCCCGGCACGATCCTTTGCAGGTGAGAGGTTAGCGGTCCGTCGGGGACCTTAATCGACAGGAATTCAACTTCTTCATCCCACGTCGGCGACGCCATCGAATAGGCACGCAGCAACGGTTTTTCGCCCCTCATCAGGCCTAGCATCACGAACTCGCCCGCATTGAACCGGAATGAAGGCGGACGGGTAAGGCGAAAACTGAACATATAGTCATCCCAGTGCGTCACGGACGTCACTGTTTGACTGGTCAGATTGTCTGGAATGATCATGCCAAAGCTATGCGCGGTTGTGCGCCGCAGCGCAATTGGAGCCACGCACCTTCTAGGCGGGATCGCGCGCCCGACGGAACAATTCACGATCCTCCTCGCGGAAGGCAAAGCGCCAGATCGCACAGGAGTAGAGGGCCAACATTCCCGGCATACCGATTACAATTTCGCTCCATTCTGGTGTTGCCGTCGCAATCGCGCCGAACGCTGCTGCGAGCGTCGAAGCCCCAAGAAGGGGCCAGCGCCACAACGATACCCGCGCGTTCAACAGATGCGAAGCCAACCGTACCTTGATCGCCGCAGAAACCGCCAGCGACAGGGCGAGCGCTGCAGCTGGCCCCATTGCTACCCAGTTTTGCTTCCAACCCGCGTGTCGCGCCCACAGGATAAGCAGGAACGAAAGGCCAATCTGAAGGCCAAGTGCGCCGAGCGAAATCATGAGATTTCGGTGCCGCGACACGTAAACCAGCGCCGCTTCACTGACGACGGCCGTCGCCGCCAGCACTTCTGCGAACAGGAGCAATGCAAGCACACCATTGCCGCCAACGAACACGCCTGCCTTGCCGATCAGGCCCATGACTGCGGCGCCCGGGATCCCAAGCGTCAGTGCGATACCCGTCTGCGCAGCAATGATCCAAAACCCCGCCCGGCTGATCGCCGCGGCAACAGCTGGCCGGTTGCCCTCGCTCAGGTTGCGTGTGATCACAGGACCTAGCACGGGGTCGAAGCTCGTCTTAAGCTTTTGCGGAAGCGACGCGAGCTGCTGCGCGACGTAATAAATGCCAACGGTCACCGGACCGACGAATAAACCCAGTATCGCGAGGTCGACACGCCGCGATCCCCATTCGATGGCGTCAGCCGCCGCCAAAGGCAGATTGCGCCGGACGAGCGCGCGCAGGGCGAATGAACTTGGTACCCAGCGGCGCGGCCAACCATACATCCGCACGAAAGGAATCAGCGCCGCTATGAACGCGGCAGCCATCGACAAGGCATAGGAAACCAGCAGTCCGTCCTTCAGCGACCAATAAGACAGCACGAATGCCGTGACACTTATTGTCCACGGCTCGACCACCGACCTCGCGCGGACCGTGGCGGCGACGTCAAATCGATAGGCTAAGGCCGCCAGCATTACATCTGTGGCGGCGATCACGAACACGACCAGTGCAAGCATCCGGTCGAGACGGCGGATCGCGCTGTTCGGGAACATCGCTTGCGGAAAAGTCATCAAGATGCCGGTCAAAGTCACGGACACCACGAGCACAACCAACAGCGCGTCCCAAACGATGTGCCCCGCTTCGCGGCCCTTTTTGCTCAACTGAAGCGCGAGGCCTCGCTTCAGTCCCATCGTCGCGAGCTGGGCCGCAAACTCGATAACCAAGACCACATAGGCCATCCGCCCCAACGCTTCCGGTCCGTAGACCCGCCCCGCGACGAACAGGAACGGTATACGCGCCGCGAGGCGCAGCAAAAAACCCAGCACATTCGTCCGCCCTCCGCGAGCGAGAGCGGCAAGATCGGACTTTTCGGCCGTCAATGCGCCGCGCCCCAGCTCTTGCCCGTGCCGATCTCAACGTCGAGCGGCACATCCAGTGTGACCAGGGGGCCCGCCGCGTTTGCCATCACGGCGCGTATCACCGCACTCGCCGCCTCGACCTGCCCTTCGGGAAGTTCAAAGACGAGTTCGTCGTGAACGGTTAACAGCATTCGAACCGCTGGTAATCCGGCAGATATGAGCGCGGGGGTCATCCGGACCATTGCACGCTTGATAATGTCAGCGCTGGTTCCCTGAATTGGTGCATTTATCGCGGCGCGCTCGCTGCCCTGTCGCTCGGCTTGGTTCGCCGATTTAATACGCGTAAAATGTGTTTTTCGACCGAACAAAGTCTGCGTGAATCCCGTCTCGCGCACGTGTTCAAGCGTTTCAGCGATATAGCGGTTTATGCCGGGAAAGCGCTCGAAATACCGGTCAATCAAGGCCTGAGCCTCGTCGGCTGTCGTCCCCATGCGCCCTGCCAGCCCCCAGCGCGAAATGCCGTATAAGATTGAGAAATTGATCGTTTTGGCGCGACCGCGCGTATCGCGGTTCACTTCGCCGAATAGCTCCTGTGCTGTCAGGCTATGGATATCCTGACCGTTCGCGAACGCCGCTTTTAGTGCGGGGACGTCGGCCATGTGCGCGGCAAGCCGTAGCTCGATTTGCGAGTAGTCGGCGCTGAGCAGGACATTACCGTCGTCCGCCACAAACGCCTCGCGGATGCGCCGCCCGGTTTCAGTCCGCACCGGAATATTTTGAAGATTGGGGTCGTTCGACGACAGCCGCCCGGTTTGCGCTCCGATCAATGAATAGCTGGTGTGGACACGCCCGGTCTCGGGGTTGATTTGAGACTGCAATGCGTCGGTGTAGGTCGATTTCAGCTTTGATACCTGTCGCCAGTCGAGCACCTTGCGCGCAACCTCAACGCCTTCCCCTGCCAGCCGCTCCAATTCGGTGACGTCTGTTGAATAGGCGCCCGCCTTGCCTTTACGTCCGCCTTTCAAGCCCATGCGGGCGAACAGCACCTGTCCCAATTGCTGGGTCGATCCGACCTGAAACGGCCCGCCCGCCGCTTCGTAAATTTCTGCTTCGAGCCGTATCATGTCACTGGCAAATTCAGCGGATAGCTGGGCCAGTGCCGCACGATCTACTTTGATCCCGTGCTGTTCCATCTGCGCGATGACGGGGACTAACGGGCGATCAACGCGCTCATAAACCGTTGTCACCGAGTCGCGCGACAGGCGCGGTTTGAAGCGGTGCCATAGCCGCAGGGTTACATCGGCGTCCTCGGCGGCATAACGCGTCGCATCGCGCAACGGCACCTGATTAAAGCAGATCTGTCCCTTGCCCTTTCCGCACACCTCGCTGAACGCGATTGGCGTATGTCCAAGGTGCAAGGCCGATAGTTCATCCATGCTATGGTTGAATTGCTTGCCGGCATCGAGCGCAAAACTCATTACCAGCGTGTCGTCATAAGGCGCAACGGCGACGCCGTGGCGCGCCAGCACCGTCATGTCGTATTTGGCATTGTGCGCGACCTTGAGCACGCTCGGGTCGGCGAGCAGCCCCCGGAGCCGGTCAAGTGCGGCGTCAAACGGAACCTGTTCGAGCCGCTCGGCGAACATGTCCGTGCCGCCGTGCGCCAGCGGGACATAGCAGGCGAGGCCGGGTGCAATTGCCAATGAAAAGCCGATCAGCTGCGCTTGCGTTGCGTCGAGACTATCGGTCTCTGTATCAAACGCGACCAACCCGGCCAGTGTCGCCGTTGCGATCCACTGATCGAGCCGGTCGAGCGTCGTCACACAATCATATCCGTCGAGGTCGAACGGCGTCTCGTCGACCGGCGCATCCGCAGCCGGAGCGGCGGCGGCAGGCTGGGCACCGGATCCGCCCACCTTGGCGAGTAGCGAACGAAAACCGTGATGCTCGAGGAACGCGCGCAACGGAGCCTCGGGGATTCCCTTTAGCAAAAGATCATCGAGCGGTTCAGGCAGCGGTGCATTGCATTCGAGCGTCACCAGCGCGCGCGACAGTCGCGCCATGTCGGCATGTTCGATCAGATTGTCGCGCAATTTTCCGGGCTTCATCGCGGGTGCTGCGGCCAGCACCGCATCAAGGTCACCATGCTCGATGATCAGCTTCGACGCGGTCTTGGGACCCACCCCCGGCACGCCCGGCACATTATCGACGCTGTCGCCCATCAACGCGAGCACGTCGCCCAATCGCTCGGGTCCGACGCCAAATTTTTCAATGACATACTCGGGCCCGATCCGCCGGTTGTTCATCGTGTCGAGCAAATCGATCCCCGGCTCGATCAGCTGCATCAGATCCTTGTCGGAGGATACGATCGTGACGCTCCACCCCGCCGCTAGCGCAGCCTTTGCATAACAAGCGATAATGTCGTCGGCCTCAAGCCCTTGTGTCTCAATGCAGGGAATCGAAAAGGCGCGTGTTGCGTCGCGGATCATGGGGAATTGCGGGACCAGATCCTCGGGCGGCGGCGGTCGGTGTGCCTTGTATTGGTCGTACATGTCGTTTCGAAACGTCTTCGACGAAGCGTCGAGGATCACCGCCATGTGCGTCGGCCCGTCGGCAGCGGTCAGCTCCGCTGCGAGCCGCCACAACATCGTCGTATACCCATAGACCGCCCCCACAGGCTCGCCACGGATATTGGTAAGCGGCGGAAGCCGATGATAGGCACGAAAAATATAGCCCGAACCGTCAACGAGATAGAGGTGGTTGGTGGTCATTGCAGCGCTGGTCTAGCAGGAAGCATAGGCGCTGCCACCACGATCAGCCCTCATCGCCCATCCGCAGCGCTGCGATAAACGCCTCCTGCGGGATGCTCACACTGCCGTATTCCCGCATCCGCTTTTTGCCCTCTTTCTGTTTTTCCAAAAGCTTTTTCTTGCGGCTTGCGTCACCGCCATAACATTTTGCGGTCACATCTTTGCGCATCGCAGCGATGGTCTCGCGGGCGATGACCTTGCCGCCAATCGCGGCCTGAATAGGAATCTTGAAAAGGTGACGAGGAATCAGATCCTTGAGACGTTCGCACATGCCGCGACCGCGACTTTCGGCCGTGCCGCGGTGTACAATCATGCTCAGGGCGTCGACCGGCTCTCCATTGACCATGATATTCATCTTGACGAGATCGCCCAGCCTGTGGCCGATCTGATGATAGTCGAAGCTGGCGTAACCGCGGCTGATGCTTTTCAGCCGGTCGTAGAAATCGAACACAACTTCATTGAGCGGCAATTCATAGGTTACCTGCGCGCGGCCCCCGACGTAGGTCAGGTTCTTCTGGATGCCGCGCCGGTCCTGACAGAGCTTCAGGATAGAACCAAGATATTCGTCGGGCACATAGATCGTTGCCTCAATCCACGGTTCTTCGATGCTATCGATTTTATTGGGTTCGGGCATGTCCGACGGATTATGAAGGTGCAGGACGCCCTGGCCGTGGGACAGGTGAATCTCGTAGATCACCGACGGAGCCGTCGTGATGAGGTCGAGGTCATATTCACGCGTCAACCTCTCCTGAATGATTTCCAGGTGGAGGAGGCCGAGAAACCCACACCGGAAGCCGAAGCCGAGTGCCGCGCTGCTTTCGGTTTCAAAGCTAAAGCTCGCGTCGTTGAGGCGCAGCTTGCTGATGCTCTCGCGCAGCTTGTCAAAGTCGTTGGCGTCGACGGGAAAAAGACCGCAGAACACGACTGGTTGAACTTCCTTGAAGCCCGGCAACGCCTCTAAAGCAGGACGTTTGAAGTCAGTGATGGTATCGCCGACGCGGGTCTGAGCCACCTCCTTGATCTGTGCGGTGATAAAACCGATTTCGCCGGCTGCAATTTCGGACAGGATTTCCATCTTCGGGCGCATGCAACCGACCCGGTCTACGATGTGCTTTGTCCCCGCAGACATAAAGATGATTTCCTGCCCCTTTCGAATCACACCATCGATTACGCGGATCAGAACGACGACTCCGAGATAAGGGTCGTACCAACTATCGATCAGCATAGCCTTCAAGGGCGCGTCGCGGTCCCCCTTGGGCGGGGGGATGCGCTCGATCACGGCGTCAAGCACATCCTCGATCCCAATACCGGATTTAGCACTCGTCATGATGGCGTTCGACGCGTCGAGACCAATTATTTCCTCAATTTCGCGCCGGACCATCTCCGGTTCTGCGGCGGGCAGGTCGATCTTATTGATAACTGGTACAATTTCATGGTCATGCTCGATCGACTGATAGACGTTTGCAAGCGTCTGCGCCTCGACGCCCTGCGCGGCATCGACCACAAGCAGTGCGCCTTCGCAAGCTGCGAGGCTCCGACTAACCTCGTAAGCGAAATCTACGTGCCCCGGCGTGTCCATCAGGTTCAGCTCATAGCCTTTCCAGTCGAGCCGCACTGTCTGGGCTTTGATGGTGATCCCGCGTTCTTTCTCAATGTCCATATTATCAAGAACTTGCGCCGACATTTCGCGCGCAGTCAGGCCGCCCGTGGTCTGGATCAGCCGATCGGCGAGAGTCGATTTGCCATGGTCGATGTGGGCTATAATCGAAAAATTACGGATTTTGTCGAGCGGGGTCATTCGCCGCGCCTAGCCGAGCAGGCCGCCAGCGCCAAGTCAGTCGGCATTCGTGCCCGAGTGACGGCACAATTCGGCCGTGGTACGTCGATTGGCCAACGCTTCGCTCTTTAGCACGCTTTGGCGGTATCTCCCGTCCGTTGCATAGTTTCTGCGCGATTTCGGCACGGCGCTGTCGGTATGCGGGGGCGCCGCTCGCGGGATCATCGTCATAATTTGCGAACGCAAAAAAATGCGTCAAACGTGACGAATTGTCGAGGTTGCGGCCCATGGTCTAGCGAAGGCAGCACGCCGCTGTTAATTTAGATGTCGGGACGGGGTCGCACACCGTTTCATGGGCCAACCGTTTATCGGCGTGCCGGTGTGTTGAGGGGAACACCATGCGTAACTTGATTTTGACTGCGGCTGCAGCTGCTATCCTCGCAACCCCCGCCGTTGCGCCGATGAACATGTCTTCTTCGGGCCAGACCTAGAAGGACGGTACGACAAAAGGAGCATCGTCTGGTCACCGCGAGCAGGAACACGCCGAGCGGCAAATACCGACCTGCTCAAAGCGTCTCGGCACAATCGCGATTGTCGAACCCGATAATCAATGGTGGCGTGAGCTGAACCTCGGTTCGCCCGAAGCGATCATCAAGGCTTGCGGGCAGCAATCGGGGTGCTTTCGCCTCGTCAACCGCGGACGTTCGATGCAAAGTTGCGAGATGGAGCGCGCCATGGCCGACAATGGTGAACTGCAAGGGGGATCAAATCTGGGCAAGGGCCAGGTCAAGATCGCCGACTATTTTCTTGAACCCCAATATTGTCACAGCGAACCACAACTCCGGCGGCGGCGGCGGTGCTGGTGCCGTGATTGGCGGCATCGGGGGAATGTTCGGCGGTTGCGGTCGCGCCGTCGGCGCCGTTGCTAGCGGCATTAACGTCAAGAAGGGCGAAGCGACCGTAACGCTGTCGGTCGCCAATGCGCGCACGACCGAGGAGGAAGCGCTGGTGCAGGGCTATACGCGCAAGTCAGACGTCAGCTTTGGGCTCGGTGGTGGCGGTTTTGCCGGTGGCGCCTTTGGCGGCGCGGCAGGGGGCGGTTATCAGGACACGGCCATTGGTCAGGCCATTCTCATGGCCTATCTCGACGCCTAAACCAAGCTCGTGACGCAGCTCGGGGGACTCCCGTCCAACGCAGCAGCCGCCGCGCCGCGAGCAAAATAGCCGATCTCGACAGTGTACCCACGTCGGTCGGGTTAAGAGTGCGCTCACGCGACATTTCCGGGACGAGCCGACGCAACCTTCCGACTTGGCGCCGCCAAGCAGCCCTCCGCGCCTGCGTAGGATCGTGCGTGCGTGTTGGCGCCACCTCGCTGGCCCGCCGTACGGGCCTCCCATCCGAGATCGTCCGCGAAGACGCAGAGGGGCCCTTGTGACGATGGTCCGGCGAAAGATTCAGACGGACGGATCGCGGGGTTATAGCGTTTGAGAGGGGGGCTCGTTAAGGCACCTGCCATGTCGGAAACCCTCAAGATCGCGTCGTGGAACATAAACTCGGTCCGGTTTCGCCGCGAAATCGTAGAGCGGTTCCTGCACGAGCAGGCTCCCGACGTCTTGTGTCTTCAAGAGACGAAAGCCAGTAACGACGTGTTTCCGCACGACCTGTTCGAGCCGCTCGGCTACATCCACCGCGCGACCAACGGCCAACCTATGCACCACGGGGTCGCCACCTTGTCGCGCGTGGCGTTCACCGACGACGTCCGCCACGACTGGCAGGACAACGGTGAGGCGCGCCATATCGGCATCCGGCTGAACCAAGGTGCTTTTGCCGGTCTGCGGATCGAAAACGTTTATGTGCCCGCCGGCGGCGACGTGCCGGACCGGACGATCAATCCGAAGTTTGGTCAAAAGCTCGACTTTATCGAGCGCATGACGCGCTGGTCAGAAGGCGTTGCCGACCGTACGCTTGTCGTCGGCGATTTCAACATTGCCCCGCTGGAGAGCGACGTCTGGAGCCACAAAGCGCTGCTCGACGTCGTCAGCCATACGCCCATCGAAGTCGCCGCGCTCGATCGGCTGCGGGCGGCAGGCGACTGGATCGATCTTGGGCGCCACTTCGTTCCCGCTCCTGGCCGCTTGCATACATGGTGGAGTTATCGCGCCAAAGACTGGGCGGCGTCCGACCGTGGTCGGCGACTCGATCATATGTGGGCAACCAAGGATATTGCGGCGCAGGCAACCGCACACACGGTTTGTGAGCCCTGCCGCAGCTGGGAGAAGCCCTCGGATCATGTGCCTTTGGTTACCGAGTTTCACGCGTGAGCGATCCGCGGGATCGGACCGACCCCAAATCGGCAGCCCGCGCGATCGATGCCTTGCGTCGCGGCTGGCCGGTCGTAATCGGTCGACTGCACCTGTTGCCAATCGAAACTGCAGATGCGCTGCGCGTTGCCGCGTTCGATCCCGAAAGCCGCGCTGATATCCTGCTCGCCGCATCGAGGGCGGCGACATTGAAGCTGACCAACCAGCTCGCGGCAGCCGACGGCGAAGCTCCCGTGACAGTTGCTCGCACACCATGGATTGACCTTACCAGTGCTCGCGCACTCGCCGATCCGGCAACCGATCTCGCCAACCCTTTCCAGGGACCGTTCCGTGCGATTGAAACAATCGACACGGTATCGGCGCAGGCCGCGCTCGAACTGGCGCGACTGACCGGCATTCTCCCTGCCTTTTTTGTCCGCGCCGACGCCGAGACCGAGGCCACAACGACCGCCGAAGCGATCGCAGCTTACGACAGCCCGGAGCGGTTGAACATTGTCGCCCGAGCCAGGCTACCCATCGACGCGTGCGAGACGGCAGAAATTATTGCATTTCGCAGTCCCGAGACGATCTCCGAACACGTCGCACTGATCCTCGGCACGCCCGATGGATCGCCGCCGTTAGTGCGTTTGCACAGCGAATGTTTGACCGGCGATGTCCTGGGCAGCCTCAAATGCGACTGCGGGCCCCAGCTGCGGGTAGCCTTGACCGAAATTGTAGAGAGCGGCTGGGGCATATTGCTTTACCTGCGTCAGGAAGGGCGCGGGATCGGCCTCATCAACAAGCTGCGCGCCTATGAGCTGCAGGATCAAGGGTTCGACACTGTCGATGCGAACCTGCGCCTGGGCTTTGCCGTCGATTCGCGCGATTTTGGTGTGGCCGCACGGATGCTTGCCCTTCTGGGGCTGGACACAATACGTCTGCTCACGAACAACCCCGCAAAAGTTTCGGGTTTGGAAAGCTCGGGCATCACGATCGTCGAGCGCGTCGTCCATCATATGCCAGCCAATCCCCACAACGAGCGCTATCTGGCGACCAAGCGGGATCGAACCGGTCATCAGCTTTAGGCGGCTCGACGACCTTCGAGCATAGCGTTGATCGCTTCGAATTCATCGACGACCACAGGTGCGCCGGCGCAACGCAGGATCGCTGCATGATCGGGTCCGCAATGCTGGCCGACAGCAAGGCCCACGACGTGCGCCCCTGAGGCGACCGCCCCCGTTACCCCGACCGCCGAATCCTCGATAATAAGGGTGCGCGTGATCTCGATGCCGATTTGCATGGCCGCATAAAGATAGATGTCGGGTGCGGGCTTACCGCGCCGCACATGCTCGCGCCCCGAATAGATATGGCAGCCAAAGGCATCGCGCAGACCAATGTGTGTCAGGTGCGTCTCGATCCAGTGTGTCGTACTCGAAGACGCGATGGCGCGGGGCATTGTGGCAGGAAGGCAGCGTACGAAATCAACCGCCCCGGCAATCGCTCCGATTCCTTGCGCAAGGACACGCGCGTCCTCATCCTTGCGTGCGGCATGGAACGCGTCGGGTACAGGCTCGCCTATGTGCGACGCGACAGCGTCAAGGAAATCCCGACCGCCGAGTCCCACAAAGGTCGTCAAAGCCTGATCGACCGTTGTCGGAAAGCCGAGTTCGGTCAACGTCCGCGCGATTTGCACATTGCCAACATATTCACTCTCGATCAGCACGCCGTCGAAGTCGAAGATGATGCCATCGATCGTCAAATGCGCGGCCCGAAGAGCGCTGTGCCGACGCGGACGTGCGTTGCGCCGAGCGTTACCGCTATCGGATAATCGCTCGACATGCCCATGCTGAGTTGGGGTATTCCGTGGTCGTTAGCAATCTTGGCAAGGAGCGCGAACCAGGGTGCCGGTTCGAGGCCATTGGGCGGCACGGACATGAGACCGCGTACCGTCAACCCGGCATCTCGTGCAGCGACAAGAAGCTCAGCCAAATCAGGGACGGGGCAGCCGCCTTTTTGCGGCTCTCCCGCGAGGTCCACCTGGATAAAGCAGGCCGGGTGCTTGCCACTCTGCGCTGCAACCTTGCCCAGTGCAGCGACCAGCGACAGCCTGTCGACCGAGTGAATCGCATCGAATAGTGCAACGGCTTGGGCAGCCTTGTTCGACTGAAGCTGTCCGACGAGATGGAGTTCGACGCCGTCATAGTCTGCGCGCAGTTCGGCCCATTTGGCAGTGGCTTCTTGCACCCGGTTTTCGCCAAACACGCGATGGCCGGCATCGAGCAGCGGGCGGATAGCGGCGGCGTCCTGAGTTTTAGAGACCGCTATGAGCGTCACCTCGTGTGCCTTTCGATTTGCCCGCGCCGCGGCCTTGTCAATGGTCCGGGTAACATCACGGAGGCGGTCGGCAGGGGTTGCGGGATCAGTCACGCACCGCGCTATAGGGATCGACATGCGATCTCGCAAAGACCCATTGCCACGACTGTGGCTGATGACCGACGAGCGGGGCGGCGATCCGGTGGCCATCGCGCGGGTCCTGCCCAAGGGATCAGGCATCGTTTTTCGGCATCACGCGACGCGCGCCGCCGCGCGGCGAAGGCTGTTTGACGGGGTCCGCCGCGTAGCCCGTGCGCGCAGACTAGTGCTGTTCCTCGCTGGACCCCCAATGCAGGCGCTCGCCTGGCGCGCGGACGGCGCGCATCACCGATCGTTGCTGGTGTCGAAGGGGTTGCGCAGCGTCGCCGTGCACAATTGTCGCGAGCGGGTGTTAGCGCAACGCGTCGGAGCCAATCTGATCTTCGTCTCGCCGGTCTTCGCCACCGTATCGCATCCCGGCAAAACACCTCTGGGTGCCGCACGACTCGGCATTTTGATCGGGGCACAGCGGCGACAAGCGATTGTGGTTGGCGGTTTAAACGCCGGTAGTTTCAAGAGATTGAACCGAATGAAAGTTTTTGGATGGGCCGCGATCGACACATTCAAGCTGGGTCAGATGCGATCTAGAACCTGAAGGCAGTACCAACGTAGACCGCTTGGCTATCTCGGCGGGTATCGTCTTGCAACAACAGCCGGTCACGGTCGGCGCGATAGCGCAGGCCTGCCGTTACATCGAGGTTACGGGTAAGCGAATATGAGCTGCCCAGATCAACTGAAACAGCAGAACCGCCTAGGATCGCGTGGGCGGCGAGCCCCGAAGCGCGATCTGATGCGACCTGAAGTCGCGTGCTAAACCGCTTGTTCGTAAAGCTAAGGCCCAGATCGACCGAATCACGACGACCAAGACCGGCAAGGTCGATTTTTTGCATGTCACCCGACACCGCAAACTTCCGCCAGCCCACCGCCACGCCCAAATTATATGCGATAGGCGCAATAGACGATGAGGTGGGCTTAACCAGATCTGCCTGTTCGCTCCCGTCTTCAGTACGGTTCGTACGGCTGCGTACCGCAATCGTCACCGACCGGCTGAGCCGAACCGAAGAAGCCGGGGTAAAGCGAAACCCGCTACTCGACAGACCGCTGCGCGACAAAGCCGCGGCCAGGCGGGCATCGGTAGCAGCCGGCGTAAACGACCCGATGCCGTCGCGCGGCCCCAACGAGCCCGCCAGTTTCAGCAGCGGCGACTGATTCGAGGCACCAAAAGCAGGCGACAGCAACGCAAGCGACGCGGCAACCGCACCTCCTGCCAGTCCTGTCAAAAGCCGCCCCTGTATCATTCTCGAGTCGAATTCCTGAACAATCTAAGCTTATTATCATAAGCGCTGTAGCTTATAAGCCTAGCCCTGAACGCTTTTTGTTACAGGGCTGTTGCATCACGCACACACAAATATCAGTGTTTGGCGATGTTTTCCCAGTCAAAAACCTGACCGTCTTCTACCAAGTGATTGCTCAAACCGCCACCCAAGACCTGCGCTTGCGGCAGCGGCCTTAGCGCACTAACGATCGACGCCGAGCCGCCGTTTCCAGACACCCGAGGACCGAACACAGATGATCCGCCGTTCCGTACTTGCCGCGATGATCCTGATCGCCCCGCTTGCAGCCTGTGGCAGACGGCACAAGCCGCGCGCTGCCGCCGATCTCGCGGCATCGCGCACGACGACCATTGGTATCAACTCTTACCTGTGGCGCGCCGCACTTGACACCGTCAGCTTCATGCCACTGGTCCAGACGGATTCTAACGGCGGTGTGATCGTTACCGACTGGTATGCCAATCCTAAGTCGCCCGGAGAACGGATGAAATTGACCGTCACGATCCTTGATAGGGACCTGCGCGCCGATGCGGTCCGCGTCGCGGCCTCGCGTCAGATCTCGCAGAGCGGGAGCTGGATTGACGTGCCCGTTCAGGCCGCGACGGTCCAGAAGTTGGAAGATATCATCTTGACCAAGGCCCGCGACCTGCGTCGGAACGCCATCGCAGGATAACCTTGCATGTCCGAAAACGCCCCCAAGAGCAGCCGTGGGCGCTTCAACCCGTTGAAATCGGACGCCCGCTGGCAGGCCGAATGGGATACGCGCCAATCGTTTGTCGCCGACTCAGCCAGCGCCAAGCCGCGGGCCTATGTGCTAGAGATGTTTCCCTACCCATCGGGCCGCATCCACATGGGACACGTCCGCAATTACGCGATGGGAGACGTGCTCGCGCGCTACAAGCGGATGACAGGCCATGAAGTTCTTCACCCGATGGGGTGGGACGCGTTCGGCATGCCAGCGGAAAATGCGGCCATGGAGCACAAAGTTCATCCCGGCGAATGGACCCGCGCCAATATTGCTGCGATGCGTGCCCAGCTAAAGCGACTGGGTCTCGCCATCGACTGGAGCCGCGAACTCACAACCTGCGAACCCGAATATTACGGCCACGAACAAGCGCTGTTCCTCGATTTTTATAAAGCGGGCCTGGTTTACCGAAAGGAATCAGCGGTCAACTGGGATCCGGTCGACATGACCGTGCTCGCCAATGAGCAGGTGATTGATGGTCGCGGCTGGCGATCAGGCGCGTTGGTCGAAAAGCGCAAGCTCAACCAGTGGTTTTTAAAGATTACCGACTTTGCCGAAGACCTTCTGGAGGGCCTCGGCAGTCTAGACGCGTGGCCCGATAAAGTCAGGCTGATGCAGGAAAACTGGATCGGCAAGTCGACGGGTGTTCAGCTGCGCTTTGCGCTAAGCGACGCAAGCGACACTATCGACGTGTATTCGACCCGCCCCGACACGATTTTTGGCGCAAGTTTTCTTGCCATCGCAGTCGACCATCCCATAGCCCGGGAGATGGCGGCCCGGCGCCATGCACTCGAGCAATTCATTCAGGAATGTCGCAAGGGCGGTACCACAGCGGCGGAGATAGAAACGGCTGAAAAGCTGGGCTTCGATACCGGTCTCACCGTTGACCATCCGCTGATCGAGGGTGAAAAGCTGCCTGTTTTCGTCGCCAATTTCGTCTTGATGGATTACGGTACCGGGGCTGTTATGGGCGTGCCAGCCCACGACCAGCGCGATCTTGATTTTGCGCGGAAATACGAACTACCGGTGCGGCGTGTTGTCGCCGATGGCGAAATCGTTGATCCCTATTTCAGAGGCAACACGGCGTTCCATGGCGAGGGCACGCTCGTGAACTCGGGCTGCCTCGACGGCATGTCGGTCGAGGCAGCCAAGGCCATAGTCATTGCGCGTGCGGAACGCGAAGGCTGGGGTGAGAGTCAGACCCAATATCGCCTGCGCGATTGGGGCGTTTCGCGGCAGCGTTATTGGGGGACGCCAATCCCGATCATCTATTGCGACTTCTGTGGCGTGATGCCGGTACCACGGTCACAATTACCGGTCGTGTTACCCCAGGATGTAACCTTCGATATCCCCGGCAATCCACTCGACCGCCATCCAACGTGGAAAAACGTTCCGTGCCCCAACTGCAAAGAACCGGCGCGGCGTGAAACCGACACGCTCGATACATTTGCCGATTCATCGTGGTACTTTATCCGCTTTGCCAGCCAACCCAAAGACAGGCCGTTTGACCGGACCGAGGCCGAAAGCTGGTTACCCGTCGGGCAGTATATTGGCGGAGTAGAGCATGCGATCCTTCATCTGCTTTACGCCCGGTTCTGGACAAGGGCTCTGCACCACATTGGAAAGATCGGCATCACCGAGCCGTTCACCGGCCTGTTCACCCAGGGGATGGTGACGCACGAGACCTATCGGTTGAGAACCGCGCGCAACGCGCCGGATGTCGAGAACGGGTTAGTAGCCGATCATGACGGGGGTGGGACTGCGTGGCTGGCACCCGATGAAGTCGAGCAGCGTGACGACGGATTCTATGAGCGAAGCAGCGGTGCACCGGTTGAAGTTGGGCGCGTCATCAAGATGTCGAAGTCCAAGAAGAACACGGTCGATCCTGCGCCGATGTTTGATCATTACGGCGCTGACGCGGTGCGCTGGTTTATGTTGTCCGACTCACCGCCTGAGCGTGATTTGCCGTGGTCCGAAAGCGGTATTGAAGGCACGTGGCGCTTCGTCCAACGGCTGTGGCGACTGTTCGATGGCCAGGCTGGGAACAGCGGCGACGACCCCGCAATGAACCGCGCGCTGCACCGAGCGATTGCAGGGATTGGCGCCGATATCGACGGCCTCGGTTTCAACAAGGCAGTCGCCAAAGTCCACGAACTGACGAATGCTATCGAAAAGGCCAGACCTTCGGCGTCACGCGATACGGCGATTGCCACATTGATCCGCCTGATTGCTCCGATGCTGCCCCATCTGGCCGAGGAGGCCTGGGCCGTACTCCACCATGCTGGCCTTGTCGCCGATGCGCCCTGGCCGCAGTTCGATCCCACTCTACTGGTTGAAGATACAGTAACCGTGGCGCTCCAGGTAAACGGCAAGCTGCGCGACACGATAACGGTCGCCAAGGGAACCGATAGGACCGAAATGGAACGGCTCGCTGTTACAAATGCCAAGGTGTTAGCGATCCTCGCGGGCGCCGCACCAAAGAAAGTGATTGTTGTCCCCGACCGGCTGGTGAATCTGGTGGCATGACTCGCCCTGCTCTCTTCGCATCGCTGTTGCTTTTGTCGGCTTGCGGCCTGCAGCCCCTCTATTCGGGTGGTAATTCCGGACCGGTTGCCGCGACGCTGGCGGGCGTCTCCGTGGCCCCTATTGAAGGCAGGTCGGGCTGGCTGATGCAAGCCGCGCTGGCGGACCGCCTACAAGCGGCGGGTAGTCCGCGATATCAACTCAAGGTCGAACTTGACGACAAGACTACCGGATTTGGCGTGCGTCGCGACGACGCGGTCACCCGCGAACGCCGCACACTGCGTGCGCGCTATCAGCTCGTCGAGTCCGCTACCGGACAGACGGTTCTCGACGCGACCGCGGGGTCTGATTCGGGAATCGACGTCGTGAGTTCGGACTATGCGACGATCGCCGCCGAAGACACCGCACTGGAGCGTCTGACCGGGGTTGTTGCCGACCAGATTGTGTCGCGGCTCGCCCTGTTTGCGCGTCGGACTGCGGAACCGCTGCCGTCCGCAGCTAAATGAAGGCGAACGAGACCCAGATTGGGCGCGCGCTCGACGCCCCTGACACCAGCTGGAAACTGGCCTTGCTTTATGGACCCGACGAGGCGGGGTCGCGCGCACTCGCCGACCGATTGTCGACTGCCATGGGCGTTGACGCTGAACGTGTCGATCTCGACGGGGCCGGCCTTAAGGAAGACCCCGCACGACTGAGCGACGAAGCGACGGCGATCACGATGTTTGGCGGGGCGCGCTGGATTCGGGTTACCGGTGGCGACGAAACTGCCCGCGCCGTACAGGCCCTGCTCGACGCGCCCGCAGGATGTCCTGTTGTGGTGGTAGCCGGTAATTTGCCCAAGACGTCAGCCCTGCTCAAATTGACGCTTGATCACCCGCATACGCTTGCCTTCGCCAGCTGGAAGCCTGAGGGCGGCAAGGCAGACGCAATTGCCATCCAGATCGGCAGGACAATGGGCGTACGGCTCAGCTCAGACGCCGCGCGCCTGCTGGCTGAAGCGACTGCGGGGGATCGCGCGCTCATGATGCGCGAACTCGAAAAAATGGCTCTTTACGTCGATGCGTCGCCCGACCGTCCGCGACCCGTCGAACGCGTGGACATCGAAGCGGTCGGTGCGGCGGTCGATGTGCGAGAGGCATGGGACGTCGTCGACGCCCTGTTCGACGGCAAGGTCGCCGAGCTCGCACAGGAAATCTCGGGCGATGCCGCGGCCGATGTTATTCCAGGGTTACGTGCCATAGACCGGCGGGCGCTGATGCTCGCACGATCGCTGGCGGTCCGGCTCGGGGGACAAATGCCGCGCGGTAACAAACGCGAAATGGACGCTGTCGAGCGCCAATCCCGGCATTGGTCGTCCGAGTCGGCAGCGACGGCGCATCGCTTGAGCATGGAAGCCGAATCGGCCGTCAAGAGGCCCGGGACGGCAGGCAACGTAATGGCTCACCAAGCGATGCTGGGCATGGCGCGCGCTGCAGCACGTCGGCGCTAGGCCGGGTTAAACTGGTCCACCACTAAGGCGCTGGCAAATCATGTCTAGCTGATCAAGCGTGGCATAAGAGACATTGACGGCTCCGGCCCCATTCTTGTGACTGATCGCCACCTTCAGTCCCAGCAGATCGCCCAATTGGCGTTCAAGCAACGCGATATCTGCGTTCGACCCGCGTTCTGACATCGATTTAAATTCGCCAGTCACGGGCTTTTTTGCTTTTTTTACAATAGCTTCGACTATTCGGACTGAGAGCCCGTCAGCAACGATTTTTTGCGCGAGCTGTTCAGCACCCTCAAAACCAATCAGAGCGCGCGCGTGCCCCATTTGGAGGCGTCCATCGGCGATCAGCGCACGAACCGCGGCGGGCAGGTCGACCAACCGCATTAGATTTGCGATGTGACTGCGCGACTTGTGGAGCATTTTGCCCAGTGCGTCGGGACTGTGGCCATGTTCATCGATGAGGCGACGATAGGCCTCCCCTTCCTCGATGGCGTTGAGCTGCTCGCGCTGAATATTTTCGATCAGCGCAATTTCAAGCGTTGTTCCCTCGTCGAACACCCGGACGATGGCCGGAATGCTGTGCAGACGCGCTGCTTGTGCGGCCCGCCAGCGCCGCTCGCCAGCGACGATCTGGAACCGGTCACCGACCGGGCGCACGACAATCGGCTGAAGCACGCCGCGCGTGCCTATCGACGCCGCAAGTTCGGCGAGCGCTTCGTCGTCGAAATGGCGTCGAGGTTGGCCCGGGTGCGGTGTAATGTCAGCGATCGCAATCTCGCGAACGCCATCGGGCCGCGTCGTTTCTCCCGGCGTCGCATCCCCCAACAGCGCTGACAACCCGCGGCCAAGGCCCGGCGAGCGCCGCCTGGGCATAATAGGCTCCACGTTGTCGCTCACGCTGCCTGCGCCTGAGTCAGCGGCGGGAGACGCCCCAAAAGTTCACGTGAAAGCGCCATATAGGCCTCAGACCCCGAGCAGCGCATGTCGTAGATCAGCGCCGGCAAACCATGGCTTGGTGCTTCGGACAAACGGACGTTACGCGGGATGACGGTGGTGAACACCGCGCTCCCAAGGCAGGCCCGCACGTCTTGCGCCACCTGCTCGGTCAGACGATTGCGACGATCGTACATCGTCAGTGCCACACCCAGAATGCCAAGTGAGGGGTTGAATTTGGCTCGAATGCGCTCGATCGTCTGGAGCAGTTGAGACAACCCCTCCAACGCGAAGAATTCACATTGTAACGGCACGAGCAGCGACTGCGCAGCGACCATTGCATTGATCGTCAACAAGCCGAGTGATGGCGGACAATCGATCAGGCAAATGTCCCAGCGCGCGTCAGCGGCAGCACCCAAGGCGAGCCGAAGGCGATCAGTGCGGCTTTCGTAGCCGACCAGCTCGATCTCTGCTCCAGACAGATCGACTGTGGCGGCAATCAAGTCGAGCCCTGGCACTTTCGTCGGGATAACGGCCTCGGCCATTGTGCAATCACCGATCAACAGTTCGTAGCTTGATCGCACGCGTTCGGAATGCTGCACGCCCAGACCCGTCGACGCATTCCCCTGAGGATCGAGGTCAATCAACAGCGTTCTCCAGCCCATCGCCGCGAGCGCCGTACCAACGTTTATAGCCGTCGTCGTCTTGCCAACACCGCCCTTTTGATTGGCAACGCAGATCGTAATCATCGTCGCATCCTTACCGGCTTGACGTCCTGCGCAATGATAATTGCGCTCTTGGGGTCGGTGACACTGGGTACCATGTCAAACCTACCGTGCCACGTCGTTGCCACCGACGCCAGTTCTTCCGCTGCAGAACGGCCCTTAGGCAGGATCCACTGCGTTTCTTCTGTGGAAAACCTGTGGGCAAGTGACAAAAGCCTGGGAAGCGGTGCGAATGCTCGCGCCGTGATTACGCCAGCGGTGAAACGCTCAACAAGCTCGAGCCTCGATGCTTCGATGCGAACATTCGTCAAGTGCAACAGTGCGACTGCATGATGCAACCATTCAATCCGCAGACGACGCGACTCAACGAGAATAACGGGCGCATCGGACAGGATCGCCAGAACGAGACCAGGAAGACCCGCTCCGCTCCCAAGATCCAGCCACGACCGAGCGCTGGGCGCTAACCGCCACAACTGCGCTGAATCGACAATGTGGCGCGCGTAGACATGATCAAGACTATTCGCGCTGACCAGATTCTGATGATCGTTCGCCGCGCGTAGCAAGGCAACGAATCGGTCGAGACGTGCCAGCGTTTCACGTGAAACATTCAATGTGGTCAACCAGGCTTTGCCTTCGTCTTCATCCATGAGTGCGTTTTGCCGTTACCATGATTGCCGCCAGTGCCGCCGGCGTCACCCCGCGCACCCGTCGCGCCTCGCCCAATGTGCGCGGCGATGCACGCGCAAGACGTTCGACCATCTCGTTTGAGAGACCTGGAATTTTTGCCCACGCCAAATCGTCGCGCAGATGCAGGCCGTCACTTGCAGCCAGCCTGCGACGTTCGGCCTCCTGCCGAATGAGATAAGGCGCATATTGAACATCGACAGCAACTTCAGCCGCGGCATCCTGCGAAATATCGGTTTCTCCTGCGCGTGCGCGTTCGAGACTGTTGCGATGCTGCGCCCACCAGTGCTGACGCTCGCTACCTACACAGCCCGCCTCTATACCGATCTGGGTCAACCGTGTCGCCGCGTTGTCGGCGCGGAGAGCCAGACGGTATTCGGCGCGCGAGGTCAGCATCCGATACGGCTCGCTCGCGCCCTGAAGGACAAGATCGTCAATCATCACGCCGATGTAGCTTTGCTCACGCCCAAGGAGCACGGGCTCGGTTCCGCACGCATGCGCAGCAGCACTCAACCCGGCGACGAGGCCCTGCGCCGCCGCTTCTTCATAGCCCGTTGTTCCGTTAATCTGCCCCGCGCAGAATAAGCCTGGCAACGCGGTAAGCCCGAGGCTGTGATCGAGCACCCGCGGATCGAGATAATCATATTCGACCGCGTAGCCAGGAACGACGATTTCGGCATGTGCCAACCCTTCGATGGTTTGCACCATGGAAATTTGGGTCTCTACCGGTAGCGACGTTGACAGACCATTTGGATAGATCAAATTAGAATCAAGTCCTTCTGGTTCCAAAAAAACCTGATGACCATCGCGATCGCCGAAGCGCAGCACCTTGTCCTCGACCGAAGGACAGTAGCGCGGCCCCTGCCCGGAGATGACGCCGGAAAATAACGGCGACGCATCGAGCCCTGCGCGTATTGTGGCGTGGGTCGCAAGGTTGGTCCGGGTTATCGCACAGGAAAGCTGCGGCAGTCCCCGTCGACCTAAGGGCGACATCGTCCAGCCGTCCGCATCAGACGACTGCCTTTCAAGACGCGACCAGTCAATGGTCCGACCATCCAGCCGCGGTGGCGTACCGGTCTTGAGGCGTCCGATTGGAAGACCGAGAGCGCGAAGCTGGCCGCCAAGTCCTGTTGCGGCCCGCTCACCGACACGGCCGCCGTCCTCGCTGTCGCGCCCGCGATGCATCCGCGCATTAAGGAATGTACCCGTCGCCAAGACGACCGCGCAAGCGTTTAGAGCTGCTCCATCATCGAGTAGTACACCTGAAACACGACCGGCATGCTGTGTGAGCGATGCAACGCCGGCGGCGATAATCGTAAGATTCGGCGTCGCTGCCAGCAAGACCTGGATCGCCGCGGCATAGCGCACGCGATCTGCCTGAATTCGCGGCCCCTGCACTGCTGGGCCTTTCGAGCGATTGAGCATTCGGTAATGAATTGCCGCAGCATCCGCTGCGCGTCCGATCAACCCATCGAGCGCATCGACCTCACGAACCAGATGCCCCTTGCCTAATCCGCCAATCGCCGGATTGCACGACATCGCGCCGATCATTGCCGTGTCAAAGCTGATCAATGCCGTCCGCACGCCGCATCGCGCCGCCGCAGCCGCCGCCTCGGTCCCGGCATGGCCTCCGCCGACAACGATCACATCAAACTTCATGGCAACGCCCATAGAGCGAGTACGGCGGCGTTTCACGTGAAACTTATTTCCCGATGCAAAACCGTCCAAAGAGCGTGTCGAGCATCGCCTCAGTGTCCGCTGTGCCGGTGATCCGATCGAGCGCGCGAAGCGCAGCACGCAGATCTTCGGCGCGCAGAACATCGTCGTGCTGGTTGCTTGCGCGCGCTAGGCTGATAGCCGTGTCGCGGATGTGCCCCTGCTGGGCCACGGTGAGTGTGAGTCCACCGACTGCCGGCAGGACGCGGATTGCTTCCCGGATGACCCGAGCAGTCAGGGCACCCATGCCCTCGCCAGTCTGCGCGGAAACGCAGAGATCGATCGGCCCTTGTGGTTCGCCTAGGTCGCTTTTGGCGCCAATACGCAGCACGTGGTTGCCTGCCGGGGCATCGGAAGGATTGCCAAGCCAAAGCAAAACATCGCTCTGCCTGATCGCGGCCTCGGCACGAGCGATGCCTATGGCTTCAACCGGATCGTCGGTCTGGGCGCGCAACCCCGCCATGTCGACGAACACGACTGGTATACCATTGAGGTTAACGGGTGTCTCGATCACGTCGCGCGTCGTCCCCGCTATCGGCGAGGCGATAGCGGCCTCTCTACCAGATAATGCATTGAGAAGCGTAGATTTTCCTGAGTTTGGTGGTCCAGCGATACCAACCCGGACACCGTCACGCAACCGCTCAGCAGGGGGGTTGGCAAGCGTGGCTTCTAGCTCAACTGCCAAGCTGAGCGCGTTGCGCTGCAACTCCAAGTCAGTACCGCCTACGTCACTCTCATCGGCAAAATCGATCAGCGCTTCGGCGCGCGCGGCGAGTTGCAAAAGTGATACCTGCCAGCCTTCGACCCTGCGACGCAAGCCCCCTTCGGCGAGTATCAGCGCTGCCGTGCGCTGCCGTTCGGTTTCGGCAGCGAGCAGATCGGCAAGCCCTTCGACCTGAGTGAGGTCAAGACGCCCATTCTCGAACGCGCGGCGCGTGAACGCGCCTGGTTCAGCAGGCTGTAGGCCAGGGAAATCGGCGAGCGCGGCCTCGACAGCGGCGACGACGGCGCGACCGCCATGCAGATGAAGTTCGACAATGTCTTCGCCAGTTGCCGTATCAGGGCCGGGAAGCCACAGGACCAGCGCGGTATCGAGACGGATAGTGCTCACCGGATGCAAGAGCGTGCGAACAACTGCGGTGCGCGGCGCTGGTAATTTCTTTCGCGAAAGCGTGATCAGTGTTCCGGCGCAAGCCGGCCCGCTGATCCGGACAATTGCGATTGCCGAGGGAAGTGCTCCGGTGGAACGGGCGAAAATGGTCGGACGGTTTGACGAGGCGGTCAGCGCTTGCCCTGTCCCGTCACATTGTCGAACAGCTGTGTCCATAATTTCATGCCCGTCTCGCCCATCGGCATCCAGTTCTTCATCATGCCCTCCAAAGTGTCGCGCGAAACGCCACCGGTTTTCACCACGTCAAGCATCTGACTGATATAGGCATCATGAACCGGGGTCAGGTCGGGGAGCCCCATAAAACGTCGCGCTTCCTCAGGCGTGCAATCGACATCGACAGTGATTTTCATGGCCGGCCCCCTTCACTGCAGGTTATGCGGGCAAGAAGAACTGCTCGCAAGGGAACCAATAGTCACGCACCGACTAAAGACCGTGCAAGGGGCTCGAAGTCGTGCCAGCCGTCATAAATCATCTTGCCGGCAACATAGATGACAATGATCAGCCCGCCCCACGCAACCCATTGGTAGCGCTCGATATATTTAGCGATCACATTTGCAGCGACGCCCATCATCGCGACCGACAAGATGAGGCCGATAACCATGATGCCAGGATGCTCCCGAGCCGCCCCTGCAACGGCAAGGACATTGTCGAGGCTCATCGATATATCGGCGAGCGCAACCGCCCGAGCGGCGCTACCAAAACTCTTGGCGGGCCTGATCCCGCTTGTCTCGTGCTCACCGGCCTCGATTGTACCGGCACCTGCTCGCTTGGGTCGAAGCTCGCGGTACAATTTCCAGGCGACCCACAGCAACAGCAAGCCGCCCCCAAGAACAAGGCCGTATTCCTTAAAGCGTCCAAGCCCGTATAGCGCCGCGACGGCGAAAACAATCCGCAGCAGGAGCGCCGCAAAAATGCCGATTGCAATGACCCGCTTGCGTTGTTCGGGCGGCAATCCTGCAGCGAGCGCTCCGACGATGATCGCATTGTCACCCGCAAGCGCAATGTCGAGCATGACGACCGTCCCGAAGGCGGTCATCGCTGATGCGCTGCCCAAGTTCTGAAAATCGGCAACAATATGATTCCATAGCCACGCCAGAGACACGGTGTTGGTCACAAGGCCCCCTAACATTGGCAAAGGATTCAACACGGCGGTGTAATGACCTCGATCGTTACGAATTCATGCTGTCAAAGAAGTCTTCATTAGTCTTCGAATCTTTCATCTTGTCGAGCAAGAATTCCATCGCGTCGGTGGTGCCCATCTGCATGAGGATGCGCCGCAGCACCCACATCTTGCTGAGCTTGTCTTTCGCAACGAGCAATTCTTCCTTCCGGGTTCCCGACTTGCCAACATCAAGTGCCGGAAACACGCGTTTGTCGGCAACCTTGCGGTCGAGGACAATTTCCGAATTGCCCGTTCCCTTGAACTCTTCGAAAATGACTTCGTCCATACGGCTACCGGTATCGATTAGCGCAGTCGCAATAATCGATAGCGATCCACCCTCTTCGATGTTGCGCGCCGCACCGAAGAACCGTTTCGGCCGCTGCAAAGCGTTGGCGTCGACGCCGCCGGTCAGTACTTTGCCCGAACTTGGAACGACGGTATTGTAGGCACGACCAAGGCGGGTGATTGAATCGAGCAGGATGACGACGTCCTTTTTGTGTTCAACGAGGCGCTTGGCCTTCTCGATCACCATTTCGGCAACTTGGACGTGACGTGTCGCCGGCTCATCGAAGGTCGAGGAAATTACCTCCCCCTTCACGCTGCGCTGCATATCCGTAACCTCTTCCGGGCGCTCGTCGACGAGCAACACGATGAGGAAAACCTCCGGATGGTTGTCCGTAATTGCCTTGGCGATATTTTGCAGGAGCATTGTCTTGCCTACGCGCGGGGGGGCAACAATCAGGGCTCGCTGACCCTTACCCTGCGGTGAAATGATGTCGATCACCCGGGCCGACTTGTCCTTGACCGTCGGGTCAAGCGTATCGAGGTTCAGCTTTTCGTCTGGGTAAAGCGGTGTCAGATTGTCGAAATTGACACGGTGACGCACGACCTCAGGATCGTCGAAATTGACAGCTGTCAGTTTCGTCAAGGCAAAGTAGCGTTCGCCGTCCTTGGGCCCACGAATTTCGCCTTCTACAGTGTCACCCGTCCGAAGGCCGTGCTTGCGGACCTGATTGGGCGAGATGTAAATATCGTCGGGGCCAGCGAGATAATTTGCTTCCGGGCTTCGCAGGAAGCCGAAGCCATCCTGAAGCACCTCGATGGTACCAATGCCCATGACGAGCTCGCCGTTTTCGGCCTGTTCCTTCAGAATCGCAAACAACAGATCCTGCTTGCGCAACGTCGATGCGCTTTCCACGCCGAGCACTTCAGCCATCTCGACCAGTTCGGCAGGCGATTTTTTCTTTAATTCTTTCAGATGCATAAAAATATTCCGGGAGAGAAAGCGACAGGTACACCGGTCACGCGAGGACACCGAGAACCGGCACTCGAAACAGCGAACAGGACGTTCGCGCACTGGATAACCTCGGCGCGGCCGGCTTGAAAGTCAAGGCTCAGAAGGGACGAACGATGACCAAAATGACAATCACGATGGTGGCAAGACCGGGAATTTCGTTGAGCAAACGCAATGTTCGTCCCGATGCCGTACGGCGTCCGGTGGCCAAGGCCCGAGCATATCGAATCATCCAGGACTGGTAGACTGTCAGCCCAATGACCGTCAGAAATTTCAGGCGGAACCACCATTCCCCCGATGCACCAATATTAACGATCAGAGCCAGCCCAAGCGCCCACACCGCAACCATCGCTGGGTTCATGATAATTGCGATCAGTCGCTCTTCGCGATTTGCCCAGATTGTTTCCTCGGGCGATCCGGGCAGGGTTTCTTGATGGTACACAAGGAAGCGTGGAAGCATGAAAAGACCGGCCATCCAAAAGATGACGAACACGAGGTGCGCGGCCTTTACCCAGGGATAGGTTCCACCAAGCCAGCCCGTGCCAAACCAATCAACCATGATATTCACGCCCGAATCTGCGCCAGTACCGCTTGAACATGGATAAGAGGAGTATCCGGAACAATGCCGTGGCCAAGGTTGAATATATGAGGTCGACCGGCGAACGCCTTCAAGATCCGGGCAACCGCATCGTGGAGCTGCGGACCACCCGTCACCAGCGCCAATGGATCCAGATTACCTTGAACGGGCAAGTGCCGGGGTAGTGCGGCGTGCGCCCATTCCGGGTCAACCGTCTCGTCGACCCCGATCGCATCAACGCCGGTTTCGCGTGCATAAGTAGCAAGCTTGCCACCTGCACCCTTTGGGAACCCGATCACTGGAGTGGTGGGATGCGACTGTTTGAGCGCGGCGACGATCTTGGCATTGGGTGCAATGACAAGCTGCTCGAACTGGCGCGGTGACAAGCTTCCCGCCCAGCTGTCGAACAGTTGCACAGCATCTGCGCCGGCATCGATCTGGGCCCGCAGATAGCCAATTGTGGTTTCGGCAATGGCATTGATTAATGCGGTTACCCGTTCGGGTTCGCGGTAAGCAAGGCGACGCGCTTCGGCTTGCTCGCGGCTTCCTTGCCCTGCGATCATATAGGTTGCGACCGTCCACGGACTACCCGCAAAGCCCAGGAGAGCCTTGTCTGGCGAGAGCTGCGCCTTGACCCCTGTGACAGTCCGGAAAATCGGTTCGAGCCTCTCGGGGGCCGCTTGCAGGCTCTCCAGCGTGGCATCAAGCATCTTGGGTGACAGGCGCGGACCTTCGCCTTCTTCGAACCACAAATGCTGACCCATGGCATAGGGTACGACCAGGATATCGGAAAACAGGATCGCAGCATCGAAATCGAAGCGACGAAGCGGCTGGAGTGTGACTTCGATCGCCGCCTTGACGTCGTAGACCAGATCGAGAAAGCCGCCCTTTTCGGCCCGCAGTGCGCGATACTCTGGCAGATAACGTCCTGCCTGACGCATGAACCAGACGGGGGGGCGTGGGGCAATTTCGCCGTTCAGAACGTTCATGATTGGCGCGTGCGATATCTCGGGCAAGCGGTCTTCCTATTCTAGATTCTTATAAAAGAGATGATGCTAGTAGATGGGGATCGAATGCCGGGGTTTATGCTGAGTCACGGGTTCTGCCAACAGTTTGACTTGGCGTAATCTGCCAATGATCAACGATTCGCATCCATGCATCCCCGTTATCCACAAGGTGGGCACCAAACGATGCGGTTGTGGATGAGTCTGGGCATGGGTGTTGGGGCATCGGGGGTGCTTTGCTCTCCTCGTTTTATGCAGATTGCTGTCTTTGCGCTTTTCCCGTGTTTTGTGCACAGGGAGCATTGTGACCCGGCTCCACCTCCATCTCGTCTCAGACTCGACTGGCGAAACGCTCGAGATGGTTGCCAAAGCGGCGCTTGCCCAGTTCGACGACGTCGAATCCATGAAGCATTTTTGGCCGATGGTCCGCAGCGAGGGTCATTTGCAGAGGATTATGGGTGATATTGGCAAAAATCCTGGCCTTGTTCTGTTCACGCTTGCCAATAATGCGATTCGAGGAAAGCTGGAAGACTTGTGCGCGGCGGCGGGATTGCCAGCAGTTGCACCGCTTGATTCGGTGACCAACAGACTCTCGTCGATGCTGGGGCAGCAGATGACAGCCCGCGTTGGGGCGCAACATACGCTTGATGCCGCTTATTTTGCCCGTGTCAATGCCATACAGTTCACCATCGCTCACGATGATGGAACAGGGTCGGAAAATTGGGAGCAGGCAGACATTATTCTTGCAGGCGTTAGCCGCACCTCCAAGACTCCCACATCGATTTATCTCGCAAATCGCGGCTACAAGACCGCAAATATCCCGGTCGTCATCGAGTCTCCACCGCCCGAATCGCTCTATCGTCTGAAAAACCCGTTGGTGGTCGGCCTTGTCACCAGCGCCGAACGGTTGATCCAGATCCGTCGCAATCGCTTGCTCTCGCTTAATCAGGCACCTGAAACCGATTACGTTAATCAGGAGAAGGTGGCAGCCGAACTCGCCTTTGCACGACGAATATTTGCCGATAACGCGTGGCCGGTCATCGATATGACCCGGCGGTCGATCGAAGAAGCCGCGGCGGCGATCATTAATCTGTGCAACCAACGGCGCGGCACGGTCTGATGCTTGTTCTGGCTTCGACCAGTTTGGCTCGGCGTACAATGCTGGAAGCGGCAGGTGTGACACATGTCGCCGTTGCTGCGGGCGTGGACGAAGAGGCTACCAAAGCGGCGCTCAGTCACCTCGGCGGACGCGCGCTGGCCGATGCGCTAGCAGAATTAAAAGCTGTGAAGGTGTCACTGCGCCGCCCAGGCGATCTTGTGCTGGGCTGCGACCAGACACTTGAATGTGACGACGGCCGATTGCTCGACAAGCCCGGCGACATCCTTGGCCAACAACTTCGGTTACTGTCGGGCACGACGCACCGCCTCCACTCGGCGGTTGTGGCGGCCGAGAACGGCCGACCTGTCTGGCGACACGTCGAGCGGGCGAAAATGACCATGAGAGTGCTTAGCGAAGATTTCATCGCTGACTATTGCGCGGCGGAAGGGGAAAGTGTTGGCGGTTGTATTGGTGGTTACCGCATCGAGGGACGTGGCATACAGCTGTTTTCCCGGATTGAGGGCGACCATTTCACGATCCTGGGCCTTCCTTTGTTGCCCGTGCTCGACTGGCTGCGGGTCCGCGGAGTGCTGCCGTCATGACAGCGCCCTACGCAGAGGTTATCGGCGACCCGATCGGGCATTCCAAGTCACCCACGATTCATAAATTCTGGCTAGATCGGCTGAGACTCGTGGGCGACTATCGTGCGGTACGAGTCGTGATGGATGATATTGGAGCCTATATTTCGAACCGGCGCGCCGACCCAGCATGGCGCGGTTGCAATATCACAATTCCTCACAAAATCGCGATCATGGATTATATTGGTGATCCGGGAAGTGTTCGCGACTCGATAGGCGCGATGAATACGGTCCTGCGGGATTCCGCGGGTGTGTTGACGGGTACCAACACCGATGCGGGCGGCTTCTTTGCGCCGATTGCCCAATTGGCTTTGGCGGGAAAGCCGGTTGCGGTCGTCGGAACGGGCGGTGCGGCGCACGCCGTGTTGTTCGCACTTTCCCGCGTTGGGGTCGGCCCAGTTACGGTGCTGGCGCGCAACCCGTTAAAAGCCGCACGGTTGCTTGCACGCTTCGGTTTGACGGGCAATGTGCAGACGTTGAGCGTGCCGCTACCGCCTGTTGCCCTGCTCGTACAGGCCACCCAGCTCGGCATGGTAGGACAACCGCCGCTTGATCTCGACCTGTCGCCACTGCCCGACGAGGCCGTTGTGTACGACTTGGTCTATGCACCCGTTGTGACTCGGTTGCTCGCAGCGGCCGCTGCGCGAAGACTTGAAACGGTCGACGGTCTCGAGATGCTGATCGGACAGGCTGCGCTTGCCTTTGAACTATTCTTCGGAGTCGAACCGCCGCGCGACGTTGATGCCGACGATGAATTACGGATATTGCTGACGTCATGAACCCGGTTCCCCCGATTTTAGGCTGCCTCACGGGCTCGATTGCCATGGGAAAATCTACTGTGGCGGCGATGCTGCGCGATCTGGGCGTGCCGGTATTTGACGCCGACGCCGTGGTTCATGATTTTCAGGGCCGCAATGGCCGACTCGTTCCGGCTATCGAAGCTCAGTTTCCCGGAACCACGACTACAGCTGGCGTCGATCGACAGAAATTGGGAACACAGGTGCTCGCCAACGATGCCGCGATGTCGAAACTCGAAGCGATTGTGCATCCTGCGGTGGCCGAGGAGCGGAAGATTTTCCTCGCGGCGCACCGCGACGCACCACTTGTTGTGCTCGATATTCCCTTGTTTTTCGAAAAGTCTGGCGAGAGCGCCATGGACGCGATCATTGTCGTGTCGGCAACACCAGACATTCAGCGAGCTCGGGCGCTCGCGCGACCCGGCATGACACCCGAAAAATTTGAAGCGATCCTTGCGCGACAAATGCCTGATGTCGAAAAACGTGCACGAGCCGATTTCGTGATCGACACCGCGGTTCCCTTGGCTGTCACCCGTGCGCGTGTCGCCGAGGTCATTGCTTGTATCTTGGACCGCGAAGGCCGATAGCCGGGACTCAATGCGCGAAATCGTGTTCGATACCGAGACCACTGGCCTCGATCCCTCCCAGGGAGACCGCATCGTCGAAATTGGCTGCATCGAGCTGGTCAATCGATGCGAGACGGGTCGCACCTTCCATGCCTACTTCAATCCACAAATGGCGATGCCCAGCATTGCCGAACAAATCCACGGCCTCAGCGACACCTTCCTGACTGACAAGCCCCTGTTCGAAGACCTTGTCGAAGACCTGCTCGATTTCATCGAAGATTCCCCGCTGGTCGCGCACAATGCGATGTTCGATTATGGTTTTTTAAATGCCGAACTTGCAGCGTGCGGGCGGTTACACATCAATCGGTCGCGGATTGTAGACACACTAGCGATTTCGAAAACACGGCATCCGGGCGCCAAGCACAGCCTCGATGCGCTGTGCAATCGCTACGGCATTGACCGCAGCCACCGCATCCAGCACGGCGCGCTGCTTGACGCACAGCTGCTGTCGCAGGTTTATATCGAGCTGACCGGCGGCCGACAAATCGGGCTCGACATGGCGGGACCCGAATCGGTTGGACATGTGGCTGCCGCCCCGGCCTCGCTATCATGGAACTCTGTTCGCCGTCCGCGTCCGCAAGTGCTGTCCGACGGAGACATTGCGCGTCACCGTGCGTTTGTGACTACGCTTACCGACCCTTTGTGGGCATCCGGTGACGATTGGGACGTCGCTTCGTAGGGAATGGCGCCCCTGTTTTGTAAGAAGGAGAAGTCGCATGGAGATTCGCGTTTCGGGACATCAGGTCGCCACCGGCGCTGCGTTGCGAACACATGTCGACACGCGCATGCAGGGGATGGCAAATAAATATTTTGCTCGTGCAATCGGTGCCAACGTGACGTTGGGTAAAGGGCCGCATGACAATGGTTTTTCATGCGATATCGTCGCTCATGTCATGCACGGGGTGATCCTGAAAGGGAGCGGCACCGCGATGGAAGCGCATCCCGCTTTCGACGCAGCCGCAGAAAAGATCGAGCGCCAGTTGCGCCGCTATATGCGACGGCTCAAAGATCATACCGGGCCCGCTGTTTCCGCCGATGACGCCGTGTCCCAAGCCGTTTTGGACAATGCACGTTATACCGTGTTTGAGGCCGAGGAAACCGACGAAGAGGCTTCGGATCACCCCGTTGTTGTTGCCGAAACCCGAGTCGACGTACCCGACGCCAGCGTGTCGGACGCGGTCATGATGCTCGACTTGCGCAACACGAACGCGCTGTTGTTCAAAAACGCGGGAACCGGGGCATTCAACATGGTCTATCGACGCGGCGATGGCACCATTGGCTGGGTGGAGCCCTTGCGTAACTGAGCATTCTGCGAAAAGGGGCGCGTCGATACGTCTTTATCCGGATCAAAAATGACCGAATTGTCACAATTTTTCGCACCCGGCGCGATGGTAGTTGCTCTACCTGTTTCGGGAAAAAAGCCTTTGTTCCAAGCACTCGGCGCGATTGCTGAACGCGTTTACGCTATCGATCAACTCAAGGTCATCGAACGCCTGACCGAGCGTGAGCGACTCGGGTCAACCGGTTTTGGTGGCGGGGTCGCGATCCCGCACGGTAAAATTGACGGGATCGATCACGTCGTTGCCGTGTTTGCTCAGCTCGCGCAGCCCATCGATTTTGCTGCAGTTGACGACATGCCGGTAGACTTGGTGTTCATGCTCTTGTCACCGGTCGATGCGGGCGCTGATCACCTGAAGGCGCTGGCGCAGGTCAGTCGTGCGCTGCGCGACCGGACCTTTGTCGCCAAACTCCGCGGTGCGGCGTCCGACGACGCGTTGGCGGTGCTGTTCGAAGGCGGCGAAGCGCGGGATGCCGCCTGATTTGGTAACACCCGGCGCGGCGGCCCACCATCGTGCCCTCGAATCGCTTTATCGCGCCGCACCGATCAACCTTCTTTTCCCCTCTACGCTGGACATCACGGGGGAAGGCTTGGCGACAATCCGGTTTGAGGTCGGAGAATCAGCCTACCATGCGGGAGGAGCGGTTCACGGTACGGCTTATTTTAAAATGCTTGATGATGCGGCCTTTTATGCAGCCAACAGCTTGGTTTCTGACCGTTTTTTGCTGACGACCGCATTCAATTTGCTATTCACCAAGCCGCTGAAAAGGGGACCCGTTTTTGCCGAAGGGCGATGGGTCAGCGGAAGGCGCCGGGTCTTCATCGCCGAGGCGCGGCTGATTGATGCCAATGGTGATGAAGCTGCACGGGGAACCGGCACGTTCATGCGGTCTCAGATCGCGCTTTCGACGCTTCCTGGCTATGCAAGATGATGACGCCTCGCCTCACGAGCGCGATGCTGGTCTCGGCGCTGGTCCGACGTGTGGGTCTGGCGGGCGGCAATGCCGTTGTCGTCGCACGAGGTGATCCGACGGCAGGTTCGGTGTTGTTGATCTGCCTCGAAAAGGGCATTCGAACCGCGTTTCGCGAACAGGTGCTTGATGCCAGTGGTCGTTACGAATGGTCTGCAGTTGGTCCTGGGCCTCACGCAGAGTCTCCCGAGGTTGACGCGTGGCAGGCGCGCCGTCGTCAACGCGACCCTGATTTGTGGATCGTCGAACTGGACATCGCGAATGCGGAACGCTTCGCCGCCGAAATGAACAACGGCAGTTGACTTTGTGCACCGCAACAAATTAGGCGAGATTCACTGAAAACGCGCTGTCGTGTTGTACCGATCTGCAATGTAAGTGGACGGAAACGCGCCGATCGCAGTCGGAGAGGTGACCGGGGCATATTTGTTGTCGCCCGGCTTTTTGGTCGCCTAGCCGCATAATGCAGATTATTAATGTTCGATTTTTTTCGGGTTGCAGGTCTTGCGACCCTGGCTCTGGGTGCCGCCGGTGCTTCGGGCGAAATGCCGGTGACCTCGCCCACCACTTATGCTGTTCCAGCAGTTATCACCGAATCCCTTCCGTCCTTGCCCGCTGTTCTCCCGTTGCCGCAAGATGTCCGGCCGAAAGCCGTAGACGAGTCGACGATATCAAGTTCCTCCGAGCCGCGTATCGAGTCGCTTGCTGCTCTGGTTAACCAATATGCCGCAACCGAAGCTGTTGACCGCGAGCAGAATTGTCTCGCGGGTGCGATTTACTTCGAATCCAAGGGAGAACCGCTCGACGGCCAGCTCGCGGTGGCACGTGTTATTTTGAACCGTGCGCAGTCGGGACGTTTTGCATCGACGACATGCGGTGTCGTTTTTCAGCGCGGTCAATTCTCTTTTGTGCGTGGCGGATCGATCCCGTCGGTTTCTCACGCCAGCAACAATTGGCGGACGGCGGTTGCAATCGCTAAAATTGCGCAAGACGACTTGTGGGAATCGACGACTGACGACGCGCTCTATTTTCACGCACGCCGCGTCGCACCCGGATGGCGCATGGCGCGCGTCGGCGCGATCGGCAACCACGTCTTTTACCGCTGACCCTACTTGCACCGTTCTTGTCTTGTTCTAAGCTGGGTCAATGGAAGTGCTCGTTCAACCAACCGGAGCGGATCGTCTCGTCGCTGCCGATGTCGCCCGCGGGACGACGCGGATGCTCGCCCGCGAGGATTGCCTAGCCGTTGCTGAGGTCGCACTCGGCAATAACCGCCGTGCCGACCTAATGGGCTTGTGTCCCAAGGGCTTGGTGACGATCGTGGAAGTAAAGATCTCGCGGGCTGATTTACTCGGCGACGCTAAATGGACTGACTATCTCAATTATTGCGACAGGTTTTTCTGGGCGATCCCTGTCGGTTTTGATGTTGCGCTGCTCGATCGGCCTGAACTGTTGCCTGAACGCGCCGGAGTGATCGTCGCTGACCGTTATGATGCCGCGATTATCCGCCAGCCCATACCCGTGCCACTTGCTGCCTCGCGCCGGCGCGCCGAAACGCTGCGCTTTGCCCGGCGTGCCGCCCGTCGGTTGATCGGCGAGGTCGACGATCAGACCTTATCGATGCGTTAGTTAATGCGGGCCCTGAACAGGCTTGGTCAAAGCGGGCTTGGCTGCATCCATTTCTTTCAACAGCGCTGTCAGTCTTGCATCGCGTTTCGCCAAGTCGCGTGGTGAAAAACCCGCATTGTCGGCACGAGCTGGGTTTGCTCCCGCAGCCAAGAGTAAGCGCACCGTTGCGACGTCGTTGTTCTGAACCGCTTTGCTTAGGGCCGTTTCGCCGTTGCTGTTGGCGATATCGACGCTCGCGCTTCGTCCGAGCAAGATTTGCACCCCTTCGGCCCAGCGCAATTCCGTCGCAATCAGCAGCGGTGTTTTTCCCTGCACGTCGCGCAAATTCGGGTTTGCCCCTCGTTGCAGTAGAAATCCGAGCCAAACCAGGTCACGCCCCGAGGTGACGATATGGAGCGCTGTTTCGCTTGACGCGCCGTCTCGAGTGTTGACGATCACGGTGCCGGGTTTGTTCAGCAGGTCGGTGACTTTGACCCCATCACGATCGCGCACTGCCTTCAAAAAGTTGAAGCTGTCAGAAAATTGCGCGTTAGCAACCGTCGGCGCGCTCATGGCGACAATCAAAGCAGGAATCAGGTAGCGGTTGTTCATGGAAACCCCAAAGTCTTGGCGTACTATCTTGCGGTTGCGGCGTTAACAACGCAAGGCTGAGTGAATGATGAACCTGCGCCTTTCGCTCATGCCGCTTTTGTTTCTCGTCGCCTGCCAGGAAACGAGTGCTGTGCCGCCGCTCGCGGGGGCAAGTATTGGGGGGCCGTTTACACTTGTTGATCAGAACGGACAGTCGCGCTCGGATCGCGATTTTACGGGAAAATACCGGATCATGTATTTTGGCTATACCTTTTGCCCAGACGTCTGCCCGGTCGACGTTGCGCATATCGCAGCAGGTTATCGAGCTTTCGCAAAGGTTGACCCGGCACGCGCCGCGCGTGTGGTGCCAATCTTTGTGACTGTCGATCCGGAACGCGATACGCCCGCGGTTCTCAAACAGTTTACAGCGGCGTTCGACCCCTCGCTCATCGGTCTCACTGGTACATCTGTGCAAATTGCCGCTGTAACCAAGGCCTACGGCGTTCCCGTCCAGATCAACAAAAGGCCGGGCAACGCAGCTTATCTGGTCGACCACGGCCGCGCGACCTATTTGATGGGTCCCGATAACAAACCTATTGCGCTGTTGTCTCAGGACGCCACGCCCGAGGTGATTGCCAGTGAGCTGAAAAAATGGGTGAGGTAACCGGCAATTTCTGGGAAGATGTTCCGCTCGAAAAGCTCGATCGAGGTCAGTGGGAAGCTTTGTGCGATGGCTGTGGCAAGTGTTGCCTCCACAAACTCGAGGACGAGGAAACGGGCGAGCTGTTCGCGACCAACGTTGCTTGTAAATTGTTGGACAGGCGTTCGGCACGGTGTTCGGATTACCGTAACCGCCACGCTTATGTGCCCGATTGCATCCGGTTGACCCCGGCCAAGCTTCTCGAGCTCGATTGGTTACCTGTTTCCTGCGCGTATCGGCTGCGCGCCGAGGACAAGCCATTGCCGGTGTGGCACCATTTGATAAGTGGCGACCGTGACAGCGTCCACCGCGCTGGCATGTCGGTGCGCGGCTGGACAATAAGCGAGAACGATGCGGGCGATCTGGAATATCATCTCACCGACCGGATCGTCTGACGCCGGCGCCTTCCCGCCGTTTATCGGCGGCGGGCGCACGCGGGTCCTGACGATTGTGCGGCGGGCACAGGCGCGCGGGATGAAGCTCAGCGTCGATCCGCGCGACGCGACCGTGCGGCTAACGCTGGGTAGCCGCGCGCCGTTGAAACCCGCGCTCGGCTGGGCGGCCGAAAAACGGGACTGGGTCGAGGCCGAACTTGCGCGTCTGCCGCAGCCGCACCCGATCATGCCCGATTCCGAATTTAGGCTCGGCGACGATCGAATCAGTATCGACTGGAACCCAGCCTATCCGCGCCGTATCGTGCTGGCCGACGGCGTATTGCGGGTGGGCGGGCTATGCGATGGCTTGTCCTTGCGCGTGCTGCGGTTCTTGCGTGCTCATTCCCTGAGCGTTCTGACCGCTGAAACCCGCGCGTTGGCTCAAAGCCATGGCATTAGCGTGGGAGCGGTCGGTGTTGGCGACCCCAAGGGACGGTGGGGTAGCTGTGCGTCTTCGGGCGACATCCGTTATAGCTGGCGACTTATATTGGCGCCGGTTCACGTCCGTCAGGCGACGATTGCGCATGAAGTCGCGCACCGCGTGCACATGAATCACGGCGCAGAGTTTCACGGATTGGTCACACATTTGAACGGTTCCGACCCCAGTCCAGCCCGCCGTTGGTTGCGGGCGCATGGGACTGCGCTTCACTGGTTCGGGCGCGATCGCTAGCAAGACCTAGTTAGGGCGCGTCTGGCTGTTGCCTGGTTGGACGGGGCGCGGTGTCCGTGAATTGCGGCCGAGCGCGTCGTCGATCCATTTCTGATCCAGCCGAGGTGGCGGATTCGTATCGGGGCTTTCCAACCGGGTTTCGCTCGATTGATCCATGGGGTCTGGCTCTGCCGCTTGTCCGCTGCCATCGGGAGCCGTCGCGTCGTCCGCATTGCCGAAATAAGCCTCTTGATCGGGTTCAAGCTGCCATTCAGGCAACGTCACGTCAGTCTGAAACTTCTCGATCGGCCGTTTGGCGACGGCCACTGTCATGAACTGTGCAAAGGCACGCGCGGGATTACGCCCACCCTGCAGGCCGGGCACCGGCTTATTGTCGTCACGGCCCATCCAGACGCCCGTCGTAATCCCGCTCGAAAAGCCAAGGAACCAACCGTCCTTGTTCGATGTCGTTGTCCCTGTCTTGCCCGCGACCGGGCGCCCGATCTGGGCTGCCTTGGCGGTTCCCGTGTTCACCGCCGTCTGCAAAAGATCGATCATCTGTGCCGCTACCTGAGGTGCGACCAGAACATGGCTCGTATCAGCGCGGTGTTCGTAGAGAACGTCCCCTGTTGCTGTCGTCACCTTGGTGATGCCGTAGGGCGCAATGGCAATCCCGTTGCCGCCGACCGAGGCGAATGCCCGTGTCATGTCGATCAAACGGACGTCGGACGTACCCAGCACCATCGAAGGGTTCGTGTTGATCGGCGTGGTGATGCCAAAGCGGCGCGCCATGTCGGCAATCGCGCCGGTCCCGACTTCAGCTCCTAATTGTGCAGCGATGGTGTTGACTGAATAGGCAAAGGCAGTGCGCAGGGTCATTTCCCCGGCGAATTTACGGGACGAATTGCGCGGCCTCCAGCCAGCGATATCGACTTCCTTATCGACCATCATGTCGGCAGCGGTATGTCCGGCCTCGAGAGCGGCGAGATAGACGAAAAGCTTGAACGCCGAGCCGGGTTGGCGGACGGCCTGTGTCGCCCTGTTGTAGATCGACCCGACATAATCCTTACCGCCCACCATAGCGCGGACCGCACCATCACGATCGAGCGAGACCAGAGCCCCTTGTGTTCCGTCGGGCGTATTTGCAACGATTGCCGCGTCGGCCGCGCGCTGCATATTGAGGTCGAGCGTCGTCCATACATCGATGGGCCCGTTCGTCGCGTCGATCATCGTGTCGAGCTGGGGTAGCGCCCAGTCAGTGAAGTAGCGGACGCTGTTTTGTTGAGGTTCAGGAGCAAAGACGATCTTGTCGGGCGCCGCATCGGCAGCCTGCTCGGCTGTAATAACGCCCTGGTCGCGCATCACTATAAGCACTACACCGGCGCGACCGATCGCTGCCTGAGCATCGGCGGTCGGCGAATAGTTTGACGGTGCCTTGACCAGACCCGAAATCACAGCTGCTTCGCCCAGCGACAATCGATCGGCAGGGTGACCGAAGAACTTGCGGCTCGCGGCATCAACCCCATAGGCCCCGCCGCCGAAATAAACGCGGTTGAGATAGAGTTCGAGGATCTGGTCCTTGGAGAATTTGCGCTCCAGCGCGAGCGCCAGAATGATTTCGCGAATTTTGCGAGTCCAGGTCTTGTCGTTGGTCAGAAAGACGTTGCGTGCAAGCTGCTGGGTGATCGTCGATCCCCCCTGGGTAAACCGACCTTTGATGGCGCGCACGTAGAACGATCGGACGATGCCAACCGGATCGACGCCGAGATGATTGTGGAACCGACGATCCTCAACGGCGACCATCGCTGTTTTCATGGTTGCGGGCAGCTGGCCGTAGTCGAGCCATTGGCCATAACTCGGGCCCATTGACACGAGCACCGTGCCGTCGGCCGCATGGACCCGGATCATCTGGCCGTTCGGGGAAGATTTGAGGTCCGAAAAACTAGGCAATGTCGAATAGGCCACCGATACGGCAATGACGAGGCTAATCAACGAAAAGAGGGTCGCGACCAGCCCGGTCCGGACGATGCGTCGCGCCCAGCCTTTCCACCGGCCGGCGCGAGGAGAGGGATCGGGGGAACGCGCAACCATTGGTGTCGGCCGACTACGCGCTAACGCTGCGGGTCACAAGCGTCGCTTCCCGAGCCCCGTCATTGGCCTTCGCACTCGACCGCGGTGCCACCCAGGCGATCGTGAAGGTCGGCGCCGGGGGCGCGGGGAAAGACGCCGTCAGCCTGCGACACCGGGGATAGAAATCCTTCGATGCCAACCCTGTCTCTGCTGACGGCGTACTCGTCGACGACGGCATCGCAGTAGGCCGGCTTCGAGCGATTGAGCTCACCGTGTCCGACCCATATTTAGCGTCGCGCTGGGCCTTTTAGACTGGTGCGCCTGGCGCAACGTTATGCGGCTCCCATTTTGTTTTTGTCGTGGACGCCGACGGTGCGTGTGGCCGCGCCCTTTAGCGAGACGTCGGATCTCTCGGTCGATACGCGCCGGCACGAGAGGGATGCGACGGCCATCCGCTTTAATCGCCGATTCGCGTCATCCGCGCTGCAAACCCGGCAAGTGCTGGCAAGGCGTTCAATAGGGGCAGAGCTAGGCGCACGACTGTGGGCCGCTCTGCCTGACGCCACAAAAATCCCGCCATGGCCACCGGGAGACGCGTGCGGGCTGCAAGTTCACGCTGAAAGGCCGGGGCGGCCGCCGCCCCTCCACTCAGGAATGCCCTTGCTGCTAGGGTGCCGCTGGCGATGGCAATGCCCATTCCCTCGCCAGCGAGCGAGGGGATTACGGCAGCCTGGTCGCCCAGCCGAAAGATACCGGGCACGGTTTCCAGTGCGCGCCAGCCATAGGGAACAGCGCCAATCGCGTCGGTCGGCGTGCCCTCGGCGAGAAATGCTAGCCGTTCACCGAGTAGCGGATGCGCCAAGGCCAGTTCATGCAAGAGCATCGCCGGGTTACCCTCGGCCTCGGTTAGCCGCGATTTGCGCAGCGCCATGCAAAGGTTCGCACTACCGTCTTCTTGCAGCAAGAGCCCCGCGTAGCCGCCCGCAAACAGGTGTAGCTCGATGGTGTGGTGGAGCATTTGGCGAAGTGCGGGGTGCGGGGCGATGCGAATGCGGAGGCCCAGCGGTGCATCGCCATCAGGCTTTGGCCGGGAAAGTCCGCGTACCTCATGCTTGCCAACCGCGAGGAACAGCGCGTCAGGGGTGAAGGTCTGACCTTCGGTATGGACGACGCCGTCGGCATGACTACGGACGGTCACGCCGCGCTCGAGCGCCGCCCCGGCGCTCAGCGCCACGCGCTGCATCGCTGTATCGAGACAATGCCGTGAGACGCCGACGGCCGGCGCCGGCAGCTGCGCCGTCACGATACGTTTGCCCGACATGATCCGCACCTGTGTAATCGGGTGCGCTTTGAGGCCCACGATACCAAGCGTTTCTAATTGCCTCAGCGATTGCCAGCTGAGAAACCCGCCGCACAGGGCATCGCCCGTTTCGCGCGTTTTTTCGATGACGATCGGCTTTGCTCCTGCCCGAGCGAGCGCAATCGCAGCGGCGCAGCCCGCTGGTCCTGCGCCGAGGATCAGCGGAATTTCGCGACGCATAACCGGAACGGAAAAATATGGGTGACCCGAGCGCCCGAGACGCCGGCTTCGGCAAGTATCGACCTCCATTCGCCATGACGATAGCTTCGCGCGATCGAGAGCTGGCCGTCGTGGCGGACAATAGCGTGCCATCGCATCAGGCGGGCAAGCAGTGGAAACCCGGTCCATGCAACGCCGTGGCGGTGCAGATCGTTGATAAACCAGCCGCGCGTCGCTTCCTTGTCCATGAATTGCAGAAAGTTGATCAGCTGTCCGTGGGTCATATGATGCGCGACCAGACTCGACAAGATCACGTCCCATGCTCCGCCGGACAGATCGGCGTAGTCGCCGGTCCGATACTCGATCGCCATGTCGGCAGGGGTTGACGCCGACGCCGCAGGCGCGCTGCGCGGATTGAGGTCGATGCCGACAAGCTCGACCGGCTGACCGACTGCCCGAGACCACTTCGCAATCGCCCGCAGCATATCGCCGTCGCCGAATCCCACGTCGAGAATGCGGATTGATTCCTGCTTGGGCGAGATCTCTTTCAGGAAACGCAAGGTCGGCTGACGTGCCAAGGTGAGCGTGTTGACCTTTGCGAGATCGCGGACAACGGCCGCATAGGTGTCCGCGTCGAGGTCCTCGCTGTCCATCAACTCGTCGGCAAGGGCGCGCTGAGCGAGCATCAGCGGGTCCAGCCGAAACGAAAGCCCTCAGCGGCAAGACCGGGGCCGAACGCCAAGGCAACGCCGCGTTGCGGACGTCGCATGAACAGCCGCGCAAGCACGAACATCAGCGTTGAGGAGGACATGTTGCCAAAATCGGCGAGGACGCCTCGCGAGTCGGCCAGCGCGTCTGGATCGAGCGCGAGCGACGTTTCAACCGCATCGAGAATCGAGCGACCTCCAGCATGAATTGCCCACCCGTCGATGACCTGGGGATCTACGCCGCCGGTCAGAGCCGCCCGTGTCTTGGGGTCGGACAGGGCAGTGGCAATTCGTCCTGGTACCTCGCCTGACAAATGCATGGCAAAGCCGGTGTCGCCAACCGCCCACGCGATAAGCCCCTCGCTGTCGGGCAGGGTAGCGGCGAACGGCGCTTCGAGGGTTAGTCCTTCACCGCCGGCTTCGACGATCGCCGCGCCCGCACCGTCACCAAATTGAAGCATGGCCAACAGCGGCTCGATATCAGTCGCTGGTTGCAGATGGAGCGTGGATAACTCGACAGTCACAACCAGTACCCGTGCATCGGGCTCGGACCGGACGATATGTCGCGCGGTCTTGAGAGCAGTTACTGCCGCGTAACAGCCCATGAACCCGATAAGCACACGCTCTACGCCGTCCGACAGACCCAGGCGTTCGCACAAGATCTGGTCGATACCAGGAGCAGTGAATCCAGTGCAGCTCGCGACCACGATATGGCTGATTCGGCCAAGCTCGCCGAGCTTGGCGATCGCCAGCAGCGCCAGCCTCGGCGCGGCTTCGGCATAGATCGCCATACGTTGCGAGGTAGGCGGCATTTGTCCATCTGCATAAAACCCGGCCTCGCCGACGGGCGAGGCGCCGCCCGGCCCCAGGGGAAACACGGACCAGCGGTGATCAATGCCGGCACGGCCGGCCATCCGGTCGAAAATCGCCGTGCCGCGGCGATGGCCGAGCCGCGCGCGGGCCCACCCAATGAACGCCTGATGGATATCATGGTCAGGTACTGCACCGCCAATGGCGGTAATACGGGCAAGGGCGGGGACGCGCGGCACAATCATTATAGACCCAACGCGCGAGACAGCGCAGCGGGACCACGATGCCGCAGTTAACCAATCATTGGAAGCGTCATGACTATAACAACGATTGTGGGTCGTTTTTTTCTTCTGATGATCGCGCTGGTCGCGACGCCGAGCATGGCACCGTCACAGTGCCGCCTGTGTGCCGCACCCACCGCGCCCCGGGTCATCGCCGCGCGGCCGCTGAACATCGAGATCGAAACTTCGCTCGATCTGGGCCGAGCAGCCGACAGCGGCCGCGGCGGGTCGATCGTGCTCGACGAACGGACGGGCGCCCGACACATTGTGGGGCTCACCGACCTGGGAGGCGTTGCGCTTACCGGGCGGGTCCGTTTAACCGGGGAGCCGTTTCGGCATGTCCGTGTCAGCTTGCCCGGCAGCGTCCGTCTGCTCTCGCCTGACGGCAGCGGCCTCGACGCTGTTGACCTGCGGACTGACCTGCCCCCTGACCCCGTTCTTGACGCCAATGGTAGGCTCGGCTTTGCGTTTGGTGGCCGACTAGTCGTCAAGGGTCGTACTTCGGGGGACTTTCGCGGACGCATCCCGATTGTCGCGGACTACCAATAGCGGGTCGAATGAACGCTGGACGTCAAGCGCAGAAGGTTCATGCAACATTTACCATTCGGCGAAATCGTTCCTGAACGCCTTTCGGTCCACAGGACCATGGTGGCCGGGACGTGGGGTTCCGGGCTTGGGCAATTTACAGACCTAATTTAGGGGACCGCTCCATTATGAATAAGATTTTCAAAGTGCTTGCGCTGACCGGTGTCATCACGCTCGGTTCGGGTGCTTCGGCTGCCAACGCAGCAACCGCTCAGGCGTTCGCCAAGGCGAACATCGTGAAGCAGATCACGATCACAAAGAATGCTGATCTCGACTATGCGACGATCGTGACCGGCGCCACCGCCTCGACGGTTGTTGTCAGCCCTGCTGGCGTGCGTACATGCGGTGCTGGGCTGGTGTGTTCGGGCTCTCCCCTGGCAGCCAACTTCACCGTCGTTGGAACAGTGGGGCAAATTGCGCTTGTTACTGTTCCGGGAACTGTCTCGCTGACCTCGGCCGGCAATACGATGAGCTCGACACTTGTTTCTTCGGCGGCGACGATGACGCTCGCTGCCAGCAACACCTTGACCGTCGGCGGCACCTTGTCGGTTGGCGCGAACCAGGTTGAGGGCGTCTACAGCGGTCAATTCACCGTCAACGTCGACTATCAATAACGACTTTAAATCAACACGAAGTCCGCCAACCGTGAGGTCGGCGGGCTTCCTGCTGTTCGGCCTAGGGTTACCGGTATTTTAACCTTGGCTTGTTACGACGGCCTGGAACACTTCTAACAGGGCCGGACCAGCCATGAACCCTAATCGACTGCGCCTTCTGGCGTTTTTTGCCGCGTGTATTTCTGCATCGCTTGCAGCGCCTGCCGGTGCCGCCGGCGATCTTCTTGTTGCTCCGACGCGACTCGTCCTCGAGGGCGGACGCGGCACCGAAATTATCTTGAACAATGTCGGAAGTCAGCCCGCCACCTATCGAATCTCGGTCGAGCTGCGCCGCATGAATGCCGAAGGACGGCTCGAGGAAGTCGCCCCTGAAGGCGCGACCGAGAAGGAAAAGGCGACGCTGGCAATGATCAGCTATGCGCCGCGCCGTGTGACGCTGCCGCCCAATCAGCCGCAGGTTGTCAGGGTCGGGGCCCGCCTTTCGCCCGATCTTCCCGACGGCGAATACCGCGCGCACATGCTCTTCCGCGCCGTACCTGATGCAACGCCGGTTACCTCAACTCCGCGTGCAGGCCTGTCGATTGCGCTGACACCGATTTACGGCGTCACCATTCCGGTGATCGTTCGAAAAGGCGCGCTTCAGGCCAGCGCGGCTATCTCTGCGGTCCATCTTGATCGGCAGGGCGGGCAAACAGCGCTGGCTTTCACGCTTGCCCGCAGCGGCAGTCGTTCGGTTTATGGCCGGTTGCGGGTAACGCGCCCCGGCGTTTCCAAGCCGCTGTACGAAGCGCGAGGGATCGCCGTTTATGCGGAATTATCTCAGCGGACGGTCAGCCTCGCGCTTTCGCCAGAAGCGGCGGCGCTGATGCCGGGCACTGTGACGGTCCAGTATCTCGAGGACAACGACACCGGCGGTTTGATCGCTGAATCACAGGCTGTCCTGCGCTAGGAAACGGAGAACAAGGGACCTTCCCGATGGTGCGCGCCGTGCGCGCGGTGTTGGCGCTTCTGGCCGGGGCTTTGGCTCTGGTCCAGGCAGCGCCTTCACGTGCGTGGACGCCCAATCCCGACGACGCGTTGCTCTTTGAAGTCCGGATGGGACAATACCGGGTGGGCGATGGCGTCCGAGGCTATGCGACGCCCGAGGGGGTCTGCGTCGATCTCGCTGATACGGTCATTGCGCTCGATATCCCGATCCGCCTCGACAAACAGTCGCGCCGCGCAACGGGCTGGGCGTTCGAGGAGCGGCACACCGTTACGATCGACCGCGCAAGCGGTGTGGAACAAATTGCGAACGTCACACAAAAAGTTGCGCCGCACGACATTCGCGATACGTCTGAGGGGTGGTGTGTTGCAACAACTGCGCTTTCGCGCTGGTTTGGCGCTACGTTTACTGCCGATACCCCCAACTCGCTCCTGATCGTCAAATCGGATCGAAAGCTTCCGCCCGAGGCCGCCGCCGAACGGCGCGCCCGCGCAGCAATCGCGCGGCCGGCGACCAGCTTCGACTTGGCGAGCCTGCCCCAATCGCGGGTGAGCTTTAAAGGGATCAAGCCCCCCGCTCTCGACGTCGTCGCTAGCATTGGTGGTCTCAGGGACCGGCTCAGCGGGCAGCGGGTTGATGTCCAATATGAAATCTACGCTGCGGGCGAAGTGGGACCGGTTGCCTATAACGCGCGCCTGTCTTCCAATCGTAACGGCGTGCCCGCGACGCTGCGTGTTCAGGCCTATCGCGCCGATCCTGCGGGTAACTTGCTTGGCCCGCTCAAGGCCACGACGGTCGCCGCAGGCGACATACAGGGATTTTCAACGCCCTTGGTCGCGGTGTCGAGCGCAGGTCGCGGCGCGGTGGTTACCAACCGCCCCGTTGAACGGTCGGATCGCTTCGACCGTATCGATTTGCGAGGTGAATTGCCCAGGGGCTGGGACGCCGAACTATACCGCAACGGGCAATTGCTCGCTTTTGCGCAGGACCGCGCCGATGGTCGCTACGAATTTCTTGATGTCCCGCTTCAGTACGGCCAGAACCGGTTCGAGATTGTGCTTTACGGGCCACAAGGCCAGATCCGACGCGAGATCAGAAGCGTGCCGGTCGGCTTCGACAGCATACCGCCGCGCCAAACATTCTATTGGGCAGGGATCAACGAGGACGGCCGCGATCTGCTCAATCTCGGCGGCACACCCGTTTTCGGTCCTGGCGGGTGGCGCGGCACATTCGGCCTTGAGCGGGGATTAAACGCCAAGACGTCAATTGCCGCGTTTGCCCACAGCTTGGTAATTGATGGCGCGGGGCGACAGAATTATGTCGAGGCCTCGATGCGCCATGCCTTTGGCTCGGCGCTTATCGAAGTGTCGGGGTCGGCCGAACTGGGAGGCGGGACTGCAATCCGTGCCCAGGCAGTGGGCGAGATCAAACAAACGCGTTACAGAATCGAAACAATATGGGCTGATGGTTTCCGGTCTGATCGCATCTTGCAAAATGTCACCGGTCTCCACAGCATCACCTTTGATCAGATATTCGGACAGGGAGTTGGGTCGATTCCAGTCAGCCTGGCGGCGCGCTTGACGACACGCTCAACTGGCGACGACACCATCGATATCACGTCGCGCGTCTCGGCCAATCTGGGGCGCGTTGCTCTTACCGGCGAGCTCCGCTGGCTCGAGGAGAAACACAAGGTCGGCCCTGATTCGCCTGGCGTCATGGACGCAGGTTTGCTCGCCAACGCCCGGATTGGTCGTGTCCGGCTCCGCGGCGAGGCACGATTCCGCCTCGCTCCCGAAACACGCTTCGACAGCGCAACCGTTGTCGGCGAATGGTCGGCGGGGCGCGACGCGACGCGTGGTACGTCGTGGCGTGCCGAAGTTGGCTATGATCGCGCGATGGAGCGCGCACGCGCGGCACTTGGGTATATTCGCCGCTTCGACAAGCTGGCGTTGACGGCAAGTGCAGAGGCAGCGAGCGACGGCTCGGTTGCAGCCGGACTTAATCTTGCCTTCAGCCTCGGCGTCGATCCCCGAGATCGCGGCATTCGAATGACGGCCGACAAGCTTGCCTCGCGTGGCAGCGCGTTGGTGCGCGTCTATCGCGATCTTAACGGCAACGGACGCCATGACTTCAACGAGCCATGGGAAAAGGATGTGGCTGTGACGGCGGGACGGGTCCCGGTCGATCAGTCTACCAACGCCAAAGGTGAAACGCTGGTTGACGGTCTTGAACCCTTCCAGCCCGTTCTAATCGGTATCGACGCCAGTTCGCTGCCCGATCCCATGGTTCAACCCTCGCTTCCGGGTGTTGTCGTGACGCCGCGCCCCGGAGTTGTAGCAGTGATTGAGCTTCCGCTTGTGGGGGCTGGCGATATCGACGGTACCCTCGTCAGGGCGGCAGGCAGATCGATTGAGGGCGTTGATCTCGAACTCCTTGATTCCGAGAAGCGCGTCGTGGCGCGCACGCGCACGGACTTTGACGGGTTCTTCCTGTTCGATCGCGTTGCTTATGGGCGCTACACCGTGCACATTTCGCAGCTCTCGGCAGATGCAGCCAAGCTGTCGCCAGTGCTGGCGACATGGGCCGACGTAGGGCCACAACTGCCATCGGCACACATGGGCGCGGTCGCAGCCGCGCCGGCGACGGTCCAAGCAGCACAAAAATAAGGGCTGGAGTACCGCCACGAGTTAACGTCGCCCGAACGACCGCCCGACAGCATCCTCTGGCATGTCTGCACGGCTGGCGGCAGTCGTTTCGCGTAGCTTCTGCAAACGATTTGCATATGTCTGGTGGCGGCTCGACAACGCCAGGGTTTCGCTCGCGCGTTCGACAGCAATCGAACCGCCAGCGGTAAATCAACTAATGAATGGTAAGGCCTAGCATTACAGTTGCATTCTAGATTTGACGTGAGCTTTGCGTGCGGCGGCCTGGTGCGCACGTCTCCAGCATGACCACGCAATGACATAGGCAGGCTGGATGCGGCGCTGTGCGAGCCGGATGGCGAGGCGGCGTACTTCCTGTATTGACCAGCGGATCAGATCCGGATGGTTCTGGTTCTCAGTCTTTTTGGGGGCGTCAGGGTGTTGGCACGGTACCGGATGACCGCCATCATCGCGAACGCCAGCATGACGAGCGACACGTGCCGGTGCCAGCCATGCCAGGATCGGGTTTCGTTATGGTCGAGACCGAGTTCGTTCTTGGTGGTCTCGAAGCTGTCCTCGATCGCCCAGCGGTGACCCTCGACGGCGACCAGGGCCTGGATGGCTGTTCCCGCGGGGCACCAGGTCGTGAAGAAGGCAAACTCGCCGTCACTGATAGTGCGCCGGATCAGCAAGCCACGGGTCCACAGACCGGATTTCGTCTCGTCATATTCGTCGGCATGGAGATCGGCGAGTTCGAGGTACGCCCAGTCGTGAAGCCGCGCACCTTTCGTGCCCTCGCCGGCCGAAAGACGTTGCCATGCCGAAGGGGCAAGATCGCGGGCAATTTCTGCAGCAGTGCCGGCGATGGCTGGCTTGCCTGCCCATGAGCCAAAATGATGATCGGACCTGACCCCAGCACATAGCCTTTGCACGCACGCCGCAGGGCCTGCTCGACGTCGCCGACACCATAAACAGCATCCGCTGCGACCCAGGAGAACGGGACGCCTGCCGAGATGGCCCGGCGGATCATCTGCACCGCCAGCGCGGGCTTGGTGGCAAAGGCCGTGTCGCCCGGAACATGAGCGGCGGCGAGCCGCGCGGCATCACCAGTCCAGCTTTTCGGCAAATACAAAGCGCGGTCTATGAAAGCATGGCCGCGCGTGGACACATAGGCTGCAAAGACGCCGATCTGGCAGTTGGTGATCTTGCCGGCAGAGCCAGTATATTGGCGTCCCACGCCGCACGATGCCTTGCCCTGCTTGAGAAAGCCCGTCTCATCGATCACCAGAACCGCCACCAGAACCGCGTCGTCAGCGCCAAGATGTTCGACCACATAGCCGCGCACGATGTCGCGCAATCCGTCGGCATCCCACCGCCCTCGACCCAGAATGGCTTGCTGGCGCCAGGGTCCGGGATCGCCTGCTGCTTCAGCCCGAATCCACCCCGTCTTGCGGCGCTCGTCACCCAGCAACCCATCAAGGAAAAATCCGGCCGAAGCCGCCACACGCTCTTGCGTGAACAGCCCGCTCATCCGAGCCTTTACATCCCTCAAAGAAGAAGCCCAAAGCTCCAGCGTCGTCTCGATCGATGCACCCATCACCACAGCCTCCTACCATGGAGACCCATTGATTCAGAGTTCGGTTAACTACGAAACTGTAATGCTAAGCCTCCCGCTGCTCCAGCGACGGTCTTTGAGCCACTGGATCTTCATGATTTTCTTGGCCGGCACAGGAACTTTGGTAGCGATTTCTACAGCGCCCCGGATCTAAAAGGGGATGCTGTCGGCAGGGGATCGATCTCAAAGACGACGCGGCGGAGGAGGAGTGTCCGCCTTCAACCACCGATACCCAGCTTCAACTAATTCTCAATCGGCCCAAGCTCACGTGCGCCGGCAATGCCGCCGCGGCGCTGATCGCTTCCAGTTGGTCGGCTTGCGCTGCTTCCCTCGCCCATCGAAGAGGGTCCATTTGCTGATTGTTAACCATATTGGGCGGAAGAGTACCCCGCATGGAATACGATCCTGTTCAAGAGGTACGTCTCGCCCACAAAGATGCGTACGCTGAAATTTACGATGTCGTATCCGATGCGGCGGCATCCCCGTCGCTGGCGCTTCCGACAGGCGCCCAGAACCGCCTTTGGTTGGCTCTGGACCAGCTGCGAGCCTGCAACGCGCCAAGCGAAGACATCGAATTCGCGCAGGGAATCTCGGTGACATTGCACGTTGCTGCCCATGCACTCCGCCGTTCGCGTCGGGGCAACATCGTGCTCAAACAGAATCTGTCTCACTACCTCACGACGACGGCTGGCGAGTGGCTCAAGCAGCTTCCCATGCAGCTCAGTGCGTAATCGACGCTGCAGGACGAGGATTGCTTTCACAGTGCGCCGACACGGGTGAGCTCAAAGCCAACAGGCCCCATATCTGAAACGCACGAGACCGGGATCGCTCGAACGCATGGGAGCGCGATTGCCGATGGGAGAGTCGGCAAGGGATCCGGTTTGATGCGAGCCCTGCGCCACCAAGCTCTTCGTACCCTGCGAACACTGTTGCGTAACGAGCAACCCGGTCATGGCGTCACGCCAACACGTCTTCGGATGCGCTGTGCCGAAGATCGTCGATCTCCAGATCCGCCAGACCGGCTCTCCTCCGGGCCGTATCCCAGCTGTTGAAGAAAGAGCGATAGGGTCTCCCGGTCTTGGGGTTCATGATGACCTGCGGACACGTCGCAGCACGAGGCAATTCCCGGAATATCGCAATGGCGGCACCTGAGAGGGCGACGGTGCGCTCTTTTCCTGACTGGGCTGAGGGTATGCGCCAGATGCGGCGGTCCAGATCAACGTGAGCCCATTCAGCCTCAAGCAAGTCCCGCTGGCGGGTACCTGTCAACATAAGCAGCGTGACGATCGATTTCAGCTGCAGGTTGAGACTGGCTTCGGTCGCCGTGTTCAAGCGTTCCAGCTCCTCGTTTGTCAGCGAGCGCTCACGCGCACTGCGGTTGACGAGCGAAACGCCTTGGGCCGCATCGCCGCCATGCGTTCCCCATTGCATTGCCATGACAAACATCTGGCCAAGTAAGCCTCGAAGCCGGTTCGCTTTCGCCGGAGACCAGTCCTCTTGGCTTATCATTCTTGCGAGCCACTCACCAATTTCCGACGGCGCGAGTTCATCGGCGCGTTTCGTCCCGAAACGGGGCAAGATATAGTCTTTCAGACAGCATAAGTCGGTTTCATGACGCTTTGCGTCGCCGCGCACGGTTTCCAGATATTGTTGGGATAACTGGTTGATCGTAGGCAAACTGCGGTGAGCGCCGGTTTCGGGAGAAAACTCACCGAGTTCGCGTTGGATCGACAGGGCGCCTTCTGCGCCCGAAGCCATGAGGTGTGCCCGGACCGGCGCCTGTGTCATGCCGAGCTTGGCCCGGATCGTTTCGAGCGACGCTGTGTTATCGGCGCCGGCCACCGGCTCTGCGTCTGGCGCCTCTGCTGAAGGCAAGTTCACCTTGCTCAAGACCGCAGCCGAGACGCGATTGCTGGTGCAAAGCCCTCCGTCACCGTCACTGACCAGAGGCTGCTCAAACTCTATTCCTAGCCGGCCCTTGGCCACCCGACGTACGCGGCCAAAGACAAGCTGCCCTTCGCGCAAGTCAAGAAGTACCAGGCCGCCGACGGGGATATCGAGGGACCCTTCGATCAGGGCGCCGGACTCGGACAGGTTGCGGATAAGCACCGAGTGATACACATGGCCGTCGATCGCGCCGACGGTGCGATACATCGATTGCCGTTCGAAGCGCTGCTTGGCGGGGCCCGACGGCACCATCAGCCATTCGCCATTTTCCAGTCGCTCACCGATTACCTCTGATGGTACGGCTTTGCTGTAGATCCATCCCTGGACGTGACTGACCCGCAAGCTCCGAACGAGATCAAGCTGATCGTGCGACTCGATGCCTTCCGCAGTCGTCTCCATACCCAGCGCTTCGGCGAGCGCGACGATCGCCGCAATGATGGCGCGGTTGCGCGACTTTGGCAGGGTGGCGGAGCGCACAAAGCTTTGGTCGATCTTGATTTTGTCGAACGGCGCCGTCCGCAGATAACTGAGCGACGAATAGCCGGTGCCAAAGTCGTCGAGCGCCAGACGCACGCCGATCTGCTTGAGCGTTGCAAACATCGTGGCGGTGGCAGCGCCCTCGCTCAAGAACACGCCCTCGGTGATCTCGATTTCCAGCCGATCGGGCGCGAGGCCGGAAGATGCAAGGGCTGACAAGACGACCTTGGGCAGCGAACTGCTGATAAATTGAAGGGGCGAAACGTTAACCGCCACCCTGATTTTTCCGGGCCATTTCGCGGCGTCTTCACACGCCTTGCGCAGGACCCACTCGCCCAGCTGCTCGATCAAATTCGCCTCTTCGGCGATCGGAACGAACAGTGCGGGCGAGATCGGCCCTCGTTTGGGATGGTTCCAGCGAACGAGGGCCTCGACGCCAGTCGTGCATTCGGTCTTTGCATCGACAATCGGTTGATAGAAAAGATCGAGCTCGCCGCGGGCAAGCGCATCGCGCAGGTCCCCCTCGAGGATCCGTTTGTCTTCGGCTGCCCTAAGCAGCTCATTCGAGAAGAACCGAAATCGACCACGCCCGGCGTCCTTGGCAGCGTAAAGCGCTAGATCGGCGTTGCGGATAAGCTCGTCGCTCGCCACGCCGTCGAACGGGCTCATCGCCACGCCGATTGACGCACCGATGATACAACGATGGCCATCAACGGAATAGGGTTGGGAGAGCGAGCTGATGACGTGCGTGCCCAGATCACCGAGCGCCCCACGGTCTTGGCAATCGCAGACGATTATCTGAAACTCGTCGCCACCCAGCCGGAAAACCCGGTCGCGGTCGCCCACAATCTTGAGCAGTCGCTCGGCGACCTGCTTCAACAGCGCGTCGCCCGCCGGATGGCCGAGCGTGTCGTTTACCTGCTTGAAGCGATCGAGGTCGATCAGCATGACGGCGCACGATCGTTTTTGGACCTTGAGCGCAACGAGGTGCGCCTCGAGGGCGACTGCCATCGACCGACGGTTCGGGAGGCCGGTCAGGGCATCGTACATGGCGAGCTGCGACGCATGTTTGGTCGTCTGGCGTTGCTCGGTTATATCGACAGCGCTGCCGCGATAGCCGGTGAACTGCCCGCTCGGGTCAAACTGGGGGTTGCCCGAAACCGCCCACCACCGTTCATCGCTTGCGACCGCCGCGCGCAGAGCAAGCTTTTCAAAGCTCAACCGCTTCGCCAGCTGAAAAGCGAGGGTCCGTGAGGCCTTGGTTTCTTCGTTCGACGTCTGAAACAGCTCGGTGAAAGGCGCGCCGGCAAGCCGGGTAGCATGGTTGGCGAGGAGGGTAACGACGCTGTCCGTCAGATAGGTCAGGCGTCCGTCGTGATCGGTCGACCAGAACCAGCCTTGCCGGGAGTCCTCGTAATTCTCCAGCAGCAGCCTCACCTCGGCCTTGTTTACCGTCGCACGAAATGAGGCTCTTTGATCGTCCGCTGCAGGAACCGAGGCCTGAGGCGCAGGCTCGCCCCGACTGTCGGCCGCAATCGCGTCCCGCCGGCCCATTTGCCAGAAGCCTAGTTTTGCCATCCCACTTATGTCTCGCAAAGTTCCCCTGAGCGGCGTTACACGCAGTGCATTTCCGAAGCGTTAAACGTGCCGCGCACGCCTCGTTCCAGAACCGTGATTTCCGCGCTCATATTTAGCAGGTCGCTGCTTGCCGCATTCGCTCGAGGACTGCGCCCATACGGACGACGCGGTCCATCGCCGGCGACGCACCGACGTGCGCATTGCTGCGGCGACGGAACGAGCACCGCTGCTTGCAGCGCTAGGCGTGGAGGATTGGCACGACGCGCAGCGCTGCCGCAAACACGTCTCGCCCGATATCGTATCTCTGTTTACCGCGACGACCAAAAAAATACGACGACCCCCGTGTATGCCCAGCGCACCGGCGTTCGCAGCGCGAGCACTGGACGCCCTAATGTCGACGTAAACAATTTATATTGCCCACACGAGGCGATGAGATCTCAAACCGACGAACGATCGCACGACGTCTTGGTGCTGCGTCTGATTTAGACAGGCGACGAACATGATGTTTCCGTAATCGAGATTACAGGTCTCGTTGGGCGTAACATATCAAAAATAGGGATATTTTTCTCCGAACATACAGCCGCTACCTCGACTTCGAGCGCTTGGTGTCCGGGAGGGGTTCTCGCGCAATCGTCGAGAGCCGGTGGCACCGAGAGGAACATTGGTCGCCCGCGCATCGGGCACGGCCCGGCGAGGGCGGGGCGCGCACGCCGAACGAGACGAGAGTGAGGGAATCTGTCCACCATTGTCTGCGGCAAGAGCCGCCTGGACAAGGATGGTGTTGTAACGCCTGTCCATCCTCGCGTGGATGCGGTCCAGGACGCAACAGGTCTGTTCAAGCACGAGCCGTTTGCCGGTTGAGACCAGCGACACATGCCTGCCTGGTAAGCTGGCTCTGGCTGTACTGCCGCGGTTTCGGGAACCGGGCAAGGCGACCTGAACGTCGCCATGTGCGTCTAACGCTCCACGAACGCAAACTCGTGCTGACCGTCCCGCATCAGTAAGGTTCGCTTCCCATCCTTGCTGCCGACGACGAGCGGGGTGAACAGCAACGTGGGGTCGAGCGCGACGAAGCTGACTGTGCCGTCGTCATTGCGCCGCGTCCCCATCGGCGTCGCCATCGTACGAAATGCGAACTGCACACCGCTGCCTGTGCGAGCCACAGCGATAGGCCCAAGATCCAGGTTGTAATAGCTCGAAGCGAGAGCGGCGGCAGCCTGCGCGTCGGGCTTGATCGAGACTCGCGCGCGCTCGGTAGCAATTTCAGCGTGGATGCGCTTGGCCGAAGCGGCGACATCGGCGGCTGCCTCGGGCTTGCCGTCGTAGAGCAGTTCAAGCAGCCGGCGCATGAGAGGGTGCAGCAGCGATTGCCCATTGTCGGCATTTGTCAGGATTACCGCGCCGATATCGGCCGAGGGAATCATCATAATATCGGTCTTGTAGCCGGCAAGACTGCCGCCGTGATGGACCACGTCAATGCCGTAGGTGCGGTCGACCTCCAACCCCATGCCGTAGACCTGGTCCTCGCCGACCGATACGTTGGCGACGCGACGCTGCATCAGGTTCTTTGCCGAAACGTACTGCCGCCCATCGTCGAGCTTGCCCTCGTTCAGCTCGAAGCGAACATACTTGATGAGGTCACTGGCGGTGGACCAGGATCCGCCCGCCGCGCCGTAGCGGGTAAAGGCATAGTTGAGCTTCATGCCCGCCCCGAGCATCGGAACCGGTTTACCGTCGATCGCATCAGCATGGGGCCGCGCCCAGTCGCCCCGCGTCGCCTGGTCGAAGTCGAGCGTGGTCCGCGTCATGTCGAGCGGTCCCCATACCTTTTCACGCATCGCGCGCGCGAACGCCTGATCGAGCGGCAGGGTGGGATAAGCGATATGTCCACCGATGTAGCCGGCCGCCGACGCCATGAGGTTGCTGTATTGGAAAACCTCGCCGAAGCCGCTGGTGGGCTCGGTGGCGGCGAGCTGAGCGAAGGTGTCCGACGCAGCCGCGTCGGGGTCCGAGTTGAGGATCACCTGCATGTCCTTGCGAGGCAGGCCGGTGCATGCGCAGACGAGATTTCGCACGAGGACCTTGCTCGTGGTCTGCGGACTTCCGAGGCGGAACGTCGGGTAGACCTGCGTAACCGGCTCGTTCCAGGCGAGCTTACCCTCGTCAACCAGCTTGGCCAGCATCAGCGTGGCCATGCCTTTGGTATTGGAGGCGACGGCAAATTCGGTGTCACCGTCGACTGGTGTCGGGTCGCCAAGTAGCCGCACGCCCACGCCGCCGGCGTAAATCGTCTTCTCGCGTGTGGTGAGCGCGAATGCGGCACCCGGCACGCCGAGCTCTTGGATCGACTGCTCGACAAACCGCCGTAGCTCGGCGATGCGAGCGGCGTCCATCGGATGCGCCGTGCGGCCGGTGAAGCGCTCGCGGGCATAGCCGGCGGGGCGGAGGCTCTGCCCGATCAGGCCGATCGCAGCGAGACGCTTCTCACCCGTGCCCTGATTGCCGTCGGTGAGCACGACGATCCACCCGGAGCCCTTGCGTAATGCCAAGGCGTTAAGGTCGCGCTTCTCGTTGGGCGAGGTCTCATAATCGACGAACTGGCGTTCATCCCACCCGTCGCGCGGGGCGCGCGCGGTGATGAGCTTGGGGGGGCGGGTCTGGCTCGGCTTCCACGTGGCCCACGCCGCCGCCGCAGCCGCTTTGGCGTCAGCCGATGGCCCGACATCGACCACCGCGACACCGAAATCCTTTTCCGGCGCGACGAGCTCGATCAGCATAGGCTTGGTCTGCTCGGCCCAGCCTCCCGGAGCAGTGAACGTGGCGCCGGACGGGGTCTTGTCGGGTCGGTCTGCGGCGGCTGAGGAGGGTGCGGCCGGGGCAGTGGGATCGGCGGGCATAGCGGAAGTCTGGGCCACGGTAGCTGAAGCCGCTCCGGCCAAAAGCATTGTTAGCGCAACTCTACGCAGAAGCATCGATCTTCTCCCCCCCGAAAAATAATGCGCTACCGCTTCGCCTATCCGTGCGCAAAGAGTTTTGGTGGTGCGATCGAACTTACCAACCCGCGCCGTCGATTCCGGGGCCAGGGTCTGAACCGCACTGCCGACTCGAAATGAACGAGTGGCCGGAGCTGGGAAGAGGAAAGGCAGGCGCGAATGTCGAAGAATGGGTCAGCGCGGCCCTTGCACGCGGACGGCTGAAGTCGCACACCGACCGGTAGAAAGGAGGGGCGGCCCACCCGTGTAATCCGATGCTGACGGCCTGCCGGCGCCCCGTCAAGGACGGCATGGTCCCACCATTTTCACCGGCAGAACGGGCTAGCCCAATACCCTCTCAGTATCGCCCGCCGCTGAAGAAAATCGTCTCCCCTACCGCCGCCTGAGGCGGCCGCTGACGCGGTCCCTAACCGGTGGCCGGCAGGCCGTCCCCACCTCCTCATCGGCATTCCGCCGGCACGGAGAAAGGCCGACGAACGCGATCATTTATCAGGCCGAATATGCCTTCCTGACGAAGCGTCTCGATGCCGTCGAACGGACCCTCGCCTGGCTCGAGAGCAGAGGTCGCCGCTTCACCCGGCCCGCCCGCGACCTCACTCAGGAACAGGCCGATCTTGGCCGACGGCTGCTGCAGATCGAGGACCTACCCGCGTACGACGAGGTTGACTGAACGAGGGGCTCCGGCCCCCAATTTGCTCGCGTCCGACACGATTTTCGACGGCCTCGGCTTGTTTCGACGGCCTCCGCTTGCATAACATAAGAGCAACTCGGTCGGCAGCTGGCCGCTGTTTTCTTCCGGCATGCCCTCCGGAACGGCCGCGACACACCGCTTCAAATCGTGCGTTTCGAGGCTATCGATGTCAGCCGGATCGGCGCTTCGGCGGGTGTCGAAACTGGGTAATCGAGGAGGTCGCCATCAGCAGCATTGGCGAGTTGGGACCACCAAATTTGGTGCCCCGATCGAACTCGGAACCGTCGCCAAACACTCGGCCGGCGACCCTGCATTCGCCATTCCGTGCCGGTCGCCGGCGTCAGAGTTGGCAGCCTGAAGAGCGGCTTTGGAAACCGGCAACAGGGGACGAGGGCAGCCCGCTTCGATACACACTCCGCGCCGCCAAACTACCTCTGCAAGGCCAGCATTTTTGGGCCACGGAGGAGCTCCAGTTCGCGGGTCGGCGTGCTGCGTTTCATGAGCGTGTTCTGGAGGTTCTGATGGCTGTGACGCACCCAGAGCGGAACATCGGCGGAACATCGAGCCTTGCGCCGGGCAGGCGCGGCGCGCTAGCCTCTTATTTAGCCGCATTCGCTCACGGCTAAGTCCCCACCGGAAAACGCTAAATCAGCGGAGGTCCAGATCGCGATGACCACGCCCGAGAGCCGCCAAGCGGTGCTAATCGATCACCACACCCTAAGCAACATCCGCGCAGGTTGTGCTTGAAGTCCGCAACTTCTGTTTTTGAACTGCCTGTGCCATGGCGACCCGCGCAAATGTTAGTTCTCTTGTTGGTCTTTCGTCACGCGATCTGGAATTAACAGATGATAAAACAGCTCTTTATGGCGAAGCAGTTGATGCTGCCACCCCAGCTCCATCTTCGTAACCAGGGGAGCGCTTATGTCGGTACGATATAACGTCCTCATCGTGGGGACCGGGCATGGCGGTGCGCAGGCAGCGATCGCATTGCGCCAACGCGGCTTCACAGGAACGATCGGGATGGCCGGCGAAGAGCCCGAGATACCTTACGAGCGGCCGCCACTGTCGAAAGACTATCTGGCTGGCGACAAGGAATTCGATCGCATCCTGATCCGACCCGCAACCTTTTGGGCTGAGCGCAATGTGGCCATGCTCACAGGGCAACGGATTATTGCGGTCGATCCCGTCGCCCATGTCGTCACCTCGCACGACGGTGAACGCATTGGCTATGACAGTCTGATCTGGGCAGCAGGCGGGCATGCGCGACGGCTGAGCTGCCAAGGTCACGACCTGACTGGCGTTCATGCGGTACGCAGTCGCGCCGATGTCGATCGGATGATCACTGAACTGGTGACGACGACTCGCGTTGTGGTGATTGGTGGCGGCTACATCGGACTTGAAGCCGCAGCCGTGCTGAGCAAGCTCGGCAAGCAGGTGACGGTGCTCGAGGCGCTCCCGCGCGTGCTGGCACGCGTTGCCGGCGAGGAATTGTCGCGCTTTTACGAGTCCGAGCACCGCGCGCACGGCGTCGATGTTCGATTGGACACGCTGGTCGAAAGCATCGAAGGCATGAACGGTCGCGCATCGGGCGTGCGCCTGGCAGACGGTGAGATCGTTCCCTGCGAAATGGTGATCGTCGGGATCGGCATTATTCCGGCGGTCGAGCCCCTTCTCGCCGCGGGGGCGAAGGGCGCAAACGGCGTATGGGTCGATGCCGTGTGCCGCACGACCCTTCCGGACGTGTTCGCGATCGGCGATTGTGCGCTTCACGCAAGCGCATTCCAGGATCGACAAGAAATCCGACTTGAGTCGGTGCAAAACGCTAACGACATGGCGACGACAGCGGTCAAGGCCTTGATGGGCACACCCGAACCCTATCATGCGGTTCCGTGGTTTTGGTCGAACCAGTATGATCTGAAACTGCAGACCGTCGGTTTGTCGATCGGCTTCGACCAGGCAATCGTTCGCGGAGACATGACCACGCGCAGTTTCTCTGTCATTTACCTGCGTGGCGGTGCGGTCATCGCACTCGACTGTGTCAACGCGGTCAAGGACTATGTACAAGGCAAGGCCTTGGTCGTGAACGCGACCCGTGCCAGTCCCGCGGCGCTTGCCGACGTGCATGTGCCGCTGAAAACTCTCGTGGAGCGTGTATGACTGATCAGGGGCTTCGCGACGATTTCAGGCAGGCGATGCGGCGCCTGGCGACAACGGTTGCAATCGTTACGACCGGCAATCAGCAGAATTACGCGGGGATGGCCGCAACGGCGGTTATGTCGGTGACCGCCGATCCGCCAACTCTGGTCGTCGCGGTCAACCGCAGCGCGAGCATGACGCCGGTCCTCGGCGAGCATGGCTGGTTCTGTGTCAACTTGCTTGCCGAGCGACACCAGGAGCTGGTTGCGGTCTTTGGCGGCAAGAAAGCCGGGCAAGCGCGATTCGAAGTTGGGGATTGGGCGTTCGACGCGACGCACCCCCCGGTGCTGACTGATGCCGCAGCGAGTCTGGTCTGTCAGACCACGGGGCGTTTCGATGTCGGTACGCACACTTTGTTCGTGGGAGAAGTCCGCGCGATTGCCAACCACCCGCGAATCGATCCGCTGATCTGGGTCGACGGACGGATCGCTTCGGCCGTCACGGCTGGCTGAAATCATCACGTGTTAAAAGGATAGGGCCCATGGCTGCGTTCGAAACGATCACGACAGCCATTGACGACGGCATCTTTACGCTCACGCTCAACCGACCGGATCGGATGAATGCGTTCACGTCGTTGATGCGGGACGAGATGTGTCAGGCGCTCGATCTGGCCGATGCCAACGACGCCGTGCGCGCCGTGATCATCACCGGAGCGGGGAAAGCGTTTTGCGCCGGCGCAGACCTGCGCGAAGGCCCAGGAACGTTCGATTATGCAACGCACGGCAGCGCCGAAGGAGCGAGTTCGCCGCTCCGCGCCGATGGCACGGTCGATTGGGAACACGAAAATGTGCGGGACAGCGGCGGCCGACTGACCCTGCGGATGTTCAATGCCAGGAAGCCGTTGATCGGCGCCATTAACGGCGCTGCGGTCGGGATCGGCGCAACGATGTTGCTGCCCATGGATTTCCGGTTGGCCAGCCACAGTGCGCGTTTCGGATTCGTGTTCGCCCGGCGCGGAATCGTACCCGAGGCAGCGTCTAGCTGGTTTCTCCCGCGCCTGGTCGGGATCGAGCAGGCGCTCGACTGGTGTTATTCGGGCCGAGTGTTCGGTGTGGATGAGGCGCTGGAGGGCGGGCTGTTACGGAGCAAACACGCCGCCGAAGACTTGCTCCCGGCAGCACGGGCGTTGGCAAACGAACTGACCCTGGAAAGCGCGCCAGTTTCGATTGCGCTTACCCGACAGATGATGTGGCGGATGATGGGCGCATCGAGCCCGATGGATGCTCATCGACTTGATAGCCGCCTTGTCTGGGCGCGCGGTGGTATGGACGATGCCAGGGAAGGTGTTGCATCGTTCCTCGAGAAGAGAGCAGCCGTTTATCCCGACTCCGTGTCAGCCGACCTCCCGCATTTCGCGCCCTGGATGGACGATCCCACTTACTGAGCTTTCGTCCATGTCTGCGTCTGGCAGAAGAAGGCGATGCACCCCTGTACCTTGAGGGACCCGTCGCCGTTCAGCGCCAACAGCGAGCGGTAGGTTCGCCCGTGCCGCGGATCGTAGATGGTGCCCGACCATATCGTGCCGGTGTCACGAAAGCCGATCAGGATCGGCAGGCCGACCAAGGGGCGCGTCCGCAGCGTCGCTTCGGGATTGTTGCGGTCAACGGAAGCCCCGCCCGGTACCGGTTTCAATAACTTAGCGACATTGCCGCACAACTTTGTTCCGCACGGTGCAATTTCAACAACAGAATCCTTACCCGCCGTCACCCATTTTCCGGCAATCGACGGGGCCGCCATCGCTGGGCAGGCGGGCAGACAGAGCGCAGCAATAAAGGCAACACGAAACGACATGGGGAACGCTCTCCGACTTGGCTAAACACGATACCGGTGCAATAGTCCTGCCGGATGAACAAGAGCCAAGTTTTCGCGACCGCCCTGGCGTTTGCTGCCGCCCCGCTCGCCGGCAAAACGATTCGCGTATCTCCCAGTAATAATTCACAAGAAGCGCTGCAGACTGCTTTGATCGACGCGCAGCCCGGCGATGTCGTCGCGCTCGCCGCGGGCCGTTACATGCTGACCGACGGATTGTCGCTCGACGTGAACCGTGTGACCGTTCGAGGGGCGGGTCCGGATAAAACGATTCTGGATTTCAAGACCCAAAAAGCCACGGGCGAAGGGTTGCTCGTGACATCCAACGACGTTGTGCTGCGCGGGTTTGCGGTCGAGGACGCGCGGGGCGATGCGATCAAGTCGAAGGGCGCAGACCGTATCGTTTATTATGACCTGCGCGTCGAATGGACCGCCGGTCCCAAGGAGACCAACGGCGCCTACGGTGTCTATCCGGTAGCTTCGACCGACGTCTTGATCGACAAAGTGACCGTGCGCGGGGCGTCGGATGCCGGGATTTATGTCGGCCAGTCAAAGAACATCGTCGTGCGCAATTCGCTGGCGGAATTCAACGTGGCAGGAATCGAGATCGAAAACAGCTACAACGCCGACGTTCATGACAATGTCGCGACCAGAAACGCAGGCGGCGTGCTCGTGTTCGACCTGCCCGATTTGCCGCAAAAGGGCGGTAATTCGGTGCGTGTCTTCAACAACCGGATCGTCGACAACTCGACACCCAACTTTGCGCCCAAGGGCAATATCGTCGCCACCGTTCCGACCGGAACGGGCGTCATGGTGATGGCCAACCGCAACGTTCATGTTTTCGGCAACAGCATCGGCGACAATTCAACCACCAACGTCATGGTTGTTGCGTACAAAAAACCTTTCACCGACGCGCAATACAACCCCCTGCCGCGTGACGTGGTTATTCACGACAATACGCATGGAAGAAGCGGCTGGGCTCCGACATTCGTCGGCGGTGCGATCCTCGCCAAGGCAATGGGCGGATCGATCGCTCCTATCTTCTGGGATGGTGCGGGCGGCGCGCCGGCGACCAATATCCGTATCACCGACAAGGTTGGCGTGGTGACTATGGGTCTGATCGAACCGCTCACCCCGATCACGCAAGCCAAGCCCGCGCCGATCGATCTGTCCAAAAGCGCAGGTGTTCCCGAGCCACCCGCAGTCGTCTTGCCCGCGAGTATGGAAGCGGCAGTCAAATAACATGTGGAAGGCGGCGCCCGCACTCTTGCTACTCGGCGCGGCGCCCGGAGCCCAGCCGGTAGCGCTCGACTTGATCGAGTCGGACGCGCTGCCCGCAAAATTATCCGATTTCCACTTTTTCAAGGGCGCCGCACCTAACGCTGGCGTGGCGCCTTATGCACTGAACACGCCATTATTCTCGGATTACGCCGAAAAGGATCGCTATCTTTATCTCCCGCCTGGCACCCGAGCAAAATTTTCCGGCAATGGATTGCCCGATTTTCCGGTCGGCGCGGCCCTCATAAAAACCTTCCGTTACGGCGCCACGAAAGTCGAAACTCGCGTCCTTCTGCACCGCGGCTCGGCGTGGGTGGCGCTCCCCTATGTCTGGCAAGGCAACGATGCTGTGCTGAAACGCGCAGGCACGCGGGTCGCCGTTACCACGCCTGGCAAAACCCTCGACTATGCAGTGCCAAACGTAAACCAGTGCAAGGAATGCCACGCATTGAACGGGGTGTTGACCCCGATCGGTCCAAAAGCGCGCAATTTGGCTCGAGGGATGCTCGGAAACAACGCGACCGGGGTTCGCCTGCCGACATGGGACGATACCGCCGCACCAGTCGGGGCGCGCGCGCGCGCCTATCTCGATGTCAATTGCGGTCATTGCCACAATCCGAAAGGCGCTGCGTCGAACTCCGGTCTCAGCCTGACCTGGGAGACGAGCGCGACAACCGCGATCGGCATCGGCAAGACGCCTGTTGCTGCGGGGCGTGGCAGTGGAGGGTTTCTCTACGACATCGATCCCGGGCACCCCGAACGATCAATCATGATCTATCGCATGGCGACGACAGAGCCCGGTGTCGCAATGCCCGAGCTGGGGCGGGCTATGGTTCATAAGGAAGGCGTCAACCTCGTGAGCGACTGGATTGCCGACATGAACCACAAGAGCAACCAATGAGCGATTGGGTGATCGGCGTCGTCGGTGGATCGGGGCTCTACGCGATCGACGCGCTTGAGGGCGCGCACTGGATCGACGTCGCGTCGCCTTGGGGAAAGCCATCCGATGCCTTGCTGACCGGCACGATTGCTGGCGTCAAGTTCGTCTTTCTGCCGCGCCACGGACGTGGTCATCCGATCCCACCAGGCGAGCTCAATGCGCGGGCGAATGTGGATGTCCTGAAGCGTACCGGCGTTACCGATATCGTGTCGATCTCGGCGGTCGGTAGCCTTGCGGAAGAGTTGCCGCCGGGGCGCTTTGTGGTGGTCGATCAGTTCATCGACCGCACCAAGGGGCGGCCGTCGACCTTTTACGCAACCGGCATGGTCGCCCATGTTTCCATGGCTGATCCGGTCTGCCCCCGACTGTCCGAGCTTGCCGCCAGTGCTGCGCGAGCAGCGGGCGCAGACGTTACAAAAGGCGCAACCTATCTCGCCATGGAGGGGCCTCAGTTCTCGACACGCGCAGAGTCCAATTTGTACCGACAATGGGGTGCGCACGTCATCGGCATGACCGCGATGCCCGAGGCGAAACTCGCCCGCGAAGCCGAGCTTCCCTATGCCCTCGTGGCCATGGTGACGGATTATGATTGCTGGCGCGAGGGCGAGGACCATGTCGATGTCGCAACCGTTGTGGCGCGGCTCGACAGCAATGCCGCAACCGCGCGCGCGCTGGTGTTCGAGTTGGCCAAATTGCTACCACCCAGACGTCCAGCTTCGCCAATCGATACAAACCTCGACTTCGCCTTGATCACAGCGCCAGACGCACGCGACAAGGGGCTGCTGGCAAAGCTTGACGCAGTTGCCGGACGGGTGCTGAAATGAACTTGGTGTCGTCATCGGGAACCCGCGCACAGGCGAGGTCAAGCCCGTTCAATTCTCTGCGTGCGCTCGTTGTGCCCGCTACCGCGGCGGTGCCCCCTGTCCAGAATCGCCCTAGTCCGGGCGCCAGCCGGACCTGCACGCCAGGGCGAGAGGCAGCGCTGGCAGACAGTCGACGTCGGAGCAACCGCACCCTACACACCGAGACACCATGAGCATTTTTGGAGTTATCCAGAGCACGATTTTCGGATCCGACACTACCGAGAGACCAGTCCGTGGACCGGCTTCACATCACGAGCCAACGCAAGTGGCTGGAGCCCTGCCCCGAGCATCGGATCCGGCAACAGCGGCTGAAATAGACGCGCGACTCGCGCAGATCGCCGCTGGCAAAGGCGCGCCGTCGAGCTACAAGACGTCGATCATCGAACTGATGCGGCTACTCAACATCGACTCGAGTCTTGGCAACCGTATCGAGCTCGCCAAGGAGCTCGGCTACACCGGGGATACCAATGACTCGGCAACAATGAGCATCTGGCTTCACGATGCAGTGGTGAAGACCCTGACGACGCACAGCGCGTAACAGCGGATAAACGTTTGTAATTCAGAGCAGTTCGGCGTTTCTAAAGTGTCGAAATGCTCCGGCCTGACCTTTGAACGGGTAGTAGGCGAGCCCCGGTGGTTCTGGCGCACTTGGTGCGTGGCGCAATAGTGCACTCCAACCGGGGGCAATCGATGAGAATGAGCACCTTTACCGCGTCAATTCTGCTGGCTGCCACGGCTCTGGCTTCGCCAGCGCTTGCGCTGCGATCGATCGCCAAGCCTGGCAACTAAAGCGATGTATCGACGATCAAGATCCTGCCGGGCCAGTTCGAAAACGACATGGACTTTCTCACGCGCGAATGGGTTAGGCGGCAGGAATAGTCCAAACAGAGAGGCTATATTACCAGCTACCGCGTTGTGCAGAATCTGCATCCGCGTGAGGGCGAACCCACGATCCTTCTGATCACCGAATTATAGTTCCATACCTGGCAATGCGAAAATCGAGCGGCGCAGTGACGAATATGTCGCAACGATGAAAGTGGATGACAATGGATGAACATGCGATGGATGCCGCTGCCGAAAAGCGAGGTCCGATGCGCACGCTGGGTAGCCAGACGATGCTGCAGGAAATCATCCTGAAATAGAGTATCGCTGCCACGGGCGAGGGCGCGCCCGAACCGCTCCCTTGCCCGGGCGACAGCGGCGTCTTACGAGTGGGGGATGTCTAATATGCTGTCCGTGCCACCACTGTCTCTCGCTACTCAAAGTACTGATTTCACGGACTTTGCTGCCGCGTTCGGCGGCTCGTTCCAGCGGTTCGGCTTTGCCGTGGTAGCCGATCACGGCATCGATGCAGCACTCATCGATCGCGCCTGGGTCGCGACGAAATCCTTTTTTGCACAGTCAGTCCCCGACAAGATGGCCTATCGTGCCGGAAAAGGGGGGCAGCGCGGCTATATTCCCTTCGGGATCGAGATCGCCAAAGGCGCGACCGAGAACGACCTGAAGGAGTTTTGGCACATTGGTCGCGACCTGCCACCCGGACACAAGTTCGCCGACCATATGCCCCAGAATATCTGGCCTGCGCATCCGCCCGAATTCCGCGACATCTTCATCGAGCTTTATGCCGAGTTCGACAAAGTCGGCGCGAAGTTGTTATCAGCGATCGCTGTGTATCTCGGGCTCGACAAGGAGTGGTTCGTGGAGCCGGTGCGCGACGGAAATTCGGTTTTGCGCCTTCTCCATTATCCGCCCGTATCGCCCCAAGCGCCTGGCGTGCGCGCAGGCGCGCACGAGGATATCAATCTCATCACGTTGCTGTTGGGGGCCGAAGAGGCGGGGCTGCAGCTGCTCGACCGAGACGGCAATTGGCTGGCGATCGATCCTCCCCGAGGCGCCCTCGTCGTCAATGTCGGCGACATGCTCCAGCGGCTGACCAATCATGTTTTGCCCTCGACCACGCACCGCGTCGTCAATCCAGAGCCCGGACGACGCGGATCGGCGCGCTACTCGATGCCGTACTTCTTGCACCTTGCAAGCGATTTCCCGATCGTGACGTTGCCGGGATGTGTCTCGACGGCAAATCCTGACCGTTACCCCAGATCCATCACCGCTGATGCGTATCTGCGAGAGAGGTTGCGCGAGATAGGCTTGCTCTAGATAGAGCGCGCTAATGACTGAGCCTCTCAAAATTGCCCTTGCTGGCCTCGGCACCGTCGGTGGTGGCGTCGTCAAACTCCTCGACGTCAACCGCGAGCTGATTACCCGTCGTGCCGGCCGGTCGATCGAGATTGTGGCGGTGAGTGCACGCGACCGCAGCCGTGATCGCGGCGTCGACCTTTCGCGCTTCGATTGGGAGGATGATACCACAGCTTTAGCCGAGCGAGACGGGATCGATGTCATTGTGGAGTTGATTGGCGGGAGCGATGGCCCGGCGCTGGCGCTCGCCAATCGCACCATTGCCGCCGGGCGGGCATTTGTTACAGCCAACAAGGCGATGATCGCACATCACGGCCTCGAGCTCGCGAATGCAGCGGAGAGGGCGGGGACAGCCTTCAAATACGAAGCCGCAGTCGCAGGCGGAATTCCGGTTATCAAGGGGCTGCGGGAGGGCGCCGCGGCCAACGAGCTGACCCAAGTGTACGGCATCCTCAACGGCACGTGCAATTACATCCTGACGCGAATGGAGACCGAAGGCTCCGACTTTGCCGATGCGCTCGCCGACGCCCAGGCACTGGGCTTTGCCGAGGCCGATCCCTCGTTCGACATCGACGGCATCGATGCGGCGCACAAACTCTCGATCCTTGCAAGTCTCTCATTCGGTACGCGTATAAGCTTTGGCGATGTCGCTCTCGGCGGTATTCGCCACGTTCAAAGCGGTGACATCGCGCAGGCGCGAGCGCTCGGCTATTGCATCCGGCTTGTCGGATTGGCGGAGGCAGACAGCCACGGACTTTTCCAGCGCGTGCATCCCTGTCTCGTTCCGCTGTCACACCCGCTCGCGCACGTGCAGGGACCGATGAACGCCGTCGTCGCCGAGGGTAATTTTGTTGGTCGCTTGTTCTTCGAGGGACGCGGCGCGGGCGAAGGGCCCACTGCGTCTGCCGTCGTTGCCGACTTGATCGACATCGCGCGTGGTGAAGTTGGACCTGCTTTTGCCATGCCGATCGCTGCACTCACCGCAGCGACCCCCGCTAACCCCGGCGACCGGCGCGAGCGCGCGTATCTGCGCTTCACTGTTGCAGACAAGCCCGGCGTACTCGCCGAGCTAACCGCAGCAATGCGCGACGGCGGCGTGTCGATCGAAAGCATGATCCAAAAGGGCGAGAGCGAAGATGGTAGCGTCTTTGTCGCGATGACGACCCACGACGGCCCAGCGCGCGCTGTGCAGGCCGCTTTGGACCGCCTTGAGGGCAGCGCCAGTTTTACCGGAAAACCGATGTGGATGCCGATCCTTCACGTGTAACTACGGCCCAATCGGGCGCAGTTTGAGCGTGTCAGAGGAGAAGTTCGTCCTAACCGACACCCCCACCATACCGCATCCAGCGAGGACGGCACCAATGCCACAAGGCAATTCGCGTTCGCTCGCAAGGCGATTGCGTTCGCCCGATACCGTCTCGCTGCGCGGATCGCCTGCGTCATAGCCAATATAAGGCACCCGCCAGCGATCAGCGCGCCGGTGACCACACACGATGATCTCGTGATCGGAACCGGGGCGCGCGCACCGCGGCTCCACAGTCGTCATTCGCCGATAGTTTTCCAGGCTGTCCGCAGTTTTCGCCGAGGCCGGCAAGGCAACGCCAATTGCCATTGCCGCGACGAGCGTTCTCGACATTGACACACACGCCTCCTATCGGCCTGCGAAGACAGTCAGCAAGGATGCCAGAGATCGTGCCAGAAACCAAGGTCGCACCAAGCGACGTCCTCGACCGGGTGCTCGTCCTTGAAATGGTGCGCGTTACCGAAAAGGCGGCCATCGCCGCCTCGACCTTGATCGGGCGCGGCGATGAAAAGGCAGCTGACGCGGCAGCCGTCGAAGCGATGCGTGACGCCCTCAACGCGCTCTATATGGACGGTACCGTCGTGATCGGCGAAGGCGAGCGCGACGAGGCGCCGATGCTGTTCATCGGCGAAAAAGTTGGCTCGGCACCCGGCAGGGGACCAAAGATCGATATTGCGCTCGACCCGCTCGAGGGTACGACGATTACCGCAAAGGCGGGACCCAATGCGCTGGCTGTGCTGGCGGCGGCAGAGCATGGCAATCTCCTCAACGCACCCGACGTTTACATGGAGAAGATCGCGGTCGGCCCCGGCTATCCGGCGGGCGTGATAGACCTGAAAAAAACGCCGACCGAAAATATCATGGCAGTGGCCGCTGCCAAGGGCGTATCCGCGCGCGAGATTATTGCCTGCGTGCTCGACCGGCCGCGTCACGAAAAGCTGATTGCCGAGTTGCGCGCGATTGGGTGCGGCATCATGCTGATCCCCGATGGCGATGTTGCCGGCGTCATTGCGACGACCAACCCCGAGACCACGATCGACATTTATATGGGATCAGGCGGCGCGCCGGAGGGCGTGTTGGCTTGCGCGGCGCTTCGCTGTGTCGGTGGACAGTTCAAGGGAAGGCTCGTGTTTCGCAACGACGACGAACGCGCCCGGGCGCGCAAATGGGGTATTGAGGATCTTGACCGGATATACGACCTCGAGGACCTGGCAAAAGGTGATTGCATCTTTGCCGCCACAGGCGTCACCGACGGATCGCTGCTGGCGGGCGTCAAGCGACTGCCTGGCGGACGGATGACAACCGAAAGCGTCGTGATGCGCGCCTCATCGGGCACGATCCGCTGGGTACGTGGCGATCACCGCGTTGCCTGACGCGCTTCAGCGGACCTTTGTGGTGAAGGTTAGCGTGAAGCTCGGCTGATTGGTCAGCGTTGCGCCGGCCATGGTGCCGCCGGGCGCAATCCGGATGCCAGTGACTGCTGCATCAAATCCTTGGCCGTCGGCGACCGGCGTGTACGTATAGGCGCTGTTGCCTCCCACCGCTTTGGTCCAGGTAACATTGACCGCGTAATTATAGGTCAGCCCGCTCGCAACCGCGCCATCGGTAAAAGTTATCGGCGTCCCCGCAACATAGGCCTGTATCTGGGTCGGCAGCGGGTCGGTAACGACAACTGTGCCGGGATCGACCTGCCCGGGCCCGGAATTGGTCACCGTGATCGAATATTGGATCAGCGCGCCCGGAATGGCCTTTGGATTCGTTGTTCCATTCTGGGGATCCGACAAAACCACCCACGCTTTGGTCGTGCTCAAGATCGCCTTGGTGGGATTGGGCGTATTGGTCAGCGTACAGGCGATATTGTCGCCCCATCTCGGATTGACCGTGCCTCCGACCGTTGTCGGCAACGTTGTGCCTGAAACGCCAAAGCTGTTGTTGCACGACATCGCGCCGCCATAGAGCAGCGTGTTTGTCGTCCCGGCTGCAATTTCGCTCACCGTATACGCGGTTCCTGCGGTAACCTGCTGCACGCCCGTGGTTGCAGTGTTGACGGTATTACCCGTACCCGTGGTCGTCACACTGGCAACGACCGCTGCTCCGTTCTTGATCTGTACGGTAAACTGGTCGGTGTCGAAGACCCGGTTGGCGCTCAACGCTTTCGCGAGACTCAATCGCGGTTGCGGCGTGTTGACAAAGGTGCACATGATCGCGTCGCCATAGGAGATCGAACCGAGCACATAGTTGGTGGTGACCAGGTTGGTGGGGAGCGTGGTCGGCGAACCGCTGTTAGAATTAGTACAGCTCAGACGCGCCATGTATTGCGACAATGTACTGGCACTCCCGGCGGCCACGGCCTCGTTCAGCGTGACCGAAATTCCCGACGCGAGCGAGGCTGCAGCGTTGTTGAAGGGCCCTGCCCCAGCCCCGGTGGAGGTGGCCGACGCGAGCGTGATGCCCGATGTCGTTGCTTTGACGCTATATGTGAACTGATCTGCCGCGGCGAGGCGCGTCGAGGCGATCGTCTTGTTGAGCCGCACCGAGGCGAACCGAACGGCGAACATGACGCCCTGCAAGCCCCCAGCCACAATGGTGGTCGTGACAGTAGATGGCGAGGTACTTCCGAATATCTGTCCACCGACCGTGCCAGCAACGCCGGTGACCCCGACCGACGAACCGCTGCTGGTATAAGTCGGATAGATCGCCCCCGAGATCGGCGGTACCAGATCGAGGAGCTGCCAGTTGCCGCCATTCGTGGCGTAAGTCAGCGATTCACCTGTGTTACTCGATTCACCGTCGGCGACGATGAACATGTAGCTACCGGCCAGTGCCCCTGCGGGAGGCGTGATCGACATGCCCGACAGCGTAAGCGTAACCGTGCTCGCGTTGTTTGTCGTATACATGATCGGCTTGCCCGGGATCGACAAAAACGATGTGTTGCCGATGGCGGCGCCAGTCCAGGCCGGGGCTGCGGTCGCGGTAACACCGCTCGCTGCCGAGCTGACCGTCTTCACCGTGACGTTGAAAACCGATCCGTCGCTGAGGTTGAACGACATGACCTGGCCGGCTGCCGAGCGTGCAGTTGCGTCGTTGTAGCTCGTCATGTCGAGCCAGCAATAGGTGTCCCAGCCGTTCGCCGCTGCTCCGGCTGAGCCGGCTGCAGCGCAGCTCGCGGCATTTGCCGCCGACACGGTAAGGCTCAACATGACAAGCGCAAGCAGAGCTCTGCACGTCCATCGTACCGATCGCACGACTCTGCATACCCGTTGCATCTGGCCCCACATCACACTGCAGCGCCTAGCGATATAAGGTTAATGAACGGGCAAAACTGTCGAACAAATGTCACTTGTTAACAATCGCTCGGATCCACATAGCGTCCGGATGAATCCGCTGTCGGTCACAAATTCAATTTCGGGTCAGTCGTGGAGGTGGCGCAGTGGAGTCGGGCCCGGTGATGACCTGATCGCGGGACTGTTGCTCGCGCGCGGATGCCGCCCTGAAGAGATCGACGCACACCGCATGCCGACCTTGCGCGGGTTCATGCCCGACCCGTCGATGTTCCGCGACATGGATGTGGCCGCAATGCGACTGGCCGATGCGGTAGAGCGCGGAGAAGCAGTCACTGTTTTTGGCGATTATGACGTCGACGGTGCCACTTCAGCGGCGCTGTTGATCCGCCTTTTGCGCGGGTTAGGCCTCAATCCTCAAGCCTATATTCCTGACCGGTTGATGGAAGGATACGGACCGTCGGGTGAGGCGCTGGTCAAGATCGCAGCGGGTGGAGCGTCGCTCATCATCACTGTCGACTGCGGCGCACAAGCATTCGAAGCGTTGGCTTCGGCGCGCGAGGCAAACGTCGATGTGATTGTCGTCGACCACCACAAATGTGCCGCCGAGTTGCCGCTTGCACTCGCGCTGGTAAATCCGAACCGCCTCGACGAGGGAGAAGGCGCAGCGCACGGGCACCTTGCCGCTGTCGGTGTCGCGTTCCTGCTCGGGGCTGCACTGCTGCGCGAATTACGTGCCCGCGAATTCTTTGCGACGCGTTCCCAGCCCAGACTTGTCGAGCTGCTCGATCTGGTCGCGCTCGGCACAGTTGCTGACGTTGCAGCGCTCACAGGACTGAACCGCGCATTCGTGACGCAGGGGCTTAAAATCATGGCAGCGGGCCGCAACGTGGGGTTGGAGGCCCTGCTGGCAATTTCGCGATTGAAGCGGGCGCCACAATGTTCGGACCTCGGCTTTGCCCTGGGCCCGCGCATCAATGCGGGCGGGCGGGTCGGCAAGTCGGACCTCGGTGTTCGGTTACTGACGACCGAAGACCCCGCAGAAGCCGCAGACATTGCTGCTGAACTCGACCGTTTGAACGAGGAACGCCGCACAATCGAAGCGAGCGTGCAGGCCGAGGCTGAAGCCATTGCCGTGACCAAAGGTAATCGCGCCGTCGCAGTGATCGTTGGGCGGGGCTGGCATCCGGGCGTTATCGGTATCGTGGCGGGACGTTTGAAGGAAAAGCTCGGCAGACCCGCCATTGTCATCGCGCTTGACGACACGGGAGCCGGCAAAGGATCTGGGCGCTCGATCTCGGGCGTCGATCTTGGCGCTGCCATCCTTGCGGCCAAGGAAAAAGGTCTGCTCGCCGCAGGCGGTGGTCACGCGATGGCGGCCGGGTTGACCGTGGCCGAGGATAGGCTGGACGAATTTACAGAGTTCATGGAAGAGCGTCTCGCTGTCGACGTCGCACGCGCTTCAGGTGATCGGGCGCTGCTGCTTGATATTGTCGTGTCGTGCGGGGGCGTTACGCCATCGCTGGTCGAGGCTCTGGAAGGCGCTGGCCCCTACGGCATGGGATGGCCTTCGCCACGCGTCGCAGCGGGACCGATGCGTGTCATCAAGTCCGACATTGTCGGAAGCGGCGGTCATGTGCGCGCGTTGATGCAGGGCGACGACGGCCGCAGCCTCAAGGTCGTCGCATTCAGAAGCGCCGACACCGCGCTTGGTCAGGCATTGCTCGCCGCCCCTCGCGACCGGCGCTTGTGGCTCACAGGACGGGCCAAGATCGATGATTGGGGTTCGCGCCCCGCGGCGGAACTGCACGTCGACGATGCGGCTTGGTGCGATTAAGGAAAGAGTACGCGTTGGTGCTTTCCCCGCCCTCCCACCCGAGCGGGGTCGAGGCGACCACCCCGCACTCGAGCTGAGCGCGCATTATCACGGCAGTTTGTCGGGCGCCGATGCTTGCGAGGCCGACGACAACAAGCCCGAGAAAGTGTGCGATCGCCGGGTTCTGTGACACCCAAGGTTGACGATACGGACTTTTATGCTAAGCGCGCGCCTCGCTTCGATGGCCCCATCGTCTAGCGGTTAGGACGCGGCCCTTTCACGGCTGAAACACGGGTTCGATTCCCGTTGGGGTCACCAAGCAATTTCAATTACATAGCTGGCAGGCTCAGAGAGCCCTCGGACGACTTCGGTAATAGATCGGTTATAAACGGTCTGGAACAGTGCCCGACAGAAAAATATCCATTTGGGCAACAGCAGCCGATCTGCAACACAAACAGTGTAGGCGATAATACCCCCGATTTGAACGCTATCGGCGCTGCCGGCGCTATCGGTCGCGACCCTTCGGAAGCCTATCTCCGAAGTCTCGGCATGCTCGACGATGTCGTGCGTGAATGCATTGCGATCTCGCGCACCCATGCAGGGATTTCTTCGCCGACTAGCCGGCAATTCTATGCTTCTGTGTTGTTCACGATGATGGTGACCAAGAGCGTCAGCCTACTTGTGCTGGCACTCCACACTAATTGGGCCTCGAAAACAATCGAACGTTGGGACTACGCCTCAATGATTGGCATTGCACGAACGCTGATCGAGCTGCGTGTGGCATTCTACTATCTGTGCACAAAAGAATGCTCAGACGAGGTCGTGTCCCGGGCTGTGGTGTAGGTTTTTTGGTAGCAAAGCTGACCGGTCGCAAGCCATCCACCAGGCGCTGTAGCGGTCGGTCAGCTTTGCGGGTGGTCATCGGCGATCTTTGGATAAGCTTGGGTTGCGAAACTCAACTTATGGAGATCACCAATGCCCCAAGACATGATGGACCTGCAGGCTCTGGTAGGAAAGAGCCCGGACGCTGATTTTCTGCGCGAGATGATTGGCTTTGCCGGCAAACGGCTGATGGAGCTCGAAGTGGGCGGCCTGACGGCGCTGCCTACGGCGAGAAAGATATCGAGGCCTGGTCCAGCGTACTGGCTATCGCGAGCGCGACTGGGAGACGCGTGCCGGCACCGTCGAACTCCGGATCCCCAACTTGCCGCAAGGGGAGTTACTTCCCAAGCTTTTTGGAAGCCAGGCGACTTGCCGAAAAGGCGCTGACGGCCGTCGTGCAGGAGGCGTACATCCAGGGGATATCGACCCGCTCGGTCGACGATCTCGTCAGGGCGATGGGAATGAGCGGCATTTCAAAGAGCCAAGTTAGCCGCCTGTGCGAAGAGATCGATGTCCGTGTGAAGGCGCTCCTCAATCGACCCATCGCGGTCGGTGTGAACAGCGACGGTCGGCGCGAGTTGCTTGGTATGGCAATCGGCCCGTCTGAGGCCGAAGTGTTCTGGACCGACTTCCTGCGCGGCTTGGCGCGCCAAGGCCTGCGCGGCGTCAAGCTGGTCATCTCTGATGCGCGCGAAGGCATCGGTCGATGGCAGAGTAATCTACCCCGGTTGTGACAATTGAAGTCAGGAGGCGGGGCCAGCCGCAGCGTTTACCCTTCCCTTCGCGGGTCGTCCGAGTCTAATTCGGGGTTTGCCCTGAGTCGAGTTTCGCGTACTGTTTGCCTGAGATTGATCCACGGGAGGTTTCATATGTCGCAACAGATTTGGCGGATCGCCGCGATCCTCTTGTTATTTCCGTCGCTGGCAATCGCGCAGGATCGGATGGCGCGACCCGGTAACGGGCCTCAGCCACCGCAGCGTCCTGCGACCGGAGGTCCTCAAATCCAACCGCCCCGCCCCGGCGGTCCCCAGATCCAGCCACCACGCCCCGGCGGCCCCCAGATCCAGCCGCCGCGCCCGTTTCCGGGTCATTTGCGACCGCCCCATTTCGGCCATCGACCAGGCTTCCATAGGCCGCCGCACTATCGTCCTAACCCGTACCGTTACCCGCACGGCTATGCCTATAGGCGTTGGCACATTGGCGCAGTCTTGCCGCATATCTTGTTTGGCTCAGCCTATTATTTCAACGACTATCGTCTGTTTGGCTTATACGCGCCCCCGCGCCACTACCATTGGGTCCGCTATGGTCCCGACTTAATTCTCGTAAACACCCAAAACGGACATGTACGGGACGTTCATTACGGCGTGTTTGCGTAGGGAAACAATGCAGCTTGCCGTGTAGCATCGGGCGGGTTCTCGCCGCGCAACGGCGTGATTGTCGGAGCGTAGAGTATTCCGATTGACCTCGGCAGCGCATTGTTAGGTTGTTCGACACTACCGGTATATTCTCCGCCAGCGTTTCTGGCGCACTTTGATAGGACGGAGAACATCATGGCCAAAGCCCTAGCGAGCGGAGGCATTCCAACTTGGTCTGTAATCTTCCCCGTCGCTGCGGTGCTCATACTGGCAAGCCTCAGTCCATCGTCGGCCAACGGCTTAGGGGCCATCGCACTCTTCGCTGCTCTAATCTTCGCCGTCTTCGCCGCTGTTTATCACGCAGAGGTAATCGCACATCGTGTGGGAGAGCCGTTCGGGACGCTCGTGCTAGCGGCGGCCGTTACTCTAATCGAAGCGTCTTTGATTATCTCGTTGATGCTTTCGGATGATGGCGGCAATTCTACTTTGGCGCGCGACACCCTCTTTGCGACGGTGATGATCGTCCTAAACGGTATCGTCGGTTTGTGCGTCATCGTCGGCGGCATCAAGCATGGCGGGCAGGGCTTTCAGGTGTCCGGCGCTTCAGCGTTCCTGATTGTTCTAATCACCGTCGCGACGATTACCCTGGTTATTCCAGTGTACACTCTGTCTGCAGCTGGCCCGGTGTTTACTTCTAGTCAGCTAATCCTGGTGTCCACAGTATCGCTCGCCGCCTACGGCGTGTTTCTGTTTGTTCAGACCGTCCGACATCGCGATTACTTCCTTCCTGCATTGGGCGCATCTGATGAAGAGTTACATATGCCACCGCCAACGAACCGCGTTACCGCGCTGTCGGGGGTCTTTCTCCTTGTCGCGCTGGCCGCCGTTGTCTTGTTGGCAAAGACGCTTTCCTATCCGATCGAATCAGGCGTGCGGCATCTGGGGGTAGCTGAACCTGGCGCCTTAGTGGGCGCAATTGTCGCGAGCTTGGTGCTGCTACCCGAAGGCGTGGCAGCTGTCCAAGCTGCTCGTCGGGATCGCTTACAGACCAGTCTGAACTTAGCGCTCGGATCTGGCTTGGCTTCGATCTCTCTGACCATCCCGGCCGTAGCCGGAGTCTCGTTATTGCTCGGTAAACCCTTTGTCTTGGGACTGGGAAGTAAGGAAATCGTGCTTCTCGTGCTCACGTTCGGAATTTCGATCCTGACCTTGGGAGAGGGAAGGACGACGGTGCTGCATGGAGCCGTGCACCTCGTGATCTTCGCCGTGTTTGCGTACTTACTGATCGTGCCTTAAAATCGGGTCGGTTTTGCGACCACTTGTGGTCAGAACAGATCCTGAGTCACACATCCGACGAAGTGATTGGACGCAGTTTTCGTGAGTTGATCTGGCCGGGCGATCTCGGCGCAACAACGAGCGCCGTCGCGGCCGCCAGCGCTGGCCGCGACCTCAACGGATTTCAGAATCGCTATCGAGCCAAGGATGGGACGCTTCGCTGGATAGCGTGGCGTACCACTTTGGAGAATAAGCAGATCTTCGGTTACGGACGCGGCATTGCCGCTCGGAGGGAACGGGAAACCAAACTCCTGCAAACGCAGGAAGCGCTCTGACAAGCCCAGAAGATGGAGGCGATGGGCCAGCTCACCGGCGGCGTCGCTCACGACTTCAACAACCTGCTGACCCCCATTATGGGCTCACTGGACATGCTGAAGCGCAGAGGAGTTGGGGGCGAGCGAGAACAACGGTTGATCGCGGGTGCCGCGCAAGCCGCCGAACGCGCAAAAATACTGGTTTAAAGGCTTCTCGCGTTCGCGCGCCGTCAACCGTTGCAGGTCCCCCGCCGCTGCCGAAGCGCACAGGCTTGGCCTGCACGTACGCGGGGCCGCTCGATGCTGTGCGTGCAGGTTATGATGAAGTCACGCACATCAATTTCATCATAATGCAGGCGATGCCGCAGGAAGTCGTGGATAAGGCGAATTCCGCAGCTCGCCTTGAAGGTCCGGCGCGGTACGGCGAGGTACGGCGAGGTACGGCAAGGACATGGATCTCGATTCGCCGGCGATGAAGGCGTTTTATGCCGAGCTTGCGGCGCGACACACCATTGTCGACCCGACGCTGACAGTCTGGGAGCCGCTGCTAACGTCTGACGGCAGCGTCATTTCCCTCGAATATGCACCGTTTACTGAAATTGCGCCGCCATCGGTCACACGCGGTTGGAAGATCGGTGGCTATCCTTTGTTTGGCGGCCTGACGCGCGACGATTTCCGCAAGAGTTTTGCCAAGATGGTCGGTCTGTTGGGTAGACTCCATCAGGCGGGGGGTACCGATCGTTGCTGGCACCAGCGGCTCGGGGCTCGAACTGGTGCGCGAGCTCGAGCGCTATCAACAGGCTGGCCTCAGCAACGCCGCAGCCTTGCAGACTGCAACGATCGTCCCCGCACGGATGACGGACATGGCCGACCGCACCGGGTCGATTGCGCCCGGCATGACGACGGACCTGATCCTCGTCGACGGCGATGTCTCGAAGGATCTCGCCGATTTGCGTCATGTCGACACCGTATTCCTGGACGGCTATCGCCTCGACGGCGTGGCTTTGCGTCAGGCAAGTGGTTTGAGCGGCATGCCGAAATAACGACGTCGAAATCACGGCACTGAGCGTGAATCGCACCCCGTTCGCAGATTCCGACTGGAGTCGTGTGCCCGTGAACGGGCGGCAGCTTTGGGCACGAGCTACATTGCCAATCGTCTAGGCAACCCTGTCGTGCTTGTCTGCCCGCCGCTTGCCAAGCAGCAGGCGCTTTTCGAGATGCGCGCGGAGTTGCGTATAATAGGCGGTTAAAAAGCCCTCGATATCGGTGACCTCGGTCTGCCAACCAATCTTGTCGATAATGGCTTGGGCCACGGTTATCGTTGCCTTGGCGTCGCCCCGCCTCAGCACACCCTCAAGCGTTTCGAGTTCATAGACTCCGTAGGCATCTAGCTGGACGCTGGTAAATACGAAAAGGTTCACGAGCCGAGCCGTGGTCAGGTCACGGCCGAGTTTGTCACGCGTGGTCCGGATGACCCACGTGCCGGCAAGCAAATCACCAACGCGCAGCCGGTCCTTGTTGAGCAGCGGGAAAAGCAGGAACACGCCGGTCCAGCCGAAGCCGAACCACCCCGTCAGCGAATCGACGGACTGCTCGGCGAGTCCTGCCAATAGCATCGATAAAGGTAGAAACACCTCGATCTCGCGAAGCAGATTACGAGCGATGACGGCATCGCCCGTCAATCGTCCGCCGTCGCGCGCGACGACGCGCAACCCCATCCAGCGTTTGCCGAACGTCGCCGCGCGCGGCCGCATTTCCATGATAATGAAATAGAAATTCCGGATCACGAACGAACCGAGGAGCCAGACGACCCCGACTGGCTCCAATGATTTCTCGCCAACGCCCCAGACGCCGAAGACCGCGATCAGCGTTAGCGCGATCATCGCCCCGACGAGCACGAGACAGTCGAGTATGAATGCGGCCGCCCGCTGTCCTGCATCGCCGAGGACGACACCGAGGTCCACACCCTCGGGCGTGACAAGGCGGCGGCGCATCGATCGCGCTTCACGCGGCACGACGGAACCTGACGATGTAGTAATAGGCGATCCAAAAAATGAGCATCCCGCCACCGATCGTAAAGCGGATGGCGTCCGAATTGACGGTTTGCCGGCCAATCCCTTCGAGGAGCCCTGCAATCGCAAGCATGAGGATCACGCCGATCATCGCAATACCCGCGGTGCGCCCGGCCTCTGCCGCCGCCGCCATGCGGGTTGCTACACCGGGAAAGGCAATGCGCGTCCCGATGCGCAGCCCCGCTGCTGCCGAGATGACGATGGCATAGAGCTCGGTCGTCCCGTGGATCGACAGCCATCCCGTCATCGGGACGCCCATCCCTTTGGCTACATAAATCTGGAGCATCGCGCCGAGCATCGCGCCATTGGAAAACAAGAGCATCAAGGTCGGCACGCCGAACGCAAAGCCCAATGCGAAACACCCGAGCGCAATCTGGGCGTTGTGGGTGAACAGCATCGTCGCAAAGAAGCGTAAACCCGATTGGCCCGTGGGCTGCGTATAAAGAACTTGCTTGAGCGCTTCGGCGGTCGCGTGCGGCCCGCGCCCTCCAGCCATGTCTGAGCCAACGATGGCGCCGAACCAGTCGGGATTTCCCTGCACCAGCAGATAGCCCGTCATCGTTCCGGCAGTCAGAATGACCAGCGCAACCAATGTCTCACGCCACATCGACCGCACGGCGCCGGGCCAGTCGACGAGGAAGAACTGCGCGAGGCGTTTTCCGAATCCGCCACTCGCACCATAGATCGCGAGGTAAGCACGCAACGACAGTGCCTCGAGATAGTCGATCAGAGCCCGGTCGAGCACGGTCGATCGCGCCACCGACAAAGATGACAAAGTCGAACGATAGAGCAGTGGCAGTTCAAGCAGATCGTCATCGCTAAGTGCACGCGGACTACGCACTTCAATGCGCTTCAGCATTGCCTCTAACCGTTGCCAGTCGAGTTCGCGTTCGGCGCGGAAAGACCTGCTGTCCTGGCTCACAGCAGGTTGCGCCGCTTGAGCCCGAGATACGCATTAACCAATTCCGGCCCCACCTTGTCATAGCTGGCTTCAACGATGTGGACGCCGAGCCGTTCAAGTCGTGCAACGACGATACGCCGTTCGCGCAGCATCGCGGCCGCAATGACTGCTCGCGACACGTCGTCGGCATGAAGCGGCTCCGCCTCAGCCATGGCTGCAAGCTCGACATCATGCATCAGAACAAACAGGACAAGGTGCCGTTCTGCAAGCCGTCCGACTGTCTTCAGCATAAGCTCCGCACTGGTCGGATCGACGAAATCGGTGAAGACGAGCACCAACGAGCGCCGCTTGAGCTGCGCGCCGAGCGTGGTCAACGCGAGCGTAAAATTGGTTTCTTCGTTCGAGTAGTCGAGCTCGGCGGCCAGGCGCTGGAATGTGCCGAACGACCCGACGCCCGACACCGCGCCGCTGCTGATGCGAGGCCGCGCATCAAAACCGAACAGCGAGACCTTGTCACCCAGCTTGAGTGCCACGAAGGCAGCAGTCAGCGCCGCCGATATCGCGCGGTCAATTCGCGGTACCCCTTCAACAGGCTCGCACATCAGCCGTCCAGCATCGATGGCAAAGACGACATCGTTGTTACGTTCGGTCCGGTATTCCTTGGCGATCAGCCCGCCGTGGCGGGCGCTCGCCTTCCAGTCGATCGTGCGCCGATCCATGCCGCTGCGAAATTCCGCGAGCGCCTGAAACTCTCCCGCAGCCCCCGTATCAACTTGAACGATCGCACCGAGGCTCGCATCGCGGCGGAACAAGCGAAGCGCTTCTGCCCGTGCGGGACGGACGTCGGGCAGGATGGCAATCTGGCGATCGAGCGCCACGCGTCGTTGCCGCCATGCCAGGCCAAACAGCCCCGGCCAGCGTAGCCACAGCGCGTCGATCGCTGCCGATCCGCGCCGCACGGCCGTGTATGTTTTGCGTAGCGAGCGCGCGCTCTCTTCGCCAGCGAGGCGGGCGTCGTGTTCGATGACCGCCTCGAACCGGCTGGTGCCGCTCATGCGCGCGGTAATAGCGAGGCGGACCTCCTCGCCAACGAACGCAGCACTCGGTGCGTCGAGCGCCACTTCCAACGTATTGGCGCTCGAAGTTCCCAGTGCGTCGGCAAGGGTCAAGGCGAGAATGAGCACGACGAAGACGAGGCCCGCATACCAAAATTGCGGCACGGCGAGCGCGACGGCGAGCGCCGGGATCGCGCTCGCTGCTGCCAGAAGTGCCGCCCGCCCGCTCGGGTAGATCATCGCGGCGCTTCTGTTCGCGCAATCAATTCAGCAACGACAGCTTCGACCCGCTTGCCGTCGATCTGTGCCGAAGGAGACAGGATGACGCGGTGACGCAGAAGCGGCAGCGCGAGTGCTTTTACATCATCGGGGATCGCATAGTCGCGTCCATCGAGGGCCGCGCGCGCGCGCGCGGCACTGGCCAGCATCGCCGCCGCGCGCGGACTTGCCCCTGTTTCGAGCGAAGGGCTCTCGCGGGTCGCGCGGACCAGTCGCACGACATAGTTGACGACGTCGTCGACAACGCGGATGTTTGCGACCGTTGCGCCCGCCGTATCGAGCGTGTTGGCACTGGCGACAGCTTCAATGCCCCATTCCTCGATCTGCGGCGCGCCGAACCGCGCACCATGCCGAGCGACGATGGCAGTTTCCTCCTCGATGCTGGGATATTCGACCACCTGCTTGAACAAGAACCGATCGAGCTGCGCCTCGGGCAACGGATAGACACCTTGTTGCTCGATCGGGTTCTGTGTCGCGACCACCATAAAATGCTGAGACAGCGCATGGGTCGTTCCGTCGAAGGTCACTGAGCGTTCCTGCATCGCCTCGAGCAGTGCGGCCTGCGTCTTGGGCGGGGTCCGATTGATTTCATCGGCGAGCAGCAACTCGGTGAAGATCGGCCCCTTGGTCAGCGTGAACGTCGATGTTTGAAAGTTGAACAGATTCGCACCGATGATATCGCCGGGCATCAAATCGGGCGTGAACTGGATGCGGCCGTAACCGAGGCCTGTTGCCCGCGCAAAGCAGCGCGCAAGAAACGTCTTGGCCGTCCCCGGCGGCCCTTCGAGCAAAATATGACCCTTGGCAAACAGGGCCGTCAGCATCAGGTCGACCGTGTCGTCGTGCCCGGTGATTGCCTTTGCGACTTCGCCCCGGATCCGTGCGCCGAGCGTCTTTACCTCATCTACCGTCACGCGTTACCTCTTCTTTCCAGTGATGAAGGGCGTACGCGGCAGCGCGCATCCCTTCGGAATCCTTTGCATCACGCGCGGCGGCGGCCAGCGTCGCAAAGTCGCACCCTTGCACGCCTGGCAGTTGTGCCAGCCAGTCTTCGAGCGGTCCGGGCTCCAATGCTGACGCGCCGAGCGCTATGGCCGCGCTCTCCCTCACGATCGCCACATAGCGGTCGCCCAACCGACGCACGGCTCCAGCCCGGGCGAGCAGAATCGCTGCATTGTCAGCGAGCGCCCGCTTACCGAACGGAATGGCGCGTGGTTCAGGCAACGCCGGCCCGAAGCGGCCGAAGGCGTGAATGCCGACCAGCAAGGCGGCCGCGAGCACGGCCAGTGTCATTGCAAGAAACGGCGGTTCAAACATCAGTTGCAAGAGATTGCGGTTATCCACCCCGTTCAGGATCATGTCGAAGCCGACTGAATCGTCGGTGCTGGCGCGCAAGGCATCCACGATTTCCAAGGCGCTCCGCGCCCCTTGCGGTGTTTTCAACGCCATGTTGGACAGAAGATCGGGATCGGCCAGGATATAATCTGCGGCCCCGTTGTGCAGGTCGGTTCGACCCAGCACGGTCCGTCCGGCGGTGTCGACCAGCACCGGTAACATGCCAGATACAATGAAATGGGGGTTGCGCGGCATCGGCACATCGACGCCGGCCATCTCGCTGCCCCGTACACCGCGCACGCGACCGCCGCTCACCGCCTTACCCTCGGCAAATTTGATCCGTCCGAACACCGCAAGGAGATCGGGCGAAAACGCAGCATCGAGCGTGCCGTTCTGTTGCACCCAATCAGGCTTGCCAAAAATCGGGGATGTCATCCATTTGGGCAGGATGTAGAGCGTTTTAGTTCCTTCAGTCCCCCGACGCTCGGCCACCAAGGTCTTCAGTTTGGCCACATCCGTGCCGGGCTCGATCGTCACAATCATGAACCCCGTCGCCAACCAGTCATTCCTGCTCTGGGTGAAGTCGGTGCGCCGCCCGGTCGTTTCCGACAGGTGGTACAGGCCGTAAAAGCCAACCGCGGATTTCGAGATCGGACTAACGCCGTTGCCACCTCGAATTTTGAGCTGTGGCGCATAGGCGGTGAGGAAGAGGAAACCCAGGAACGCGACGATCCCGGCAAGCACCAGCAGCGCAACCAGGCGCGCCGAAAACGGATTGGCATTACCGTCAGCCACGCGTAGGCGCTCGCGCCCACGTGGCAGGCGTTGCAAATCGGGCATAGGCAGCACGGCAGTCGGCCCACGCCTCCGACGTAACGGCGCGGCTGCCGAACGCGCTGACCTCGACAACGTTGGCAATCGCAGCAAAGGCCGGACGCGCTGCGCCCGGCAGCGCGTCGGCCCCGGCAATGTCGCGGGCCGTGAGCGAGGGCTTCAGAAACTGTGGTAAGCGCCGAGCGATATCCTCGACACTACGGTGGAGCAGCAAACGAGCCGCCTCGGCATAACGACCTTGCGCGGCCAGATCCTCTGCTTCGGCAAGGAGCGCGCGTGCAACCCCTTCGTCGGGCCGCCAGTCCTCGGTTTCGGTTTCGGCATCAGGGCGACGACGGGGCCACGGCCATTCAAACCCGTCGCTGTTTCGGATCACGAAATAAACGGCAATCAGAACTGCGATGATGATCGCGCCCCAAAACATATAGGGAAAGGCCGGAGCCAACCATCTGAAAAATGCAGCAATCGCTTCGAGCCACGCCGGCGGCTTTGGTGGGCGTGCAAGGGCAGGCAAGTCGAACTGGATCGAGCCGTCAGCGACGAGCGCGCGGTGCGTCAACTCCAGCCGTCCGCCGCCCAGCGCTTCGGCTCCCTGTCCCGCTGCAGTCGCCACAAAATCCCCGAACCATATGTCTGGACAGGTGTTTGACCCGACCCCGCGACGTGCGCAAGCAAGGAACGTCGTTGGGAGCGATATTCAACATGGGTAGACAAGGCCTGCAGGAGTTGCGAGCCTGTCCTCGCGCTCGGGGGAATACGACGTGGCAACAGTTGCGCTCACACGGCAGTTCGAGATCAGCGGCGTTTTCAGACGCATGGTGACAGGAATTTCGGCGCACTGGAAAGTGCTTCTAGGCATTGCAGTGGGAGTTGGGATCTTGGTATCGATCAGTGCCGGCGTGGCTATGCCGATTGTGCTGCATTCGGTCGACCCCAAGAACCCGCACTCAGTTTTGACGATGTTCGTTTCACCGGTTTACTGGCTCGTCACTGTGGCATCCATACTGCTCAATGCCTTTGCGTTGAGCGCCATGCTCGGCGCCTTGTTGCATCAAGGCGATGAGAACGAGTTTGATTTCGCATCTGCGTTGACTTCAGGAACACGCGACGTGCTGCCAATGATCGGACTGACCCTCCTGTGGATGGGCGGGATATTGTTGGGGTACATATTGCTCTTTGTACCGGCGCTGATGCTTTTGACGATGTGGAGCGTGTCAGCGCCTTCGCTAATTGCCGAGCGTACCGGCGTCATCGCTGCCTTCGGACGCAGCCGGGAGCTTACAAAGGGGATACGCTGGCCGATCTTCGGAGCGCTTCTGCTCTTCGCGATCAGCTATGTGTTTGTGGCCTTTGGGTTGCGGGGCTTTTCGCAACCAGACACACTTAACCTTTACAAAACGAACACCGCGCTATCGTTTGCGATCAATCTCGTGTCCTCATCGTTCCTCGGCATTCTGTTAAGCGCGTTCCTCGCAGGGCTCTACGGTGAGGTACTCGAAGCAAAGGAAGGTGGCAGCCAGAACCAGCTTTCCGAAGTATTTTCCTGAATCGAGCGGCGACAGGAAGCATGGCAGTCAGCGAGGCGTCACTTACCGTGCCGACCGCGGAGACGATCTGCTCACGACACTGTCCCCAACGCATCGAGCGTGCGAAGCGCAGCCTTGAGGTGCGGAATATCATACATCTTGCCATCGATACCGAGCGTGCCAGCGTCAGGGTTGGCCGCGAAAGCTGCGACGATCCTGCGCGCGTCGGCGACCTGTTCGTCGGATGGCGAGAAGCAGCGGTTGATCGTCGCAACCTGATCGGGGTGTATCGCGAGCCGACCGACAAAGCCGTCGCGCCGCGCCCGTCGGCAATCGCGCTCAAGCCCGTCACCATCGCGGAAGTCGGCGTACAGTGTGTCGATCGGCGCTACACCAGCGTTGCTGGCGGCGTAGAGACACAGATTACGCGCGTGAGCATAAGGTTGGGTCCAGCTCCCGTCTTCTTCCTTGTTGCTGGTTGCGCCGATTGCGGCAGCGAGATCCTCGGCGCCCCAGGTCAAACCCACCAAACGCGGATGCGCCGGGGCATAGCTACCGAGCGCAAACATGGCAGCCGGGGTTTCAGTCGCGACCACAGCAACCTTGACCGTGCCAATTTGTAAGCCGGCTTTTTCTTCCAGCGCGTCGAGATAGTGGCCGATGCGGGCGATATCTTCGGCACCGTCCGCCTTGGGGACAAGCAACCCGTCGAGGCCCGGCTTAACGACAGCTGCGAGATCGCCAAGCGTCAGCCCGGTATCGAACGGATTGACGCGCACGAAGAATGACCAGCTTCGCGGCGCGGTATCGTCGAGCAGCGCGGCGACCATCGCACGGGCCGTCGCCTTCATCGACGGTGCGACAGAATCCTCGAGATCAAGGATCAGGGCGTCAGCACCGACGCCTCGTGCCTTGGCGAACTTGCGCTCGCTGTCACCAGGCACGAACAGAAGCGAGCGCAGCTTCATGCCGAACCTGTCTCGGGTTGCGCCAGCATCAACGCCGCGCGGGTGGTCTTGCAGACGACCTCGTCGCGCTGGTTGAAGCCGACGTGTTCAAAAGTGACAATGCCTTGACCCGGGCGCGAGCTCGACGGGCGCAGCGCCATGACGGTCGTTTCGGAGCGGACCGTGTCGCCAGCGAACACCGGTGTCGGGAAAATCGTATCCGTCATGCCAAGATTGGCCACGGTCGTTCCCATCGTCGTATCCTGTACCGAGACGCCAATTACCAACCCCAGCGTGAAGATCGAGTTCATCAGCGGTTTGCCGAATTCGGTGGTCGCAGCATAGGCATGGTCGATGTGGATCGGTGCCGGATTATAGGTCAGCGACGAAAACAACATGTTGTCCATGTCCGTCACGGTTCGTCGAACCTCGTGGACGAATTTCTGACCGACAGAAAAATGTTCAAAATAGAGTCCAGCCATTATCTGTCCTTCAGTAGAACCGTCCGCAGGTCGAAACCACGATTTTGCTGCCTTATGGTGTGCTGCCGAGATTGTCTGTCATATTAAACTTCATGTCACGGCGGCGCGCCCGGCCGGCGTGGCCCTCAAGCATGCCTTTGACCGCGCAGTCCACAACTGCGGCCGGACCGCCCGAAAGCTATAACTGTGAGTGCGCTGGGCGGCGCGGTATCAACCACCGCTTGGTCGTCCGTATTCCAGAGTTCGTTCAACTAACTTGGCGGCATCGTCACAGGTTACGAGCCTGATGTTCACGGCGTTGTTGCGTAGCATTTCCTGGTCACGCATTTCACACGGACCGTGTCAAAGAACACCAGGGGTACAGCGCGCGAACCGCAAGTTGCTCTCAGGCAGCCACTTCGTCGAGCCGGGTGTCGAGTACCGAGCTGATCGGTTTCGGTCACGCCTCGAGGCGGACCAATTGCGCAATTGGCGAGTGATCTCGCAAATGCCCACGCCACGCGCTGCGATCGCGACAATCCTGCCATTGAACTTGTGGTACTGCCGGCTCGTATTTGGCGATCAGCTGCCGGGCGGAGCTCGACTGGCGCTCACTCGCGGATGATGCCCAGCATGGCTGACCGCTGACCGCTGATCGGCTCCTCGCGCGACATCCACCATTTGGTCCCTCGCTAACAGGCTCAAGCACTAACTCCATCAGCGAAAGCGGAGGCATTCAGCAGGCTTTGTTGCATAATGTGGCGCGAGCATGGCCGCGCTTTTACTTGAAGCTATTATGCGACGCGGACGGTCACCGGTGTTCCTATTTCGGAGAACCGATTGAGGATTGCGGCACGGACTTTGAGCTCGGTAATCTGACGGTCGAAGGTGCGCGCCATGACGCGCTGGCCCAG
>JANXSN010000065.1 GCA_025352685.1 Sphingomonadales bacterium
GTAGAAAGCGCGCGCGCCGCCGATGCGGAAATCCGCGCCCGTTGCGGCAATTAGGCTCTCGGCGATGGGGACAAGTTCGCGCTCGGGGAGCGGCGGGGCATCGGCGCTATACTGCTCGGGCAGTCCGTCGCACTGCGCGACGTTGAAAACGACAAAGCGCTTTAGGAAGGGAATCGAGCGGGCATCGTCGCCCTGCTCCGCGGAACGCTGCTTCTCCGCCTCGGGGGTGAAGCGGTCGGCATAGCAGACGGTCACGCCCTGCTCGCCCTTGCGGACGCATCCGCCCGCTGCCAGCGCCTGCCGGAATGTCAGCCATCCCTGATTGGAATAGGCTCCGGCGATCACCGCGCCCCACAATATCAGCACATTGACGCCCGAATAGGCCCGGCCTGTGGTGGCATTGCGCGGCAAGCCGGGCGATGCGGCGGCGTTGCTCCACGGCTGAACCCAAGGGAAGCGCCCTGCCTCAAGTTCGGCGATGATCCGCGCGGTTACTTCGTGATAGAGCGAGCCGCGCGGCGGTTCGCTGCCTTCTCGTGCCGTGGCACGGGCGCGCGAAGCGCGCCGCTTGCTGCCGTCTCCGCCGTTCCGAATTGTCAGGACGTGACCCATCGCTCGCCTCCTTGGCTACCCAAAAACCGCACCGGCCCCGGAGAGGCGGGGTGGGCGGCACCGAGCGACCAAGAGGCCCGCCGGGATCAGGCGCACCTGTAAGGCTGTAACAAAGTGAAAGACCCGGCTTGCCGGGTTGCGCCTGAGCGCGGCGGGCCTAGCCGGAAGCGCCGCCCATCCCGTCTCTTCGGGATCGGCCAGAAAAGCGCCGGCGCATCGCGCCGTCCGCAATCATTCGCTTGTCATTGGGGGAAGTTCACCGCGCAGCGGCCGAACAAGTAACGGCACCCTTGCCGGCGCGACGCCGACGGGCGGTGTGGCGGCAAGCAGAGCGATGACAAGGCTGTCGCGCCATCGGCGCGGCGCCGCCAGTCGAAGCGAATGCGCGTCCGACGCCCGCACGACAAGAAGAGAGGCAAGAGTGCCTGCGGGTCAGGACAAGAAGGCCGCACCCTCAGGAGCGCGAAGCGCGGGACAGAGTGCGTCCTTAGAATCTCCCGCTCATTTTCCCACGCTCCCGATCGTCACCCGCATGGGCCAAGACGACAGGCTTGGTTCGCGCAGCGAATAGAGCGGGTTGCCGCCAGGCAGCGCCAAATCGCTTTGACCCTACGCTAACCTGCGCGCATATCAGTCAGATACTCCGAAGCCGGTTCAACCCCGGATACCATCAAGCGATCCCGCGCACGGGTGCAAGCGACATAAAGAAGGCGGCGCTCGGTTTCATAGATGTCATCCATTTCGGCGTCGTCGGCGGCGTCTTCGATCCGCGCATCAAGTGGCAAAACACCCTCGTCGCAGGCCATCACCGCGACCGCCCGAAATTCAAGCCCCTTCGCCAAGTGCATGATGTTGACCGTAATGCCTTCGGCCCCGGCAACCCCCAAGACGCTGGATTTAGCGCGATCAACCAGTGCGGGCGTGCGAACAAAGATACCGATCTCCGTTGGCACGATCCCGTCGGAGATAGCCGATTCAACGAATGCGCGGACCGCTGCGATTTCGTCGGCTTGCGTCGCGGAAATCGCAATCGTTGGTTCCGGCCCGTCAAACACCGAAATCGTTCCGCGCCGCTCATCTTCGATACCGTCAACGTCGCGCAATACGGACGGCAACAGCCGGTCGGCGGATTGGCGGATTTGCTGCGACGTGCGGTAACAGATTTTGAGCGTGAAGGATCGTCCCCGCACATCGACGCCAAGGCTTTTCCATGAATAGGGATGCTGGAAAATCCGCTGACCCAGATCCCCGGCGAGAAATAGCGCGTCGGGATGATCCCGCGCGATAGCGGCGAAGAAGCGGAGTTCGGACGGACCAAGGTCTTGCGCCTCGTCAATCACGATATGATCGAACGGCTTGGTGGATTTGCCAGCGAAACGCGCTGCCAGCAGGGAAAAGACCGCCGCCCAGGTCGTGTAACGCTCCGCCTGCAATGCCGCGCGGACCGCAGCAAAGACCGGCCACAGCCGTTCGCGCTGCTTGGGGCCAAGCCTGCTCTTGCGCCCCATGCGCTGCACCGTGACATAATCATCGAGCGTCTCGATGCTCCATGCGTCAACGACGTTCGCCCATTCGGAAACCAGGAAGCGATCCGAAAAACCCTTCACATCGGCGGCGGAAGCCGCAGCCATGATGCGGTCACGAAGCAGCGTCTCCGACGCGATGCGCGGGCGGACGCCAAATTCGAGCTGATGCAACTGTTCGGCGATACCTTGGAACGATGCCGTGGTGATGCGCTGGACAATCGCGCTGGTATCGGGCGCAAGCACCGATACCTTCGCAGTCAGCGCGTCAGCGAGGGGCTGCGAAAAGCTCGCCAGCAAAATTCGTGCCAATGGGGTGTCGCGCGCCAGCCGCACGGCGCGGTGCAGCGCGACAACGGTTTTGCCCGTGCCTGCCGAACCCGCGACGCGCGCGGGGCCAGCATAGCTGCGTTCGACAATCTCGCGCTGCGAGGGGTGGAGGAACACCCCCCATTTCTCCCACGGATAGGCGAGCGCCTGTTCGAGTTCGTCCTGATCGGCGATGGGGCGGATACGGCGCAGCGCATCGGGATGGGCATAGGGATCGGCGGCGGCGACAGGCGCAGGCACGGCCAGTTTTCCGGTCGCAGCATATTCAAGCAACGCCTCGGCGGCCTCGGCGGGGAGATGGTCGGCCAGCGCAAAGAAACCGTCCTCGGTCGCGGCGCG
>JANXSN010000047.1 GCA_025352685.1 Sphingomonadales bacterium
CGTTCCGCCCTGCGCCAACACGATTACCGCCTCACGCAGCTCGCCGATAATCTCTTCCGGCTTGTGCCTCTTGCCCATTTCCAAGCTCCTTCGTGATCCAAAATAATAGAGATTTTGGACCACTCAGAAGGGGGCAGATCATATCGATAATAACCTAACCCGCAAGCTGTCCTCGGCCGACCCCTTCCAGATTGCGATGATCAAGGGACTTGCCGCCGGCGTTGTGAACCTGAGCCTCGGCGTCGGTCGCGGGGCGGTCTTACCGCCCGTTGAATCCATCGCCGCGGCAAGCGTGGTCGGGTTTTTCGGCTATGGCGTCAGCCTCGTTTTCTTTGTTCTTGGCCTGCGCCATCTCGGGTCGGCCCGAACCGGTGCCTATTTCTCGATGGCGCCATTTATAGGCGCGCTCATTGCGATCGGCCTGTTTGGTGAACCGGTAACCGTTCGCTTGGTCATCGCAGCTTTATTGATGGGGATAGGGCTCTATCTACACCTCGCCGAGCGGCACGACCACGAGCACAAGCACGATCCGCTTGAGCACACGCACAATCATGTTCATAACGCACATCACCAGCATTGCCATGTACCCGAGGACGCGAAGGGCGAGCCCCATAGCCACGTTCACCGGCATGAAGCGCTGGTTCATGCACACGCCCATTGTCCCGACCTTCATGACCGCCATCGGCACGTCGGCTGAGCCGATCTAAGGCGTCGGCACCCGGGACAGCGCCTACAGGGTCATATCTTCGTCCGGATCCGAATGAAACTCATGCCACATGCCGTTGAGGATGCCGAAGCCGACCGCCAGGCCAAGACCCAAAACCCAGGCAAAATACCACATGCTTGAGATCCTTTTCAGTAGAAGTCGGGATTGGTCCGCACGTCGCGGAGCGAGATGCGGCCGAACAGCACTTTGTAGACCCAGGCTGTGTAGAGCAGCACAATGGGCAGGAAGACCAGCGTCACCAGCAGCATGATGAACAAGGTCAGATGGCTCGAGGACGCGTTCCAGACCGTGAGGCTGGAGCTGGGATCGATCGAACTCGGCAGAATGAATGGGAACATCGAAAGCCCTACGGTCGAGATGATCCCGATGGTAGCAATCGAGGAGCCACCAAAGGCCAGAACCTCTCGCTTCGACCTTATGCCGATCAGCGCCACGATCGGGCCAAGGAAACCCAGCACCGGCGCCAGCAGCATCCATGGATGCGTGCCGTAATTGGCGAGCCAAGCGCCAGACGCTGCAACGAGTGTGGAGAAATGGGGATTGGACGGCCCCATCGGATCGACCACGCCTTCGGTGCGGAAACCCATATTCATGGTCGTGACCATCACACCGCCCGCGGCAAACAGCAGGATCGCGAGCACCCCCGCGATCTGCCCGAAGCGCTTGGCGCGATCGTGCACCGCGCCGCGTTCGATCTTGATCGCGAGCCAGGCCGATCCGTGCAGCACCAACATGGCGACCGAGAGCAGACCGGCGAGCAACGAGAAGGGATGGAATAGCCCAAGCAGACTGCCCTCATAGAAGGACCGCAGGTCGCTATCGAGCCGGAAGGGGATGCCGGTGAGCACGTTGCCGACCGCGACGCCGAACACCAGAGCTGGGACGATGCCGCCTACGAACAGCGTCCAATCCCAGCGGCTGCGCCATGCCGGATCGGGCCGCTTTGAGCGATATTTGAAGCCCACGGGCCGCAGGATGAGCGCGGCTAGTACAAGGAACATCGCAAGATAGAAGCCCGAAAAGCTCACCGCATAGACGAACGGCCACGCCGCGAAGATCGCGCCGCCGCCGAGGATGAACCAAACTTGGTTACCCTCCCAAGTCGCGCCCACCGAGTTGATCACCATCCGGCGTTCCTCGTCTGTCCTGGCGACGAACGGCAGCAGCGAGGCGACGCCGAGATCAAACCCGTCGGTCAGGGCAAAGCCGATTAGCAGGACGCCCATCAGCGCCCACCAGATCACGCGCAGGGTTTCATAGTTGATGGGAGGGGCCATGGTCGGTCTCCTTATTCGGCGGGCAGCGGGGCATAGCCCTGGTGAAGCAGTTCATCGGCGACCGGCGCGTCGTGATGTTCGATCGGGCCGTACTTGATCGCTGCCAGCATCAGGCGGACCTCGATCACGGCGAGCGCCCCATAGAGTAGAGTGAAGCCGATGATCGTCGTCCAGAGCTGCGGGATCGTCAGGCTAGAAGCGCCGAGAAAGGTCGGCAACACGCCATCGATCGCCCAAGGCTGACGGCCAATTTCTGCCAGCACCCAACCAAATTCGATCGCGAGCCATGGCAACGGAATGATCCAGACCGCCGTCCGCATGAACAAGCGGCGAAGGCCGCTGCCGGAACCGAAGCGCCTGATCGAGGCGATGTAGAAAGCCGCACCGAAGAAGGCGATGAAGAAGAAGCCGAGACCCGCCATCGCGCGGAACAACCAGAACATCATCGGCACATTGGGAACAGTTGTCCAGGCCGCTTTCTCGATGTCAGCCGGCGTTGCCGAGCGCGGATCGGGCATGAAGCGTTTGAGTAGCAACGCGTATCCAAGATCAAGCTTGTGCTCCTCGAACTGCGCGCGCGCAGCCAAGTTGGTGCGGTTGAACTTGAGCTTCTCGACTGCGTCATAGGCCTGGATGCCGCTCTCGATGCGCGTCTCAGCCTTGACCACCAGTTCGTTGATACCGGAGACCTGACCGGTGAGGCTTCGCGTCGAGATCAATCCCAGCACATAGGGGATCTTGACCTCATAGCGCGTCTCGCGCCCTTCCATGCTGGGAATGCCGAAGATCGCGATACCGGCGGGCGCAGGTTCAGTGTGCCACATGGCCTCAAGCGAGGCGAGTTTCATTTTCTGGTTGTCTGTAAGTGCGTAGCCGGATTCGTCGCCCAGCACGACGACCGACAGTGAGGAAGCAAGACCGAAGGCGGCCGCAACCGTGAAGGACCGCTTGGCCACTGCCACCCATTTGCCCTTGAGGATATACCAGGACGAAACGCCGAGCACGAACACCGAAGCGCATACATAGCCGGCGCTGACCGTATGGACGAACTTGGCCTGCGCGACGGGATTGAACAGCACCGCCATGAAGTCGGTGACTTCCATGCGCATCGTCTCGGGATTGAAATGCGACCCCGTGGGATGCTGCATCCAGCCATTGGCGATGAGGATCCACAGCGCCGACAGGTTCGAGCCTAGTGCGACCATGAAGGTCGTGAAAAGGTGCTGCCGTTTGCTCAGCTTATCCCAGCCGAAGAACATCAATCCGACGAAGGTCGCCTCGAGGAAGAACGCCATGAGGCCCTCAATCGCGAGCGGCGCGCCGAAAATGTCGCCGACATAATGCGAGAAATAGGACCAGTTGGTGCCGAACTCGAATTCCATGGTGATGCCGGTGGCGACGCCCAGCACGAAATTGATCGCGAACAGCTTGCCCCAGAAGCGCGTGACCGTCCGCCAGATCGGCCGGTTGGTCATCACATAGATGCACTCCATGATGACGAGCATGAAGGAGAGGCCGAGGGTCAGCGGCACGAACAGGAAGTGATAGAGCGCGGTCAGCGCGAACTGCAGTCGCGAAAGCTCGATTACGGCGATATCCACCATGGGTGGGCACTCCTGCTGTGTCGATCAGGCCGGACGAGTCGCTCCGCGCCGGCCCAATAATAGTTAGCCACTAGACGTAACTGTGTATATGAGCAAGCGAGTTTCGATACGGACCCGATGACTTCCAACCGCGCATTCCTGTTCTGGCTGTTCGACGGCGTGCTGGCGATTGCCGTTGCGGCGGCGCTCGCGTTTGTTGTCTCGCGCCTCGTCGACCGTCCGCTCCACCAGACAACGCTGTTACCACTCCTTCTACTTGTCATTGCGGGCCTGTGCCGCGGCGCTGTGCAGGTTCTGGCGACATCCGCTGGTGGGGGGGACGCGGCACGCGCAAAGCAATCCTGGCGCCTGCGGGCGTTTGGCGCCGTCCTGCGCGCGCCGGCAGGTTCTCGCGCTATGCTCGGAGAGCAGACCGCTGACGCGACCGACCGGATCGAGGATCTCGATGGCTATCATGCCCGCTTCCGGCCACTGCGGCTCGCCGCGGTCGCGACGCCGCTGATGGTGGCCATCGCCGCCGCGCTCGCGAGCTGGGTTGCGGCAACGATCCTGCTGGTGACGCTCGTTCCCTTCGCGGTCGGCATGGCGCTGGCCGGCACCGCCGCCGCATGCGCGGCTGCGCGCCAGCTCGAGGCCTTGAGCAGGCTCTCAGGACTGTTTATCGACCGCGTGCGCGCACTCCCGATCATCGTGGGTTTTGGCGCGCAGGATCGCGTCGTCCGGCAATTGGCCGGCGCGACCCAAGACGTGGCACAGCGCACGATCGCTGTCTTGCGCGTCGCGTTCCTGTCGAGCGCGGTCATGGAGTTTTTCGCCGCGCTCTCGGTGGCGCTGGTCGCGGTCTACTGCGGCTTTAACCTGCTTCGGCTGCTGCCCTTTCCTGCGCCCGAGTCCCTGACGCTTGGCCGGGCGCTGTTCGTCCTAGTGCTCGCACCCGAATTCTACCTCCCGATGCGGCGAATGGCGACGGCCTATCATGACAAGCAGATTGGCGAAGCTGCGATGGAGAGGCTGTTGCACTTAGCGCCGCTGACCGCCGTCGACGTTACGGAGGTGACGAGACTGGTTTATCCTCCGCGGCTGCAATTCAGCGCTGTCGAAATCGACTATGGCGACCGGCGGATCGGTCCTTTCACCCTCGACGTGCCGGCGGGGAAGGTGACCGTACTATCAGGCGCGTCGGGCGTAGGGAAATCGAGCTTGTTGAATGCGCTGCTCGGACTGGCACCCGTGAGCGGCGGCGAAATCCTGATCGATGGCGCACCGCTGGCGCAGGCGCAGTTGCAGGGCCAGGTGAGTTGGGCGGGTCAGGCCACGACGTTGTTGCCGGGCACGCTCGGCGATAATATCCGGTTGTCCCGGCCAGAGGCTTCCGACGCGGCGGTGGCGAGCGCAGTGTCCCGCGTCGGGCTTGCGACGCTGGTCTCGGGGCGATCCGCCGGACTCGACACTCCCATAGATCCGCATGGCTCGGGCCTGTCGGGTGGTGAACGCCGCCGGGTCGGCGTTGCACGAGCGGTGCTGCGCGCCGCGCCGCTCTGGCTGCTCGATGAGCCCACCGCCGACCTTGATGCCGCCTCGGCGACCGAGCTAATTGCCCTTATCCGCACGTCGGCAGAGGGACGGACGGTCGTGCTGGTCACCCACGATCCCGCCGTCGCGGCATTGGCCGACCATCATGTGGCGATCGCATGACTAACGATAAACTCGAAGCGCTGCTGGAAGACGTCGCCCGGCCCTATCGCTCGGCAACGCGGCTCGCGATGCTGTGTGCGGCCTGCGCCGCGATCGCAGGGATCTTACTGCTTGGTTTGGCAGGCTGGTTTATCACCGGCGCTGCACTTGCTGGCGCAGCCGGGATCGCCGCGATCCAGGCGTTCAACTATCTTCTGCCGAGCGCGGGAATCCGCCTGCTGGCGATCGGGCGCACGATCACCCGCTATGGCGAACGCCTCTACGGTCATAAGGCTGCGCTCTCTGCTCTTGCTCTCTTTCGCGTTCGCCTGTTCGAGACATTGCTAGCCAAGCCCGCCACAGACGACGCGCGCGGAGCGGGCGACCTTGCCGCGCTGCTGATACAGGATGTCGATGCGATCGAGGACAGGTTCGTGCGCGCGCCCGGCAATTTGGCCGCTTTCGTCGGCGGGGGCACCGCGATGGTGCTGACGATACCAGCAGGTGTGACGGCCATGTGTGCACTCGCAGCAACCATCGTTACGGTGCTTGTCTTGGCGCGGATGCTTGCGCACCGCTGGCTTCCGACACGGGCGCTGCGCATTCAGAACGACATTGCCACACTCAAGCAGCTATTCGTCGAATACGCCGCCGCTTCGCCGGAGATCGCGGCCTATGCGTTGGCGCGTCCGGTCGAAGCATTGTTGCAGGCGCAAGCTGCGCGCCTTGATTTCCACCGAACGGCGTTTGCGCGTGCCGAAGCGGCATTGGCAGCGATCGTCACAGGCGCAGGAAGCTTGGCCATGGCGGCAATTCTCGGCCTTTCGACAGCGACGCTGCCGATGACACTCCTCGCGGCGCTTGCTGCGGCGGCGGGGATCGAAGCGCTGGGCGCCACTGTGCGCTCAAGCGGTCGCGAGGCCGTAATCGCGGCCGGTCTTGATCGTCTCGCGGCTTTGATCAGTGCGCCGGGACGACCGGCCACTGGCTTCTGCAAGCTGACGGGCGGTCAGATCAGGATTACGTGCGACGACCAGGCCTATAGTTTGAGGCGCGGCGATCGCCTCGCCATCACGGGTTGCTCGGGATCGGGCAAGACGAGCCTGCTCGAATATCTCGCAGGCCAGCGGTCCACGGGCGGTGAGGTCGAGATCGAGATCGATGGCCTCGCGATCGCACCAATGGTATCCGAGGCTCGCCGCGCATTGTTCGCGCTCTCGCCACAAAGCGCACTGATGCTCGCAGGCACGATCGAAGACAATTTGCGTCTTGCTCGCCCCGGCCTGACGGAGGAAGGACTATGGGACGCGCTGGAAGTCGCCTGCCTTGCTCAAGATGTCCGGGCCATGCCCGAAGGCCTCGCCACCTGGACCGGCGACGGCGGCGCCCGCCTGTCGGGAGGACAGCGCAAGCGCCTCTCCCTGGCGCGGGCGATACTGGCTGGCCGCCCCTGGCTATTACTTGATGAGCCGAGCGAAGGACTGGATCCGAAGACTGAGGCGTTGTTGCTGACGAAGCTGGAGACGTGGCTGACGCAGACCGGAACCGGCCTTGTCCTCGTCACCCACAGGTCGGCGATGCTATCCTTGGCCGACCAGCGCCTTACACTGGCGAGCTAAAGGATCTTGGCGAACATGGCGGCCGACCCGCGCGCCGGCGGCGCTGACTTGCGGTCGGCGGGTGCCGCCATCTCGATAAGATCGGTCCGGGCAAGCGCGGCGAGGAAGGCCGCCGAGGCCGCAAACGCGTCCGAAGCAACGCTGTAATAGACCTGCTTGGCAGCACGCCGGGTCTGCACCAGGTCGGCCTTGCGTAGCACGCCGAGCTGCTGCGACAGGCCCGGTTGACCGATGCCGGTCAAGGCCTCGATTTCGCCGACCGACTTCTCGCCTTGCGCCAGCATCGTGGCGATCAGTCGCAGGCGGGTATCATGGCCCAGCGCGCGCATCACTTTGGCGAGTGCATCGAGTTTGGGGTCGGGCATCCTGTCAGGCATCGCCTAGCCTTTCTGCGATTGCGGCTTGTTGCGGTGAAACCAGATCGGGTCATCCGCCTCGGCCAGCAACGAGGCCTGGTCCTGGTGCGGCGGCAGCAGCACCGCGTCGCCGGGGTGCCAGCCTTCCGGTATCACGACATGATCGGCATCGACAATCTGCAAGGCGGCCAGCACCCTGAGCATCTCATCGACCGAGCGTCCGATCGTGGCCGGATAACAGATCGTCGCGCGGATGATCCCGTCGGGATCGATGAAATAGGTCGACCGCATCGTCGCGGCATCGGATGAGTGATCCGAAATCATGCCATAGGCCCGGCCGATGATGAGCGACGGATCCTCGACGATCGGGAAGCTCACTGTGACACCAAACTCGTCGCGAATGGCGCGAATCCAGCCCAGATGCGAATAGAGGCTGTCGACCGATACGGCGAGCAAAGCGCAGTCTAGCGCTTCAAATCGATCGTTGGCCTTTGACAGGGCAACGAACTCGCTGGTGCAAACCGGCGTGAAACCGGCCGGATGCGAGAAAAAGATCAGCCACCGGCCGCGAAAGTCGGACAGGTTGACTACGCCCATCGTGGTTCGCGCCTGGAAATTGGGGGCCGGATCGCCGATCTGTAGTAACTGCGGGGGATGGCCCATATTCGCCGACATTTCGTCCATTTCGGAAAATTCCGTCTCACGCATCTTGGCATTATCCCGTACACGATTACATTACAAATGTAAGCGAGAATTTGGAGGCGGGAAGCTTGACAATCTCAAAGATCCCACCCGTCGCCTTACGCAATGTCGATCAGCAGCAAGTGCGGGAGCACCGTCAGAAGCGGCCAAGGCCCGTCAATTACAAGGAATATCGGGATGAATACAGCCATGGCTGATCCTGCCGTCATCGTTTGCCCCGCCTGTGCAACGGCAAACCGAGTTCCTGCTGCCCGCATCTCGGAAGCCCCGAAATGTGGGCGCTGCAGGCAGATGCTGTTTCAGGGAAGTCCTGTTGGGGTGACTGGCCAGGTTTTCGACCGCCATGTGACGGCCGGCTCGTTGCCAGCCCTTGTCGATTTCTGGGCGAGTTGGTGCGGGCCCTGCAAGGCGATGGCCCCTGCCTTTGCGGCTGCGGCAAAGGTCCTTGAGCCGAAGATGCGGTTGTTGAAGGTCGATACTGAGGCTGAACAGGCCACCGCTGCGCGGTTCGCGATTCAGTCGATACCCACGCTCATCCTGTTTTCTGGCGGACGGGAGATCGCGCGGAGTGCAGGAGCAATGGATCAGCGTTCTATCATCGCATGGGCGAACCAGCACCTTGCCCCCAACTGACGCTGGCCCGGCCTTGATCAAACGGGTTTGTGCGCCACACCTTCGACGACCGGCAGATAGGCGGCGAATGGAAAGCTGGGCTCGATCTGCTGGGGGACCGGGCCAAGATCAAAATTCGCGGAGCGTATCAAGGCGACCGTGTCGCGGTTCAGATTACAACCTACTCCGACAATTCGCTGCACCGGGTTAAGGCGATTCTGCCATTTGCGTCGATTGGCATCTTTACTGGCGACATGTTCGAAGAAGCGGAATGTCCCGCCAGGCCGCAGGACTCGCCAAATTTCGGCCAGCACACGCGGCGGATCCGCAACGCTGCACAATGTCAGGCTCGACACAACGCAATCGAAGCTTTCGGCCTCGAACGGCAAGTCTTCGCCAGCTAGCGCATCGATGGTGATGGGCCAGTTCAACCTGGCGATCATTGCCTTGGCGCGCTTGTTCATACCCGTCGAAGGCTCAACCACCGAGAGGTGACGAATCATCTCGCGATTGTAGAATGGTAATGTGGCGCCGGTTCCGAACCCGATCTCAAGGACGTCGCCCTGCGCGTCTTCGACGAGGCGCTTTCGGCGACCGCGGATCGCCGGTGTGTCCAATGACCGGTCCAGGAACCAAGGGAAGACTGTTTCGGCGTAAAAGCTCATCTCAATCCTCGCCGTAAAGGTCGCGTTGAGACCGATCGATCTCGTCGGCATAGCGTATGCGGACATATTTTTCCGTAAGCATGCCGAGCATATGCCCGCCGGGATCGAAAACAGCCAGATCGTCCGCCCCGCTTTCGTCGAAGCGCGTTATGATCCCGCCAATTGGCAAATCCGGTGAAAGGGTGGCGTCACGCAGGGTGGAAAGTTCGACAATCATTCGTTTGGCTGAGCCTGTAGGTGTTGCGCCCGCCAGCATGGGCGAACGGCTTGGCTGGCTCGCCAATCAGCCGATGCAGCCCCGTCGCGCGCAACGTCCGCTCGACATTGGATCCTGGAATCTGATGCGTGGCCAGATCGAGATGTTCTGACGATGCCCGTTCGGCCTGTCCTGCAAACTTTGCGGCCTGTCCTTTGGGACGGGCAAAGGCCAAATGCTTCGGCATCCGGCTAATTGGCGCGGCAGCTTATGGCTGCCGCGCCGGTGAGCGAAAAGGATGTGGATGTTTATGGGTATTCATTCGGATACGGTAGCTGGCGACCACAGCGCAGAGATCGGCAACGCTCGTCGCTTGTCGCCGAAGGGAAGAGCATCGGAGCCATCATAAAATACGAAACCGCCAATGAACCTATTGCCCACCGCAGCAGCTAGCTTTGACAGTCCGGTAAAGTCCTTTGCGGTAACAGTGGCCGCAGCTTTTACTTCGATCCCCGCCAACCGGCCTGAACTGTCTTCCACGACGATGTCGACTTCGCTGCCATATTGGTCGCGGTAATGCGAGAAGTCATAACGGCCTTCGCTCCAGCCGCATTGTTTGTCCAGTTCAGACAGGACAAAGCTTTCGAGCAAATGGCCGAGCGGCGTCTTGTCCATTTCGAGTTGAGCCGCCGTTACGCGGGCAAGCATCGCGGCAAAGCCGGAATCGACAAAGTGTAATTTGGGAGCCTGTGTAAGCCGTTTAACAGCATTATTCGACCATGCCGGAAGCGTCCGCACGATAAAAATCTGTTCGGCTAGTGCGAGATAGCGTTGCGCGGTCTTGCGGTCGATCTGGAGGCGGCCGCCCAATTCGGTTGCATTAACGGGCTGCCCGTTGAGTGTAGCCAACATGCGCAGGAATCGGGGAAGATCGGCGGCGCGCTCGATATTGGCAATGTCCGGCAAGTCACGCTCCGCGATGGCTTTGGCATAGGCTGCAAAACAGTCCCTGCGTCGGATGCCTGCGTCGCGCGTGACGGCATCAGGGTAGCCGCCGGTCAACACGCGCTCGATCAGGTCGTGATCGCGGGTTTCGTTCAAAAAGCTGTCGCCATCAAACAGGCGGTCGAGGAAATGCGCTGGCCCTTTTGCCGCAAGTTCGTCCTGACTCAACGGCAGGAGCGGCAACATCTCGATGCGGCCTGCCATTGAGTCCTGCATATCGCGCAGGGTTAGTATGTTGGCTGACCCGGTTACCAGAAACCTACCCGGTCGCCTGTCAGCATCGACCGACTGCTTGATCGCCAGCATGAGGTCAGGCGCGCGCTGGATTTCATCTATGATTGCGCGGTCAACATCTCGGATCAGCCCGACCGGATCGGTAAGCGCAGCATTGCGCGCCACCGGATCGTCCAGTGAGATAAAGCGGCGGTCACTGCCGAAGGATTGCGCCAGCGTTATCTTGCCCGATTGACGCGGGCCGACGATGCCCAATACCGGCGTATCGGCTAATATGGCACGAACGCGCTCGTTGGCATAACGCGGATACACGGACAAGTTTGCCCGTTCTGGTTGAGCAGTGCTCGATAGCGGTAAAACGGGATTCCGTTGCCGGTACGTCAGGATGAGATGCGGGTTGCGGGAATTAGAAACGTGCCATTGCTTCGCCGATTCTATTGTTAGAATTCTGCACACCCCCCCGACCGCGTATCAGCACCTGTCCTTGAGTGACGGAAATTGGCCGCTTGCACCGCCTTGATACGCGTAAGCAAAAAATCGGCGCATTGCGCTTACGGTTTCCATGAATGGAGCCTCCGTCTTTTGGCTTGCGCGCAGGCGGCGCGCGGCCCTGTTGTGTCCGTCAGGACATTTCGCCTGACACGATCAGGAGAAAACTCGTGCAGAATATCGTCGAATTTCACATTATCGGACGGCTTTGCAGGATCGACGCCGCCAAGAAAGTCACCCACATCTCGGTTGCCACCAATTACAACTGCCGCAAGGGCGAAACATGGAAGTCCGATCCGCAGCGGCACCGCATCACTCTGTTCGGCGGATTGCGCGCGCGGTTCGAAAAGGTGACCATTGGCGATCTTGTCCGTATCACCGGGCGCATTGGTCCGGTGAAATACAAGGTCGAAGGAATCACGCAATACTCGGTTGATCTGATCGCTGACGGCTTCGCGACCCTCGTCAAAGCCAAACCCAAAACTGTCGAAGACGATATGCAGGATTGACCACCCATCGGGGCGGGATAGCCGTCCCGCATCTTTTCGGCATAGCCAACGACCGAAAAGTTGTGGAGTGCGGTCAGGCCGCTATCGAGAAAAAAATGGCGAAAGCCGATGTTCAGTTTGTGTCATAGCCGTTTAGTTTTGACGCCGGAATGGTCAAGTAGCCCAGGTTAAGTGCATAATCGAGGGGATCAGGGACGCGGACAAAAGGTCGTCGTTCGCCATTCGCAGCGGGCAAATTATCAATTCTTGGCAAAAAAACGTTGGAACTTATCGGGCTATAGCTGCCTATTATTTGCAACGGCATTTAGCGCCCGATCATCCTAAAAAGGGGATTTTCTATGCATGATATTGTCGACACTGCGGTTGCCGCAGGCTCGTTCAAAACCCTCGTGGCAGCCGTTACAGCGGCTGGCCTTGTCGATACGCTAAAGGGCGATGGTCCGTTCACCGTATTTGCGCCTTCGGATGACGCATTCGCTAAACTGCCAGCAGGAACGGTCGATGAACTGGTCTAGCCTGAAAATAAAGAAAAGTTGACCAAGGCGCGTCCCGTACCTGCAAGTCGTTTGTGCCGAGCGCTGCTCACGTTTTGCCAACTTTCACGATCACGATAATTGCAAACGCCAAGAGTAGGATCGCGCTGGCTTCGAAAACTATATTTTCGGGAGCCATTTCTTTGCCCTGCAAGACGATGAGACGCGACAAGGCCGTGATCGCGATGAAGATCGGATAAATAAACGGCGAGCCGAGCCGCGTATAAAACACCGCGACCATGCCGATCACTTCGGTGTAAAGAAACATCAGCAAAATGTCAGCAAGCGTAATGGTCAACGCATGCAATATGGCCATAATTTCGATTAGCGCGGCGCCAAGCGTCAGCAATGCAATCAGGATCAGCAAGGTGCTTTCGATCAGCCGAAAGCCTGTCGTCGCCGTGTTACGTAAGCTGGACCCGAATTTCGGATTTCCCAGAGGTGCGCTTATATCTGCCTCGCCACTCGTTTCAGGTAACTCACGTGCTAGGTTGTCCGCTGGCATCACTATAGTTTAACGCATTGTTCAGCAGGACTGTTCCGGACCTGACGATAAACTGCCTCTCCGTTAGCTTCACCTACAGCAGCTATCAGGGGCCGAATGCCGCCGGTCGGATGTTCCCCTTGTCGTCGAATGTCGCCGTCCCGTTCACCCAACATCCCCGCAAATTCCTTGTCAGTGTAATATCGTAATTTCTTCACGATCAGCGGGTTCTCGCCAATGCGCATGAGTAGCAGCGGATCGGGCGTGAGTTTCATGATCCCATTGCCTCAGACATGCGCAGGACTATTTTGCTGACGATTGCCGAACAATACCGACGTTGACAATATATGGGTCGCATTGCCGTTTAACAAATGCGCGCCGCGCGAGATATACGGCTGGCGCCGACGCTGGCGCAGGTCGATGACTTTTTACAGCGGATGACATTCGCTTCGAACACGATCGGTTCTTGTCGAGGCCGCGGCCTACCCGTTGCCGACTGGCGGGCTGAACTCGGGAAAGTGCCGTCGCTCGACACGCCTCCATACTAGAGGCGGACAGCACCCCTGCCACAAGGCAGTTTTGCCGCCAGCAGCGAGATATCGTGATTGTCGGCGCTGCGAAAGCAATGCACCGCTAGGCGCCGACGTGACCTCGCGGCGCGGAACGGCGCATCGCCGCAAACCCGACGCGCCGATCCTGTTTTTCAAGCTTTCCCCCAAAGTGAAGGCCATGAGAGCGTGGGTTTCACGTAAATTGGTCAACGTCACGAATACGCTGTCAGCTGACGTCGGCAGGGTAATCTACGTCAAAAATCGACCCCGGTTCCTCGGTTTCTATAAGCACAGCATCCGACAGCCGCTGAAGCGTCGATCGCGCGCCCTGATCGCCACGAAGACCATCGAGTGCTTCGAACACACTTCGCCGAAACGCAGCCGGATGGGCGGGCTGCCCCCGATAAAGGGGTAGAGCTGCGGACGCGCTGCCCAAGGCATTGAGGAGCTCGGCTGCCAGCGCTGCGCTAACCAAGGGCATGTCTCCCAGAAAAACAACGACCCGCGCGGCATCGGGAGGAAGCGCACTCAGCCCGACCCGCAGCGACGACGCCAAGCCTGACTGCCAGTCGGTATTGACGACGAGCCTAAGGCGGCCCTCACCCATATCGTCCAGCGCGCAGCCAATCTCGTCGGACGATGAGCCCAGGACGGCAACCACGCCCGCGACTGGCGATGCGAGCGCGACGCCCATCACCGCCCGAATGAGGGGTTCCCCTCTCCAATTGGCCAACATCTTGGTTGCGCCGAAACGGCTGGACCCGCCTGCGGCCAGCACCAGCGCATAAGCCGGCCCGTCCTCGTCGGGATCGTTCATGCCCCCACTAACATCGCCGGCATCATGCAGACCCTCTGTTTGCTTCGCTGATGACTTCGGCGATAACCGCAATCGCCACCTCGCGGGGCGACCGCGCCCCTAGGTTCATCCCGATCGGCGCATGGAGACGCTCCAGGCTTGACGGCGCAAAGCCGGCCATCTCAAGCCTGGCAAGACGACTGGGCAGGCGCCGCTGCGCGCCCAGAATGCCGATGTATCCTGCGTGCGACCGCAACGCAGCGGACAGCGCATCATGGTCGAGGTCGTCGTCATGCGTGGTAATCGCAACCGCGGTGTGTTTGTCGGGCGGTGCGGCTTCGAAAACCGTCGCGATCGCCGCCCTCGTGTAGCCAACGCCAATTGGCGGTGCGGTTTCAAATCCCAACGGCGAGGCCAGCGTGACGTCCCAATCAAGCTGTCGCCCGCACGCGGCAATCGCGAGGGCATAGGCATCCGACCCGATCACAACCAGTCGCTGGCGCGGGTCGAACCTGCGCTCAACCGGCCAATGTCCGAAGGAAGTGTCCGCAAGTCCAGATTCGTTCACCGCCACGCACGCACGTCGCACGCCATCGCTGCGCCATATTGCTGCAGCCCGGACCGCAGCATAACCAGACAACTTCGCGAGCGCCGGGTCATTGGGAAGGACGGGTTCGACAAAGATATCGAGACGCCCCCCGCACGGAAGTCGCATGTCGATAAATGGACTTCCATCGCCATAGACGAGTGCACGCGGCCTGCGCTCGGTCAGGACGGCGCGTCCGTGCAAGGCAACATCGGCTTCGATGCATCCCCCCGAAAGATAGCCGAACATGTGCGTGTCCGTGACAAGCAATTGCGCGCCGACCGGTCGAGGACCGCCGCGCGCCGCAGTGATCGTCGCGAGTGCGAACGGCGTATCGATCGCTGCACATTCGAACATGCGCGGCCGCATGTCGTCCTCAAGGCCGGACAGGTACCAGTCAGCAGACATGATTGCTGCAGGCTGGTCGCCTCATCGCCAGAGACATCAAGTCCGGATAATCGACTTCCATATGCGTCAGGCCGCCGATCGCCTAGACGCTGGTGATCGGCAATTGCCGAATGCGCTTGCCGGTTGCCGCGAAGAGAGCGTTGACGAGTGCAGGTGCAGCGGGTGGGAGGCCGGGTTCGCCGATCCCGCCCATCGCCGCGCCGCTTTCGATGAAGTGGACATCGATGCTCGCCGGCGCTTCGGCCATCTTCAATATCGGGTAGTCGGGGAAGCTTCTTTGCACCACCGCGCCCTTGTCGAGCGTGATTGCCTCGCCCATCGCAGTCGACAGACCCATGGTAATCCCGCCCTGAATCTGGTTCTCGGCATTGAGCGGGTTCACGGTCGTGCCGCAATCGACGACTGCGAATACACGGTGGATCTTCGGGCGGCCATCTGCGCCGATCGAGGCTTCGACAACTTCACCGACGATGGTCTCGAACGATTCGACGATTGCGACGCCACGCCCGACGCCTGCCGGCAAGGGGGTGCCCCAGCCCGAACGCTGCGCGACTTCGTTCAGGACGGCAAGATGACGCGATCCGGGTTTGAGGTGCTTGCGGCGAAATTCGACGGGATCTGCGCCGGCTGCATGCGCGAGCTCGTCCATGAAACTTTCGTTGTAAAAGCCCTGCTGGGTGCTGTTGACGGAGCGCCAGCTACCCGTTGTCTGGTTCGAGACATGCTTAAACAGGCGGCGCGATACAGCGGGCAGATCGTAAATGAATGTCGTTTCGTTTTCGCTGCTTTCGGGCTGGGCGTGGTCATTGCGATACGCGATGATCTTTCCATCCGCCGAGATCGCCCCGGTCAGGTGTGCTGAGCATTGCGGGCGATACGCGCCCTGCGACACTTCTTCCTCGCGGCTCCAGATCAACTTGACAGGATAAGGGAGCTGCATGGCAAGTTTGGTCACTTGCTCGACGATTTCGACATACATCGGCAAGCGCCGCCCGAAGCTGCCGCCGCTGACCATCGGGTGAAACGTAACGTCGCTCGCCGACAACCCCGAAAACCCGACCGCCGCCATCTTGGTCGCCAGCGGATCCTGAAGCCCGCCCCAGATGTCCAACTTGCCATCCTTGTGGTGGGCCGTCAGTGCAAACGGCTCCATCATTGCTTGATGGAGGAAGGGGACGCGGTAGTTGGCCTCGGCCAATTTCGCGCCTACCATCTGCAATCCCGCATTGACATCGCCGGTCCTTGATGTGCTGTCGGGCTTGCCAGCCTTTCGCAGCGAATCATGGGCGGCAAAGATTGACGCTGAGGACAGCACACCATGGCCACCGTCGCTGAATTTCGGCGACAGCGCGCGTAACCCCTGGATCGCCGGCCAATATCCTTTGGCGACGACGGCCACGGCCTTGTCGAGCTTGATGACCCGTTCGACACCCTTGACCGCCATTGCGGGCGCCGGGTCGACCGAGACTAGTGCACCGCCACGGATCGGCGCTGCCATGATCGTTGCGACGCGCATGTTGGGCAAGGCGACGTCCATCCCGTACAGCACTTTACCGTTTACCTTGTCGGGGATGTCAAGACGCGTTGTTGGCTTGCCGATGAGTGCGTAGTCTTTGCGATCTTTGAGCGGCGGCTCGGAACTGAGTGACAGTTCTGCAGCCTCGGCGGCAAGCTCGCCATAGCGCAGTGTCTTGCCCGACTTTGCGTGCATCACCTTGCTGTTGGCGGTTGTCAGTTCGCTTTGCGGAACGCCAAGCCGTTTGGCTGCGGTCTCAAGCAGCGCGAGCCGGGTCGCGGCGCCTACGATCTGCATGGTGTTCTGCCCGGTAAAGCGCATTGCCGACGAACCGCCGGTGATCTGCAGCGGCAGGGACCGCGCGATGAAAGACAGCAGCGACGTCGGCAACGCATTGATCACGCCCGGATAGCCCGACATCTCGCCCAGAAATCCGCGCCCCAGCCCTGTATTGGCAAAACCAAGCTCGGCAGGTGCCGCGACGACACGCACCGTCGCCCAATCGGCATCGAGTTCTTCGGCAAGCATTTGGCCCAAGCCGGTATTCGATCCCTGCCCGACATCAGCGTGAGGTGAATAGACAGTGATCGCATCGTCTTCAGCAATTCGGAGCCAGGCGGACGAGGCTCCGTTGCCTTTGCCCGCGATCTGACCAATCGCTTTGGACGCTGCCGAGCTGTCGGCCCACTTGATTGCGAATATGCCCCCGCCAACGACGGCGGCGCCGCCGATCAGAAATGCCCGACGCTTGATCCCCATCTCACTAACCTCCGGCGACGCTGTGGATCGCAGCGCGAATCCGGGTGTAGGTACCGCAACGGCAGATATTGGTCATAGCCTCATCGATGTCGGCGTCGCTCGGCGCCGGCTTGGTCTTGAGCAGTGCGGCCGCCGCCATGATCTGCCCGGATTGGCAATAGCCGCATTGCGGGACCTGATGTTCGATCCATGCGGCCTGCAATGGATGAAGCGTGCCATCGGTGGCGCCAAGGCCTTCGATTGTCGTCACCGTCTTTCCGTCGATCTCGCGCACCGCCACCGAACACGACCGCACGACCTGGCCATCGACATGCACGCTGCAAGCCCCGCATGCAGCGATGCCGCAGCCGAATTTCGTGCCAGTCAGACCAAGCTCCTCGCGCAGTGCCCAAAGCAAGGGGGTATCCGGTTCCGCGGCGATGGAGACCGCCTTTCCGTTTACATTTGCCGCTATCGCCATGCCGACCGCTCCAGTTTGCCCTTTGCCTCGGACAACGCCTACAGCAGATGGGTCGCAAATGAAAACCGACCTGTTTCAAATTTGGTCGACGACCTCCGAACAGCCATTCGGTCGGTCGATGAACCAATCGGTTGCACCTGCATTCTGGCAGCGATTGCCGAGGCCTGTGGCTCTGAGGTTCGCACCCAAAGCTGGTGGGTAGTCCACACCTGCAAGGAAGCCCGGAATCAATCAGCGGATCGTGGAGTTCTGACGCGAGTACTGTCAAAGCGCGCTACGAGATCGTAAGCTTCGGCTACGAAAATCTGCTGGACGCTGGTTATTTGCTCTTTGCCGCGCCACGTTCTGCGCTCAATCGACAGGCAGGCCCCCCCCTTTTCGACGTCGAGCAGTTCGCCGATCCGTTTATCCGCACTCATCGCAGAAATTCGCGTCTCCGCTTCTGTCCAGACAACGTTGCGCAGCAACCACGTTCCCGAAGCTTCGACGTCGAGGTTGGCGGTTACGATGGCCGGGACGGCGATCACTCCCACGAGACGCCGCTCGAGGGCCAATGGCACATTGTTTGCCAGATGCAGACTTTCGATCTCAAGCAACTTGCCGCGCCCCGCAAGCGCCTGCTCGTCGGGCCGCGCTTTGACTGGAGCGCGCAGCTTCCGGGCAAGCAGCTCGTAACTGTAGCACTGCCCGCGCCGCGTGACTTCTTGCGCAAGGTCCGGCACGTCGAGAACCATTGAGTGAAGGCGGGGCCGGGCGACGAACGTGCCTGCCCGCTTTCGACGGTCGATCAATCCGACGAGGGAAAGCGCCGAAAGTGCCTTGTTCACTGTCATACGCGAACAGCCAAAGTCCTGCATCAGTTCGGCCTCGATAGGCAGCCGGTCGCCAGGCGCCAGCACACCGCTCAAAATTCGGTTCTCGATCGAGCTCCTGATGCGTTCATGCAGCGGCATCATTGGCTGAGCAGCTCGTTGAGCACCTTGCGATACCCCGTTTCGACAGCGTTGCGTGATTTGTGGCGACCGCCGCTCACGAGCTTTTCGCCACGACGCCAAACACAATCGATTGCGTCCTTGCCGGCCGCAAACACAAACGCATCCAGCAAAATGCTACCCTGCCGGCCTGTAAGTGAGACATGGTTGGCGTCGAGACTGACGATGTCGGCCACATGAGCTACGGCCAAGCCGCCGGTCGTCGCCAAAGCTTGGGCACCGCCTTTCACAGCGGCGGCGTAGATCGCGTGTCCGGTCGATATTTCGGTTCCATGGGCAAGAACGTTGCGTGCTTGGCCCACGAGACGCTGGCCGTATTCGAGCAAGCGCAATTCCTCGGTAAGATCGATCCGCACATTGGAATCCGAGCCAATCCCGTAACGGCCACCCGCTTTCACAAATGTCGCCGCGGGGAAAATTCCATCGCCCAGATTAGCTTCGGTGATCGGGCATAATCCGACAACCGCGCCGCTTTGGGCGAGCGCCAGTATCTCGCCATCATCAATGTGCGTGGCGTGGACCAGGCACCAGCGGTCATCGACTGCGACGCTATCGAGTAGCCACTGGACAGGCCTTGCACCGCTCCAGGCGAGGCAATCTTCCACCTCACGGATTTGTTCGGCGATGTGAATATGGATGGGGTGGCGCCCTGCGAGTTGTTCGATGAGCCGTAGTTCGTTGGTCGTGACGGCGCGTAAGCTGTGTGGTGCGACGCCGACAAGGGCATCGGGGAGCTGGCTGGCGCTGGCGCGGGTCTGTTCGAAAAGTCGCGCAAAACCGTCGATCGTGTTGACGAACCGGCGCTGCGCCTCGCCAAGCGGCGTACCACCAAACCCGCCATGCGCATAAAACACCGGGAGCAGCGTGAGCCCGATGCCGGTTTCCGCGACGGCGTCGATGAGTGCGATCGCCATTTCGGCGGCGTTGGAAAAAGCACGACCATCGCTATCGTGGTGAAGATAGTGGAATTCGCCGACGCGCGTGAAACCATTTTCCAGCATCTCGACATAGGCCAGAGCTGCGATCGCGCGGAGGTGATCCGGGGTAATCTGATCGACGAAGCGATACATCGTTTCGCGCCACGTCCAGAAACTGTCGATTTCGGGTCCACGACGCTCGGCAAGGCCCGCCATTCCGCGCTGGAACGCGTGACTGTGAAGGTTCGGTACGCCCGGCAGACCGATCGCATGCGCGACCGTGCCGGCAGGGGCAGGCACGCCCGCGACGATGTCGGCAATCAAGCCGTTGCTGATCGTCAGACAAACGTTCTGCGCCCACGCTTCAGAAAGCAGTGCCTGCGCGAAATAGAGCTTTTCGCCGGACCCGCCGCCGCCCTGCATGTTTTGCCTCCGTTTCACTTATGTCTATACATTAATGGCTGCCTGATGCAATGATCAGGCTAACGATGGAGGCGGCAATGCGGTGCGACACGTTGTGGACCGATGCGCGACTTGCGACGATGGTGGGCGTTGGGGCCGGCGCTGAAGCCAACGCCATCGAGGGCGCCATGATTGCCGCTGTAGAAGGGCGCATCGTCTTTGCGGGACCAATCGCCGATGCGCCGACCTTCGACGCGGATCGCACGGTCAACTGTGATGGCCGCTGGATTACGCCGGGCCTGATCGACTGCCACACGCATCTCGTTCACGGCGGCAACCGTTCGGCCGAATTCGAACTGCGGCTTACGGGCGCAAGCTACGAGGACATTGCAAGGGCAGGGGGCGGCATTGTCTCGACGATGAAAGCCACCCGCGCCGCAGACGAGGGCGAATTGGTACGTACCGCACTGCCGCGCCTCGACGCCTTGATTGCCGAGGGGTTGACGACAGTCGAGATCAAGTCGGGCTATGGTCTGACGCACGTTGATGAGATCAAGATGTTGCGCGCAGCCCGCAAGCTTGGTTCGGAACGGCCGGTCCGGATCGCGACGACGTTTCTCGGGGCGCACGCTCTGCCACCCGAGTTCAGCAACGATCCCGATGCCTACATCACCGCAGTTTGCGAACAGATGATCCCGGCCGTTGCCGGGGCGGGACTCGCCGACGCGGTCGACGCCTTTTGTGAGGGAATCGGCTTTTCGATCGCGCAGACGCGCCGTGTGTTCGAGGCGTCTGCGGCCAACGGTTTGAGGGTCAAGCTCCACGCCGAACAATTGTCGAACCTCCACGGTGCAGCGCTTGCAGCCGAATTCGGCGCGTTGTCGGCCGATCATCTCGAATATCTCGACCAGGAGGGCATCGGCGCAATGGCCGCTGCCGGAACCGTCGCTACGCTTTTGCCCGGCGCCTACTATTTCGTGCGCGAAACCCGCAAGCCGCCGGTTTCGGGTTTGCGGGGGGCGGGCGTTCCGATTGCGTTGGCGACCGATTGCAACCCCGGAACATCGCCGCTCACTTCGCTGCTGCTGGTTATGAACATGGCAGCCACATTGTTCGAAATGACGGTCGATGAATGTCTGGCTGGTGTGACCCGCAATGCGGCCCTCGCGCTTGGCCTTGGCAGCGAGATCGGGACGCTCGAAGTGGGGAAATCCTGCGATCTGGCAATCTGGGACATCGAGCGGCCCGCCGAACTTGTTTATCGCATGGGCTTCAACCCCCTGTATGCTCGCATCTGGAGAGGCCAATGACCGACATCCTGCTCGTTCCTGGAAAGGTCACAATGGCGGCCTGGCGCGCCATTTACCGCGGTGGGGTGCCGCATCTCGATCCTGCGTCTGCACCGATCATCGCCGAAAGTGCCGCTTCGGTCGCGCGGATATTGGCACGCGGCGCGCCGGTCTACGGGATCAATACCGGCTTTGGAAAATTGGCCAGTGTGAAAATCGAGTCGGGCGACCTCGCCAGACTCCAGCGCAACATCGTCTTGTCACACGCGGCCGGAACCGGTGCACCTTCGCCGGTTGCAGTCATCCGGCTGATGATGGCGCTGAAGCTGGCAAGCCTAGCACAGGGTGCCTCGGGCGTTCGACCCGAGACGATAGCCTTGATTGAGGCCTATCTGGCGAAGGGCCTGACCCCGGTTGTTCCCGCGCAGGGTTCTGTCGGCGCATCCGGTGACCTCGCTCCGTTGGCACACATGGCAGCGACAATGATCGGTGTCGGTGAAATCTTTAGCGGTAACAGGCGCTTGTCTGCCGAAGTCGCGCTTGGCGAGGTAGGCTTGTCGCCCCTTGTCCTTGGCCCCAAGGAAGGCCTTGCCCTGCTGAACGGGACACAATTTTCCTGCGCAAACGCGCTTGCAGGATTGTTCGATGCCGACACCCTTTTCCAGTCGGCGCTGGTAACCGGTGCGTTATCTACCGAGGCGGCGAGGGGCACAGACGCACCGTTCGATCCGCGGATTCATGCGCTGCGTCGCCATCCCGGGCAGATCGCGGTGGGCGAGGCGCTGCGTCGGCTCATGGCGGGGTCGGCGATCCGCGCTTCGCATCGCGAGGACGATCCTCGCGTGCAAGATCCCTACTGCCTTCGGTGTCAGCCGCAGGTCATGGGTGCCGCGCTCGATGTGTTGCGACAGGCGGCGTCGACGCTGTTGATCGAAGCAAACGGCGTGTCGGACAACCCGCTGATCTTTCCAGAAACCGACGAGGCGCTTTCAGGCGGCAATTTCCATGCCGAGCCGGTTGCTTTCGCCGCCGACATGATCGCGCTGGCGGTCTGTGAAATCGGGTCGATTGCCGAGCGCCGGGTTGCCATGCTCGTCGATCCGGCGCTTTCAGGGCTGCCTGCCTTCCTGACGCCCAAGCCCGGACTGAATTCGGGCTTCATGATCCTGCAGGTTACTGCGGCGGCACTGGTTTCGGAAAACAAGCAGCGTGCCTATCCCGCCAGCGTCGATTCGATCCCGACTTCGGCCAACCAGGAAGACCATGTTTCCATGGCCGCGCACGCAAGCCGTCGCTTGCTCGACATGGTCGCCAACGCCTCTGCTGTGATCGGCATCGAGTTGCTTGCCGCGGCACAGGGTTGCGACTTCGCCGTCGGTTTGAAATCATCAGAAGTGCTGGAAGCAGTGCGCGCGTGCCTGCGCGCCGAGGTGCCCATGCTGCAGGATGATCGGCATATGTACCCGGACATGGAGGCAGCGAACGGACTTGTCCGTTCGGGTCGGGTCATCGCCGCGTGTGGGTTGGAATTGCCCGGTATCTCGGCATGAGCGACTGGCTTCACGTTCATCGTGGCATGCTGCCGCTCATCGTGACATTTCCGCACACCGGCACCGACCTTCCCGACGGTATTACCGATAGTCTGATATCGTCATGGCGCGCGTTGAAAGACACCGACTGGTGGGTCGACCGCCATTATGATTTTGCAAGCGGCATGGGCGCGACGACGATCCGTACGAGCATTTCGCGGACGGTGATTGATGTGAATCGCGATCCGTCCGGCCAGTCGCTTTATCCCGGCCAGACGACCACCGAGCTCTGCCCGGTAACCACGTTCGACGGTGAGCCTTTATATCGGCGTTCAAGCCCGTCGGCGCAGGAGATCGCCAGACGCCGGCATGCGTATTTCGATCCGTATCACGCGTCCGTCGCGGCTGAAGTCGCCCGGCTTCGCTCCCGGTATTCGCATGTGGTCGTCTACGATGCCCATTCGATAAGGAGCAAGGTTCCGCGTCTATTCGAGGGTTCGTTACCGCACATGAACATCGGCACAAACGGCGGAACAACCTGTGCTGCCGACTTGTCGAGCGCCGTTGAGACGATTTGCAAGGCAAGCCCGTTCAGCTTCGTGACCAATGGCCGGTTCAAGGGTGGCTGGACGACGCGCCACTACGGCCAACCCGACCAAGGCGTTCATGCGATCCAGATGGAGTTGGCGGATCGCGGCTATCTCGATGAACCCAGCGATTTGAGCGTTGAAAATTGGCCACCGCCCTACAGCGAGACAGCAGCTGCACCGCAGCGGACCGTGCTTGCCGCCATCCTCGCCGCCTGTCTCATCTTTGCCCAGGAGCCTGCATGACCCGCCTCGACAACAGCCGAAAGATATTCGCGCCTACCGGCACCACGCGGACTGCCAGAAGCTGGCTGACGGAAGCTCCGTTGCGGATGCTGATGAATAACCTGCATCCCGACGTCGCCGAACGACCCGAGGAACTGGTCGTTTATGGCGGAATCGGACGCGCGGCACGCGACTGGGAGAGCTATGACCGAATTATCGAGACGCTTCGCCGCTTGAACGACGATGAAACGCTGCTCGTCCAGTCGGGCAAGCCGGTCGGCGTCTTCCGCACGCACATCGATGCGCCGCGTGTTCTCATTGCGAACTCCAACCTCGTTCCCAAATGGGCTACGTGGGAGCATTTCGATGAGCTCGATCGCAAGGGCTTGGCCATGTATGGCCAGATGACAGCGGGGTCGTGGATTTACATCGGCAGTCAGGGGATCGTTCAGGGGACGTACGAGACGTTCGTTGAGATGGGTCGGCAGCATTATGGCGGCGACCTCGCGGGTCGGTGGCTGCTTACGGCAGGACTCGGCGGGATGGGAGCAGCGCAACCGCTCGCGGCGGTGATGGCCGGCGCATCGTGCCTCGCGATCGAATGCCAGCCAAGTCGGATCGAGATGCGCCTGCGGACGGGCTATCTCGACCACGGTGTCGATACGATTGATCAGGCGATGGCACTGATCGAACAGGCACAACGAACAAGACAGCCGGTTTCGGTGGCTTTACTTGGCAATGCGGCCGAAATCCTGCCCGAGTTGTACGCACGCGGCATCCGGCCCGATCTCCTTACCGACCAGACGTCGGCGCATGACCCCGTCAATGGATATTTGCCCGCTGGGTGGAGCGTTGCCGCGTGGATGGAAAGACGGGAGCGGGACCCCCAGGCTGTATCTGCGGCAGCCAAGTCGTCCATAGCCGCACACGTGCGCGCGATGCTCGATTTCCAGGCGGCAGGCGTGCCGACTGTCGATTACGGCAACAATATTCGCCAGGTTGCGAAGGACGAGGGAGTCGTCAATGCCTTCGATTTCCCCGGGTTCGTGCCTGCCTATATCCGCCCACTGTTCTGTCGCGGGATCGGGCCATTCCGGTGGGTCGCCCTGTCGGGCGACCCCGAGGATATCTACAAGACCGATGCCAAGGTAAAGGAGCTTTTGCCTGACGATGCCCACCTCCATCGCTGGCTGGACATGGCGCGTGAGAGGATCCAGTTTCAGGGACTGCCAGCGCGGATTTGCTGGGTGGGGTTGGGCGACCGCCACCGCCTTGGCCTCGCCTTCAACGAAATGGTGGCCTCGGGCGAACTGAAAGCACCGATCGTGATCGGCCGCGATCATCTGGATAGTGGTTCTGTCGCCAGCCCCAACCGCGAAACCGAAGCCATGCGCGACGGGTCCGATGCTGTGTCCGACTGGCCATTGCTCAACGCGCTTCTCAACACAGCCAGCGGGGCCACGTGGGTCTCGTTTCATCACGGCGGCGGAGTTGGCATGGGATATTCGCAGCACAGCGGCATGGTCATTGTTGCCGACGGGACCGCTAGCGCTGCACAAAGACTCGAACGGGTGCTCTGGAACGATCCTGCGACCGGCGTCATGCGCCATGCCGATGCGGGTTATGAGATTGCTCTGGCTTGCGCCCGAGCAAAGCAACTTGATCTTCCCGGCATCCTAGGGTGACCTGGCAGGAAAAGAATACGCTCGGAAACGAACGGCCCAGCTATGGAAAAAACCGCGGCGGTTCAACCTTCGAGATCGCTAGATTCCCCGGGCTGGATCGGCTTGTCTGACCGCCTCGAACGATAAGTTTCCGCAAGCTGACCGTCGCGCCGCGTCATTTTCGCTCAGTCGGGCGAATCTTAGGTGATCAGCATGCAGGCATGAGAGCCGAATAATCGACCCCGTTATCCTCAGACGTGCCCTGATCGGCGCCGCTTGACCAGATCAGCGGCGGTGCCCTCTTTATAGCTGGTGCGAACACCGACATGATCCAGTCGCCGATCAAAGCAATGGCGTGGGTGATGCCGACAATGCCAAGGTCCTCCAGACACCGAATGACGCGTCGCCGCCATCGTCGTTCAATGCTGCACGACGAGCGGTGTGCCTTTGAACGCTTCGGCTTGGCAACCAAGCAGGGGATCGTACCGCACCGAGCGGCTGACAATGAGGGGCACCGATGCGGTCACTGTCTTGCTCGCCGGGTCCTCTGTTAGCCGGATCGGCTCCATCCCGGGCTCAAAATCCTTGTGGCAGTCCCCAAGCGGTCGTCCGTCGAGATACCGACAGCCGCACCCGACGCGCGCAGCATAGCCAACGCCCAGTTCGAGTTGCGCACGGTGCCTGCCTATCCAGGCGTAACTTGAACCGCCCACAAGCAGCGCAAAGCCAAGAACCGAAGCGGTGATCATGTGTCTTGCTATCATTGATGCCGAGTCTAGGCTTGCGCCATGAAAAAGAACAGCCGGTGGATTGTGCTCGCGAGTGTCCTTCTTACCAGCGGGTCGACTGCCGCGCCTGATCCCGGGGCCCTGGCGCCCCTGTTCGGACAGGGCGAGGGCGAAACCCGCGCCGCGCTGATGATCCGCGATGGGCGCGTCGTGGCGAAACGCTACGCGCGCGGGTATTCGGATACGAACCGGTTCGTGAGTTGGTCGATGGCGAAGACCGTTACCGCGGTCCTGATCGGCGACTTGGTGGCGCAAGGAAAATTGTCCCTCGACGCGCCGGCGCCGATTGCAGAATGGCGCGGGGCGGCGGATCCACGCCGCGCGATCACGCTCAGGATGCTCCTTAATATGGCCTCGGGCCTCAGACATACTGAGGTTGGGGACCCGGTCGAGGCGTCTGACACCGACCAGGTGCTGTTTGTCAGCGGCACCCAGGCGATGGCGAAGAAGGCGATCGGCGTGCCACTCGAGGCGCGACCGGGCGCAAAGTTCGAGTATAGTTCGCTGACCACGATCATTCTCGCCGAGATCATCACTCGGACGCTGACAGCCAGTTCCGACGCCAGGGTACGGGCGAACGCCTATCGAGACTTTGCGACGGCGCACCTTTTTGCTCCTGCGGGGATCAGGAGCGTTGTCCTCGACTTCGACGGCTCAGGCACCCAGATCGGCGGATCGCTGATCTACATGACGCTCGACGATTACGGTCGACTGGGGCAGGTGCTTCTCGACGGCAAGGGAATCGATGGGCGGCAAATCGTCGCCCCTGACTGGCTTGCCTTCATGAAGAAACCGTCGCCCGACAATCCCGAATATGGTGGTCAGCTCTGGCTCAACCGCCAAGGCGGTCTTGAGCGGCATCCGGCGCTGTTTCCGGGGCATGGCCCCGCTACGCTGGTCTCATGCCTGGGCCACCTGGGTCAATTTGTGATCGCATCGCCCGACCAGAGTCTCGTGCTGGTGCGGCTCGGCAAGACGCAAGACGACACGCCAGCATTTACCGCGCTGCGGGGTGCGCTTGCGCAAATTGTCGATCGGGTACCGGTCATTCGTTCTCACAGCGCAGGTTCCAAGGAATGAACGCGTGACGCTTTGAGCAATCATTTCCGATGTCTGAATCCCGACCGGATCGTTCAGCGGGCAAAGCTGCCTTGCCGTTGGTCACCACTTTGGGCAGCATCAGGTCGATGTCGAACATGTCGCGTCTAGCGCTCATCGCTTCTTTGCTTGTGCTCGCCGCGGCACGCCAAGCTCCCGCCGACCCGGATATGCGTGTCTGATAGAGGATCACGATCGAGCTGTCGGGCGACAGCCGAAGCGGACGCGACACCGGATCTGACGACTATGAACGCGCCGCGATCCTCGTGCACACCGGTTTGCAGTTGCCGGACTGACGCACGCAGGCGACAAAGGCATTTATTTTCATCGCGTTCCGATGGCCGAGCTTCGCATTGAGTAGGCTCGGGTAACCATGGGCGGTCAGTCGTTGCGCTTCCTGTATGACGTCATGACCAACCCCGCCAGACAGGTCGTCAGTCGGCGCGCGTTATCGTCTCATAGAGTTTGGCCACGACGATGCCCATTTTCCTGATGGTCAGGCGGTTTCTGGCGCTTCTGCCGTCCGACGAGAGAACCAGCACTTGCCATATTCGCAGCCCGCCTTTCGCTGGAAATGCCAATCGCAGCGTGTTGCCCTTGACGGTGCCAACAACCGGCCCAGTCGCATCTGAAAGCGTCGCGGCATAGCGGCCCCCTCCCAGAGACCGCATTTTCCATTCACGGTGTTTGAGAGGCCCGTCCGCGTCGTCGACCTCCTGGTCGAGGACCAGCGCACCGGATTGATCGATCCGTCCGTTGCCATGGACATGCACAATGCGGCGCCGTCTGAACATGATCTTCAGCCGACCCGTTCCCTCAGTATGGCCCAGAAAAAACGTCTCGGGACGAAAGTTCGCCTCATCTGCCGTGCGCACGCTGGATACCTGTGCCGAAGCCGGGAAAACGACCGCTAGATACCCAAGGGATAGCGTCGCCATGGTACAAAGCGGCCGTCGTTCTGTCATGGCTTATATTGCCCGTTGAAGGCTCCGATTGCACGAAACGACCGCACAAGACGCCGTACGGCTATGCGCTCGCGCGCGAACGGGCGTATGATTGCCCGTCAGCCTCAGTTGTCGCGCGGTCGCAAATCACCGCCCATTCACCAATGCGTCTGTACAAAACCTGAGCTTTCAACCGGTGCGCGCGGTGGAGATTACCTGCACCGGACTTCTTGCTGATTACGATCCACAGCTCGCCCGGCAAGTCCGCCGATTGCAGCCCCGAGTAGCGTACCAACGGTGCGCGAGCGACCTCCTTCGATGATGTTGCCGAGGATCCCGCCCCCGGCTGCACCAATGATCAGCCCCGTAGTGCCGTCGTTGCGCTTGCAGTAGTAGCGCCCGTTGTTTCCACGATACACGCGCTCGTCAGCTGTCAGAACACGTTCCTGATAACCGCCCCCGTCACGATAATAGAGCGAGGGATCATAGCTGCCTTCGTCGCGGTCATCACCGTATTGATTATTATAGCCGTTGTCCGGCCTGTTCTGCTGATATCCGCCTTGATATCTGAGACGATCGTTACGGGCTGCACGGAAGCGGTCGGACTCGGCGCGAAAGAGCGCGAGTTCACGGTCAATGCGGTCTTGGGCCGCCGCGAACCGCGCATCGTCAGCGCGGCTTTGTGCCACCGCTGGCGCCGATGCGGCCAAGGCCGCGGTGGTGCTGGCAAGTGCCATGAAAAGGGCGAAACGACGCATGATAGTTTCCTTCGACTTTGAATAGATATCTGCACAACGCTTGGGACAGCCCGATTGTTGCATCAAGCAATCAGGACACGTCCTGTCCCCGTCCCCTGCTCCAAAAACTGTCCCGAAGAAAAGGCAAACGATCGCTCATCGTATTATGAAAGAAAATCCCGGACCGATTTGACAAGGCTGGAAGTACGGAGGCGTTGTCCGACGTGGTGGTAACAACGTCGTCGATGCGTCATGCTGGCGAGGAGCTATATTTGCGTCATGATACCCGCATAGTCCGGGTCTTCAAGCGCGCGGCCGGCGCCTTTCGCGACGCAAATCAGCGCGTCCTCGGCGACAACAACCGGTAGTCCGGTGGCCTCTGCCAAGACGCGGTCGATGTCTCCCAAAAGGGCACCGCCGCCGGTGAGGACAATACCCTGATCGACAATATCCGCTGCGAGTTCGGGAGCAGTGTGTTCGAGCGCTGCGCGCACGGCGCCCACGATCTGGTTGACCTGTTCGGCGATCGCTTCGGCGACCTCATTTTGGCAAATCGTTATTTGGGTTGGTCGGCCTGTGACGAGGTCGCGCCCGCGCACAGCCATGGACGTGCCGGATCCGTCGGGTCGACGGGCAAGGCCAATGGTGTGTTTAACGCGCTCCGCAGTCGCTTCGCCGATCATGAGATTATACTTGCGCCGAATGAACGAGGCGATGGCATCATCGAGTTTGTCCCCGCCGATGCGAACCGAGTTGCTGTAAGCCAGCCCGCGTAGCGAAAGTACGGCGACCTCGGTCGTGCCCCCACCGATGTCGACCACCATCGCCCCGATCGGTTCGGTTACGGGCATTCCTGCGCCAATTGCGGCCGCCATTGGCTCTTCTATCAAAAAAATCCGCGAGCCGCCCGCGTTGGACGCGGCGTCACGGATGGCGCGACGCTCTACCGATGTTGAACCGGACGGCACGCATACCGCAATATCGTGCCGGCGCGGCAAATGGGTCGCGCCCCCAAGCGCCTTGTTGATGAAATGCTTGATCATCTGTTCAGCGACATCGATGTCGGCGATGACGCCGTCGCGAAGCGGCCTGATCGCTTCGATGTTGCTGGGCGTTTTTCCCATCATCAGCTTGGCGTCGTTTCCCACGACCTTGACGCGCCTGACGCCGTTCAAAGTTTCCAGTGCAACCACCGATGGTTCGTTCAGGACCACGCCCCGGCCCTTCACATAGACGACGGTGTTCACCGTTCCGAGATCGATTGCCAAGTCGTGTGACGAAAATCGCAGAAATTTTGGCAGACGCATCAAGGGACGGTGCTTTCAAGAGGAGAGTGGCGTGACCCACGTCCACCCATCGGGGTTTGCAAGCCGATAGTGCGCTGGTCAATCGACGAGAACGACGAAGCGGGTCTGTTATCGGTCGAAGTAATAAAGCACGCACGGCGCGGCCTGTTTAAGGCATCGATCGCACTGCGTGATTGAGGTATCGGCGCGAATGGATCTGCAGACTCGATCAACCCCCGGAGACCGGTTGCGGCCGTTCCGTGCAATCAACGCGTCGGGTGGCTCACGACTGATCAAACGCCTCGTTTGAAGCTCGTGACGTCGCGCCGGTGTTTCGTCTCACTTGTGCTGCTTGGCAATTCGCGTGAGTTCAGCGTTCGACCCGTCCCACACAAATTCGAAATCGACGTTGTCACCGAGCGCAACGCCCTTCGACATCGCGGCTTTCGTGCCAAAGCTCATGGTCATTGCGGGCCACCCGAGTTCTGCAATCGGGCCATGGTCGAGCGTGATTGTTCCGGTGGCAGGGTCGATGGACGTTATCGTTCCGGTGCCTTTGCCGAACTTGGTCGCCTTCGGCATTGCCATGGTCGCCATCGCGTTTGTCGCGACAGGCTGCGGGGGTTGCCCGGCGGGCTTGCTGCAGCCAGCAACGACGAGGAGCATGGTAAATGGTGCACGCATCATGGGTTGGGTCACGTCAATTCTTCGTGGCTTTTGGTGGATGGAAGAGAAGACGGCCGCCGCATCAGAAGATAGGCGGCCGGAATAATGAGCATCGACAGCAGCGGCGCAGTAACCATCCCGCCGATCATTGGCGCTGCGATCCGGCTCATCACTTCGGAGCCTGCTCCGGTCCCGATCAGAACAGGCATCAATCCTGCCAGGATTACAGCGATGGTCATGGCTTTGGGTCGTACACGGTGCAGCGCACCCGAACGGATACCGGTTTCGACGTCGTCATATTCGGCCAGCGCCTGCTTGAGGTAGATGAGCATGATGACACCGAACTCGGCAGATACGCCCGCCAGCGCGATAAATCCGACGCAGGTCGCAACCGACTCGTTGTAACCAAGCAGGTAGAGCAACCAGACGCCACCCGTGAGCGCGAAGGGCAAGGTGGCCATGATCAGCGCCGCTTCGTCCCAACGTCGGAAGGTGGCGTAAAGGAGCGCAAAAATGATCAGCAACGTTGCCGGCACGACGATCTGCAATCGTTGTGTCGCACGTTGCAGGAGCTCGAACTGCCCAGTGTAAGCCACGCTAATCCCCGGCGGCAGCTTCACTTTGAGGCTAACCGCGCGCTGCAGATCGCTGACGATTTCGGTCAGCGGCCGGCCTCGCCCATCGATATAAACCCACGTTGCGGGACGACCATTTTCGCTTCGAAGCATGGGGGGACCGCTCGTGATGAGTACATCGGCCACCGTCCCCAGTGTTATCTGCTGGCGCGACGGGGTCAGGACTTGCAGATTGACGATCTTGTCGAGGCTGTCGCGGAGCTCGCGAGGGTAGCGCACGTTGATCGGAAAACGTGCAAGTCCTTCAACAGTCTGTCCTACGGAATCGCCCCCGATGGCACCAGACACGACGGCCTGGACATCGGCGACGTTCAGCCCGTACCGAGCGGCGGCGGCGCGGTTTATGCTGATCTCGATGTATCGTCCGCCGGACAGGCGTTCAGCGAGCGCCGAGCTGATCCCCGGGACGGTTTTTGCCGCTGCTTCGATTTCGCGCGCGGTCCTGTCGATCTCGTCGAGGTTGGCGCCAGAGACCTTCACCCCAATTGGGCTCTTGATCCCGGTCGCCAGCATATCAATCCTGTTCCGGATCGGCGGTATCCAGAAATTGGCAAGTCCGGGAACTTTGACGACATGATCCAGTTCGTCGATCAGCTTGTCCTGCGTCATTCCTGCGCGCCATTCCTGCTTGGGTTTGAACCGGATCGTGGTTTCGAACATTTCGAGCGGCGCGGGATCTGTGGCGGTGTCGGCGCGACCTGCTTTGCCAAACACACTGTCGACTTCTGGGACCGTCTTGATTAGGCGATCAGTCTGTTGGAGTAACATCGACGCCTTGGCCGTCGATATCCCGGGCAGTGCCGAGGGCATGTAGAGTACATCACCTTCGTTCATTTGCGGCATGAACTCACCACCGGTTTGGGTGATCGGCCACACGCTTGACGCAAAGACAAGGCCCGCGATGAAGAGTGCGTGCTTGGGCTTTGCCAGTACCCAATCGAGCGCGGGTCGGTAAATGTGCATCAGCCAGCGGTTGATCGGATTGCTTTGCTCGGCTGGTATGTGTCCGCGAATCAGCCAGCCCATCAGCACCGGAACCAGCGTAATCGACAGCACTGCCGCACCCGCCATCGCATAGGTTTTTGTGAAAGCCAGCGGTGCGAACAGTCGCCCTTCCTGTCCTTGAAGCGAAAAAATCGGGATAAACGAGACGGTGATGATGACCAGGCTCAGAAAGAGGGCAGGACCAACTTCGGCGGCCGCGTCTGAAATGACCTGCCAACGCTCAGTTGGTTTCAGTTCGGTGCGAGGGTGATCGTGCGCCCATCGTTCGAGATGCTTGTGGGCATTTTCCATCATCACGACCGCTGCATCCACCATCGCGCCGATTGCAATGGCGATGCCGCCCAGTGACAGAATATTGGCATTCAGGCCCTGCAAGCGCATGACGATGAACGCGATCAGGATCCCAAGCGGCAGCGTCAGTACAGCGACCAGTGCCGAGCGGACGTGCCACAGGAACAACGCGCACACGAGCGCGACGATCACAAACTCTTCGATCAGTTTCCCGGTCAAATTTTCGACGGCGCGGTCGATCAGTCCCGAACGGTCGTACGTTGTGACGATCTCGACACCCGCCGGTAGACTTGCTTTGAGTTCCGCTAGTTTTGTGCGGACGCCGTCGATGACCTCGCGGGCGTTTCTACCCTGCCGCATGACAATGACGCCGCCTGCAACCTCACCTTCACCATTTAATTCGGCAATGCCGCGCCGCATCTCGGGCCCTGTCTGGACGGTTGCGACCTCACCGAGCAACACCGGTACACCGCCAGCCGCTGTGCGGATCGGCACTGCGCGAAAATCGTCAAGCGTTCTCAAATAGCCCGTGGCCCGAACAATATATTCGGCTTCGGCCATTTCGACCACGCCGCCACCCGTTTCCTGATTGGCGCGCTTGAGCGCGTCGGACACGTTGCCTGCGGTCACGCCATAGGAGGCGAGTTTCTGCGGATCGAGGACAACCTGATATTGCTTGACCATGCCCCCGATGCTCGCGACTTCGGCCACGCCAGGAACGGATTTCAACTCATAGCGAAGGAACCAGTCCTGGATGCTGCGGAGCTGGGACAGATCGTGTTGGCCCGTCTTGTCGACGAGCGCATATTCGTAAATCCAGCCTACTCCGGTCGCATCAGGGCCGAGCGAAGCCGTTGCCCCTGCGGGTAGTCGACCCTGGACCTGGCTTAGATATTCGAGGACGCGGCTGCGTGCCCAATAAAGGTCGGTGCCATCCTCGAACAAGACATAGACAAAGCTGTCTCCGACGAAGGAATAGCCTCGCACCACACGCGCGCCAGGCACCGAGAGCATTGTTGTCGTGAGTGGATAGGTAACTTGATTTTCGACGATCTGCGGTGCTTGGCCAGGATAGCTCGTTCTGATGATAACCTGCACGTCAGACAGATCGGGGAGCGCGTCGACGGGTGTTGTCCATACAGCGCCGATACCGATAATGGTGAGAACGAGTGCTGCCACGATAAGAAGCCCTCGGGCCTTGACCGAGGCACGGATGACGGCTTCGATCACTTGGCGCCCCTCAGGGGACGGATCGCAACTCCGGTCAGGCTTGCCTCCGAGTCGAGCAGAAATTGGCCCGATGCCACCACCTTTTCCCCTTGGACCAGTCCTTCGAGGATCTCGGTGCGGTCACCACTCTCGCGGCCGGTGCGCACCTCGCTGGGGTGGTAGCGCCCGTCATGAGATGCGAGCATGACAATGGTGCGGGTGCCCGTGTGGATGACGGCCTCGCTCGGTATCAGCAGCACCCTGCGGTCATCTCCACCAAGACTGACCTGCGCAAACATGCCCGGACGCAAGCGTTTGGCGCGGTTGGCAAGCTCGATGCGAACGGTCAATGTTCGACTGTCGGCCTGGGCGGTTGGAAGGATTGCAATGACCCGGCCGCCAAACGTCTCGCCCGGAAACGCAGTCATCGTCGCGGTCGCACGTTGGCCGACGCGCACGAGACCGGTTTGTGCTTCAGGGACGGCGGCGTTCAGCCACACCGTACCAAGACCTGTCACCTGCGCGAGCGTTTGCCCCGGTGCCAGCGAAGCACCAGCACGGGCTTCCAAGGTCTGGATCACGCCCGAAATCGGACTTCTGATCGTGACCAAGCCGCTGGCGCGTCCGCTCCGTTCGACAGCCCCGATGGTGTCGTCGGACATGCCGAGCAAAACGAGCCGTCGGCGCGCTGCTGCGGTGAGGGCAACATTGCCGAGACGCCGCACGCTCAGGAATTCGGTCTGCGCGCCACCCCATTCCGGAAGCTGGATATCGGCAATCGGGGCCCTTGCACGAATGACATCACCGGGCGCATGACCATAGACGTGCTGAATGAACGCCCCCGAGCGTGCCTGGATGATGGCGACGTCGCGTTGGTTGAATTCGATGCTCCCCGTTACGTCAAGCTGCGTTGCCAGCATGCCGGTTTCAGCAGCCACGATGCGGATGCCAAGGTTTTGGCTTGCCCTAGGGTCGATGCTCACACCGGGTCCGCCCCCGATCATGTCGCGATTAGCGTATTTCGGCGTCAGCTGCATATCCATGAATGGTGACTTGCCGGGCTTGTCGAACTTCTGGTTCGGGAACATTGGGTCGTAATAATAAAGGATTTTGGCCTTCGGCGCGGATGATGCAGGTCTGGCCGGTCCGGCTTCGCGGCGACTCCCCAGCCAGTATCCCCCACCACCCGCAAGCACGAGACCAGCGAATGCAGCGGCACGAAGCTGAACGGTACGCGTCAACGTGGTGCTCATCGGTCATACCCTGCATATGTGATTGTAATCCGCACCGTGTCGCGTGTGACCTCAGCGTCGCGGTCGAGCAGATCAACTTCGGCTTCGGCGACAGAAAGGGTAGCGAGCAATGCCGTTCCCAGATCGGTTTTGCCCGCCGCATAACTATCGCGATCGAGCGCGGCGCGTTGGCGCGCGAGCGGCACGAGCGTGGTCCGCGCGTTTTCGAGGCGTTGGTGGTGCATGGTATGTTCGGCCAGATCGGCCTCGAGTGCCGCCGACCACTCACGTTCGGCTGACAGACGGTCAAATCTTGTCCGTTCCGCCTCGCTCGCAGCCGCTGCAATCTTGGGGTCCTGGCGTCGCTTGGCGAACAGTGGGAGGTCAATGCTTAGGCCGAGCGACACGAGATCGCCGTAACGTGGTTCGCGACGTCCATAGGACGCACTGATCGTCAAGTCGGGATTCTTGTCCGCACGCGCACTTTGCGTCAGCGCCTCGGCAGACCGCGTTGCAGCATCGCGGGCGCGCAGCGCTGGCAACGCACGAAACGACGATCGCAACCGCTCATCATCGAGCGAAAGCGCCGGCGGATCGCCTGTTGTCTGGGGATTTACGTCACCGGTGAACCGGCTCAGCTTGGCTTTCGCGCGCGCGACCTCCGATACCAGCGCGGCCCGTCTGTCGTTTACTTGCGCGCGCAATTGTGCGGGTTCGAGCGCTTGCGACGGTCTGGCGCTACCCGAGGTCAGGCGGGAGCTTACTGTCTTTTGGAGGTCATCGAGGCTGGCATCGAGTGTTTGCAACAGCGCGAGACGTTTTTGCGCGTAATAGAGATCGGTCCAGGCAAGCGCCGTTTCGAGTTGCACTGAGCGGGCTTCAATGAGGTGGTCTGCTTTGGCGGCATCGATCCCTGCCGCAGCCATCGCCGCACGGGCATGGCGTTTGGCAGGATTGGTGAACTGCTGGCTGACACCGATCGTTGTCATCGTGAAATTGTCGCGGTTGAATCGACCGGCATCGGGGCCAGTCACCGGAAAGTCCTTGATGCCGAAATCGAGCTTCGGATCGGGAAGTTGGTCGGCGGCAATGGCCGAGGACTGCGCTGCAGCGACACTGGTTTCACGACCACGCACACTGGGCGCGCCGCTCGCGCGCTTGAGCGCGAGGTCAAAACTCATTGGATCGGCACCGGCTGCCGAGGTCACAAAGAGTGCAGCTGTAGCGCTGAGTAAAAATCGCATTTCGTTCCCCAAAGATCAGGCACCCAGTCCCGGACCGGCGCGGTGCCGGTCAAGGACGCAGAAAGGCTCAGCCGCGAGCGGCGGTTGTCATAGGGAGGCCGAGGCACGCGGGCGTTGACGCATACGCAGGCAATGCCCGCTCGGTGCCGCGTCGGACGCATAGGTCCCACGATGGGCGCGCGGCTGCACGCTCCTCCAAAGCAGTAAGGGGTAACCCCGTGCTCGATGGAACGAACCGCACAGCCGAGGCATGTGCCAAGGCTGATGTTGCTGGGGAAACAGAGGCTTGAGGCCAACCGCGCGCGTGCAGGCTAGCGGCAGTCGTTGCAGTGAGAAGATCCGAAAAGGCAATGATCTTGAGCATGATTTTATCCCTGGATGAATCGGTATCGCGGTGATGCAGGGTGGTCGTGGCGGTTGACCACAACGAAACCCGTTTAATCGATCACCGCAAAGAAGCGTTCAACCAAGAAGCGAGGGAGGGTCGGGGTCGGGCGCGATGTCGCGTCCAGTAAGGACCGATACGTCGGGCCACGGTGCGCGAAACACCGACGGCATCGGGGACATAACAAGGTCGTGTTGGGGATCAAATGCCGCGACAGCAGAACAGCCCGTCATTGCAAGACAGCCCGCTGTCATACTCTTGCACGGGATTTTGCTCTTTCCAGCGTCGTGCGCGGCATCGCAGTTCGACATCCCGGCTATTGCGCTAACCCGCGATTCGCTCATTGCGGCACACGGCGTCGAAGCACGCGCTACGCCTTGTCCAACAAAGCTGGCAACGATGGCGAGAAGCAAAAGATGACGAATACACATCTTCAACATGTCGGTGGCGGTGCGCTTGGGCCGTGTGAAAGTCAATTCTCGTTGACTTTGCCGTGGTGAACGCTTGGCTCGTGGTTAGCGCAGCGTGCGTCCGATGGCTGTGAATGAAAAAAACCGCGCCAGCTCGAATGGTAGCGTCGTGTCGTTTGTAACGAGGTCGACAGGCCGAAGCCTACCGATGCGCGTGGCCCAGCAACTTTGCATGCCTACGCGCTTCGTTGCCATTGAGTGGCATGGCGAGCGATTCGACAATTGGCGCCGGACCTTGCGTATCGCGTGACGGCCTGTGCGCTGGATCAGCAAGCCCGCATTATCTTGAACCCTAGCAAATATTTTGGGCGCGAAGGGATCAACTCGGAGCTGGCCCGCGTTGGCATGGGTTATTAAAGGCGTCCAAGGGCGTCGTGGAAAGGGAAGCCCGATGATCCTTGCACTTCTTGTGTCGACGGCGCAGATCGCTGATGCCGCAGCGCGGACCGAGACTGCCAATCGGCTGACGCCGTCGGTGGTTGTAGTGCCACCTGCGACGTCCACAGAGTCCACCAATTATGTACTAGCGCGACCGCGTGTCCGCGTGCGCGACGATGCGCTTCGCGTCGATGGTACAGTCTGCCGCAAGTCGAACCGGACCGGCCTGACTCCGTCCAAAGTGCGGATCGAACACCTTGATGCGTCGGGTACAATTACGGAAACGGTCTCG
>JANXSN010000089.1 GCA_025352685.1 Sphingomonadales bacterium
GCCCAAGATGATGATCCATCTCGGCATTCAGCGCGCGCTCGGTAAACGCCTTCTTCAGTGTATCCAGCAGACCGCCCTGGTCAAATACCGCACTCGCGGCACCGCCGGCAAGCAACTGGTCCAAAAGCTCATTGGGTATCGATGGTTCTTTGCGTCGTGACATACTGGGGGTCCTTCTTTCCCATTATGCCCGCCCACACACGAAATTTCTGATAGTCCCCCTCTAGACCCTGTATATTGGCGGCCAACGCCGCATGACGCCTTGCCCTGTTTGAGAAAGCCGGTCTCGTCGATCACCAAAACCGCATCCGCAGCGCCAAGCATCCCGACAACATAGTCACGTACAATGCCGCGAAGCGCATCCGCCCAAAGCCCCAACGTTGTTTCAACCGGGGCGCCACTCATCCACAGTCTCCCTACCATGGAAACGCCCTGATCCAGAGTTTCATCAAATAAGCAACTTTAATGTTAGTCTTTAAGCCGGCGGAGCACGGCTCGCCGACATGCTCCTCTTCTTCGAGGATCGCGGTATCAGTGCAACTGACATTACCAAGCGATGATGGAAGTCAATCGGAATGAAGTTCTGCAAGTCGACGTCGTGTTTGTACGCAAACCTGCCTGACAGCGCTATCGGTCAGCCCGGCAGCCTTTCGAGCACGAAATGGTCGAGAGAAACCTCGGAGGACTCGCCACCTTCGCCGCCATTTATCCTCACTGAAAACAATTGAACTGGGCAGGAGGCCAGAACCACCACCGACTCGGTATGGTGTTCGGATTTAGGCAACACAGCCGTTGTATGCTGCCACGCTACGGTGGCCGTCTTGTCGGCGATGCAGGACAGGTCCATCGCGATCGTCGCGCCGATATTGGCAGCCAGAGCGGTTTGCCGCCACGACAATCGGTAAGCGCCGTTAGTGAGGTACAGGAGCTTTTGTGCAGCAGGACCGGACTGGCGGTCTTCAGCGACTAGATGCAGTTGATACGATGCATCGTCCGCAGACGGCGTGAGTTCGCCACCGACGCCGCCGCTGTAGATTGCCTGCCACGTCATCGGCGAAAAACGCGGATCGACCGTCGATTTGGTCAGCCGCACGTCGGTTGGCACCGCAGCATCGGCATCGCGTAGCCGCAGGTAAAGGTTCCGCGCCGCATTATATTGTCGTGCTCCCGCCAGTTGTACGATCAGCCTATTTTCAATGTTGCGGAACGCGCTGCCATCGGGAAGCCGTCCGGCGATCGAAATTGTCGATAAGATCGCCGCCGGATTTTTAGAATTCGTTACCGCGTGATTCAGCATAGCAGCTAGCCAGGGGGGATTTTGGCGGATGTACGGCGCAAACTGTACCTGAATCTCGGGCTCATCGAGAGCCGCCGTTAGGATCGGGTACAGCAAGGGTGCGCTTGCGACGTTGGTCCGCAGCGCGACATCATAGTTTTGCAGCACGGCAGGGACGTTGTTCGCCGCGATCGCGCGTTCGATTTGCCACAGCTGGACCCCGAGGTCGCGGCGCGAAGCACGGGCAGCCAACGCCAGATCCCGGTCGCCCTCGGCATCATTGCCGCGCGCCTGGGCTAACATGCCAAGGACGCGTAGCGCGCGTGCATTGATCGGTCGAGCAGCAACGGCAAGCCGTGCAGCTTGGACCGTTTCGGTCATGCCCAAGCCGTCGGCGGTCTTCGCCAGCAGCAGATCGCTCTTCAGAGCCAATGCATCGGGGTCATGCGGACTGAGCGAAAGGGCTGCATCGGGTGCGGTTTCGCGGGTCACGGCTATGCGGGAATCGACGAAGGTCGCCGCCCCAAGCCCGAGTCCTGCGACTGCAAGCGCCGCGATGCAGATGAGCCGTGACCGTCCCGACGGTAACACGCCAATCATCCGGCGCGCTTGTCGCTGTCGCCCTGGCCATAGCTATAACCGGCCCCATAGCCATAACCGTATCCATAGCCCGAATGGCGTTGTGCGACCTTGGTCAGCACCGCGCCGAAGATGTGCGCCTGGACAGCCTGAAGACGCGCCAACGCGCTCTTGATACCGCGGATTGGTACGCCTTCGGCTTCGACCACGAGCACGCACCCTTCTACCGCGCGCGCCAGCAACGGCGCATCGGCGAGGCCAAGAATTGGTGGCGAATCGACGATTACGTGATCGAAATGCTCGAGTGCCTGACGCACCAAAAGTCCGATCCGGTCACTGCTCAGCAGTTCGGCGGCATTCGGCGGTGTTGGCCCTGCGGTCATGAGCGCCAGACCTATCGACGGCGCCTTGACCAGCAGCCTCTGCCAGTCGTTCTCGCCTGCTAGCACGTTGCTAAGACCAGCAACGTTCTTCATCGCAAGCAACTCATGCATCGAGGGCGAGCGCATATCGCCATCGATCAACAAAACCTTCTTGCCTGTTCGGTGCAGCACGGTCGCGATGGCTAGGCTGGTCGTGCTCTTGCCCTCTGCCGGTCGCGTACTAGTGATCATAATGGTCTTAGGCACGCCATGATCGGTCGAAAAGGCGAGGTTCGACCGGATGCTGAGATACGCCTCTGACACCACCGATTTGGTGTCGTTAAGCATGACGTTGGGATCGCCATCGACGTCGGGCACACCGCCGAGCAGTGGGATTCCGAGTTGGCGACCGATTTGCTCGGGCTCGCGCACCCCCTCATCGATCTGGTCGAGAACGAAAGTTGCTGCCGCAGCCAGACCGAGGCCGACAAGCAATGCCAGCGCCATATTGAGTAGCAAATTCGGCGCAGACGGCCCCTCGGGCTTTCGCGCCGGATCGACGATCGAAATATTGTTAGCACCGACGCCCGCTACGCCGATTTCTTTGTAGCGCTGGAGCAGCGCCTCGTAGAGCTGACGGTTCGTATCGACCTCGCGCTGGTAGATATTATACTGGATGCTGTCGCGCTGTTGCACGTCGAGCCGTGATTTAAGCTCGGCGACCCGCTCGCCGAGCACACGCTCTCGTTTAGTCGCTTCGCTATATTCGGCGCTGCGGGCGCCTGTCACACGCAGTTCCTCGCGGGCGATGGCGGCGTCGAGCGTACGAACTTGCTGATCGAGCGCGCGGGCGGCAGGGTAGCCCGGTTCGAACTGCACCATCAGCTTTGCATATTCGCTCGCGATCTCGGCCCGGCGCTGGCGCAGCGTCGATATGGTAGCGTCAGAGAGAGATTCGCTGGACGCTCCCCCGCTACCCGTACCAGAGCGGCTCTGGGCGGCGATGCGATCTGAGGTGGCCTTGGACAGCGCATCGTTCAGCGCCTCGAGATTGCTGGAAGCCAGCGTGCGTTCGGTTTGGGTTTTCCCGTCAGCCCCTTGCGTTTTGCTCAGCGTAACGATCGACTTTTCGGTCGCATAATTGACGAGGTCGCGCTCGGACTGTTCGAGCTTGGCGCGCAAATCAGTCAGTTGTTTCTCCAGAAACGTCCGGGCATCTGCCGTCGACGAGAAACGTCGGTCGATGCTGGCCGCGACGAATTGCTTGACCCAGCTGTTAGCGATCCGCGTCGAGAGGTCGGTCGAAGCGCTGGAATAGGTGACGTCGATCAGGCTCGACCCGCGTACCGGCGCGATGCCGATGTGGCGTAACAGCAAATCGGCGGCCTGCTTTTCGCGTTGTTCGCGTGCGGCCGATGACATTTGCAACCCGGCGGCTCCGGCCGCGCCCGAGGAGGGCGGGGCGGTGCCATGTGCTTCGAAGAAAGCCGTGCCATCAGCGAGTTTTTGGTCACGAACGACGCGCTCGGCGAGTGTGCGCGATGCTAGCAAAGCGTATTGCGTCTGATAAAACTCCTGGTCTCGCCCGGCATCGCGGGCATCGAGTCCATCGACCTTGGTAATATTTTTCTGATCGCGGCTAATCTCTATACGCGACTTCGCGGTAAATTGGGGGGTTGTCAGCAGGGTGGCAATCAGACCGAACAGCAGCGCGGCACCGATGATCCCAGCGATCACCC
>JANXSN010000093.1 GCA_025352685.1 Sphingomonadales bacterium
CCAGCGTGGCGAACTCGACAGCTTCGAACGACCGCCAGGGTCCTCGCCTGTGGATGACTTCGGCCTTGTAAAGGCCATTGATCGTCTCGGCCAAAGCGTTGTCATAGCTGTCGCCAACACTCCCGACCGAGGGTTCGATCCCGGCTTCGGCAAGGCGCTCGCTGTACTTTATGGATACGTATTGTGATCCGCGGTCGCTGTGATGAATGAGACCGCCGCCCTGCGTCGGTCGCCGATCGTGCAAAGCCTGCTCGAGGGCATCGAGCACGAAGCTGGTATGGGCTGTCCGGCTGACCCGCCAACCAACGATGTAGCGGGCGTAAACATCGATCACGAATGCCACGTAGACGAACCCATTCCAGGTCGACACGTAGGTAAAATCCGAGACCCAAAGCCGATTAGGTGCTGGTGCGTGGAACTGGCGGTTGACGTGATCCAGCGGACAAGGGGCCGCCTTATTGCTGATCGTGGTGCGCACCGGCTTGCCACGGATTACCCCCTGCAAACCCATATCGCGCATCAGCCGCTCGACGGTGCATCGGGCAATGCCAAACCCTTCGCGCGTCATCTGTCGCCAGACCTTGCGGACGCCATAGACCGCGAAGTTCTCGGCAAAGACACGCGCGACTTCGGGCTTGAGCGCAATATCCCGCCGTGCCCGCGCCGACAGGCGCAATGGATCTTGTCGCTGCGCGGTGTGCTTGTAATAGGTTGATGGGGCGATCGGCAGAACGTTGCAGATCGGCTCGACCCCATGAAGCTCTCGGTTATCATCGATAAACGTAATCATCGCTTGAACGGGCGCCAAGGGTTTGGGCTCGCTCCGCCTGCGCAAAATACGCGCTCGCCTTGCGCAGAATCTCGTTGGCCTGGCGAAGCTCGCGGTTCTCGCGTTCCAGCGCCTTGAGCCTGTCGGCTGTATCCGTCGGGATGCCACCCCGCTTCCCGCTGTCGACCTCGGCCTTCTTCACCCACTCGTGAAGCGTCTGTGGCACGCAGCCGATCTTCTCGGCGATCGAAACCACCGCCGACCAGCGTGACGGGTAATCGCCCCGGTGGTCCAATATCATCCGCACCGCCCGGGCACGCACTTCAGGTGAAAACTTGTTCGTTGTCTTGCTCATAACGGCTCCGCCTTCTCAGGAGTTGGAGCCTCCGACAATCCCGGGGCGGTTCAAATCCCTCGGCCGATTCTTATTTGATGCCGGATGCTCTAGCGATCTTGCCGAATCGTTCTGCATTCTTCCTCATGTGCGGATGGCCACGCGGTCGGCCGATTTCATCATCACCGCCTCGAAACGCTCGACGAACCATTCAGCCGTCTGGCTTTCCATCACCACGGCATAGGCGCGATCGACGATCCGCTGGCGTTCCTCCGGATGGGCAAGATAATGGGCGCAAACCTCAGGCAAGTCGCTGTAATCCCATTTCACTGGGACATAAGTGATGCGAGGAATGAAGATGTCGGGGGCGGTCTCGACATGGCGCATATCGGGTTTTACCAGCAGGCAGCCGCAAAGAATCGCTTCGAAATCGCGCCAGCAGATCTCGCCGTACCCAAACGGGCTAACGCAAATCTTGCTCGTCTGCATTTCCCGGTAATATTCATCCTGCGCGACGCGGTTGCGCGGCACCAGGACGTTCATGGTCGATCCCATCGTCTCGAGCGTCGTCGCCACCGGGTCGCGCAGCGCATGAATCCACGTTGTCGGCGGCGTGAAGGCGCGGCTACACACGTCCAGAGGCCGCGCGTCGTGCGACGGCTTGGGCATGCGCGCGGCGAGCACGGCTATCTTGTCGTCGAGTCCGATGTTCCACCCGACCTGAACCTTGTCGGCAACCGCGCGCGCGACCGGCGCGGTACTCGGAAACGGATCGTCGGCGAATGAGCGCCCGGTGGTACGCGCGACGTAGTCGGTCAAGTTGGTCTTGCCGATCCGCGCAACGCTATAGTCCGCGCAGTCGCGATAGGCGTGCTTCTTGATGTAGCGGTCGCAGAGTTCAGTCAGCTCCGGCCACATCACGTTGGGATCGTCGTCCCCGTCGAAATAAACCAATTGCGTCGGCGATCCTTCGACGGCGGCACAGATTTTGCGGGCTAAGGCATGCACCGATTCCTTGGACGCTCGGAACGAAAATTTGAGTCCGATCAAGTCGTACCGACCCAGCGCCATCGGGGATAGCTTTTGTCCGCGTTCCACACCGATATGGCGCGTGACAAGCCCCAGCCGTTGCCGCAGCAGCGTGGCGTATCGCGTAAACGGTGCGAGCTGCTGCTCGCTAGTGTAGGCCGCGCCATCGGTGATCAGGAGCAGCCGGAGCGGTCGCTTGCCGCCGGCCCGTGTCGCCATCAGCGCAAGCCGGTAGCGTAGCGGCGCGATCGCGCGTTTGAGTGCCTTACCGATCTGGCGAACGCGCTTACCCACCATCGCGCGCGCCCTCGCCAAACTGACGCTTGAAAGTCATCAGCGCTTGCGCGACCACTTGGTCCATATTGTAGTAACGATAGGTCGCGAGCCGACCGACGAAAATCACGCCGGGCTCGGTCAGTGCAAGCGCCTCATATTGCTTGAACAACGCCTGATTTTCTTCGCGAGGGATCGGATAATAAGGGTCGCCCTCGGCGCTCGGGAATTCGTAGGTAATACTTGTCGCCGCCGCTGCTTGCCCGGTCAAATGCTTGTATTCGGTGATGCGCGTGTAGGGAACGGCCTCGTCAGGGTAATTGACGACCGCAACGCGCTGAAACTGCTCGACTGCGACGGTCTCATGCTGAAACCGCAGCGAGCGATAGGGCAACTTCCCGTGGCGATAGTCGAAATATTCATCGATCGGTCCAGTAAACACCAGCCGGTCGTATGACATGCGCTCGCGGACGTCGGAGAAATTGACGCCCAGCAGCACATCGATATTGGGATGATCGAGCATCCGCTCGAACATGGCGGTATAGCCGTGGAGCGGCATTTGCTGGAATTTGTCACCGAAATAGCGGTCGTCGGTGTTGGTGCGGGTCGGCACACGCGCAGTCACTGCCCTGTCGAGCTCGGACGGGTCGAGCCCCCATTGCTTTCGGGTATAGCCGCGGAAGAACCAGCGATAGAGTTCCTCGCCCACCGCAGAGATGACCACGTCCTCCGAAGTGCGAATCTCTGCCACCGGCTGCGCGCGTGCGGCCAGGAAAGCAGCGGCGTCGTCGTCAGTCTCCAGTCCGGCATCGTATAGCGCGTTGAGCGTCGTTCGGTTGATCGGGATCGGCACCTCTTTGCCGTTGACGACGGCGAGCACGCGGTGCTCATACGGACGCCATTCAGTAAAGCGAGATAGATAGTCGATTACGTCGCTGGAATTGGTGTGGAAGATGTGCGGGCCATATTGGTGGATCAGCACCCCGGCTTCGTCCAGATGATCATAGGCGTTCCCGCCGACATGCGGCCGCCGGTCGATGACCAGCACGCGTAGCCCGGCGGCGTCCGCCAGGCGCTCCGCCATTACCGAACCGGCGAAGCCCGCGCCGACGACGAGCACGTCATACTGCGCCGGATCCAACAGAGCATGGCTGTCGATAATCTTCAAAAGTCCTCTCCCGTGTTGCCCGTCATCGTCGCGAGGCACCGATACCATCGCTAGGTACCTTGCAAAGCCGTAAAGCACCGGCATAAAATTGCGACCGTGGCATGTCCTAATGTCCTTTATCGCTCCCCGAACGGATGCTTGCCCCGAGCCCGTAACAGCATGTCGAGCGCCTCGCCGATCAGCGCTTGCACGGTGGTGTCCTCCTCGACCGCCAGCATGCGGAACTGCCGGCTCATATCCTCGCTGAAATAGCCGACGATCGCCTTCTTACCCTCGCGCGCCCGCGCCCTAGTGCTGTTACTACTGTTGCTCGTAACGGTCTCATCTGGCGCTTGCCCGGCCTTAGGCGCAGCCTTGGTGGCGATGGTGTCTTGCAGGTTTTTAAACCGGCTCATGTTTTCTTCCCCTTCGATCGTGGCTTAGCATTTGTTAGCGTGCTAACACGCTTGTGTGTCTTCATGCCGACTTGCTTGCATACCCACTGCCAGCGCGCATCTGCCTGGCCTGCGGCCTTGCCGTGGGGATCGGTTTCGCTCGCGACCTTCCCCGCTGCGGTTGAGTGGTGGAAGGCCGCCCGTTCGGCGAACGACACGGGGCAGACCTTTAGGCCCAAGCCTTCGACGATTGCACTGGCCTCGGCGAGCACTGCGCCTCGAGCTGGTGCGGCGTTGAACACCACGAACGCTGGCTTTCCGGGATAGGCGATAAGATCGGCCGTGGTTTGGATCGCGTGCAGATCGAACGCGCGGGGCCTTGTCGGGATCAACACCAGGTCGGCCGACTTCACCGCTTCACGTGCTGCGGCATTTGCGTGGGGCGGTGTGTCGATCACGATGACATCGGCGCCGAGCTTGGCAGCGTCCTCGAGCGTCTTGCGGAGCCTCGCCGGCGGTGTGGTGATAACCTCAGGATCGGAACCTCCGCGCCAGTCGCCCCATGCAGCAGCGGTCGCCTGCGGATCGGTGTCGACAATGCACGAGACCTTGCCCGCACTGGTGGCAGCGGCGGCCAGGTGGATCGCAAGCGCGGTTTTGCCGCTTCCGCCCATTTGGCTGACAATGGCAATCGTGGGCATGCTCGCTTGCTTTTGTGATGGCGTGTTAACACGATAAGGTGATGGGTTGATGATAGCGAGTAATGGTGTATCTTTCACCACTGTTGGAAATAGACAAACGAGCGTTAGGCCATTTCATACACCGGAGCGAAGCCCATGAAAGTTGTCGCATATTATCGCGTGTCGACCTCGGCGCAAGGGCGCAGCGGCCTCGGGCTCGATGATGGAGCTGGTAAGCACGAATTTCGTTGGCGCCCCATTTTTCCGGGGAAATTCCGAAAAGCGGCTGAACTTTACAGCGAATATTCATGTCGCGCTCATGCGGCTAACGCAGTTCGGTGGCGAGTTGAAATCGCCCACTTTTGATCCGCCTCTAGTGCCACAGCCGACAGTATGCCGGTACGATGAGCGCCAGTGTCAACGGAGATGCGGTTTGGCCGGATATCCACACCCCGCTCACAAATCGTATGTCCATGGACGACGACGGCGCCATGGAACCGAGTGCTTTGCGTAAACTGATCGCGGATCCACAATAGATCCCGATCAGCTTGATGTGAAAGCGGTACCTTGGGTCGCACCCCGGCATGACAGAAAAAATAATCGCCAATCCGTATCGAGGTTGGAAGTCGATCGAGCCAGCTAATGAGGTCTTGCTGTACTACGGAACGCATGGCGTTCAGCGTTGCGACTAGATCTAGCCGCGTGATGGCACTGCGCGGAACACCGAACGACTGTAACGTTTGGGCGCCACCGACCGACAGCCAAATATCCATCGCTTCAACGTCGCCCTGGTACGCCGCGACCATTAGTTGCTCGTGGTTACCCTTCAGAACAATGAAGCTTTCGCCGACAGCAGGTAGGCAGACCTCGAGCAATTTGGCAGTATCAGGTCCATGATCAATCACGTCGCCAAGAATCACGATACGAACGCGCGCCGATGGGCGCTGCGCTTTGTCCTGCTCGATCTCGCGCAGCAATTCTGCGAGTAAGCCGGCATGGCCGTGAATGTCGCCGATCGCATAAACGCGGTCGCCCTTGGCCATTTTAGGCGGCGGTTTGCGAAGAAACGTTCGGACAAGATTAAGTGTCATGGTTGGCCCCTAACACAAAGTCTTTAACGGACGACAAGCTGCGGCGGACTACGTAATCCTGCTGACGGGGTGCGTAATTTCTCGCTAGAAAAGATGTTGGACCGGATTCACGGTTCATAGGCGCGGCAATCTAGCACTACTTTGGCAGAAAGTGATTTTTGGGATTGAACGTAATTACCCACCCCCTGCTCTGACCTCTCAGGCGGAGACAGCGCCGAGGGTGGTCTGGAAGGGATTGGCCCCCGACAGTCGCGCGGTATCGACAGTTGTACGCAGGTCGGCTTCGGCATCGGCGGCCCATTTTGCTCGATAGCCGTTGGTGACTTTGCGCTGGATGACGCTGGGCCGCAGGGCCCGCTCGCTGACGTTGTTGGTGGCATCGACCTTGCCGAGGAAGTCGCAGAAAGTGAGT
>JANXSN010000099.1 GCA_025352685.1 Sphingomonadales bacterium
TTTGCGTCCGTGACGCAGCCTGAGGTGGTGCACATAGGCGTCGTGGGCAAGGTGCTCGCCGAAGTCCTCGATGCGCCTGGCGAGATACTCGCACGTCTGCAAATGCCGTGCTGCGTGGCCATAGCGCGAGGATCGCGCCCGATCGAGCGACAAGTCGATCATCGCGCGTAACATCAGCGTGGTGGTAAGCGGATAGCCTTGCTCCAAGCCATCGGCAGCAGGCGTCAACAAACCGTAGTGGTTGCCGTCCAATTCTTCATGACGCGCCTGCACCAGTGCGGACGCTTGAGCATGAGCTGGCCAATCGATCAAAAACGCCAGCGCCTGATGGAATTCAGGATAGCCGCGGACATAGGCTAACGCCCGATGTTCCGCGTCTTTACCGTCGAAATCAGGCAGGCGCTTTAGAAACGCTCTTAGATATTCCGTATCCAGGCTTTGCTCGAAAATGGCCCAGCGCTCACGTTGTGCGTCATCAGAACGCCCCTGTGCATCAAGGACATCGATGTGGACCCTTCGCCAGTCGGGCCAGTGACCGCGTTTACGGGAAACCGTCTCAGCAAGGGTCAGCGCCGCCATGGCTTCATCGACGCGACCGGCAGCGAGGAGCCGTTCTGCAATACGAGCAGCTATCGCCGGATTTGCCCGATCCTCGGCCGAGTAGCGAGCGACATAGCCATCCACATCGCCCAGGGCGTCAGCAATGTCCGACAATGCGGACTGGATAAGGCGAGCATGGTGTCGCGCATCATAATCGTCCTGAAAAATCGGGCCGCGCGAGCTGATGCCGATCACTTTGCGGTCATCCGGCTTGGTCGTCGCGGGCGGCTTGATGGCCAGATCCTCGAAGCAGGCCTTGAGGAGGCTGAGCCCTTCGCGACCCAACGGCTTGGCCATTATGTCGATCAGCCCGTCAAACTGCGCAAAATCATTGGCGCAAACCCCGTCGAACACCCGGTCCGCCAGTTTGCTTGGCTCCAGCTTCGCATGTGCGGACACCGTGCCGAGATCATCCCGCGCCATGGCCATGACGCTTCCGACCATGCCATTGCTGTCGTCGCACCGCTCGTAAATCGAGGGCGCCATCTCCAGCAGGCGCCAGAGCAGGTCAAAGGCATCGGCGGGCCTGGTCGGTGCGACATGCGCCATAACCGCAGTCCGCTGCATGTCGAGATCCTGCACGAGCGGTTTGATCTTGTGCCAATCGACAAAGGATTTTGACTTGGCGATCGTGGCAAGCCGCTTGCGGACTTCTGCGGCGACATCGCCACCTCCGCTGCGACTTGCCAGTTCTAGCCTCAGGCGACGTTTGGCGGCGGCGTCCCCCGTCGCCAGTTCCATCAGTAATTCCGCAAGCCGCTCGGCCCCCAGTGCAGCGAGATTCTTGATGTTCAGGGTAGTATCGGAAGCCATCGCCCATTTTCGCAATTGCGGCACAGCGGTCAAGGTCTGAACGAGGCGGGTCCGAAGTCCGCTACCGACCAATTCAAGCCATTCCGCGGCAGGCGCGTGAACGACCGCTTCGGCCGGGATCTGTCATTCGCATACTATGGAGCGGTCGGACACAGTGCACCTGACCGCCGGCTGTTCAACACGCTGCTCAAGTGCGGCTGGACCCGAAAACCGTGTGCGCGGAGGTTGGTGCATTCTTGCCCGCTAGGCGAGGAGGCCGATCGCGCGGAGCAGGGCCGCAAGGCCAGGCTCGACACCTGCTGCTCGCAATGCCGCCGCGAGATCGATGCGGCGCGCCAGCGCGGCGCGATCCATCGGCTTTGCATAGCCCGCCCATTCACCCTGCAGGGCAGCGCGAGCGCCGGGCGTGTCGAGCGGCCGCCGTGTATGACAGCCGGGCAGGTGCCGCAGCAGCACGGCCTCCAAACAGGGCTGTTGCCAGACGATCGTGATGTCCTTTTGCGCCGCGAGCTGGCGCGCCGTTTCGGCCCGTGCCGGCGCGAGCACCGTCTGATCTTCATCGAGCAAAACGAAGCTCGACGAAGGTGCGATGCGCGTGCTGGCTTCCTGCTTGATCAGGCGCACAGCCATTTCGACGCGTGCCAGCGGATCGCCGGCACCTGGCGCCAGTTCCTTGATATTGAGATAGATTGGCAGGTTCGCTGTACGCGCGAAATCCTGCAGCAGGGCCACGTAGCCCGCTTCGGACTTGCCTTCGCAGCCGACGAAAATTTGCCGGCGCTGCGGGATATGGGCGGGGCGGCGGCGTGTCATCCGATCAACGGAACCCCGCCGTAAGCACCGCCCAGATATTTCTTATAGTGGTTATCGTCGCGCCGAACCTTCATCTGCACGTCCATGAGGCTGTAAAAGCGCGAACGGCCCTCCCGGTCCTTTTCGCAGATCACGATCTCCTCGCGGTTGAGGTCATCGAGCAGCGAGGCCGAATGGCAGGTCACCCAGAGCTGAGAGTCGAACTTGTTGCGCACCTCATTGTCATAGAACCAGCGCACCAGGTCCGGCAGGATGCGCGCATGGATCGCGGCATCCATTTCGTCGATCGCGACGACCCCGCCGTTCGCAAGCGCCGTGATGAGGAACGGGAAAATTTTGATGAAGGCCCGCGTCCCGTGGCTCTCAAGCAGCCAGGGCATTTCGGCCGCGAGGCCCGAGTGCTTGAACATCAGCACGGGGCCGTTGAGCGTGTCCTGAAAGCGCAGACCCTCAACGCCGATATCGATCCGACTCAGTTCCGACCGCAGGTTCGACAGCATATCCGGCTGCGTCTTCAGATAGTCGATAACTTGATTGTCGGTGTTGGCATGCGCCACGGGCTCGACGGAGAAGACGCACTTCCGGGCGATCTCAACGAAGATCATGGCCGAGGGGTGCTGAAATTTTGCGAATGACGACAGCACTGTGTGATTGCCCGCCAGCGTTTTCACGAGGTGCTGGTAGCGCGAAAGGCTGAATGACTTGGAATCTTTCACCTCGCCCTCGGCATTGCGCTCATAGACGCGCTGCCATTTGCCTTCGCCTTTTGGGCGCTGACGCAGGGCCTCATGCGTGATCCGCTGGGCGAGACCTTCCTTGAATTCGATATCCAGCTCGTAGCGGTACAGCCCTTGCTCGACCGCCTCGCCGGCCTGGGCGCGCTGCAGCACCTCTTGTGTGAAGTTCATGATGCCGCCGAACTCGATTGCGAGCTTCATCGGGCGATCCATCGACTTCACATCGTTGAATCTCTCGCTGCCGGGAAAGCCCGGCCCGGTCTGCTGGACCGAATTGCGGATCATGTTCACGAGAAATTCGAGCGCGCGCAGCACCGTCGTCTTGCCGGAGCCATTCGCGCCATAGAGCGCCACGACCTTCGGCGCGCGGATATCGGCGCCCTCGAAAACCGGGGTGTAGCGCCCGTCGACGTCCGGCACCTTCTTGTCGATCGAAAGATCGAGAATCTGCAGGTCGCGGATCGAGAAAAAATTCTCGACTTCTAGCTTATAGAGCATAGGGTCCCTCCCGTTAGGCTTTAATATAATTTCTAACGAGAATTTGACAATAAAACGATTAGAGCACCAAAAATTGCCCGCGAGAGGCATCTAGTTAGGTGGGATAACACATCGTCCGGAAATACCGCTATCTAACCAGCTGAATTCTCTTGCGGCACGTTCTGAACGAACTGCACGTTCAGCGCCTCGTGCGCCTGGCCGTCCTGCCAGCTCAATGTCAGCCAGCTATTAGATTTCGGATGTGCGATCGTGATGCGCGCAGGCCGATATTTCGCGTCCGCCAGCATCGGGTATGTCACGATATCAAGCGGCTCCAACAGAAGCACGAATATGAAGCCGAGGATGCTGACTTGCAGCGCCACGATTTCATCCTGCTCATTCATCCACGGCACGAGCTGGAACCGCGCGTGGTTCGCCATCAGATCGCCCGTTTTCATGAGGCAATATAGTCCCGCGCTAGCGGGCCACGCCGAGGGATCATCGAGCATCCCGATCAAGGCAGCATCCTGTGCGAACGTGCCGGACAGTTTTTCTCGGCCTCTGGCGAGGTTTCCCGACACGGCGAGCGCCTTGGCCGTCTTCAGCAGCCACCGCTCCAAGTCATGCCCCGATACCAGTGCATGACGCGGCGCGGCGGTTTCGGATTCCAGAAAGGTCTTCAGCGACAGGAAGAAGTATCGCGCCGCGTCGTCGATCGGGCTGAGGGCGCTGTTGTGCTTGGTGCAAAGGCAGTTTGCGCGAAAGTTTTTCGGCGCCATGATCTTCTCTTCGCCGGCTTCCAGCCACGGCACGCCCGAGATGGAAAAGCCTCCGTAACCCTGCAAAATCTCTATGACGGATTGCGAGATCAGGTGCTCGCCCGAGATCGGGGCGACGCAGGAATTCAGCTCCTTCATGTAGCAGCGCTCAATCATCGACGCCGGAGGTAGCTCCGCCAGGCCCAACGCGGTCGCCGGTCGATGCCAGTTTTGTCCAACGAAGCAGCAATCACGGGCGGCGCGTGCCGAGCCGCAGGGACACGGCCCATTTAGAACAGCTTCTCTCTTTCGCTTCGCCTCACCCATACAGACTCCCCGGCCAATCCTAGCATTGCAGGGAAGCCATCAAAATGAATGCTCAAGCCTGGGAGCGCGCCCGCCTGCCGACGACCAGTCTCTATGACGGTGTGCACACCTGCACCCCGTCGCCGACACGCCCTTGGCGTTTCAGCCATAAAGCGTCAGGTCCGCTTCTGACAACGCAGCTCGTTTATTCGACGGCCTGAACGGCAGGACAGTCCCATGGTACGGCATTCGCTTCTGGCGGTAGTCGACCAGATATTGCCGTTCCTCCCTGTGGCGCGAACGTCCGAACTTGACAGAAGCCGCCGACGGAGCGTCATGAAGCGGCCTGAGAGCAAGCGCCCCACCTCCAGACATATACGCCCCTTCGTCGCTTGCTTTATTGACGGTGCCACACCGTTCGGTTTGCCACGTGGTAGTAGTGGCTCGCAATGATAATTGCCGGGATCTGCAATAGCTGGATGTCCCTCGCTCGGATTATATGAGACGCTTGCGGTCAGCGTAGTTTTGCGGAGAGGCAGCGCACGAGTTCATCAAACACCACCCGGCACCGCGCGTTCGTGCGCATGTCTTCGTGCATCACCACCCACGTTTCGAGATCGATTCCAAACTCGTCGGGAAGAACGTGGGTCAAATCAGGGTCCGTTGCCGCGATGACCAGCTGGCAGACGCCGATGCCATAGCCCGCCCGAATGGCGGCGAGCTGTGCGATGTCGCTGTCCACGCGTAGAGAAAAAGCAGCGCGCGCGAGCATGGGATAGGGGTGCAGCACCGCACGCAGCCCCGGGGTCTCGATGTCATAGCCGATAAGGTCGTGGTCTTTGAGTTGCTTCAGCGTTGTCGGAAGCCCGCGACGGACTAGATAATCCGCTCGGGCGTGAAGACCGATCCGGAAGGCACCGACATGCGTCGTCACGAGGACGTTCTGCGTGGGCGGGAACATCCGAATTGCAATGTCGGCCTCGCGCGTGATGAGGTCGTCCGCCGTGTTCGAGAGGAGCAGTTCGATCGCCAGGTCTGGGTACTGCTGACGGAGGCCGGCCAGGATCGGCGGCAGATGCTCCACACCGACCACTTCGCTCGCGCTGATCCTGACCGTGCCACTTATCTCCCCGGTGCGACCTTCCGCCATTCGCAGGAAAGCGGCCGACGTCGAGCTCAGAAGATCGGCGTAAGGCTTGAGTTCCAGGGCCGCCTCCGTCGGCGACAGCCCACGCGCCGTCCTGACGAACAGCGAGACGTTTAATCCTGCCTCCAGCGCATCGACGTGACGGGCCACGCTCGGTTGGGTGATCCCCAGCCGCCGTGCCGCGCCGGACAGCGACCCCTCGTCCAGCACAGCTCCGAAAGTGCGGTAGAGATCCCAACTTAGCGCTTGGCTCATGCATTCTCGTATATCAGGTCAAGATATAACCGCAATTTCTTTGATCTCGGCATTGGAGCACTTTGCATCATCACTTGATGGAGACTGAACATGACAAAGAAAATGGCTCTGGTTCTTGGCGCAACGGGCGGCATCGGCGGCGAGGTCGCCAACCGGCTGCACTTAGCGGGCTGGACTGTGCGGGCGTTGTACCGTGCCGCGTCTGCCGGCACGCGCGATCCGCGTTTCGAATGGGTCGTCGGCGATGCAATCGTGGCGGCGGATGTGGCGACCGCCGCGCAAGGCGCGTCGCTGATAGTTCACGCCGTGAACCCGCCCGGCTATCGCAACTGGAATAAGCTGGTGTTGCCAATGCTGGACAACACGATCGCGGCAGCGCGCGCCTCGAAGGCTTGTGTGGTGCTGCCTGGCACCGTCTACAACTACGGCCCTGAGACTTTCCCGACGATCGACGAGACGGCGCCCCAGCAGCCTCGCACGCGAAAGGGCAAGATCCGGGTCGAGATGGAACGGCGTCTGCGGGTCGCTGCCGAGGCCGGTGATATCCGCGCCCTGATCGTGCGGTCGGGCGATTTCTTCGGACCAGGTGCGGCAAACAACTGGTTCTCGCAAGGGCTGGTTGCGCCCGGCAAGCGACCGGCCGTTATCCGTAATCCGGGTAAGCGCGGCGTAGGTCATCAATGGGCGTATCTGCCCGATGTCGCCGAGACGATGGTCCGGCTAGTCGAGCTTGGTCTACCTGACCGATATCAGAACTATCACATGGACGGCCAGTGGGATGCGTCCGGCACTACGATGACGGACGCGATCGTCCGGGCGTTGGGTGATCCCACCGTACCCGTCGCCCCCATGCCCTGGTGGTTGATGCGTGTGGCGAGCCTGTTCGTAACGACGCCGCGCGAGATGATGGAGATGCGGTATCTTTGGCAGCACCCCATCCGGCTCGACAATGCTCGCCTAGTCGCCGCGATGGGGGCGGAGCCGCGCACGCCGTTGATCGAAGCAGTCCGCGCAACGCTTGTATCGATGAACTGACCTTGCCCGCGCGTAGCGTCTCCCTTGGCTGATAGGATCAGACCACCGAAGGGGTATCGGGAATGAAAGACGGAGTGCGGGCGCGGTATACGCTTGAGTTCAAGCAGGATGCTGTACGATTGGTGCGTGGCGGTGAGAAGCTGTCGGTGGTGGCGCGGACGCTGGGGTTTCGGCGCTGAAGCGTCCCGGGTTTCCCGCAGGCGGTTTCGTTTGGGTCACGCAGCCATATCGAGGTTGTCTTTGGCTGCATAGTAGTTGGCTTCGGCCTCGGCGGGCGGGATGTGCCCGATGGGGCCGAAGAGACGGTGATTGTTGAACCAGTCGACCCAGCTCAGGGTTGCCATCTCGACTGCGGAGGCGCTTGGCCATGACCGCTGCCGCCAGATGACCTCGGCCTTGTAGAGGCCGTTGATCGTCTCGGCGAGGGCATTGTCATAGGAATCACCGACGCTGCCAACCGAGGGCACAAGCTCGGCTTCGGCGAGGCGCTGAGTGTAGTTCATGGCAAGATATTGAACACCCCTGTCGCTATGGTGGATCAGACCATCACCGGGGCCAGGTCGGCGGGCGTGGATCGCCTGCTCAAGAGCGTCCAGCACGAAGCTGGCCGTGGCCGAGGTGCTGACCTTCCAGCCGACGATCCGGCGCGCAAAGGCATCGATCACGAAGGCGACGTAGACGAACCCTCTCCAGGTATGGACGTAGGTGAAGTCGACCACCCAGAGCGCGTTGGGGCGCTGGACCTGGAACTCGCGGTTGACCCTGTCGAGCGGGCATGGTGTCTTTGGGTTGCTGACCGTCGTAATCGTCTTCCTCCCGCGCCTTACCCCTGCCAGCCCCATCGCGTGCATGAGCCGCTCGACGGTGCACTTGGCCACCTTGATCCCTTCGCGCCGCAGCTGATGCCAGACCTTGCGCGTGCCATAGAGGCCGAAGCTGGCCGCATAGACGCGCCGGATCTGTTCCCTGATCTCGTCATCGCGCCGGGCACGCGCCGAGCGCTTGCCCGGATCGGCAAGGCGCATGGCGTGTTCGTGGTAGGACGATGGGGCGATTGCCAGCTCGCGGCAGATCGGCTCGATCCCCAGGTCCTCGCGATGGGCGTCGATGAACGCCATCACCATCTGTCGCGGCGGTCGAGCTCCGCCTGCGCAAAATATGCCGACGCCTTGCGCAGTATCTCATTGGCGCGGCGCAGTTCCTTCACCTCGCGCTCGAGCAGCTTCAGGCGTTCCCGTTCATCACCCGCCTGCGCCGCTGGCCCCGATCGTCGGCTCGCCTCCTCACGGCACCAGCGGCGCAGCGTCTCTGCCGTGCAGCCGATCTTCCCCGCGATCGACGTCATCGCCGACCACTCCGATGAATAATCGCCCCGGTGCTCGCCAACCATTCGTACTGCCCGGTCCCGGACTTCAGGTGAAAACTTGTTCGTCGTCTTCGTCATGCTGGCTCCTTCACACAGATAGGAGCCTCCGGAAAACCCGGGACGCTTCA
>JANXSN010000051.1 GCA_025352685.1 Sphingomonadales bacterium
TTACGGCTGCGGAGCGTAGCTCCGCGCTGCGCGAAGCGGAGCAGCCCGCTGTATCAGCGATCTCATTATTGGCCTGCTTAAGTCGTGACCGCCTCATTCTGGTGAAGCGCTTTGGACCCAAAGATCATTTCGTGGACTTGCGCTGGCGCGCCATAGTTTCATCCGACGCTGCAGCGTGCAAAGCAACAGGCTCGGATACCGGTGTACGCTGTCGTGCGCGCCTTCATAACCGCGACCCCGCAACGTCTCGAACAAACGCTGCGTCGAACGCCGCTCACGACGAGGCAGCCTGGCTTCTGCCTCCAGGATATCGACCAGATCCTTGATCCACGGCCCCAATTTGGGCGCTGGTTGCGCAGCGCGCGCCGTGTATCTGAACTCTGTCGTATCCTCGCCCCGGATGACTTTGCGAGCGGTCGCCCGCGAAACCGATAGCGTCCGCACGATCTCTTTGATCGGCCGCTCCTGCTCGAAATAGGCACGGCGTATCTGGCCAATCAGGTCCACACTTATCATCCCCAAAAGACCTTCCCGACAGCCAAAAGCCAACGGAAAAGAAACTGACACGCAACGTCAGAGGGGTCATTATTGGACGCGAAATCCGCTCCTCAGAGGGTCGTTATTGCTCGCGAATTTACACCGTCGCGTCCGCCTCGAAGCGAAGCCAGTTTCATTCGGTCAGTGACCCCGGATCAACGTGAAGCCAGTCAGCATAATGAGGGGCACGTTTCTTCCGCGACCATTCATCCAGCATCAATGGCGCAACTCGCCTTAGCTCCTCATACTGTTTGGGCGTTCCGATATTGCATGCGAGTTCGAGACGGTGTCCATTCGGATCAAAAAAGTAGATCGAGCGGAAAATACCGTGGAAAGTTGGGCCTAACACGTCGATACCCTGCGCTTCGAGGTGTGCCTTGGCGACCTTCAGAGCATCGAGGTCGGCGACTTCGAACGCGATGTTCTGAACCCACTCCGGCGTATTGGGATCGCCTCCCATTTCAGGCTGGTTCGGCAGCTCGAAAAACGCAACCACGTTACCGCCGCCCGCATCAAGAAAAACGTGCATGTAAAGGTCATACGCGCCGGTCGACGGCACATGATCCTCCGCAAATGCGGTGGTAAACGCCATGCCCAGAGTGCGCGCATACCAGTCCGCCGTCTCTTTAGCGTCCCTGCAACGGTAGGCGACATGATGGATACGGCCGAGAGTGATGGGGTGGCTCATTATAAAGTCTCCGAATCGGCGAAGTTTTGCCCGGGCCCGTCGCGCTGCGCCGCGAGCCGGATCAACTGCGTGATGACATCGACGTCACCGATTTGATTGGCGAGCAGGAGGATTAGCCGCGCTTGCCGAGCGAAGGCGTGAGCCTCGTCAAGGCCAGCAGTCAGCCCGACAATTTGAGCGTAGAGGTCGTCAGGCCTATCGATGTTGAGCTCGAGAATGATCGTCCTCACGAGACAAGCCCGGAAGCGCGCTGCCGAGCAGCATCGACCTTGTTCTGATCGGGGTGTCGCCAACGGGCCGCGACGATTTGATCGGGCCGGATGAGGTAGGCGGAACCCCGCGACAAATCAAAACGCTCGCAAAGGATTGGAGAGGCCGACAGGTCGAGGTTTTTCATACCCTGGCATTCGGTCCCGTTCGTCAGGAGAGCGAACTCCGTCCCGACGTGATCCAGCAGCCAGCCACCATCGTACGGACCATCGAGCGCGGGGGAGCCGGGACTAGGGCCAGCCCAGTTGCGATCCTCGTCGACCGTGCTTAACGGACTCGCGGTATAATTTACAGCCGTTGAAAGCCTACCTGAGTTAACCATCGGGCGAGCAAACGCGTATCGACTCGCTAATTCCAGAACGGCGTCACGCAAGGCGGTCGCGGGGGCGGTCTTCGGACTCATGAAATCCGTCGATCGCGACGAGTTGAGAATGTTTTCATCGGCGGTTGCGATCGCTTCGACGTTGTAGCTTTCGAGAAACGTCGATGGCGCGGTGCCGCGGAGAATTAGATCGAGTTTCCAGCAGAGATTGTCGGCATCAGCGATACCGCCGTTGCAGCCGCGTGCACCGAAAGGTGACACAAGATGAGCGGCATCTCCTGCAAAAATGACCGGTCCATGGACGAACCGCGACATCCGCCGACACTGGAAGGTGTAAATGCTATACCATTCCCGCTCGAAGACGACATCCTGCCCCAACATCGCTCGCACATAAGGCTCGACGTTTTCGGGCTTCACTGCCGCCTCACGATCAATGCCCCATCCCAACTGGAAGTCGAGCCGCCACACGTCATCGGGTTGTTTATGTAGCAGAGCAGATTGGCCGGGATTAAACGGCGGATCGAACCAAAACCACCGCTCGGAGGGGCGATCGCCGTTCATCTTGATGTCGGCGATCAGGAAATTGTCCTCAAAGACGCGGCCCTCGAAATCGAGACCCATCGTCGTCCGGACCGTTGAGCGCGCACCATCGCAGGCGATAACCCAGTCGGCATCGACGAAATATTCGGCCTCTCCAGCAGCGACATGAATCGTTGCGCTGGTCTCGCCGACCTCAATGTCTCGCACCGAATGCCCCCAGCGAATATCGACGTTCTCATAGCGGTTTAACGCATCGATAAGGATCGATTCGACGTGGTATTGCTGGATATTGACGAACGCCGGCATCTTCTGATTTTTCACCGGTAGCAGGTCGAACTGGTAGATCGGCTCGGACTTGTTACCCCAGAAAACCTTGCCCGTCTCCCAAACCACGCCTTTCGCAACGATTGCAGCTCCGACGCCTAGTCGGTCCCAGATGTCGAGCGACCGCTTCGCAAAGCAGATTGCCTTCGAACCCGCCGAAACGAAATCGAGCCGGTTGACGATCGTCACGCGGTTGCCGCGCTGCGCTAGGTCGAGAGCGATCGTCAGACCGACTGGCCCCGCGCCGACAACAAGCACCGCAATGGCCTCGCGAGCTGTTTCAGGCGCGGGCGTCGGCCCCATCGCCCGCCACACGGGAATTTCAGGGTCCTTTTTCACCGCAATTAATCCTGAAGCTGCGCCCAGACCTCGCGATCACGCTCCATCGTCCAGATGCGCGGCCAATCGATGCCGTCGAACTCATCCCAGAGGCGCTGCACGTTGAAGGGTAGGCAATGTTCGAAGATCGGCCAGTGTCCGAACTTGGGCGCAAGCGCAGCGTGGGTCGCTTCGAACGCCTGCCTCAATGTTCCTCCGCTTCGATGAGCTTCGCCAACATTTTTTATCATGCCGTTCAGAAATTCGCGGGTCTGTTCGATGGCGGCATCGACGGCCGTTGATCCTTTTGCGACGGCACCCCGACCGCCGATCAGGTTTTCGGCGCCGAACGCCTTGACGCGATCGAGCGTGCCGGACGCCCAGTCCATGTGGAATGCGTCACCCGTGTAAAGCGCAGCCTGTGCTTCGACGAGATCTCCCGCGAACAGCGTCTTCGACTTGTCGTGCCACACAACGATGTCGCCTGCCGTATGCCCCCGACCGCAGAAGCGGAGTTCGAGCATTCCGAAATCGTCGCCAAGATCGATGAAGTGCTCTGCCTTGAAAGTGCGGGTCGGCATCGTCAGCCCTGGGATCTCCTTGGGCTGCTTGAAGAGCCGCGGCATACGGCCGAATTCGCTGTCCCAGTCCTCCTTACCGCGTTCCTCGATAAGCAGCTTGGTCACATCGGACGAGATAATCTCGTCGGCGTTAAAGGCGCTCGCGCCCAGTACGCGAACTGCATGGTAATGCGTCAAAACAAGATGCCTCACGGGTTTGTCCGTATGCTGGCGAAGCTGCTCAAGCCATTCCCGGGCAGCCGCAGGCGTGGCGCGCGCTTCGATGCAGACGATGAAGTCCTTGCCTTCAATCGCACCGACGTTCGGGTCTCCTTCGGCCGTAAAGGCATAAACGCCGGGTGCTACGATTTCGAGCTTCTCTGTCTTGGGCGCAGTGTCAGCAGACGAGGCGAATGGCTTCGACACGATTGATATTCTCCTTAGAACTTCGCTTTGAGGGTGACGCCACCCTCGCGCGGACGATTGAAATTGGCTTCGTGGAAGCCGATCGAATAGTTGGAGTCACCGCTTTCGATAACGCGCTTGTCGCCGATATTGTTGACGAACGCCGTGATCGAATACCGTCCTTCGGCGAAGTCCAAGCCGAGCGAGGCATTGAACAAGCTGTATGACGGCTGGCGCAGGAACTTGGAGTTTACGGCGTCATTCTCGACAGTGCTCGTGTAAAACCAATCCCCCGCTGCGACGATGTTGGTGCCGTCAGCGATTGGCAGACGGTATTCGGCACGCGCGTTTGCCGTATATTCGGGCGTCTTCGCGAGCCTCGTCGCCAGCGTGATTTGCTGGTCTGCTGCAATTGCAGGATTGAGCGTGGGGGCGCGCGTGTATTTGGCGTCGAGATAACCCAAGCCTCCGCTGAGCGTCAGGTTGCTGACAGGCACGGCCGTGATTTCGACCTCGACTCCGTTGATTTCGGCCGAGCCACCGTTTCGCGTTATGGGCGCGCCCTGATCGTAAACGGTCAGCTGTATGTCGTTGTATTTGGAATGGAAGGCTGCGGTGTTGATCCGGAGCTTGCGATCGAAAAGATCGACCTTCGCACCCGCCTCGTAGGATGTAAGAAGTTCTGGATTGTATGCGATCGCCGATGGAACTGGAGCGAGATAGCGCGTGTTGAAGCCGCCACTCTTGAAGCCTTCGGAATAGGTCGCATAGAGCAACAAGTTGCTCACCGGCTTCCAGTCGACACCCGCCCGGAACGAAGTATTCTCGAATGAGCGCTGATAGCTTCCCGGCGCGAAGAATGGCGTCACAGTTCCCGCAGGGCCGAAGATAGCGGCGAAACCGTTGACGATCGCGCCGCCGCCGACCGGCACACGATACCCCTTTTCGTCCTTCGTGTACCGAACCCCACCCGTTATCCCCAGCGTTGGCGTGAGCTTGAAGGTGGCCTGGGCGTAAGCGGCGTAGCTTTTATTATCGACGAATGTAAAATTGCGGACGACGCCAAAGGCGACAGGCAAAGTAACCGTCAGGAAATCGTTGCCGGTTTCGCCGAAATAATAGACGCCCGCAGCATAGTTCAGGCGTCGGTCGAACGCGTGGCCGGTGATCTGAAGCTCTTGGCTGAATTGCTTTTGCCTGTAATCGAAATTCTGCGTGTGCAACACAGCCGCCGGCGACCCGTCCGCATCGCGGTTGAACGATCCAGAAGTGCGGCGATATGACGTTATCGACTTGAGCATCGCGCCACCGATGTCATATTCAAGAGTGCCGGCGACGCCCCATACGTTCAGGTGCGTGCCGTTAGGGCCGGTTGCAAATGTGGTATCGAGGCTGGGAGTAATCCAGCGGCCGTCGTAAGGTGTAACTCCCAACACAGGCACATCGGCATTGTTGTAAAGCCATACGAGCGATGGAGCGCCGGGTGGCACCGTCACGTTAACGGTGTCAACCCGTCCCGTGTTTCTGTTATAGACGAAGTCCGTTCGCGTGGGAGACCCAGGTGGGAGGCTTGAAATGCCGACCAACTTACTTGCCGCGTTCTGCTCATCGATATGCGTGTAGTCAGCCGCTAACGTCGCGCGGAACGGTCCTGCCCGGTTATAGGCCAGCGTGCCACGCACGGACTGCCGATTAATGTTGCCCAGATCGCGATCGTCGAGCAGCCCACGAACGTAGCCGTCCTGACGCTTCGACGATCCAACGATGTTGAAGCCTATTCCCTCGCTTAATGGCAGATCAACCGACACTCGTGCATCGACGCGATTGCGACTCCCTAGGGTTAGCGCACCGCTGAACATGCGCTCGTTGCCCGGCTTGCGACTGATAATGCTAATCGCCCCGCCGATCGTGTTGCGCCCGAACAAAGTGCCTTGCGGTCCACGCAAAACCTCGACACGCTCGACGTCGACGACATCGAGAACACCGCCAACCGATCGCGCCACATAAACGCCGTCGAGATATGTGCCAACGCCGGGATCGGTCGTAAGCTGGAAGTCGGTTTGTCCGACGCCGCGGATAAAGACGACTGCGCCCGATGAAACGCCGCTCACGGGGGCGGTGGTGTTGTAAACGAGGTTGGGCGTTATATTCCCCAAGTTGGCGATGGTTCCCGTCCCGCGGTTCGCCAGCGTTTCGCCTGTGACCGCGGTGATCGAAATTGGCGTATCTTGTAGCCGCTCAGTCCGCCTCTGGGCCGTCACCACGATATCCGCCACGCTGCCCGTGTCATCGGATTGGGCTTGTTCGGGCGGAGGTGCGCTTTGCGCGATCGCGGGAGTGGCCGCAAATGCAATCCCGATGCTTAACGCCGTTGTCGCGCGTGATAGGTGTGTCGTGGTTTTCATCGGCTTCCCCCTTTTTAGGCCGCAAGCACCGGTTCGCGCTCGTGCGCGGTCGGGCCGACCGAAAGCAGGCCGGTGCGGTTGTGGCAGTTGATGTATTCAAAGGCCGGGTTGTCCTGGCTCGTTACGAACAGTTCGTGGTAGAGGTGGAGCGACACGTTGAAGTCGTGAGCTGCCAGCATCGCCATGAAGCGATTGAAGATGGCGAGGTGAGTCTCATGCGATTTTGACCAGTCTTCGAGATGACCGAGTGTCAGGAACTGGGCGAGGCCGAAGGTCTGCGCGATTGGTTTGCCGTCAGCCCTGAGTTCATGCGCGAAGCGGCAATCGATGCAGCCCGTCTGGTCGCGATGGGACGAAAGGAAATCCATGCCTGCTCGAAGCGCAGGCTCTACGCTCGCGAAATAGCTTGCTATTTCAGCTTCATTGCACCGCGACCAATCCTGACCTGATCGGATGACGCAGAGATTTTCCGGCGGCGTTACGGTGACGCGCTTCCCCAGCGTGTCAGCATCCGAAAGCGCCAGCTCAGCGCCCAGAGGGCTAAGGAGATCGTCGCGGTCGCTGATTGGCAGGCGATCGCGTGCCGCGCCCCAATAGGCGTGTTCGCGCATCGGTCCCTCGACCGCGAGGAAATCTCGCACGCCGATTGCGTGCGCGCCAGGATTCGACCAGATCGTTTCAAAGCGCTCGACCGGAATATCATAGACTTCGCGAAAATAGCCGACCCCCTCCCCGAGACGCGCGTCGTCGGCCCACCAATTGGCCGCCCCAGAGAACCATCGATCGAAGCTCGCGCGATCGCGCCAGTAGCAGAGCGCTAAATGTCCGAATTTCCCGACATCGTCATGGTAGGTGGCACGATCGACTCTCGAAGGGGCATCTTGACCGTCGAGGTGCTGAGCCAACCATTCGTCGAGTGCAGTTGGGCCGTCTCGATCGGCCTGTGAGCCGAAATGCGCGACCACAACACCCTTAGCTTGTGCGAAGGCGCACCGCCAAGCCGGAGCGGGCGGCTCCCAGTTTTCAGGCATGTTGGGACAGCGCGGCATGGTCAGACCACCGCCGCTAGGTCGGGATCGATCTCCGAGAAGCTCGACTTCATCGTTTCGACACAGCGTGTGCGCTCGGTATTCAGCAGCAGCCGCACGACATCGCGTCGCGCATAATGCCCGGCGGGGTCGGCCGCCGCTTTCGCGAGCGGGATCATGCCGAGGTCGATCTCGGCCACGACCAACCCTTCTTCCGAAGCAGGAAGATAGTCCGCGAGCGGTCTGCCGTCGGGACCGAAGATCATCGACTTCCCACCGCCAGTTGGCAGGAGTTGCCGCTGTTCGTCGGTTTCGCAGAGAAACGACTGGATTTCCGTTGTTGTGACAGCCGAAGCTGCAACCACAAAACACTGACCTTCGGCCGCGTAAACTTGGTTCACAGCGTTATTGAGGTCCGGCCCTAGCGCATAAGCCGCGCCTTCATAAAGCGCGAAACTGGGCCACGAACCGACGTGAATCTGCTCGTGTTGCGCGAACATAGCGTATTTCAAAAGCGGCTGAAGATGTTCCCAGCAACAAAGCGCGCCGAGCCGGCCCAGCGCGGTATCATGCACGGCCAGATCGCTGCCGTCGCCCTCGCCGAACACCGTGCGTTCCACATGCGTTGGCTTGAGTTTTCGGCGGTGCGCAATGACGCTGCCATCCGGGGCAATGATCGACTGGCCGATGTATAGCGTGCCGTGATCGCGCTCGCTCGTGCCGATAACGACGTGCATGCCCGCGGACGCGACCGCCGCTCGGATCGTCTCCATTTCGGCGCCGTCCGTGACGATCGAGTTCTGGTGGTATCGCTGGACGAATTTCATGCCCCAAGCTGGGCTGCCGAGCCAAGGCCAGAAGCAGTAACCGGGTATCCATGTTTCGGGGAATGCAAGGAGTTCGACGCCTTGCTGCTTCGCTTGTCCGATAATGGAGATCGTCTTCTCGACCGTGCCCGCAAGGTCGAGGTAAACCGGTGCCGCTTGCACCGCCGCTGCCAGAAAGGGCTTGGTTGCCATTTCGTTGTGTTTCCCCGCCAAAGTTGAATCTCAGTATGGCAACAAGGCTACGCTTCACGGGCTCCGAAGCCGTTGGAGGAAACCGAACCAATGCTTGACTGAAACCGAAATCGCACGATGCTGTGGGGTCCAGGAGAACCAGATGACCGCCGTTCGCATGACGTCCACCGAAGTCGATGGCGACCCGCTTGCTTACTGGCAGGACGTGGTGTGCGACCTGTTCGTGCCGCTTTCGTGCAGCACGGCGTCAGACTCGCGGTTCGGTTGGCAGTTTGCAAGCGAAGGTCTTGGCGACCTTCGCTTAGTCGATATGACAGTGACCCCACATCTCGTCCGCCATACGCGTCAGCACATCATTCGGTCGGTCGAACCTTATTTCATTCTCAGTCAACAGGTCAGCGGGCCGGGAGTTATCGTTCAGGATAATCGCGAAGCCATACTAGAACCGGGAGACCTTGCACTTTACGATTCCACGCGCCCGTACGAATTGCGCTTCGCAGGCCCGATGAGGCAGCGGATCGTGCGCATTCCTCAGCACCTTATTTCGGACAAACTAATCAACGTCGAGCGACTCACAGCCCGTCCGGTTCGTGCCCAGACTCCGCTTGGTAGTTTGTGCAGCAATTTTGTCACCAACAGCTTTGAGCTTATGGGACAACTCGGGGGAGCGGGAACGACGGTCAGCAACACACTGACCGATCTTCTTTCTGCCGCGTTGCGAGAAGGGGATACGGAGGCACGGCTCGATGATGCGGTGTCGGCTCGTGTGCTTAGACGCCGCGTGCTCGGTTACATTGAAACGAATCTCAGTAACCCGGATTTAAATGTCGAACAGATCGCCCAGGCCATGCGACTGTCCTCGCGCTATATTCACATGCTGATGAAGGACGTCGGAAGCACCCCCGCGAACCTGATCTGGTCGCGGCGGCTTGAACGCTGCGGCGAGGCTCTTTCGGATCCAGACCATGCATCGGTTCCGATTTCGCAGATTGCCTATGCCTGGGGCTACAAGGACGCCGCGCATTTCACGCGCTCGTTCAAGTCGCGCTACGGCATTTCGCCCAGCGAATTTCGCGCAAGAGTATAGCCCGGCATCGCAGAGTGCGGTTTTGATGCGCCTACGCTCTGGTCGGAGGCACATAGTCTGGATCAAGCCCAATCGGAAGGTAGCTGCTGGCTCTGTCAGAGCAATTGCACCGGTGGTTAAGCCCGCTGGTTTAGCACGATTGGATGCCTCGACCACGCAAACCCTTTACCCCTTTCCGCTGTTTCAATTCGTCGCCCGAGATCATTCGCCTTGTGGTCATGATGTACGTGCGGTTCCCATTGTCGCTTCGAAACGTGGAGGACCTGCTGTTCGAGCGCGGCATCGATCTTTGCCATGAGACAGTGCGCTTCTGGTGGAACAGGTTCGGCCCGATGTTCGCAGGGGACATCCGTCGGCAGCGGGTCAGCCGGATGAAGGGCATTACCCACTGGCGCTGGCACCTCGACGAGGTCTACGTAAAGATCAACGGCGAGATGCATTATCTGTGGCGCGCCGTCGATCACGAAGGCGAGATCCTCGAGAGCTTTGTCACAAGAACCAGAGACAAAGCAGCGGCATTGACCTTTATGAAGAAGACTCTGAAGCGCCACGGTTCACCCGAAGTGATCACAACTGACGGGCTTCGATCCTATCGCGCTGCGATGACCGAACTCGGCAACGCCGATAAGCAAGAGATCGGCCGTTGGGCCAACAACAGGGTCGAGAACAGCCATCTTCCGTTCCGGCGACGAGAGAGGGCGATGCTCCGGTTTCGACAAATGAAGTCGTTACAGAAGTTCGCCTCGGTCCATGCCAGTTTCCACAATCATTTTAACCAGGAACGCCATCTCGTCAGCCGCCAGGAATACAAGCTTCGACGCTCGGCTGCCCTTGCCGAGTGGCAAACCCTCATGAGCTAGCCCGCTGCGCCCAAAGCCCGAGGCTCGCCTACCAGAGACGAGTTCGCATTAGACTGACAGCACCCCTTGAACCCTTCGGCCGCCGCTGACGCACGGTCTACTCCTCGCGATTTACTTATCCGCACCCGAAGGGTCCCGTTTGAGCGCGTTGCTGACGTCAGTATGATTGACCCATCACCGCACCGAAAGCCCTTCGGTAATGTGCTGCAGCGATGATCGCTCAATCGGCTGGGACGCTAATCAGCGCAGTGGTCGGCCGATGGAGGGTGCGGCGAGGGCCCACACAAACCAGTACTCTCCGCAAGCGAGAGGCGCAGAGGTTACTTCGTCGCTGCAAGAATGACCGCGACCGTCTCCTCCGGCATGTCCCACATCGGAAAGTGGCCGCTCGACTCGAACCAGTATAATTCGGCAGAGGGAAAGGCGGCTTTTGCGCGTGCCGCCTGCCTTGGGAGGCAAAGCCGATCATGCCGACCCCACCCAATTACGATCCGCCGTGTCGAATCAGCGGCAGGTCCGGTCTGCTCAGGACCGTTCGCCAGGTCATGGACAAGGGCATTGAAGGTCGGCGTCGTGCTGAAGCTTGCCAATTCCGTCGCAACGACCTGCGGATCGAGTGCCCAAGGACGCGCGGACAGCTGCGCGAGTAGCGCAGTGCGCGATGCCGCATTCTTGCTCAGCCTTGGCAGGATCGGCCGGATTGCCCGCAGCAATCGCCCAGAGGCCCCTATGGTGGTCTTGAAGTAGGTTCGCTCCCACCCCCGCCAGAAGCCACCCGGATCAAGTGCGACGACGTTACCGACGCTGCCGCGTCGAGCGAGCTCGAGCACGAGACGCGCGCCCATCGAACTGCCGACGACGTCGATACCCGCCAATCCGTTGTCCACAATGTAGCGCTCGACGCTGCCGACCAGACCGGCGAAAGTCCCGCTGTCGCGGGCTGCCGGGGTGGCCCCATGTCCGGGAAGGTCGATCGCGATCACGGTCCGGTTGGCGCTAAGTGCATCGAGGATGGTGCTCCACGATCGCCAGCTCCCGCCAAGACCGTGGATGAGCAGGAGCTTGTTACCCGTGCCGCGTTCAATCTGGTTCATGCCCTATCGCCTTTGTTAGCTCCGAGCGCATAACGATCAGCGTCCGGATGCGGGGCCAGCAACCAGCACATGCCCGCATTTTTGTTACGTCCAGCAAGCAGATTGCTCAGACAGCCGACGGCAACCCGCAACTGACTTCTTCAACAGTCTCGACAGGTTGTGACACGCACTTATGGCGGATACGGATGCGGGACATGCCTGGTGAAGTCCGAAGACTGGCACAGATGCTTGTCGATACGCCCGAGGTTGTCGAGGCGGATCGTGTGACGGGGGAGGATTGTTTTCTTGCCAAAGTCGTCGTCAGTGACCTGCAAGAGCTTGAAGCCGTGATTGATCGCTTCCAGGGCTACTCACCCACGGACACGGCCATTATCCAATCGTCGACGGTCGTCCGGCGCTTGCCCAAACTGTAGACCGTCATGTCTAGGTTGCGGCAGAGAACGGCCATCGATATGCGGTCACTAATCCGGTCGGGGAATGACCGACTTGAGGTGTATCCCGTTGAAAGAGTTGCCTCTGCTGAAGCTAGAGGGCAAGGCTGATTGCAGGCGAGCGGGCTCCCGCCCGCGATCAGGCGAGTGCGAGGCCCCGCATCGGGTTGATCTTTGCCATTTTGCGGAGGTTCTGGACTGCGGCCGCGAGGTGGAACTCATCTCTTGCTCCATTGGGACCGCGCAGGCGCAAGCGGCCCAGTTTGAGGATGCGTTTGAGGTGAGCGAACAGCATCTCGACCTTCTTGCGCTGTCGGGGTGATACGAGATAGGCGTCGGTTGTGGCGATATCGCGCGCCATGTCGCGAGCCCCTTCATGGATCGAGCGGGTAATCTTGCGAATGGGCATATTGGGCGTGCAGTTGGGCCGGTGGATGCAGCCCTGACAGTCTTGCTGACGCGCGCGATAGCGGATCGACCCGTCTTTATCGATGCGGTCGCGCGGCGTGCTGAAGTTGCGATTAGACCGACGCAGCCGATTGCCGTTCGGGCAAGTGTACCCGTCATCACCAAAAATGTTGCGGGCCGCACGGCACTCATGGCTCAGCTTTCAGCGAAGCCTTGGGCGCTGGATGCGGCACTGGTCGCGCAGGAGCTGAAATCGTTCGCCAACACGCAAACTTTTGATGCACTTGTAAAGGATCTCGCCAATGGCGCCACGCAGCGGGGTACTTTGAAGACAAAAGCGCCTGTTGTAATCGGCTGGGGACGCAAGGACCGGTTGTGCCTACCGCGCCAGGCAGCTCGCGCAGTGACTGCATTCCCTAACGCAAGGCTTTACTGGGTTGAGGCCAGCGGGCATTTTCCAATGTGGGACCAACCACAGGAAACAGTAAGACTGATCTTGGACACTACGGGTACTTCAGGGTGAGGTTGGCTGCAGGAAGGTTTAAACGAGAATCTTTCGAAATGGCCCGCTCATGAGAAGCACCTCTTGCTCATGAGCGTAAGTCAGCTAGCGACTGTCTCAACCTAAAGAGCCGAGAAATATCGCGTTGGCATGAAGCACTGGTATTTGGCGTGGTGCGCGGATAAATTCTCGTTGCGAGCGCAAGGGGGAGCTGATTCATGGAAATTCCATCGGGGTTCGCTCGTGGCGCGGCGGTCGCAATTGCGCTGATCTGCTGGGCCGGACTGGCGGTGCAATTCAACGCGATCTTGGATCAAGGCACGTCGGCGTCCGCGACGCTGTGGATCATGGCCCGTTACTTTACCATTCTCACCAACCTCATTGTCGCTATCGTTTTTACGGGTATGGCTCTCGGCAAAGCCAAGTTCATCGGTCCCTCGCTGCTCGGTGGCACCACAATGGCCATCGTTCTGGTCGGCGTCGTTTATCATGTGCTTTTGCGCGGATTGCTCGAACTGAGCGGTGGCGCGAAGCTAGCCGATACGATCCTGCATTATGTGACCCCGATTTCCGTCATGGCATTCTGGCTCTTCCTAGCCCCCAAAGGTGCTCTGACCCGCCGCGATCCTCCGCTTTGGACCGCATATCCGATCGTATATCTTGTTTACGCGCTTGTCAGAGGCCAAGCCGAGAAGGTCTATGCTTATCCGTTCCTCAACGTTTACGACCACGGCTGGCTTCAAGTTGCGATCACCAGCATGGTAATGTTCTGCGCATTTCTGGCCGGGGGGTTTGCTTTGGTTTGGGCAGATGGAGCGTTGGCGAGGCGCTCAAAAACAGCGATGACGCGCTAGGGTCAGCTTGCCGCCCTAGTCGACGATAGAACGCCGGTGATGGACGAAATCATCGCCGTGCTTGCGGCGGAAGCTGACTGTCGGCTTCTCAAAACTTCGCACGTAATAACGAGCGTTCTTGCCCAGTCGCTGAACCAGTGAATTAAGGCTGGCGACATACGAAGGCCGGCATGCCCGGGCCGTCTAATTTTCAAGCCTGATGGCAGAGTCCTCGCCGGTTGATCCGGTGTACCGTTTAAACTCCTCACTGTACCGCTCGGTCAGCATCTGTTGGTCGACTGTGGGCTCTCGGCGCAGGGCAGGAAACCACGTCCCTTCCTCCTCCACCATGTGATGCGCCACGGCGCTACGGATGCTCTCGACCTTCTCAATGAATTCCGCACTCATCGGGTCAAGCTGCTCCAGGGCCGCCATCTCCTTTTTGACCATCACCTGTTCATTGTACGCATGGTCCGCGTGACTACCCTCTCCAGACATGTCCATCGCCGGATAAATGACCGATTCCTTGGCAATGGCATGGCCCGTCAGAATGATGCCGAGCTGCTTCAGCGCGGCCTTGCGGCTATCTGCTGATGACTCCGTCTTTGCGCGTTCGAAGGCATCCTCGAGTTGAACATGATGATCAAGAATAGTTGACAGCCAATCGCCGGGCGTCGCGGCCGCACGAGCCCGATCTCGCGCATCTGCGCGATCTTCATCACTCGGGGTTGGCGTGAGCGCAGCGACGGCTTTGTCGATGATCGACATCTTACTCTCCTGGCTGGGTCGTTTGACTAAACATCCAAACCTGGAACGAGCAGGTGATTGACTACGTTCCCCCGGTCAGGACGACCGAAGCGCAGAATCAATCACTTAGTTGGTATAGCGGCAGATCGAAGCCCATGAGTTTGTTCGGCTTCGACATTGCCGTCCGGCAGTGCCGCAGCGCGCTGCGCTGCTAGGTCGAAGCGGTCGACGTCAAAGTGGCCAGGCTTGCCGCCAGATCGATATTGCGAAACGGCTTGGTCAGTCGCGGCAGCGCAGGATCGATGCCCTCCACGTCGGCGTAACCCGAAACGATCAGGATCGGCAGTCCGGGCTCGATCACCTTGAACTTCAGCGCCAATTGGGCGCCGCTCATTCCCGGCATGAGGTGATCGGTGATCAGAAGATCGGGCTTGAGCCCTTCATCGACCAGTCGTAGCGCCTCCTCCGCCGAGCCCGCCTCAACGACCTCGTAGCCCAGGTCGAGCAGCATGTCGGCGGTGCTCATGCGAACAAGTTCCTCATCATCGACCAGGAGGGCCGTGCCGAGGACCTCGGGAGCTGGCGAAGGCTCGTGCGGCCTTTCTCCCGCGTCGACTGCCGTACCGCTGATCGGCAGCCAGAGCGTAATCGTCGTACCGGCGCCGGGGATGCTTTCGACCGTCAACCCGCCGCCAAGCTGCGCGATAAGACCATGGACCATCGACAGGCCGAGACCGGTGCCCTTTCCCACCCCCTTGGTCGAAAAGAACGGTTCGGTTGCACGCCGAAGCGTCGCCTCGTCCATGCCGGTTCCGGTGTCGATGACGCACAGGCGGACATAATCACCGGGCTGCAGACTGGACGCGTTTCGCGCGCCCAGTCTGTCGAACTTTGCGGCAATGGTCAGCGTGCCGCCGTCGGGCATGGCATCACGCGCGTTAACCGCCAGGTTTAGCAGCGCCATCTCGAGCTGGTTTGGATCGGTCTTGGCAGGGCGCAGGTTGGGAGCCAGCTCGGTGCGAACATCGATCGTGGGTCCGAGCGTCGATGCGATCAGATCAATAATCCCCTCGACGAGTTGTTCGACATCGACGGCGACCGGCTGGAGCGGCTGACGGCGCGCGAAGGCAAGCAGCCGCTGGACCAGTACCTTCGCCCGCTCGGCCGATCGCAGCGCCCCATCGATCAGGCGCCGCTCGCGATCGCTTCCGATGCCCTTGCGCACGAGCATGTCGAGCGACCCGATGATCGGGGTCAGCAGATTGTTGAAATCATGCGCCACCCCGCCCGTGAGGCTCCCCATCGCCTCCATCTTCTGGCTCTGGCGAAGCGCGTCCTGCGCGGCCTCGAGTTCGGCCGTGCGTTCGGCGACGCGGCTTTCGAGCGAATCGTTCAGTTCGCGCAGCTGAGCTTCGCTGTCGCGTAGCGCCGCCTCGGCGCGAGCACGCTCGATTGCGGCCCAGGTGCGCTCTGCGACCTCCTCGACCAGGCGAATTTCCGCGGGCGTCCAATTCCGCGGGGAGAGTGAATGCACGCCCATCGCGGCGAACCAACGGCCCTCCTTCACCAGCGGAACACCGATCCATGAGCGGATTTGGAGCTCGCGCGCCGCCGCCAGATTCAGCTCCGAAGCCGCGTCCTGCTCGGTATCGCGCGCAACCATCGTGCGCCCCGCCCGATACCCATTGCCGATCTCGTCGCCAAAGTCGCTAATCAGCATGTGTTGGGGCAGAGGCGGCGCACCGCGTTCCCACTTCGCGGTCAGGAAGAACGTGTCCTGGTCGGCGCCGACTTCATAATAGCCGGCGCGATTGACCGCCAACTGTTCGCCGAGCAATTCGATCGCGGCCTGTTGAATCTGCACCGCGTCCTGCAGCGGTCGCAGCACATCGCTGAGCTTGAGCAGGAACGCCTGCCGCTCCTCGTTGTCGCGCAGGACCGCCTCGGCGCGGTGTTGGTCTGTCACGTCGTTGGCGTTGTGAATGATCGCTTCCACCTCGCCATTCTCGTCAAACACCGGCGAGTTGACCGGACTCCACCATCGTTCCTCGAAACCTCCATCCGCCCGTGCCACGTCATATTTCAAGTCCGGAAGCGTGTCCGGCTGCTTGGTCGCGAGCACGCGTTCGAGCGAGGTGCGTAAGGTGCTCACACCCCCGCTCGCTATGTCGTCCGGGTTTTCGGGATAGGCTTCGAAAATGCCACGGCCGACCACCTTGTCGCGCATCCGCATGGTGGCGGCGAGATAGGCTTTGTTGACTTCGGTGATGGTGAAATGCGGCGCGTCGGGCTTGAGGATCAGGAGCGGCGCCGGCGAGGCCTCGAACAGCCCGGCGTATCTTGCCTCGCTCTCCGCCAGTCCCTGCTCCGCGCGCTTCTGCTCGGTGATGTCGAAAGTGACGCCGTTGATGATCCATGGCTCGTCGCGCTCGGCGCGGCCGCGCAGTTGCACCCAGCGGCTGGACGTGGGACCCGTCGCCACCTGCAGTTGTGTGGCGATTGCCTGGCCGGGCGCTTTTTCTTTTGCCGCCACGGCTTCGAGCCAGGCCACGCCCTCGGGATACATCAGGTCCGCGTAGAGTGCGACCGAATGTGGCTGTTCGGAGGTCGCAACGCCCCAAAGCGCTTGGACGACGGCGTCACTGCGAATTGTCGCGCTTCTGGTATCCCATGTCCACGCCCCCATCCTGCCGCTTTCCACCGCAACGCGGCGAAGTTCCTCACTCTCGCGCAGCGCAGCCTCGGCACGCTTGCGGGCGTCTATGTCGATGTTCATCCCGGCCCATTTCCCAAGGGCGCCTTTCGCGTCGAGTACGGGAGCAGCGCGCACATTGGTCCATCGCCAGCCGCCATCGGGGGAACGAAGCCGGAATTCGGCATTGACCAAGCCGCGAACCGCGACCGCCTCCCGCCACTGTCGTTCAGCATAGGCGCGGTCGTCGGGATGGATAGCATCCAGCCAACCATAGCCGAGACACTCATCCACAGTCTGACCTGTATAGGCACGCCAGCTAGGGCTATCGGTGGTGACTACACCATGAGCATCAGTTTCCCACTCTGCCTGCGCCCAGCTTCCGATCAAGAGGCTGCGCCGCGCCTCGGTGTCGCGCAGCGCCGAGTCCCCGAGCACCTTGTCGGTGGTCTCGGTCGCCGCGCAGTAGAAGCCGGCGACGGCTCCATCCTCGCCGCGCAACGCGGTGTAGGAGAATGTGAAATAGCCGACAGGCCGGTCGGGCCGACCCGCGAGAGCGATCGGCAGATCGACGAAGTGCTGCGCCTCGCCAGCCAGCGTCTTCTCGACAATCGGGCGGAACTGGTCCCAGATTTCCGCCCACAGATCGGCGTAGGGCAGGCCAATGCCGGGGTGCTTGGTGCCGACCATCGGCAGATAGTCGTCGTTGTACAGCGAAACGAGCTCAGGGCCCCAGGCGATGTAGACCGGCTGCACCGCGCCCAGCATGAGTGTAACTGCGGTGCGGAGTGGTAGCGGCCAGGTCTCGGGGGGCCCCAGCGGCGTCGTCGACCAGTCGTGCGCGCGGATCATTTCGCCCGTCTCACCGCCTTGTGCAAGGAAGGCCGGTGGTCGTTGCGACTTCATGAGGTTCCGAACAGCATTGAACACTCGCCTCTTGCGGCAGCTCCCCGCATAGGGCGCTCATGGCTTACGCATTGGCGAGAGCGTGGCCGAATGATTTCATTTGTAAAACCGCGAAATCTTACTTTAGCGACCGCTCCCCAACACGATAATCGAGTAGCGCAACCCGGGACCGGACGTCTGTCCGCGCTCGACGCGCGAAAAGCCGTCAGCCCGCTCTGGCTCGCTTACGGCCTTGCCGAGTGTCACAATCGGTCGGTTTTGGCCGCTGCTAAGCGACATTCGGCTTTCCGCGGTTTTCAGGTGGCAAATTACTGGCTCACGATGGCCCCTGCTAAGTCTCGAAATTTCGGCCGACGAAAGTCGTAATTCGCTTTCCATTCCGCGTAACCCCCGATTTTTCAGTTTCACGCTAACATAAACCCCAAAAGTTCGGATATAGGCGCCCCGAGAAACCGCTAATGCCCGACTTTTCCATTTCCGCGCTGCATGAGATCTTCGTCTCCGACAGCGCCATCTTGAAGACCGTTTGCGAGGTGGTTGAGCGCGGGCAGCTCCGCAAGCTAGGATCGCGCCTTATACGCGAAATCTGTCGGAAAACCCTGAGCGCTTGATCCGGCGCAACTCGGCGTTCTCGCAAAACGGTCATACCGACCCGCTGATCCGGATGCTCGATGTCGCGCAGTCCTACACCCGCCGGATCGACTGGAGCACGCTGGAGCGGGCACGCGCCGCCCTTGCAACTACTAATGCGTTCGACGGAGCCGCCGACGCCAAGCTCAAATTGGGTTAGGGGGCAGGGTGGCGCACGAGCGCTGAAGGAT
>JANXSN010000063.1 GCA_025352685.1 Sphingomonadales bacterium
GGCATCGCCGCGGCTCCCGCCGTCGTAAATTTCCGCCAACGCCAACAGACGACGACCCTGGTTCGCACTCTTTGTCGTGCGTGCCAGTCGCCTCAAACCCGCGGCGTCAAAGTCGTTCCGCAATCCGATCGCTGCACCCATAGTAATGCCCTCCTACAGGCAACCATAGATTCAGACTTTTGCCCGTTTGGGAATCCCCCGTGAGCCAGCATCATAGGAGGTTGGTATTAGGTATAGCGATCGCGCTTTGGCCGCAAAAAATGGTCGTAGCCGGCTGCCGACACGAGTTGGCCGCCAACGTGCGAGAACGTGTTTTGACTAATTCAGGCGGTGTTTGGGGTCGGCAGATCTGCCGCATAAACGGCTCGTTCAAGGGTTCACACGCTTTGTCGAGGTTATGCCGCAGTTTGTTCCGCAGCCGCGCGCACGAGATATCCAGTTCGATCCGAGAGCCTGCAGACGTTACTGTTGAGGAGTAAAATCTTTCAGCTGCTCGACCGTCCGCGCATCCAAACGCTTTACCAGCGCGACCACGAGTTCAACCATGCCGTCAAAATCACGGCGATTGATGATGCCGTTGTGGACGTGCGTATAGCGCGCGGGGACCACGAGATTTACGGTCGGGGCGCCACCATTCACCGTTTGAATTTCGGCAGAATCGTCGCCGTATCCTTGTACGAGGTCGCTTTGTAGCTCGATCTTGGCCGCGCGCGCGGTATCGCGCACGAGGGCGACGAACTTGCGGTTGGGGAGTGCACTGGAGTCATAAAGGAAAATACCAGGTCCGCCGCCGAGCTTTGCCTGGCTTTCCTCCGCGTGCGCACCGCCCGCATCGCCAGTCACACCGCCTTCGATAGCAATGCCGATATCGGGTTTGATGATGGCCGTCGCAGTCCGTGCGCCCCTCAGACCAATTTCCTCTTGTACCGTCGCTGCGAAGAAAATTTGGTTGGGATGACCGCTCGCGCGTAGGCGCCGGGCCGCTTCGATCAGCACTGCACAGCCCACGCGGTCGTCCCAGGCCTTGCCGAGATAGTTGTCCGTGCCGTTGATTACCTCAAACCTGCTGTCCGGGACGACGGGGTCACCCGGCGCTATGCCAAGCGCTGCAACCTCCGCAGCGGACTTCGCGCCAACGTCGAGAAACACTGCATCACGTGGGATCAGGCGCGTTCGCTCATCCGCCGACACGAGGTGCACGTCGCGGATGCCGGTGACGGCTTGGACGGGGCCGTGTGTGCCGATGATTATCCAGCGCTGGCCGGCAATCGCTTGGTCAAGCCACCCGCCAAGCATTTGCATGCTGAGAAACCCGTCGGGTGTCGCTCGCCGCACCATGCCGCCGAGCTCGTCCATGTGCGCGTCGAGCATGATGCGTGGACCCGAGCTGCCCTGCCGGGCGATGATCGATCCCAGTCCGTCATAACGTAGCTCGTCGGTCGCTGCGCGAAGTTCGGGCACCATAATCTTCCGCACCGGTTCTTCGAACCCGGACGGCCCCGATGCCTCGGAGAGACGGCGTAGGAGGTCTGCAGTGGCGTCCCGAGCCAACGCAGGAGACGTGGCGGCGAGCGCGGCGGCGATAATCATTAACTTTTTCATACGCGCTGATCAAAGCACGCCACCGATCGTTCTGCCAAGAACAAAGCTTACCGGAGGTGATGCGGGAGTATCGAACATAAGCGTCAAGGGCAGCCACCAGGACGCTCCACGCGCGCACGATTTTTGAACCCGGACCTATGGGACGGCGAATGTATCTTCATCGCAACCGCCGGCGATCACCTTGAGCTCAACCGAAGCCACGCAAACGACCTGGCCGAGCTGCACAGCCCCCGACACCGGCGCAGGCGCATCGGATTGGTGGGCCTCCTCCCGCTCGCGGCGCCGGTCGCGGCAACGCTCTGCGGCACACGGACCGACGGGCGAGCGCATGCCCGCGCCGATCTCACAATTATAATCGCCGCGGCCGACACCACGACGTCGGCTTGGCTTGACGCGACACCGCCTAGCGCATTGTCGTAGGCGTGGCTTTCCCATGGGCGTGGTGTTTGGCCAGGTAGTGACCACCGACACAGCCAGCCATGGCGCCAGCAGCGGCGTGATGATGCGCATAATGTCCGGCCACCCCGCCAACTAAAGCACCCTTGATGCATCCCTTGGCTTCCGCAGCATGCGGTGCGCAGGTCAGCACACCAGCCAGAACAAGAGCGCCAATTAACTGATTCATTAAAACCTCCTTACCAGTTCACCGTTAGCGGAGCGCGTTAAGCTCGAATTTGTTCCCTTTCCTTCGTTCGTCCGTTCAGCGCCTCGGTTGGCGGGGGCAAATAAATACAAGAGCGAAGGTGGGCGTACGAACTGCGTGGCCGCGAAGCCCGGCATTCATGAAGTACACGTGACACCGGGCATTGTGGATGTGCTTGCGGTCAGGCCTTACATCACGCCGACCGTGCGCGACCGAGTCACCGCCAGCCTTAGTGTCCCAGCCGGGCGTTGCCCGGCAGACCAGATTGAGCGAGGATGACCCAATGACAACGGTCCCCACGCCTCCGCCATTCAACCCTGAAGATGCGACGCCGATCCTGCCGGCTCACATGAGCGATACGATTAGTGCGATTGCAAAACTTCACGCCGACCACGAACGTGCGGCGAGCCCGATCCAACGTCTGATCGAAAAAACAACCGATTGGCTTGGGAAGCCGCGCTTCCTCGGTCAGTTCACTATTTTTGTTGCTGGCTGGCTAGGCATCGTCGGGCTGCAGATGAAGTTTTACGGCAGGTCATTCGACCCACCACCATTCAATTTGCTCCAGGGTATCCTGACAGTGCTTGCCGTCTACATAACTGCCCTGATTCTTTCGACCCAGCGCCGCGCCGGTCAACTGGCTAGTCACCGGGAGCAACTGACACTTGAGCTGGCAACGCTGGCCGAACAGAAAAGTGCAAAAACCATCGCTCTGCTTGAGGAAATGCGTCGCGATAATCCTTTGCTGCCAGACCGAGAAGACAAGGATGCGGAAGCCATGGCGGAAACCGCTGACCCGGAAGCGGTGCTTCAAGCAATTATCCAGACGCAAGAGGAGTGTAAGGAACAACTCGCAAAGGATTTGTTCGAAGGCGCGGCGCCGGGGTTGCCCGCAGACCTCACCGCTGCGCCGAAATGAGAAATCGCCCGAGTGGGACAAGGATGACATGACCGGAAATCGGAGACGGACGACGCCATAGTGCGCAACGTCACATTGTCTCGCAGCGAACCGCGCAGTTGTGACGTTTCTGGCGGCGCTATCTTGTTCCGCCGCTCTGAGTTGGCGCTGGCGTCCGGAATCCATCCTCACCCTTGAAAGGGCGGCATGGAACGACCTGCCGCGACGCGGTCCACGGCTGGCGCGCGTGACCGGTTGAAACAAAGACCACAACCTGCGGCACATCGGTCGCTCCGCTAACGATTGTTGGCTTATGCGATCCGTGATTGCAGCGGACCGAGACTGCCGGGCCGGCACCGACTGGCCTTTTCCGGTTGTGTCTAGCGAGACGCAGCGTTCGACAAGTTCACCCACTCCGCAGCACTGGGGTCGACCTGGGTGGTCGTGACCGGCCCAACCCCCGTAATTTGAACGATGACCTCCTCACTGCTGTTGGAGCCATCCCAGTGCACGCCGCCCGCAGGGTGGAACATGTAACTGCCTGTAGACGTGAGGACCGCGCTCGACGGATCGAACCGTTTGCCGGTACCGGCGTACCACGTCCCCTTCAACACGGTGACATACCGGTCGGACGAGTGAAAATGGGGCCTGTCCATAACGTGTGGCGGAAATTTGACGCGAATGACGTAGGGCCCGGGAGTTGACGGATTCCCCGCCAGTATCGCGGCCATTACACCAGGTGAATGTGGCAGAGGCATCCAGTGTATTGTCTCGGGCGTAACGCGAATAAAATCCGGCAGTTCGTCCGCCGCGACAGCACCGGCTCCACCAATAGCAAATACAGCGCCGAACGCGAATGCGATGATCCTGTTCACTATGGTCCGACCCTTCTCAACGCCAGCACACCTTATCGTGACACAAGCCCTGCGCATTCTCCATAGTGTTCATTTGAGCCGGGGTTAACGTTGGCATCCCGCCAAATCTGGCGGGTCGACGCCAAGACGCCCCCTCCCCCCGGTGAGTGCAAACAACTTTTTTTGTTTCTGATGCCATACGCCTGCAACGTTTTGCGCTATGCACTGCCCATATGCAGAGTCGATTTTTTGCCCCGCTCGCTGCTCTCGCTCTCGCCCTGGCTCCCTCAAGCACGTTGGCCTGGGGCAAGACTGGCCACCGGGTGATCGGCTCGATCGCGCAGAGCTACTTAACGCCGCAGGCCTCCGCAGGCGTAAAACGCATTCTCGGTCGGGAGACGCTGGCCGAGGCCTCTAATTGGCCAGACTTCATGCGCTCCGACTCCAGCGAGTTCTGGGAGCATGCTGCCGGCCCCTGGCACTATGTGACTGTGGCGCACGGCAAATCCTATCGTGACGTCGACGCGCCGCCTGAAGGCGATGCGGTGACGGCACTCAAACATTTCTCGGCGGTCGTACGCGATTCCAAAAGCTCGCTTGACGATAAACAACTTGCGCTGCGATTTATTGCTCACATCGTCGGCGATTTACATCAGCCGCTCCACGCCGGAAACGGTACCGACAAGGGCGGCAACGACGTAAAGGTGACTTTCAACGGGAGGTCAACCAATCTTCATGCAGTGTGGGACTCAGGGCTGGTCGACGACGAGCAACTTTCCTACTCGGAAATGGCTGCGTGGCTTGGCGCAAGGATTACGCCGACCGAGGTCGACAGGTGGTCGACGACTGATCCAGCGCTCTGGATCGCGGAGAGCGCGGCGCTGCGCGATGGCATTTACCCTGCGGACGGTGAGACGAGCCTGTCGTACCGTTACGTCTTCGATCACACCGCACAGATGGAACTCAGGCTTGAACAGGGCGGTGTCAGGCTCGCAGCCTACCTCAACCAACTGTTCGCGCCGACGAAACACGGTTAGCCCGTTTTCTTGCAGCCGCGCGTGAGCGCGCGGCCGACGATCTCGACGTCCGGTAGCTTCAGTACTGATCGGAATATCGCTCTCTGTTTTGGGGGCAATCAAGCGCAGACCATCGCGAAGCGAAAAACCAGCACCGTTGTTTTTCAACCTGGTTGCAGTACGCGGTGATCGTTGCGCTGCGCATCACGCTCCCGCCCTATATTCTGGCATACGCAGCGCTGAACCAAGCTTATGGCATCACGCACGTCTGGGCCGACACGGCAGTGGACCGGCACATAATGGGATGGGAGATGCCCGTCACATGGGAGGGTGTTTTCGACGGAGCGATAACGATTGTCGGGGTTCTTATCGCTAACGCGTACTGTAAGCGGACGACCGCGCACGGACGCGAGATGGGAGATCTCGTCAAGATGGCGGTGGCCTGTGGCGGTATGGCGCTCGGCTATCTCTATATCGGCGCGGTGTGGCGCTGCTGTCGGTCGTGCCGGTTGCGCTCTGGCTGGGTTTCTACCTGATCATCGACTTGGCAACCGTGTGGCTCGAGGCATCGCCGCAATCAATAATCTCACACTGCGCCTCGACATCGGTGGTCGCGACGATGATTGCCGTTTTCAAGGTCGCCAACACATTCTCCTATTTCCTGCTTGGTTGGCTTGCGCGGTTTTACGAGCCTCTGGGCCCGGCCCGCTACCGGGCACTGACCGCGCTGCTTCCGCTTGTCGGGCTGGCTTTGATGATGCTGCTCGACAGACGTATCGCGCAGGTGCTCTCGCAAGCGGCTGCAACCGTCAGGGGCGATTGCAACGGTGAAGAAGCGCAGCCCGCAACCGACTGGCTCGCACAGCCCGACAGAAGGGAAATGACGAGGACTGCACTGCGCGACCTCAAGTGACCAGGCAAAGCCAGCCCAACCATCAACGCGTAGCGAGCGAACTGTCGATCGCTGCATGTCGCTTCCCTCCGGCTGCTCGTTTGGCTATGGCAAACAGACCATTTTCAAGGGGTTTTGATTTCATGGCGGTCAAAAAATTAGCTTTCGCGCTCGTTGCCACTTTGGGAGCGATGCCGTCTTGGGCGCAGACCCCGCAGGCGGTCGCACCAGAAGCGCGCAATTTCATGATCGGCAAGATTAAGGTGACGGCGCTCCATGACGGCGGGCTGTCGATACCGAACGACGGCAAAACATTCGGCGTCGACGCTGGTGCTTCCGCTGTCGCCTCTGTGCTGCGCGCGAACGGCCAACCCACAGACGCGATTCCGGTCAGTATCAATTCGTTGCTGGTACGCGTGTCGGGGCACATCGTCCTGATCGACACCGGGCTCGGGGCGAAGGCTAACAGCGTGTTGATCGCCAGTCTTGCGGCTGCCGGCATTGCGCCAGGCGATGTTACCGACGTGCTCATTACCCACACTCACGGTGACCATGTCGGGGGACTTGTCGACAGTGGCGGCAGAATTGCCTTTCCAAACGCCAAGGTACGCATGGCGACTGCCGAATGGGTGTACATGAAAAGTCAGCCGAACGTCGCCACGCTTGTCGCTGCGATCAATCCGAAGGTGGCGACGTTTGCTCCAGGTTCAGTCGTTATCCCGGGCATCAGGTCTGTCGACATTCCAGGGCATACTCCCGGGCATGTAGGTTACGAAATAACGTCGGGCAACCAACGCCTGCTTGACATCGGCGACACCGCCCACAGCTCGTTCATTTCTCTGGCCATGCCGGACTGGACGATGGGCTTCGACGGCAACAAGGCGGTCGCTAAGAAAAGCCGCCGTACGACACTAACCCGACTGTCGGAAAATCACGCATTGATCTTTGCGCCCCATTTTCCGTACCCCGCAGTCGGCACAGTCGCTGCGAAGGGCAACGGGTTCGTCTGGGTGCCAGCAGCGCCGTCGAAATTCACGAACTGAGTCGCGCAGCTCATGCGACCAGCGAAACGCCGCCGGCGGCGTTCTGTCTCATCGCGGGTCAGCCCGCGAACGGTGTCATTACCGACCGTCGAGGCGGCTAATTGGTCCGCGCCGTCCCGCCATGGGTAACCCGGCGTTGAGCGTTCGACATGAGCAGCACGAGTCGAGGCAGCAAGGTCAGGATGAGAGGCGCCCCGATCGTCAGTCCGGCAATAATCGCGGTTGCCAGCGGGCGCTGAAGTCCTGAGCCGCGCCCGGTTCCCAAAGCAAGGGGAAGCAGGGTTAGGATCGCAATGAGCGCGGACATCAGGATGGGGCGCAGGCGCGCGCGTCCTGCTTCGATCAGCGAGTCTGCGGTGAGCGGCGCGTCGGGGACAAGCTCGGCAAGGTAGAAAATCGACAATTCGGTCAGCATGCCGATCACCATCGTCGCGCCCATCAAGGCGGAAATGTCCAGTTCGGTTCCGGTTAGCCATAGCCCGGCCAGCACGGCGCAGGCTTCAGATATACAAAAAAGCCCTGATGGCATCGGAATGCGGACGCGATGACGTGTGCGAGGCACGCCGACGCTGGCGGCTGACCCGGCAGCCGCACATGCGCGAGCAGCGGCACCGGCTGGTATTTATCGACGAGACGGCGACCACGACCAAG
>JANXSN010000073.1 GCA_025352685.1 Sphingomonadales bacterium
GCCACGATCATCGTCTCCGTCTCGAGAAACGCCGCGCGTGCCCGGGCTTGGGACATGCTGCTCGTTCGCAACGATACTCTGACAGTTATAGGCTGTTGCGAGGCTGCCGAGAAGCGAACCGACCGTCGCCACCAAATGATAATCCCCCTGGCGATAGATGTTGGTGATGGGGGCTCTCTTTTTGGCCGAAATACGCGGCCTAGCACAGCGGCTGGCACATTTTGCACAAAGAAAATTCCTAACCACCTTAGGCCTGTTCATTTATGGCGGATTTCTGGCGTTTTCTTTACCGAGCAAGGTGCGCTGGTCGGGAAAAGAGGATTCGAACCTCCGGCCCCTGCCTCCCGAAGACAGTGCTCTACCAGGCTGAGCTATTCCCCGACCGACGCGGCGCTTGATACGAGGAGCCCCAACCAAGCGAACCGGCGCCATACCGCCGCTACCGGACCTTCGCAACCCTGGCCCGGCTCGTGTTCGACGCCCATTGCGCTAGGCGTTTTGCGCCGCCTCGAACAGGAACCATGCGCGTTGCTCGGCTTGATCGGTCCAGTCATCGATGACTGCCGATGTCGCGTTGTCCTTGGTTTGGTCAGCCAGGTCCTTGGCGATGCGCAGCGCTTCGATCAGCTTGAGATTGTCGTCGCGCAGTTCCGCCAGCATGGCAGCGGGACGGACCATCTCGGCATTATTATCCTTCAACGTCTGGTGTCGCGAGACATCGCCGATCGAGCGCAACGTCGTGTTGCCGGTCTTGCGAATGCGCTCGGCGATCAGATCCGTCGTCGCAAAAATTTGCGTCGCTTGGTCGTCGAAGAGCAAGTGATAGTCGCGAAAATGGGGACCACTGACATGCCAGTGAAAATTCTTAGTTTTGAAATACAGCGCAAAGCTATCCGCCAGAATGCCGTTCAGTGCATCTGCGACGCTGGCGACCGCGTTGGTCGGCAGGTCTGTCGGGGTTTTCAACCTTTTCTTGGGCGTCTTCGCCATCAGTCGTTGTCCTTCATTAGTTTTGTTGCAACACGATAACCATCGGCACTGCAAAAAGCTGCATCGATATTACAACAATCTGGTCAGCGTTAGACAAGACGCAACGCGTCTGCGGCAATGCTGGCGCCGGCAAGCGTCAGGACGACGGCAGCGACCCAGCGAACCGGCCGAAGCGGGATCGCGCCCGCGACGAGCGCGCGTGTTACGATGGCTGCTGCGGCTAACCCTGCCAGACCGCCTGCTATGGCAGCGACCGATCCGAATCTGATCGCCAGCGCAAACACGAGAATCAAGACACCGCCGCTCCAGAAGGAAGCAACCACGGGTATGATTCCAGCAGCCGGTTGAACTCTTTGAACCTGTCCGACGGCAGCAAGAGCCAACGCGATTGCGATCATCAGCGCATTGGCCCATTCGGTCAGTTCGCGCGCGAGGAGCATCCCTGCTGCGCCGGCTCCTGCGACAAGCACGGCCATTGTCCACAGGACGATGCGGTGTCGTCCCGCGTCGGCGTAGAACAGCGCCCGCGGACCCATTTCCGCAAGAAGGACCGCGACGAGCGCGGGTACGAACCCATTCATCGAAAAGGCCAGATCAGCCGTGCAGGCGCACGCCGACAGAAGCAAGCAACGACGCCTGTGCAGCGGCCGGCAGGCCGTCGCACTCGAGCGCGTCCCCCATCGCTTCTAGATAAGGCATGACAATGGTAATACCCCCCGACGTCGCCATCGCGCGCTCAAGGCCACTGGCCAGCGCTGCCAGCGTTTCCATCTGCGCTAATCGAGCCTCTCGGCGAATATCATCAACGGCATAGGCAATGCCGCTCTGCGACAAATGCGACAGTTCGCGACCGAGCATATCGATGCGGTCGGCAAGCTGTGCCCGGACAACGGCTTTGGTATCGGCGTTCAGACCCATGTCGCACCCCTTAAAGCGAGGTTGCACCTGAAATGATGAAGACTAGGTAAAGACGGACTTAACGGCGGCCAATACCAAAGCTGCGGCTTGACTTTCCCGGGCCACCGCGTCAGTGCCACACGCCTTCCAGATCAACAAATAAATTCAAAAGGCGCACCGGTCATGGCCAAGCCAACCACCGTGAAAATTAAGCTCGCCAGTACGGCGGACACCGGTTTCTTCTATGTCACGAAGAAAAACCCCCGGACCAAGACCGAAAAGCTGTCGTTCCGTAAATATGATCCCGTTGTACGCAAGCACGTCGAGTTCAAGGAAACTAAGATTAAATAGTCCGTTTGTGATCCGGCATCGTCAGCCGCGGTACGGAATCGGCAGATAAATCTGGACCGCCGCGGTAAGCTAACCGCCGATAAAACCTGTCGTCGAAATTCAAGCGGATTGATCTGTGGCGCCGCCCTCGGCCTCACGAATAGCGTGCGGGTCTGTCTGCACCGGTGGCGACTGAGGACGCATGAATTCTTCTACGGCTGCCACGAATCGCATCAGGGAAATGGGCTTGGACACATAGGCGTCGGCGCCAGCTGCGCGCGCGCGTTCCTCGTCGGCCTTCCCGGCATAAGCCGTCACGGCCATCACCGGTGTGTGAGCCAATTCGTTATCCGCACGAATCGCTTCGATCAGCTCAAGCCCCGTCACATGCGGCATTTGTATATCCATGACGATGAGGTCAGGCGCAAAACGATGCGCCGTGTCGAGTGCCTCGCGCCCGTCGCGCACTCCCTCGACGGTGCAGTCGTGCGCGCGCAGGAGGTCGCAGAATAGTCGGAGATTGAGTTCGTTGTCCTCGACAACGAGCACTTTCCTTGTCACGGCCAGTCCACCTTCCCCAACGAACAGGGCCGGACTAGGCGATGGCGATACGCGAGACAAATCATGTTGATGATCCGGCTCAAATCTGGGCGCTGCACGCCCTCGCCTGGATTTTATCGGAAGCCGGCCGTGCCGATCGCTTTGTCGCGTTGACGGGCATAGCGCCAGATGATCTGCGGGCACGCGCCGGCGATCCAGCCGTGCTCGATGCGGTGTTGGGGTTTCTCGAGGGGCATGAACCGGACTTGTTCGCCTGCGCTAAAGTGCTTGGGATTGCTCCCATCGAACTCATTGCAGCGCGTCAGCGAATCGCCAAATGACGCGTCGGCAGCCTCAAAGCGATCCGCGACCTTTGTTGATTACCGATTGCGACGAAGTGCTGCTTCACATGGTGAGCCATTTCCGTAACTGGGTCGATGAAGTCCATGATATAGACTTTGCGTTGGTGGATGGCGATTTCTCGGGAGCGCTCAAGCGGCGCCCGTCCGGCGAACCGCTACGGCGCGAAGATGTCTGGCCACTCCTCGATGGCTTTTTCGCGACCGAGATGTCGCGGCAAACGCTCGTTCCCGGTGCGTTCGAGGCGCTCGAGGCACTTGGGATCGTCGCAGATATCATCGTTCTCACAAATCTGAGTGACAAATTTAACGAGGCGCGTTCCATGCAGCTTCTCGGCCACGGTATCGCACACCGGGTCGTGACAAATCAGGGCGGGAAGGGCGACCCGGTCGCGCGACTGGTCGCTGAGTTCGCCCCCAGCGTCACGGTTTTTGTCGACGACCTTGCGCAGCACCACGCGTCGGTTGCAAGACACGCGCCCGACGTTTTGCGCCTGCACATGATTGCCGAACCGCTGATCGCTCAAATTACGCCTCCAGCGCCAAAAGCCCACGCCCGGATCGACGACTGGAAAACGGCGCGCTCCTGGATCGAGGCGCGCTTTGCCGGCGTGCCAATTTAAACAGTCGCTCATTCCAGGCTTGACCCACGCGCCTCGGCACGCTTTGTCGTGCGAATGAACACCGTGGAAGACGCCCTTGCGGCCCTCAAGCTAAAGCTGCCGAAAGCGGCATCCCCTGTTGCCGACTATGTTCCTGCGGTCGAGGCCGACGGAATGTTATTCCTGTCGGGGCAGCTGCCGTTCAAGGACGGCGAAGTCATGCGAGGCCGGCTCGGCGAGGATACCGATATTGCAGTCGGTAAACTGGCAGCTGAGGCTTGCGGCCTGATGATTGTCGCACAGTTGAAGGCCGCGCTTGGCGACCTTGGCCGTGTCGAACGAATCGTGCGCCTGGGTGTCTTCGTCGCGAGCGACCCGCGCTTCACAGACCAACCCAAAGTTGCCGACGGGGCCTCGTCGTTGATGGTCGCCCTGTTCGGGGATCGTGGCAGGCATGCGCGCAGCGCCGTAGGCGTGCCGGTGTTGCCTCTGGGCGCGATGGTCGAAATCGACGCTGTCGTTGCCGTCCGTCCCGCCTGACCCCTTTTGCTGTGGCAGCGTGGCAGCTGCTTCTCTAGTGTATGCCCGATGAGCGACAGCGATCCCCCGCATAGTGCGATTCTGCGTGTCGGTGATGCTGTTGCCGATATCGACGCCCCCTCATGGGACAGGTGTGCCGGATCTGATAACCCGTTCGTCAGCCACGCCTTTTTGTCGGCGCTCGAAGATTCGGGCAGCGTTGGGCGCGGAACAGGTTGGCAGCCTCTGCCGATCCTGCTCGATGCGGCAGATGGGGTGCTGGCGGGGGCCGCGCCTGCCTATGTCAAAAGTCATAGCCAAGGCGAATATGTCTTCGACCATAGCTGGGCCGAGGCTTGGACGAATGCAGGGGGGCGTTATTATCCCAAACTCGTTATCGCTTCTCCCTTCTCGCCGGTGCCAGGGCCGCGCCTCCTTGCGCACGACCCCCAGAGTGCCCGGGCGCTGATTGCGGGAGCCGAAGCGCTGGTTGCCCGCCACAGCATGTCCGGCGCCCACGCCAATTTCGTTAGTGAGGACCAGGTCGACATCTTTCGCGACGCGGGTTGGCTGATTCGTGAGGGAACACAGTTCCACTGGGCGAACAATGGGTATGCAACGTTTGAAGATTTTCTGGGCGCACTGGCATCGCGTAAGCGCAAGGCGATCCGAAGGGAGCGCGCAGGCGCGGTCGAAGGACTGGAAATCATCCATGTGTCTGGCAGCGCCCTGACTGAGGCGCACTGGGACGCCTTCTGGACTTTTTACCAGGACACCGGCGAGCGCAAATGGGGTCGTCCTTATCTGACGCGCGCGTTCTTTACGCTGCTGGGCGAACGCATGGGCGACCGGGTGTTGCTGATGTTTGCGTTGCGCGACGGCGTCCCGATTGCGGGCGCTCTCAACCTCATCGGCTGCGACACGCTCTACGGGCGGTACTGGGGCTGTACCCAAGAGGTGCCATTTCTTCACTTCGAGCTTTGCTATTATCAGGCAATCGAGGCCGCCATCGCGCGCGGGCTCGCGCGGGTCGAAGCGGGTGCGCAGGGCGAACACAAGCTCGCGCGCGGCTATGGGCCTGCGGCGACCTGGTCGGCACACTACATTCCCAACGCCGGATTCCGCTCGGCCATCTCTGATTTTCTGGTGCGCGAACGCCGCGCGGTCGAACAGAATATGGCGTTTCTCGGTACGATGACACCGTTCAAAAAGGGAAGCTAAGCTGCTCGCCGCGCAGCCGCGCCCAGCCAAGCGCGCGCTTGGCGTTGGGCCTCGGCGATTTCGCGGGCAGTCATGTCCCAAGCAATTTCGGAACGGCATTCATGGCCGCGTTCGTTGCCATTGAGCGCAGCGAGGTTGAACCATTTATGCGCTTGGATCAGGTCGACATCGATTCCACCCGATCCGCTCGAATAGGCGATCCCCAGTTCGTAACATGCATCCGCATCGCCACGCGCGGCATCTTCCATACGGCTTTCGATCAGAAACATTGCGCTCTTCAGGCTGCTTGCCATTGGACGAACCCCCAGTTGCCAACCCCGTCGAGCGAGGCGTCGACGCAACTGTCGCCCCAATGGTTCAAACAAATGGTTAACGCGAAGTGTGTATTATTTTGCCAGGATGACCGGCAGATTGTCGATCAGGCGTGTCGCGCCGAGTCGAGCGGCTCCCAGAATCCGCGTAGATCCGCCGATTTCCGACACTTTACTTAGCGGTTTCAGATTATCGTTAACCACCAAAACATAGTCGACGTCGAACCCTGCCTTCTCAAGCGTGGTTACCGCGCGGGCTAGCGATTCGGCGATCTCTCCTCCGTTGCTGATGCTATTGGCAGCTTCGCCCAGTGCGCGCGGCAGCATACGGGCGGCCAATCGCTCCTCGTCGGAGAGGTAGATATTGCGCGAAGACAGCGCGAGTCCGTCGGCATCGCGCTGCGTCGGCAGCCCGACGATGTCGACGCCGAGATCGAGGTCCGCGGCCATGCGTCGCACGATCGCAAGTTGCTGCCAGTCTTTCTCGCCAAAGACGGCGATGTCCGGGCGCACCTGATTGAACAGTTTTGCAACCACCGTCGCGACTCCGTCGAAATGGCCGGGACGCGAGGCGCCGCACAACCCGTCACCGAGCGCGCAAACCTGGACGTTGGTGGCAAAATTGTCGGGATACATCGTCGCGGCGTCGGGTGCCCACAGCACGGCAACACTCGCATCCTTGAGCATCGCCGCGTCCGCCGCCTCGCGCCTCGGATAGCGCGTCATGTCTTCGGTCGGGCCAAATTGCCTGGGATTGACGAAAATCGAAACGACAACGTGATCGGCTTTGGTCCGTGCTTCTGCGACTAGAGCCATGTGCCCGTCGTGAAGAGCGCCCATGGTCGGCACCAGTGCGACGCTTCCCGAAACAGCACATCGCCATTCGCGTAATTCGCTCAGCTCGCGGATCGTTTGCACGGTTACTCTGCCTTCACTATGGCCGCTCGCAGGGGAACGGGCGCGGCCTTTGGCAGATGCGTCCTTGCCAAATCAAGTAGTTCGGGGGCCCAAGGTTTGTTGTGATGAATGGAACGCGCGCGCATCGTATTGTTTTCGCCAATGAAAAGGGCGGCACGGGTAAATCGACGACAGCGGTGCATGTCGCCATTGCGCTCGCGGCTGCCGGGCACCGGGTCGCCGCGCTGGATCTCGACACGCGGCAGAAAACGCTGGCGCGTTATCTCGACAACCGCGCCGCAACAATGCGGCGCAGTGGCTTGCGTCTGGCGACGGCAAACCACGCAGTGCTCTCGCTGTTGACCCCTGCTGGCCTCGATCAGGAAGTGGCACGACTTGGCCACGGCGCTGATTACATGATTATCGACACGCCGGGACGTGATGATCCGCTGGCGCGTGCCGCGATTGCCATTGCCGATACGCTGGTCACACCGATGAACGACAGCTTCGTTGACCTCGACTTGATTGGTCAAGTCGATCCTGAAACGTTCAAGGTCAAAAAGCCGAGCTTTTATGCTGAACTCATCTGGGACTTGCGTAAGGTTCGGGCGAAGGCTGATGGGGGCACGGTCGACTGGGTGGTCCTGCGTAACCGGCTCCAGCATCTCGATGCGCACAATATGCGTCGCGTCGGGGCCGCGCTCGGAGAATTGTCGAAACGCGTCGGTTTCCGCGTCATTCCCGGGCTTGGCGAACGCGTTATCTACCGAGAACTTTTCCCAAAAGGGCTGACGCTGCTCGATATGGAGGGCATCCAGAACGTCGGTCTCAGCCACATCGCAGCCCGCCAGGAGTTGCGCGAGATGGTCGGGGGCCTCGCCCTGCCGGACTTCTCGACTCAAGCGCGACTGGCGCTTTGACGAAGATCCTGTTTTTGGCGGCGTTTATCGTTGCTGCCTGGTGGTTCACGCGCACGGCGAAAATCAACAAACCCTCTATGCAGCGCGACGAGGCGGCGCGCCTGCTCGGCATCTCGAACGATGCGGATCAAGCCGCGATCAACGAAGCTTACCGCCGGTTGATTGCAAGGGTTCACCCAGACGCCGGCGGCAATGCCGAACTCGCCGCGCGGATCAATCTGGCGCGCGACACGATGCTGAAACAGTTAAAGTGTTAACCCGGTAACGTTTACAGCCAGGTACGGAACAACTGCCCGGCGCGACCGTTCGCACAGTCGTTTTGTCACCACAGGAATATCATGAGCCACCGCTTCGACCCCAGCAGCCTTCGCGAGTATGACATCCGCGGAATAGTCGGTGAGACTTTGGCGGAGGCGGATGCCTATGCCATCGGGCGCGGATTCGGAACGCGGATCCGGCGCAATGGCGGTACCAGGGCTGCCGTCGGCTATGATGGGCGCGTCTCGTCGCCGTCGCTTGAAGCTGAACTGGTCCGCGGCCTGACTGAAGCTGGCGTCGATGTTGTTCGTGTTGGTCTCGGCCCCACCCCGATGCTCTATTATGCGGAAGCCATTCTCGAGGTTGACGGAGCAGTGCAAGTCACCGGCAGTCACAACCCGTCTGAGTATAACGGTTTCAAGATGGTGCTGGCACATGCGCCGTTTTATGGCGCGGATATTCAGGATCTGGCCGAGCTTGCGCGCGACGGTGACTGGGAGACGGGCGCGGGCACCGTAACCAGCTACGCGATTCTCGACGATTACGTAGCGCGGCTTGTACGCGATTACGACAGCGGACCGTTCCGAATTGGCTGGGACGCGGGCAATGGTGCATCGGGCGAAGTCATTGAAAAGTTGGTTAAGCTCCTGCCTGGCACGCACAAGACAATTTTTACCGAAATCGACGGCTCATTCCCGAACCACCATCCCGATCCGACCGAGGAAAAAAACCTCGCCGACCTAAAAAGGCTTGTGCTCGACAATAAGCTCGATTTCGGGCTTGCATTCGATGGCGACGGTGATCGGATAGGGGCCGTTGACGGACAGGGACGTGTCGTCTGGGGCGACCAGATCCTCTCGATCCTCGCGCTGCCGTTGCTCGAGGCGCTTCCTGGCGCCACGATCATTGCCGACGTAAAGGCGTCGCAAATGCTGTATGACAGGATCGCCGAACTCGGCGGGACACCGTGCATGTGGAAGACCGGTCATAGCCTGATCAAAACCAAGATGAAGGAAACAGGCGCGCCTTTGGCTGGCGAGATGAGCGGGCACATTTTCTTTGCAAAGGACTATTACGATTTTTACGGGTTCGACGACGCTCAGTTCGCGGCGATACAGTTGATCCGTGCAATCGCGGCCCAAGGCGGTAGTCTCGCTGGTCTCAGGGACGCGATGCCCGCGCTCGTCAACACCCCCGAAATGCGTTTCCAGGTAGACGAAAGTCGCAAGTTTGCTGTCGTTGACGAAGTGCTCGACCGGCTGGAGGCTGACGGCGCCACGGTCGACCGCACCGACGGTGCGCGTGTCAATACCCCGGATGGCTGGTGGCTGTTGCGCGCATCCAATACCCAGGACGTTCTGGTCGCGCGCGCCGAAGCGAACGATCAGGCCGGTCTCGACCGCCTGCTCGCGATGATCGACGCGCAACTTGCCGCTTCGGGCTTGAAACGGGGGTCTCAAGCCGCGCATTGATTGTGCCTGGACAGGCTCCGTCACATTTTCTTCGCGGTGTTTGGTGTACGTTGGGTTCGCGTTCTGACCGGTTCGAGTCGTCGGCGACACGTGGATATGCCCGCAAATGGCGCCAGGCTCGACGGCTCCGAAGCGCGCTTGATATCGTTGTTTAGACGCTATGCGTACCATCGTGCCAGCGTTAGAAGCGCGCTATGATCGGTATCATCCTCTCGGCACTCGCAATGACGGTCATTGTCGGTGTACGCTACTTGATAGCGAGCGGGGCGTTTGCCTGGGCGACGAAATGGCGCCATCCCACCCTTTACAGCGGCCTCAATGCGCAGATCGGCCGCGAAATCGGCTGGTCGCTGGCATCTGCGGCGATATACGGCGTTCCCGCTGGCGTTGTCGCCTGGGGTTGGCAGAATCGCGGGTGGACGAAGATCTACAGTGGCGTCGGCACTTACCCACTGTGGTACGTGCCGCTGTCGGTCCTGATTTACCTGCTCGCACACGACGCCTGGTTCTACTGGACGCACCGCTGGATGCACACGCCGCGTCTGTTCAGGGTCGCTCACGCCGTCCACCACGCGAGCCGTCCGCCTACCGCATGGGCGGCCATGAGTTTTCATCCATGGGAGGCACTGACCGGGGCGGTTGTCATTCCAGCACTGGCGTTTATGATTCCGATACAGATCAGTGCGCTGGCTGTAGTATTGTCAATCATGACGGTGATGGGAGTGACCAACCATATGGGGTGGGAGGTATTTCCCCGTGCTGTGGTTCACGGCCCGTTAGGGAAGTGGCTGATAACGGCTACGCATCACCAAAGGCATCATGCTGAATACCGGGGGAACTATGGCTTATATTTTCGGCTCTGGGATTGCCTTTGCGGCACCGACAAGGGGCTTGGTAGCTTTGACAGTGCCCACAGTTCTCTGGGCTCTGCTCGCGGCGGCAGCCCCTCCCGGTAGCGTTGCTACCGATGTGAGTGGGTTGCGTTCAGCCAAAGGGCAGATTTTGGTTTGCATGACGACGCGCCCCGATATGTTTTCCAAATGCCAGAAAGATCCTGCCGCTCGTCGGCTGACTGTGCCGGTCGCACAGGCGCGCGACATCAGGTTCGACGACCTGCCGACTGGCGACTACGCGATCGCGCTGATCCACGACGAAAACAGCAATAACAAGCTTGACACTACCTTTGGCATCCCGCGCGAAGGGTTCGGGTTTTCGCGCAATCCCGTTATTCGTTTCGGCCCGCCAAGCTTTGCCGCGGCGCAGTTTCCCGTGGCCACCAGCCGTGTCGAAGAAGGCATCCGGGTTAAATACATGCTCTGATGGGTCGCCATGGACCCCTTGGGCGTTTCGGTCGTTACGCCTCTAGTTAATCACTAAGGGAGCCCCGTCATGTTGTGGACAATTGTTGTCATCCTCGTCGTGCTTTGGTTGTTGGGTTTCTCGCTTCACATCGGTGCGGGCCTGATTCACATCCTGCTGGTCGTGGCGCTCGTTGTCGGCCTGATCCAGCTCTTCTCCGGACGCAAGGTGCTTTAGCTGGACCGCCAGTTTCGATGCGCTTAGACGGGGACTATTCCCCGGGGGGCTGCATGCGGGTTCCATCACCTCTAAGGTGATGGGCCCGCCGAGCAGCTGAGATTGAGCTAGAGCTCTGACCCGCAAACCTGATCCCGTTAACACGGGCGGAGGGAGGGAGCGGTTCGATCAAGCGCCGCGCTCTTTCCGTCTTAAGGAGAGCGCACATGGCTGACTACGCCGCCCCTACTGCCCCCAAGGTAACTACCGGCCCGATTCGCGGCAGCCGAAAAATTCATGTCGGTCCCCTGCATGTGGCGATGCGTGCGATCGACCTGGAGCCTAAGTGTGGCGAGGCGGCGCTGAATGTCTACGACACCAGCGGTCCCTACACCGACCCGACTGCACTCATCGACATCAACAAGGGCCTCGTTGAACTCAGAAACAGCTGGATCCGCGACCGCGGCGACGTCGAGGAGGGCGCCCAGCGCGCCGTCCGCCCGGAGGATAACGGGCAGCTCGGCCCCGACCGCAGCGGCGGGGTCGAACCCTTTCCCAATGTTCGCAAGACGATCTTGCGCGCAAAGCCGGGTATGAACGTCAGTCAGATGCACTACGCGCGCCAGGGCATAATCACCGCCGAAATGGAGTACGTCGCTGTTCGCGAGAACATGGGCCGCACCGCAATTGCTAACCTCGTCCGTGACGGCGAGGATTTCGGTGCCGAGATCCCCGACTATGTCACGCCCGAGTTTGTCCGCAGCGAGGTTGCGCGCGGCCGCGCGATCATCCCCTCCAACATCAACCACCCCGAATCCGAGCCAATGGCAATCGGTCGCAATTTCCTGGTCAAGATCAACGCGAATATCGGCAACAGCGCGGTGGCTTCTGACGTCGCTAACGAGGTCGACAAGATGGTTTGGTCGATCCGCTGGGGCGCGGACACGGTCATGGATCTCTCCACGGGCCGCAATATCCACGATACTCGTGAATGGATCGTCCGAAATTCGCCCGTCCCGATCGGCACGGTGCCGATCTATCAAGCGCTCGAAAAGGTCGGTGGCGTCGCCGAGGACCTGACGTGGGAAATTTTCCGCGATACGCTGATCGAACAGGCCGAACAGGGCGTCGATTACTTCACGATCCACGCTGGCGTCAGGCTCGCCTACATCCCGATGACGGCAAAGCGCGTCACCGGCATCGTCAGCCGCGGTGGCAGCATCATGGCGAAATGGTGCCTCAGCCATCACAAGGAGAGCTTCCTCTACGAACGCTTCGACGAGATCACCGAGATCATGAAGGCGTACGATATCGCCTATTCGCTCGGAGACGGTCTGCGCCCCGGCAGCATCGCGGATGCAAACGACGAGGCGCAATTCAGTGAACTCTACACGCTTGGTGAACTGACCAAACGCGCGTGGGCGCACGACGTGCAAGTGATGATCGAGGGGCCAGGCCACGTTCCCATGCACAAGATCAAGGTCAACATGGAAAAGCAGCTTGAAAGCTGCGGTGAGGCGCCGTTCTACACGCTCGGGCCGCTGACGACCGACATTGCGCCTGGCTACGACCATATTACCAGCGGCATTGGCGCAGCGATGATTGGCTGGTTCGGCTGCGCGATGCTTTGCTACGTCACGCCCAAGGAGCATCTCGGTCTGCCCGACCGCGACGATGTCAAGACCGGTGTGGTTACTTACAAGCTGGCGGCGCACGCGGCCGACCTCGCCAAGGGCCACCCCGCTGCGCGGCTGCGCGACGATGCTCTCTCGCGCGCCCGTTTCGAGTTTCGCTGGCGCGACCAGTTCAACCTGTCGCTCGACCCCGACACGGCGGAGCAATACCACGATCAGACACTCCCTGCAGAAGGAGCCAAGACCGCTCATTTCTGCAGCATGTGCGGACCAAAATTCTGCTCGATGAAAATTACCGCTGAGGTCCGCGAATTCGCCGCCAAGCAGAACCAGGCCGCGGACGCCTTCATCGCCGCGTCGTCGGCCGAAGCCGAAGCCGGGATGGCCGAGATGAGCGAGGCGTTTAGGGAAAAGGGCGGAGAGATTTACCTCCCCACGACCTGATTTCCTAAAGCACGGTTTGGCCGGTCAGCGTCTTGTACCCATAGCCATGGACGCGCATCGTCAGCGCTTGACCAGCCGCCAGTGGCGCCCATTTGCCGACCCATTGGACATAGCCGCTGTTGCTAGGGTTCGCCGCCCACATTTCCAGCCATGGCTTGATCGGATGCGAGACGAAATATCCAAGCGTGCCCTTGTCCCAGCGCTGGACGCGCTTCCCGTCGACGTACATCTCGACATAGCCGGTCTGTTGGTCGACCTTGATCCCAAAGCGCTTGCGCTGGCCCGACAGATCGGTCCCCGCGAACAGCCTCACACTGTTCTGCTTGTGCACGCCGTTTACATAGACATGCATCGTCACGTCGAGCCCGTTGCGTCCCGCCAGCTCGAAATCGATCTCGTCGCGGCTCGTCGAGTCGTAGAGCCACAGCGGCGCTACAACCAACCCGTCCCGCAGTTGCGGCAGGGTGACCTCGGATTCCCACATACCGTCTGTCTTGGCTTCGGCCGACCCTGCTTGAATCTCGGGCGCGCCCGCAGCATCAAGCGTAAACAGCGTGTCCGCCCCGGTCGGTTGGTTGATATGGCCGAATTTCCACGCCAGCGGACTGTTGGCATTGGACCATTCGGATCCGATCCACTTCCCGCCCCAGTTCCACAGCCGCATTGTCGTCAGGTTGAGCGGGAGGAGCGGCGTTAGCACGGGCGTGGCGGGCGTTGAGACTGCGGTCGCCGTCTGCGTTCCGGTAGGTGCCACGGCGGTGACCGCCGTGGTCAGCGGCCATGTCGAAGACACACCGAGCAGCGGCGAGGTTGTGGCAGTCATCACGGCGGGCCTCGCAGATGCGGTCCTGGCTGCTGCCTGCGTTGTACTCGCTGGCGTTGTAAGCACGTGCGTCGACGCTCCAATCGCCAACCCCCCTGTTATCAGACTCGCCAATACAACTCCATTGGCCATGCCACTGCATCCTGTCCGCCAAGCCGAGGAATTGGGGGCACACACAAGGACAAAACGCTAAAGCATGTGGTTAAACGCGGTGTGTGGAAGGGAGATCACCAATTTCGCCATGCCCATCATTTTCGTCTGCCTCAAAGTTTTATCGAAACCCCGTCTCGATCCAACATCGGCATCGCCGCGCACTGTTGGAACCGCGGTGCAATGCTCCCGGTCGGCCCGGGGCGCACGCACTTGTGCATGCCGATGGGGGCCACGGTGCCGGCGCTTGACGGTGGGAGGTGTTACAGAGCACGCAGGCTTGATCCATGTGCCTGCTTTACCGCCTCGACGCTGCGTCAAACCAGATCGCAACGATTTTCGCCGCCGATCCCGGTCGGGACCCGTGGCCCGGTCATTACGTCGCTCCCGGTAAATTCGCGCCTGTGATCGTGCAGCGGCGGGAGGGCCGACGCCTCGTCCCGCGTTTATGGGGTGTCCCGCCACCGCCCAGGGTCGCCGCACAGGGTGGTCGGCCGGTCCATAATGTCCGCAATCTGGATTCACCTTTCTGGGTTGGCACGTTGCGTCACACCGAATTTCGCTGCCTCGTTCCTGTCACCAGCTTTATGGAATGGGGCGGCGTGAAGGGCATGCGCACGCAGCACTGGTTCGTCGTGCCGTCCGAACCTGCGTTCGCCTTCGCTGGCATTTGGCGCGATAGCGAAGTGCCAAGTTTTGCCTTTCTTACCTGCGACCCCAATTCTTTGGTCGGTGCGGCCAATGACGCGTCGATGCCAGTCGTGCTTAACCCGTGGGATTACGACCGGTGGCTGACCGCTGAATGGAGCGAGGCGCGCAAGCTCGTTGATCCCTTTCCGTCGCAGTTGATGGCCAAAACTGGCACCCCTCAAGAGGCGGGCTGACTAGGGTGTGCAAGGCTACCCGGTGCGGGACCTCGCCAATCGGCCAGCGCGCAAGCGATGCCTGGCGGTGAAATGCGCGTGGCAGTGGAGCGCGATGATCCTGTGCTCGAAGGCAAGAAGGTCCCTCTTGCCGGTGTTGAGTAGGGCGATCGGGACGAAATACTGTGGTGGGGACTTCGGTCCACGCGAAGGCCCGTCACGCTGTATGCAGACGGCCGCCGATCGGCGACGGTTCCGGCCTGCGGCGCAAACCGTCTACCGGTGGAATAACTGCGCGCGCGTTGCCTTCTCTCAGGCTTTGCGCACAAATGCCGCCCGCAAAACCATACCCCTGATGGCGTCGTCTCGGCAGTCGATTACTTGCGCATCGCCCGTGAGGCGGATCGATTTAGTCACCGTGCCTCGTTTCAGGATCTGGCCTGCGCCCTTGACGGCCAAGTCTTTGATCAGCGCGACCTGATCGTCGTCGGCCAACAGGTTGTCGACAGCGTCACGCACTGCGACGGTGTCGAGATTGCCGGTTACCGCACCATCGCCCTCGGGCTGCCATTCGCCGCTTGCTTCGTCGTAGACGTAGTCGTCGGGGTTGCGGTCGCTCAGCGCCAGTCATCCTCACCGACAATTATTTGATGGTAACAATCCCGACTGCACTTGGCTTGGTGGAGGGGTTGGACGCGTTGGCTTTGGGCGCCTTTTCGGCCTTGGGCTTGCGGACTTCCTTGCTCGATTTCTTCTGGCTCTTAGCCATGAGCTGTTCCTAACGAGGGCGGGATGCCCGAAGCAGGCCTACACGAGATCGCGCGGCGCTGCGCTTAAAATCGCGGTGCGCCGCGGTCAGGGTTTAAAAATGCGCCTCAAATCGGCGCGAGACCACATCGAACACGGCGGGGTGCAGCGGCTGGATGAACTGGCATCCATGCCCTGATTTCGCCGTCCATACGACGATGGCCTCGAGCGCAGAGAAAGTGGGAATGCTCAGGAAAACTGTGACGCCGACGCCGATGCGGTAAATGCTTTCGACGCGAAAGCCGGTGATCGACAGATCCTCGACATTCACCGTCATCCGTCCCCCACCCATTTCCCGCAACTGCGCAAGAATTCCCACTGTACGGCGTTCGGCTGCCCGTGCGTCCCGTCGAGGAGAATCATTTTGCATGATTTGCATCGCTTCTATTACGGCTGACAGGCATACAAAGTTTACCTGTCGTCACGATAAACTATGCACACTGGCGTCGCTGCGATGGAACGCTTACTTGTATGCGTGTAAATAAGAGGGGTGCCGATGGCCCGCGCTGACCGTTTCGAAGCCAATCCGCACTGGCTGCCGCTCAATCCGCCGGGCGCGCTTGACCATATTCCCGGCGAAGATGGCTGGATGCCCGTGCTCGGCACGACGTTGAAATTGCTCGCCGATCCGCCGGGATACGTGCGCGGGATGCATGCCAAATACGGACCAGTTTATCGCCACAAGAGCTTTGGTGGGCGCAATGTAACGCTGCTTGGCCCGGACGCGAACGAGCTGGTGTTGTTCGACCGCGACAAGATCTTTTCGTCCGAACAGGGCTGGGGTCCGATGCTCAACCTGTTGTTTCCCCGCGGGCTGATGCTGATGGATTTTGAAAAACACCGGGTCCACCGCCGCACGCTGTCGGTTGCTTTCAAGACCGAACCCATGAAGCTTTATGCTGAAGCACTGAACGACGGCATCCGGGCCCGCGTCGACAGTTGGTCGGGCGCGTCGTTCAATTTCTATCCGGCGATCAAGGAATTGACGCTTGATCTGGCCGCCACATCGTTTCTCGGCATCCCGTTCGGGCCCGACGCGGCAAAGATAAATAAAGCGTTTGTCGATATGGTCCAGGCGTCGATCGCGGTGATCCGTATTCCAATTCCGGGCACCGCAATGGGGCGCGGCGTTGCGGCGCGGAATTATCTCGTCGATTATTTCGGACGCGAAGTACCCAAGCGTCGTGCTGGCACGGCGGAGGATATGTTTTCGCAAATCTGCCGCGCAACACATGAGGACGGCTCGCAGCTGTCGGTCGACGAGATTGTCGATCACATGAACTTCCTGATGATGGCGGCGCACGACACCATCACGTCGTCGGCGACCGCGCTGATGATGATGCTCGGCCGCAATCCCGATTGGCAGGTCAAGCTGCGCACCGAAATGGACGGTCTGGGCGTCAATGGCGACAACCTGCCCTATGACGCGCTCGGCGAGCTTTCGCTGACCGAATATGCTTTTAAAGAATCGATGCGGATGATGACGCCGGTGCCGTCGATTCCTCGCCGCGCGGTCAGGGATTTTGAGTTTCGCGGACATAAATTTCCGGCAGGCACGTTTGTCGGAATCAATACGCATTTCGTGCATCACATGGCAGAACATTGGCCCGAACCCGAAAAGTTCGACCCGATGCGCTTTGCGCCGGACGAGTCTCGAGCGCGCCATAAATATGCTTGGAGCCCATTTGGCGGAGGCGCGCACATGTGCCTCGGCCTGCACTTTGCTTATATGCAGGTAAAGATTCTGCTTTGGCATGTAGTGCGCACCCATCGCATCGCGCTGCCCACGGGGTCGGGCGAAAAGTGGCAAGCGTGGCCGATTCCCCAGCCGCGCGATGGATTGCCGCTTCGCCTCGAGCGGCTCTAAGCCACCTCCGCTTTTTTAATTTCTTCATCTTTTTCAGATACGAATCTGTTCTGGGCAAAGGGGGAGATCGAGAGTGAGCGAGACAAATTCGAATTTTGCGATGACCGACGACCGCCGGTCGAGACGGACGGACATGAGCGCTGCCGCTCGGATCGAGGCTGGCCCCGGACAGGCGTTCGCGGTAACAGTCCATAATGTGTCGGCGCACGGCGTGATGGTTGAGGTCGATCTGCGTTTCGTCCCCGGCCGTTCGGTTACGATCGAAATGACAGGCCTTGGGCGCGTCCACGGGCGCGTGGCTTGGGTGCGCGAGGGCCATGCCGGCATTGCCTTTGTCGACCCGCTGACGATCGATCAGATCAACGCCATTCTCTGATTTTGTAGAGTGCTCACGCCTGCTTGATCGGATGGCTGTGGAGCACGAGGACCATGGCCGCTCACTCTTTGGCCTGCTAGGTGCCCGGCCGCAGCGCTTGACGATCGCCACCTCCCAACAAGACAGCCGATGACGTCGATCCGGCTGTTTGCGCTGCCATCACCGATTCGCTCCGCCCCCGATGCCCAGCCTGTCGAGGCGCTCGTACCACGAGGCGAGCCCGAACCGCTGCGTGGCATTGAGTTGCCTACCGAGAGTGCGTGGGTCGCAGGGATGATCACCGCCCAGAATGCTATAGCCTTTGTGGCTTGCAATTGGTCGATTTCGCATATCGTCGGTGCGCTAACCGCTTGGCTGACGGACTATCCATACCGGCGGGTGCGCTTGTCAGCGAGGTCGCCGGGCGTGACAACCAGCATTGCGGGCTGGGCGTCGTCGGTGCCGACGTGGCATCGTCTTCCTCGAACATCATCGAGACCGATCGCCGCCGCGCCATAGCCGGCGGCCTCACGGCGACCCGAGCCCGTGACGGCAATGTGACTGTGGTCAAGGCTGACCGCGCCGGGGACGGCACCGACTTCGTCGCCCGTAGCGGTGCGGCGACCGGTCTCGCGAGCCGTGTCGACGTCGTTGTCTACCGGAGCCGCTAGCCCCGAGCTCCGCCACGCGCTACGGCGCAAGGCATGAACGGGCTTTTTTCAGTGATGATCGGCGGCGCACTCGGCGCAGGCGGGCGGTATCTTGTCGGTGGGGCATTCTTGCGGGCGCTCGGACCGGGTTTTCCCTGGGGTACGCTGGCGATTAACTTAATCGGTGGATTTCTCATGGGTGTTCTGGTGGGTGTGCTCGCGCGCGCCAGCAATGGCGGAGAGCACCTGCGTCTGTTGCTCGGTGTCGGCGTGCTCGGCGGGTTCACCACTTTCTCGGCGTTCGGCCTGGAAACCTGGTTGATGGTTGAGCGAGGACAGGCAACGGTTGCCTTCGCTTACGTCACGGCCTCGGTCGTTGGCGCGGTTGGTCTGACTGGCGTCGGCCTGTTGCTGGCGCGCAGCGCATGAGCAAGGCATCCGAAACCGTCCGGCAATTTACCGTCGGGTTTGACGATGAGGGGATTCGCCTCGACCGGTGGTTTCAGCGCCATCTGCCCGAAGCCACATTCAATGTTGTCTCCCGCTGGGCGCGGACCGGCCAGCTGCGCCTCGACGGTGCGCGGGCAACGCCCGGTGACAGAGTTCTTACCGGTCAAGTCATTCGCGTCCCTCCCGCCGACCCCGTCCAGACCGAGCGCGCACCCCGTCCCAAGCGCGTCGCCAACCTGTTGAGCCTCGATCAAACGAGCTTTGCGCAGGGTCTCGTGATCCACCGCGATGCGGCGGCGCTGGTGCTCAACAAGCCGCCTGGTCTTGCCACTCAAGGTGGCACTGGCACGACCGAACATGTCGACGGGTTGCTTGATGCCCTGACTTTTGAGGCCGAAGGTCGGCCCAAGCTCGTCCATCGGCTTGATAAGGATACCTCTGGCGCGTTGCTCATCGCGCGGTCGGCCCGCGCTGCGGCGCATTTTGCCAAGGCATTTTCCAGTCGGACCGCGCGTAAGGTGTATTGGGCAATCATCGTCGGCATTCCTGACGTCAGCGACGGCTGGATCGATCTCCCTATCGGAAAGCAACCCGGTACCGGAGGCGAGAAAATGCACGTCGACGAGAAGGAGGGCAGTGCTGCACGCACCCGCTACCGGGTCATCGACCGGGTTGGCAATCGCGCGGCTTGGGTCGAGCTGCAACCGCACACCGGCCGCACCCATCAGCTCCGCGTCCACATGGCAGCCATTGGTCATCCCATCGTCGGTGACGGCAAATACGGCGGCAAGGAAGCATTCCTGACAGGCACGATCAGCCGCAAAATGCACCTTCACGCCCGGCGGATTCGCGTGGATCACCCGGATGCGAATTTCCCCGGGGGTCAGATTGATGTCCGCGCCAACCTGCCCGAGCATTTCGCGATGACCATGATCGATCTGGGCTTCACGGTCGCCCATGGAGACGCTTTACCGCTCGACGAGGTCAAGTTCTCCGAAACCGCCGAGGGCAAACGGCGTCTCGTCGCCAATATTGCCAAGACCGCGCGCAAGGAACGCAAGGGCGAACGCCGGTCACGCGGCCAAACAAGACCGAAGTAGCGGAGCCGTGCACCCCAATCCTAAATTCCGGATCGATGATGGCGCCGTGCGCCGGGCAATGGTTCTCGAAATCGGCCTGGTCCATTTGTTGACCATGACATCGCAGGCCCCTGTCGCTGCCCATGCGCCGGTGATCCCCACCCCCTGCGGGAACTTTTGCTTCCATCTCGCCCGCAACAACCGGATCGCTGCGCATCTTGATGGTGCAATCGTCATGGCTAGCGCGATGGGCCCAAATGGTTATGTCAGCCCCGACTGGTATGCCGAACCACACAACCAAGTTCCGACCTGGAACTATGTTTCTGTTGAGATCGAAGGCATTTGCGCCGCGCTCGACAGGGCAGCGCTTATCGACCAAATCGATGCACTGGCGGCGCTTTACGAGGGACGCCTCCTTCCCAAGCAGCCTTGGACGATGGCCAAGATTGACGCCGTCCCTCGCGACCGGATGCTTTCCGCGCTGCCATGCTTTGAACTGCGCGGTACTCAAATTCGCGGCAAGCACAAGCTCAGTCAGAACAAGAGCGTTGTCGATCGTGAGGACGTGAGCGCCGCGCTCGGCGGTTCAAGCCTCGCGCGGGCGATGGCATCATGAGCCGGCTTGCGGTCTTCGATTGTGACGGAACGCTCATCGACAGCCAGTCGAATATCTGTGTTGCCATGGAATCGGCTTTTGCGCAGTCGGGGATTGCGGCGCCGACACGGGGAAACATTCGCCGTATTGTCGGTCTGAGCCTCGTCGAGGCCGTCGCGGTATTGCTTCCCGATGCCGACGGCGAACTGCATGCGCATATCGCCGCTGCTTACAAGCGTGCTTTCCAAAAGATGCGGGCAAACGGATTGGTCGACGAGCCGTTATTCGACGGCATAGCGGGCGTGCTGGACAGGCTGGTCGATCACGGCTGGCTGCTCGGCGTGGCAACCGGCAAGTCGGACCGGGGTCTCGCGCTTGCACTTGAGCATCACGGATTGTCGAAGCACTTCGTAACGCTGCAGACCGCCGACCGTCATCCGTCGAAGCCCGATCCGTCGATGGTATGGGCCGCAATGGCCGAGGCGGGCGCAAATCCCGCCACGACCGTGGTGATCGGCGATACGAGCTTCGACATCGCCATGGCTCTGAACGCAGGGTCGCGAGCGATTGGTGTGGCATGGGGATACCATGACACCGCAGACCTTGTTCACGCCGGCGCACACGCCATCGCCGGTCGTCCCAGCGATCTGACCGACTTGCTGGAGGCTGCATGACCCAAGACCTTGCGCGCAAACGGTTCTTTTTGTTGACGATGCTCCGGTTTGGGGGCGTCGCTCTCGCGTTCGTGGGGATTTCAATCATTGCCAAGCGCTGGATCGAACCCGCAGAGATCGTCGGGGGCTTGCTGCTGGTCGTAGCGATTGTTGATGTCGTGGTGGTGCCAACCGTATTGATCCGACGCTGGCGGCGCGAAGGGTGAAACGATTCTGGACGGACGTCGCGGTCGAAGCAGGCGCCATCCTGCTCGACGGGCGTGCACTACGCACGCCGGCACAAGCACCACTGCTGCTGCCATCACATGCGCTTGCCGAGGCCCTTGCCGACGAATGGCGTGCGGTCGGGTCCGAGGTCGATCCGCGCGCCATGCCGCTGACCGGGCTTGCCAACGCGGCAATCGACAAGGTCGGTCCCGACGTCGCATCGTTTACTGCCGGCCTCGCGATCTACGGCGAAACCGACGTGCTTTGCTACCGCGCCGAGACGCCCCCTGAGCTTGCGGCATGGCAAGCACAAATATGGGATCCACTGCTCGACTGGGCGCGGCTACGCTATGACATCGCGTTCGTTGTCGCGGCGGGCATTGTCCATCGTGCCCAACCGCCCGAGACACGTGCCCGACTTTCATCGGCGATTGCCGCACGCAACCCGTTCGAACTGGCGGCACTCTCACCCATTGTGACAATCGGAGGATCGCTGGTCGTCGCGCTGATGCTTGCCGAAGGCGCGATCGCCCCTGACGCTGCGTTCGATGCAACGCACCTCGACGAACTGTGGCAAGCAGATCTCTGGGGCGAGGAATGGATGGCCGCCGACGCGCGCGCATTGCGCCGCGCCGACTTTGCTTCAGCGAACAGGATGCTGCGTTTGCTCTGATGCCGCCGGCATAAACCAGCGGATCAGGACGAACGCGCCAAGGGTAAACGCGATGAATTCCTCGATGCCCAGGAACACCCACCACGCCCATGGCATGTAGAAATTGTAGACGGGCAACGAAAATGCGAAATAGGCGACCGTCGCTACTGCGAACAGCGCGGCGGTCCGCATTCTGCTGGAGAAATCAGGGAGCTGCTGGACCGCAAGGCCGACCAGCAGCATCACGAAGATCGACAGGATCAGTCCGGTGAGCAGCGACGACGGTGCCATTGGCGGAAAGCCGTGGGTATTGAAATGGATGAGTGCGACTGGCCCGGTGCCGAGCAGAATTGTTCCCGCCGCCGTTTCGGACGAAGGTATGAAATAGGTCCCACTGCCCGTTGCGGTCAGGGCGCTTGCAAGAGCAGACTGGATTTGCGCGGTATGCGCGTCGTCGAGTGTCGCGAGAGCCAGCTTGCGGATGGGCGTCGCCCACGCAAGGGCGCCGATAATAAACTGTACGAGGCCGGCAACGATGCTGCCGAAAACAACCCGGACCATGATATGTCTCCCCTGATGTGACGGAGACTAGCGCTCAGCCAGTGCGCGTCAAACTGCGTACGAATCCAATCAGGCTGGTCTGGCGACTGCGCTTCAGCCGTTCGGACGCAAGGATTGATTTCACCTCCGTAAAACAGCGTTCAACATCATCATTGGCCAGCACATAGTCGTAGCCGTCCCAGTGGCTGATCTCGTTTGCCGCGCGGGCCATGCGCGCGTCGATGACTTCGTTGCTATCGGTGCCCCGTGCGCGCAGGCGACGTTCGAGTTCGTCGAGTGAAGGTGGAAAAATGAATGTCCGGACGACGTCTCCACCGGCTTGCTGGAACAACTGTTGCGCGCCCTGCCAGTCAATGTCGAACAACACGTCACAACCCTTGGCAAGCATCGCCTCGACGGGCTCGCGCAGCGTGCCATAGCGGTGTCCAAAGACATGCGCCCATTCGAGAAATTCATGCGCAGCCACCATCTCCCGGAATCGATCGACGCTGACAAAGTGATAATCGATGCCGTCGACTTCGCCCGGTCGCATCGGTCGCGTCGTCGCTGATACTGACAGGGCAAGATTGTCCTCCGACGCGAGCAGCTTGCGCGCGATCGTCGATTTCCCGGCGCCTGAAGGCGATGAAAGGACGAAAAGAAGTCCACGGCGCGTGAACGGCAGGGTCGCGGGCATAGCCATTCATGCCGCTGCCCGCGCGGCGCGTCAACGCACCGCGATCACGACGATGCATCAGCGAGCGCGCATCGAAGCGCCGGCTCGGCCCAATTTTTATCGCGCGCCAGCTGCAGACCCCACGGCTGGATGGACGAGCGCCCTGTGCAGTCACGACGGTTCCCGGTGCGACCCGATCATCTTTTCTGGTTGGGTGAGCCGGTCGAAGCGGGACGCGTCGACAAGTCCGAGCGCCAGTGCCGCTTCGCGTAACGTGGTCCCGTCGCGATGGGCTGTTTTTGCGATCCGCGCGGCAGCATCATACCCGATCTCGGGCGCTAGAGCCGTGACGAGCATCAGCGAGCGGGCGACAAGGTCGGCTATGCGGTCCCGGTTGGGTTCGATCCCCTCGACGCAGCGTTTGGCAAAGCTGGTCATGCCGATACTGAGCAGGTCGATCGAGCGCAAAACATTCGAACCTATCAGGGGCTTGAATACGTTCAGTTCGAGATGCCCCTGCAGGCCGCCAACGGTGATCGCGACGTGGTTACCCATAACCTGAGCGGAAACCATGGTCAGCATCTCGCACTGTGTCGGATTGACCTTACCCGGCATGATCGAGCTCCCGGGTTCGTTCTCGGGCAGCAGCAGTTCGCCGAGGCCTGAACGGGGTCCGCTGCCGAGCAGGCGAATGTCGTTGGCAGTTTTGCTCAGCGAGACTGCGAGCGTGTTGAGGCTGCCGGAAAGCTGCACGAGCGCGTCGTTGGCCGCGAGCGCCGCAAACGGGTTGGAGGCGGGTCGGAAGGGAAGAGCGGTCAGCGCGGCGATCGCGTGCGCGAAATCGGCGCCAAAACCCTTCGGCGCATTCAGGCCCGTGCCCACGGCGGTACCGCCCTGCGCCAGTTCGAGGCAATCGTCGAGCGCCGCATAGATCCGCGCTCTGCAAGCTTGCAACTGCGAGACATAACCCGAAAATTCCTGTCCGAGGGTCAAGGGTGTTGCGTCCTGCAGATGCGTCCGCCCGATCTTGATGATGTCGCGCCACGCCGCGCTTTTGGCAGTAAGTGCCGCGTGCAGCAGGTCGATTGCGGGAAGCAATCGGGCTGTCACGGCACAGGCAGCGGCAACGTGTAACGCGGTAGGAAAGCTGTCATTTGACGACTGCGACATGTTGACGTGATCGTTGGGATGCACCGGCACCTTGCCGCCGCGTGCTCCAGCCAAGGCCTCGTTGGCGAGTCCTGCAATCACTTCATTAACGTTCATGTTGGTCTGGGTGCCGCTGCCGGTCTGCCAGATCACGAGCGGAAATTGGTCATCATGTGTGCCAGCGGTGACTTCGATCGCCGCTGCTTCGATCGCATCCGCCAAGAGCGCGTCGAGTCCGTGTGCGCGATTCACGCGGGCCGCGGCCTGTTTGACAAGCGCGAGCGCGTGAACAATCTCGATTGGCATGGCCTCGCGCGATCCAAACGGGAAGTTGTCGATGCTACGCTGCGTCTGCGCGCCCCAATAGGCGTTCGCTGGGACTTCAACAGGCCCCAAACTGTCGGTCTCGGTGCGGGTCATGTGCCCTTCCGTTCTACTTCTTCCGCTTGAAATCTACCGCGACAACATTCGAACCGTTTTCAATGGGCTCGGCAATCGGCGCGTCGTTGTGCGCGGCATCGTGTTCGGCGGGACCATCGCCGTCACCATCACCCGATGCTTGAAACTGAAGGGCGAAATCGACGGCGGGATCGACGAAAGCGGTGACGGCTGCAAACGGAATATAGAGCCGCGCTGGAATGCCATTGAACGTCAAACCGACCTCGAAAGCATCGTCGTGCACCTTCAAGTCCCAGAACTTGTTCTGGAGGACTATGGTCATCTCGTCAGGGAAGCGTGCGGTGAGGCGCGAGGGAATATCGACGCCCGTCACGCTTGTCTTGAACGTGATGTAAAAATGATGGCTGCCAGGCAGCATATCCGAATGACCGATCTGCCCCAGCACGCGGCCGATCACCGCACGCAGCGCCTCCTGAACGATTTCGTCGTAGGGAATCAGGCTTTCGGGTTGTTCGTCGGTCATCGAAGGGCGTGGTGAACGTCGCGCGGCAAACGGTCAAGACGCGTTGCGTGTCTCGCGCGTGCAGCTATAGGCCACCCATCATGCGGATAGGCACGGTTCATCGCGCAACGGCGGAAACCTCGATCGACGTACGCGTCGTGCTCGACGGGACGGGTATCTATTCAATTTCGACCGGCATCGGCTTTCTCGATCACATGCTCGAACAGCTATCGCGGCATTCGCTGATCGATCTCGACGTCAAAACCGTTGGCGACTTGCATGTCGATCAGCATCACAGCGTCGAGGACACGGCGCTCGCAATCGGTGAATCTATCAAACAGGCGCTGGGCGACAAGCGCGGGATCGCGCGGTACGGCGAAGCGCACAGCCCGATGGATGAGACGCTGACCCGCGTCGCACTCGACATCTCGGGGCGGCCGTTCCTCGTATGGAAGGTCGAATTTACCAGTGCCAAGCTCGGCGACATGGATACCGAGATGTTCGAGCACTGGTTCCACTCGTTCGCGCAGGCTGCGGGGCTGACGCTCCATGTCGAGTGCCTGTACGGGGCGAATAACCACCATATTGCCGAGAGCGCGTTCAAGGCTCTGGCGCGGTCGCTCCGGCAGGCGGCCACGCTGGACGTGCGCAAGGCCGATTCGATTCCATCGACCAAGGGCGTCTTGTGAGTGCCCTGAAATGAGCGGGGTAGCGCTGATCGATTACGGCGCAGGCAATCTCCAATCCGTACTCAACGCGCTCAAGGCAGCGGGAGCGAGCGATATCGAAGTCACGGCCGATCCCGCCGAAGTCGTGGCGGCCAAGCGGATCGTGCTGCCGGGTGTGGGGGCATTCGCCCATTGCATGGGCGCTCTCTCGGCCATTCCCGGCATGATCGACGCGTTGACGCAAAGTGTCATCGATGACGGACGGCCGTTTCTGGGCATTTGCGTCGGCATGCAATTGATGGCCGACGAGGGGCATGAGCACGGTGTCACCAAGGGTCTGGGCTGGATTCGAGGGGCTGTCGCGCCGATGGCGGTTCCGCGAGGATTGAAAATTCCGCACATGGGCTGGAACGATGTCGTGCCAACCCAGGTCCATCCGCTGATCGAGGCCGGCGAGGCGTATTTCCTGCACGGCTATGCCTTTGAAGGCAGCGATGTGCTGGGCACGACCGAACACGGCGGGACAGTCGTTGCGGCAATCGGACGTGATAATTTGGTCGGCGTGCAATTCCATCCGGAGAAAAGCCAACGTTATGGGGTCGCCATGCTCCAACGGTTTCTGAAGTGGCGACCATGAGCCTGATCGTCTTTCCCGCGATCGACCTGAAAGCCGGGCAGGTCGTTCGCCTTGCCGAGGGCGATATGGACCGCGCGACGGTCTACGGCGATGACCCGGCGGCGCAGGCGAACCTGTTTGCCCAAGCCGGTGCCGAATATTTGCACGTCGTCGACCTCGACGGTGCATTTGCAGGGCGCGCGGTCAATCGTGATGCGGTTGCCTGCGTCATCGCGACCTTTCCCGGCCATGTGCAAGTCGGCGGTGGAATCAGGACAATGGCGTCGGTCGAGGGCTGGTTCGCCCAGGGTGTCGCTCGAATCGTCATTGGAACGGCAGCACTGACCGACCCGCAACTGGTCCGCGATGCCGCGGCGGCATTTCCGGGCGGGATCGTCGTGGCCGTTGATGCCCGTGACGGATTCGTGGCGACACAAGGTTGGGCCCAAGTGTCCGAAGTGTCGGTGTTCGACATGGCGCGTCGGTTCGAGGATGCCGGCGTCGCTGCGCTGTTGTTCACTGATGTTGGTCGCGACGGATTGCTGAAGGGGTGCAATGTGCAGGCCACAGTCGATCTGGCACGGGCAACCACCATTCCCGTGATTGCTTCGGGCGGCGTCGCAGGAATCGCGGACATTCGTATGCTTGCGCTTTTCGCCAAGGATGGGATCGAGGGTGTGATTACCGGACGCGCTCTGTATGACGGACGGCTCGATTTGGCAGCGGCGCTCGCGGTGGCGGCTGGATGAACCAGCGGGCCGCAGCTACCGTCAGCTGGACCGAGAATTTTGGCCGCGCGTCGATAACGCACGCCTGTTTTGAGGCAGAATGTTCCCACCCGCCGTTGACCAGCGAGACCGCAACGGCGGGTTCGGTCGTACCCTTGGCAGCAGGCGCCTGAGATGGCGGTCCGGGTCCGCGTCATCCCCTGCCTCGACGTGCAAGCGGGGCGCGTCGTCAAGGGCGTTAACTTTGCCCAGCTGCGTGATGCGGGTGATCCGGTCGAGGCAGCGCGAGCCTACGACGCCGCAGGCGCGGACGAACTGTGTTTCCTCGACATCGGCGCGAGCCACGAGGGTCGCGAAACCATCATCGACGTCGTGCGACGGACCGCCGAAGTGTGTTTCATGCCCCTGACCGTGGGCGGGGGCGTGCGCAGTGCCGACGACGCCCGCGCGCTGTTGCTGGCGGGAGCGGACAAGGTGGCGGTCAATTCGGCCGCAGTCGCCCGCCCTGAGATTGTCGCCGACATCGCGGCACGTTTTGGCAGTCAGTGCGTCGTCGCCTCTGTCGATGCGCGGCGCGTCGACGGCCATTGGGAGGTCTTCACTCACGGCGGTCGCCGCGGAAGCGGGATCGATGCGGTGGCGCATGCGATCCGGCTGGTCGACCTTGGAGCTGGCGAGCTCCTCGTAACCTCGATGGACCGCGACGGAACGAAGATCGGTTACGATCTCGACCTGACCCGCACGATTGCCGATGCAGTCGCGGTGCCGGTGATCGCCTCAGGTGGCGTCGGTAATCTCGACCACCTCGTGGCAGGCGTGCGTGACGGCCATGCCGACGCGGTGCTTGCCGCGTCGATCTTTCACTTTGGACAGGCTGGTATCGGTGACGCACACCGCGCGCTTGCAGCCGCTGGCTTTCCGGTGCGGCAATTGGCGGTTCGCAAAGCTCTGTAAACTGTCCCGAATCGGGTCCGTAGCCTCTCAAAACTTCCTGTATCAGCCATGACTGTTGTGGCACTGTAGTGGACCTGAGATTTGCGGAGTCGCGTCTTGTTTACCCGTTTTGCCGTAGCTGTCGTCATTACGCTGTCGGCCGCGCCAGCGTTTGCAGCGGGCGGGAGCATTCAGATTGCCGAGCCCGGCGACGCAGCGCTGTTCGTGGTGGCAGTCGTCGGGTTGATCCTGGGACGACACGCGTCGCGCCGTGCGCCGCGCCCCGACAATCACCAGGACGACACGCAGGTTTAATGTTCGGGTGTCGTCGGCGGGACTTGACCCGACGTCAGAGGCGCCGCTTAACGGGCATGTGAGTGATACCCTTGAAACCCTTGCTGCAACCATTGCCGCCCGGCGTGGGGACGACCCGACGTCATCCTATGTCGCCAAATTGATTGCCGCGGGCGCGCCGTTTGCGGCTCGTAAGCTGGGCGAGGAAGCGGTCGAAACAATCGTGGCAGCGCTCTCGGGCAATGCAGACGCGCTTACGTCGGAGGCTGCCGACTTGGTGTTCCACTTGCTCGTCCTGCTCGAAACGCGAGGCGTGCCGTTTGCTGGGGTACTTGGCGAGCTCGATCGTCGCGCGGGTGTGTCGGGCATCGCCGAGAAAGCAGGACGGGAAGCCTGACATGCCGATCGACGCGACTGCGCCTTATGACGACCAGAATGTCTTTGCCAAGATCCTGCGGGGCGAGATTCCCAACAGGACCGTATACGAGGACGAGTTTGCGCTCGCTTTCCACGATATCGCTCCGCAGGCGCCGATCCATATCCTGGTGATCCCCAAAGGACCCTATGTGTCCTGGAACGACTTCACCGCCATGGCTGCGGATTCCGAAATTGCCGGCTATGTTCGTGCTGTAGGTCACGTCGCGCGCACCCAGGGACTGGTCGAACCCGGGTATCGCCTCCTCTCGAATATCGGACAGCATGGTCACCAGGAAGTGCCGCACCTCCATGTCCATATTTTCGGTGGGCAGCAGTTCGGTGCGTTGTTGGCCCGATAGGCGCTTGCACCGCCTCGAATTGCGGTTAGGCTCCCGGCCTTCACGTAATTCTGCCGCAAAAGATTGGCGGCAAAGGGGATATTAGATGGCAACTCGTCCGAAACCGGACTTTTTTTCGCGTATGTGGGGCCGCAAGACAGTTGAGCAGGTTCAGCGCGAAACACAAAAGAGCGAGCTCAAGCGCACGCTGGGATCGTGGAACCTGGTGTTCCTGGGGATCGGGTGCATCATCGGTGCAGGCATCTTCGTTCGTACCGGGAGCGCGGCGTCGTTGCATGCAGGACCTGCCGTCCTCATTTCGTTCCTGATCGCTGGTTTCGTCTGCGCGCTGGCCGGCCTGTGCTATGCCGAATTGTCTTCGACCCTGCCCGTGTCGGGTTCCGCTTATACCTATAGTTACACGACGATCGGCGAGTTTGCGGCGTGGATCATGGGCGCGCTGCTGCTGCTCGAATACGGCTTGGCCGCATCCGTAGTCGCCGTTGGCTGGGCGGGATATGTGGTGAGCTTGCTGGGTGATTTCGGCCTCGTTATCCCTGTCGCGCTGACGGGCCCGACCGGCCACACGATCATGCAGAGCAACGGTAACGACCTGGTGCCAGTCCTCGTCAATGGCGCGCCGATTAGATATCTGTTCAACCTACCCGCTTTTTTGATCTGCATGGCAATGACTGCCCTGCTTGTCGTCGGCGTCTCGGAGAGCGCGAAGGTTAACAACGTCATCGTCGCCATCAAGCTCACCGTGATCATTGCCTTCATTCTGATTTGCGGTGGCTATGTGATCGCGCATATCGACACGCTCAAATCCAATTGGGAGCCGTTCATTCCTCCAGCGACCGGCGAGGACGGAAAGTTCGGCTGGGGCGGGATCCTGCGCGCTGCGTCGATCGTGTTCTTCGCCTATATCGGTTTTGAAGCAGTTTCGACTGCCGGTCAGGAAGCCAAGGATCCCAAGAAGGACATGCCGATTGGTCTGCTGGGGAGCCTGGCAGCGTGTACGCTGATCTACATTCTCGTCTCGATCGTGATGACCCTGATCGTTAACTACAAGACGCTGAACGTACCCGATCCCGTCGCTGTCGCAGTCGACGCGCTCGGACCGCAATGGGCATGGTTTGCAAAACTCGTAAAGGCAGGGGCTATCGTCGGCCTGACATCGGTCGTGCTCGTGCTGATGTACGGCCAAACGCGTATTTTCTACACGATGGCGCGCGACGGTCTGTTGCCGCGCGTGTTCGCGACCGTGCACCAGAAGTTCAAGACGCCGTGGATCAACACGATCATGGTTGGGCTGATCACCGCTGTTGCGGCCGCGTTCTTCGACATCAATACGCTGGGGGATATGACCTCGGTCGGCACGCTGGCAGCGTTTGCCATCGTTTGCCTGTCGGTGATCTGGCTCCGCAAAACGCACCCCAACATTCCGCGCGGTTTCAACGTTCCGCTGTTTCCCATCTTGCCAGCGCTTGGCATTGTTTCGTGCATTGCGCTGATCTTCACCGTCGAAATGCGCGTGCTGGTCTTCTTCGGCTGGTACACGCTGATCGCGGTCGTGTTATATTTCGTCTACGGCATTCACCACAGCCGGTTGCAACAGGACCTCGACGAAATGGATGGCCCAGAAATGGGTGAATACGTCGGACCGGTTGGAGTTTAGTCCTGATCTACAGACGCCCGGTTGAGCGTTAGCTCAAACGGGCGTCGACCAATAACCTCAGGTCCATTTCCGGGCGCGGACCATAGTGCGAGATCACTTCGGCGGCACAGATCGCCCCCATCGTCAGACTGTCGTGAAGGGTGCGACCCTCGGCCTGACCGGCGAGGAAACCGGCGGCGAACAGGTCGCCAGCTCCAGTCGTATCGACGACCTTGTCGACAGGTTCTGCAGGAACGCGTGCGTGGTTGCCGCTCGAATGGGCTTCGGCACCGTTGGCGCCGTGGGTTACAACCAGCGTAGCTACTTTCACCGACAGCGCCGTAACAGCGCCGGCGACGTCGTCGGTCCCCATCAGTGCGTGAACCTCGCTGTCGTTGGCGAACAAGATGTCGATCAGCCCGTCGTCGATCAATTTACGGAAATCGTCGCCGTGCCGCGCAATGCAAAAGGCGTCGGACAGCGTGAAGGCGACTTTACGACCCGCCTGGCGAGCGATCTCGATCGCAGTGCGCATTGCGGCACGCGGCTCTTGGGGATCCCATAAATAGCCCTCGAGATAGAGAATCGAGCTCTCGGCGATCAGATTTCGGTCGATCGCTGCAGCGGGCAAGAACTGCGATGCGCCTAAAAATGTGTTCATCGTGCGCTGGCCATCCGGTGTCACAAGGATCAGGCAGCGGGCTGTCGGCGGCTCGGCGTGGCGCGTGGGTGTTCGGAAATCGACGCCGATGGCGCGGATGTCATGCGCGAACACGTCTCCGAGCTGATCGTTGGCTACCTGTCCGATAAACGCGCATCTGCGACCGAGCGCAGCCATGCCAGCGATGGTATTGGCTGCTGACCCGCCAGAAACTTCGCGTCCTGGACCCATCCTTGCATAGAGCTCGCTGGCCCGATCGGTGTCGATCAGCTGCATCGACCCGCGCGATAGGCGCTCTGCAACGATGAAGTCGTCTGTGGCGCTGGCGATCACGTCGACAATGGCATTGCCGATGGCGACGACGTCATAAGTGGCAGTCATTCCGGTCCTCGTTGTCTTCAATCCTGGCCGGGCTCGTAAAAGAACCGTCACGCCTACCTTGTGGAGGCTGTGCCCTTTACTTCGCTGGGCGCAAAGGGGAAGGGCAGCGCTTAGATAGCTTCAGTCAAGCGGTGATCATGATACGCAATCTTCTTGCTGCGAGCCTTGCTTTGACGCTCGGGGCATGCGCCACAGCTATCGCGACTCCGCCGCGTCCCGATGCATTCACACGTAGCCCGCCGATGATAAAGAACGGCCTCGACCGTGTGCTGGGGCAAACGGCGCGGGGGCTCGTCGCGCTGTTTGGCGAGGCCGACCAGGACGTGCGCGAAGCCGAAGGCGCACGGCGACTGCAATTTGTGGGCCCGATATGCATCCTTGACGCTTATCTCTATTCACCGCGAACGGGTGCCGAGGGCGAGGCCACTTATGTCGATGCACGCCAGCCTGATGGGAGAGACATCGATCGGGCGAGCTGCGTCGCGGCGCTTACTCGGCGCAAAGAGGCCCGGTAAGCTGCGCGAGCGCCCAGGTCGCGGCCTCCGCGACAATCTCGCTGTCGGCGCGGGCCAGGCGCTCGAGGGCCGGGATCAGCCGAACATCGGCGCTGTTACCCGCGGCGATGCACGCATTCCTGACCATTCTGTCGCGACCAATGCGCTTGATCGGCGAGCCGGCGAAAACGGCACGAAACGCGGCATCGTCGAGCGCAAGAAGGTCGGCGAGTTCAGGCGCTGCAAGTTCGGCACGTGCCACGAAAGCCGTATTCGCTCGGGCGGACGCAGCAAATTTGTTCCATGGGCATACCGCGAGACAATCGTCGCAGCCATAGATGCGATTCCCAATCGCGCGGCGGAACTCGATCGGGATCGATCCCTTGTGTTCGATCGTCAGGTACGAAATGCACCGCCGTGCGTCGAGCTTGTAGGGCGCCGGAAAGGCATCGGTAGGGCAGGCGCGCTGGCAGGCATCGCAGCTGCCGCAGCGGTCACGGTGGGGCCGGTCGGGAACGAGGTCGAGAGTCGTCATGATGCAGCCCAGGAATAGCCAGCTGCCGTGCTCGGTCGATACCAGATTGGTGTGTTTACCTTGCCAGCCAATCCCGGCGGCTGCGCCCAGCGGCTTCTCCATGACCGGGGCGGTATCGACGAACACCTTGAGCTCGCCCCCGGCGCGATCGACTAGCCAGCGGGCTAATGCCTTCAGGTTGCGCTTCACAACATCGTGATAGTCGGCACCTTGGGCATAAACCGAAATCCGGCCGATGCCCGCCGCGTCGGCCAGCCGCATCGGATCTCGGGCAGGCGCGTAGCTCATGCCGAGTGCAATCACCGACTGCGCCTGAGGCCAAAGCGCCTGGGGCGCCGCGCGTTGCCCGGCGCGCGTTTCCATCCAGTCCATCGTGCCGTGTTGGCCCGCCTCCAGCCAGTTGCCCAGCGCCACGCGCCCGTCGTGAGCATCGGCACGCGCGATCCCGCATGAGGAAAAGCCCAGCTGTGCGGCGTGTGCCTTTAGTGCTTTGGTGAGGGATTGGTCGCTAAACACGGATCAACGCTTAGCGGCTTTGCGACGAGGGAAAAACAGTGCTTCGACAAAACTGGCAAGCTGCGTCTATGGAGCTCACCATGTCCCCCCCGCCCGCCATCGAAGCCTTTGGTCTCGTCAAAACATTTGGTACCACCCGCGCGGTCGACGGGATCGACCTTTGCGTGCCGGCGGGCAGCATATTTGGCGTGCTCGGCCCCAATGGAGCGGGTAAGACGACGACCCTGCGCATGCTGCTCGGCATCATAGACCCCGACGAAGGGCATCGGCATGTGCTGGGGTATGAGCGCCCGCTCGAAGCGGCACCGTTGGTGGGTTACTTGCCCGAGGAGCGCGGACTATATCCGTCAATGACTGCACGCGAGGCCATCGCATTTATGGGGGCTCTGCGCGGTTTGCCGCTTGCCGAGGGGCGCCGCCGCGCGGATGCGTTGCTTGAAGAACACATGCTCGGGCATGCCGCCAAGAAAACCGTGCGCACCTTGTCAAAGGGGATGGCGCAAACCGTGCAATTGCTCGGCACGCTTATTCACAAGCCTAGGGTCATCGTGCTCGATGAACCATTTTCAGGACTCGATGCCCTCAATCAAGGTCGTCTCGAAACATTGATCCGAGCGCAGGCTGCCGCGGGCGCGACCATCGTATTTTCAACGCACGTCATCGCCCATGCCGAGCGACTGTGCGAGCGGATTGCGATCATTGCCGGCGGCAAGGTCCGCTTCGAGGGCGCGGTTGACGAGGCGCGGAATCGCCTGCGCCCTGTCGTCCGCCTGCGGACGCGTGCGAGCGACGGCCCTTGGCGGGTGGCACTCCCCGCCGATGCAGGCCAATTGGGCAACGACTGGCGCTTTGAACTGCCGCACTCGGGAATCGAACCCCTGTTGAAAGCGTTGATCGATGGCAATGCCGGGATCGACAGCTTGTCGATCGAACGTCCAGGGCTCCATGACGCCTTTGTCTCGATCGCGGGCGCTGAGGCCGCCGCTGCGCTCGACCAACCGACCGCCAAGGAGGCACTGCTGTGAACCGGACCCACCGCCTGTTCAGAGCGGCGACAGTGATCGCCCGACGCGACTATGTCGCGACCGTCTGGTCGCGGTCGTTCCTGTTGTTCCTCATCGGTCCGATGATCGCAGCGCTCTTTGGCGGCGTGCTTGGCAAAGTGGGCGCGCAGACCGACGGGGTTGCGCTGCAGCCGATCCTCGTTGCGGTCGTTGATCAGCAATCCGAAGGGCCTCTCAAGGCATCTTACAAGCGCCTAAACGAGCAGATCACCGATCTGCCGGCACTGCACTTCGTGCGACCGTCGGGCGCGCCCGAGTTGCAAGCACGCGTCCTGCTCGGCGAAGCCAAGAGCAATATTGCCTTGGTGCTGACAGGCTGGCCAGCCGCATCGCATATCACCGGCCCGCGCAAACAGGTCGACTCGCTGGCGCCGACGATGCGTCTCATCATGGAAGATGCATTGACCAGCGAGGCGCTTTCGCGGTCCGGCTATGGACGCCCCAAGCTTGATATCGGATACAGTGTTGTCGATCCTGCGGCCGGCAAGTCGTCGATCAGCCGCTATTTGTTGGCACGCAGCGCTCAAACGATCCTCTTCGTGCTGACGATCCTTCTCGCGGGCATGTTGCTGTCCAATCTCGTCGAGGAAAAGTCGAACAAGGTCATCGAAGTGCTGGCGGCGGCCGTGCCGGTCGATGCTATTTTCCTTGGAAAGTTGGTCGCAATGTTGGGCGTCTCGCTGACTGGCATCACGATTTGGGGTACGCTGATCGCGGGCGTCATCGCTTCGGCGTATCATGGGCAGCAGATTCCTCAACCGGGTACGGGGTGGCCTGTGTTTGTGGCACTGGGTGCTGCTTATTATGTCATGAATTACATGATCCTTGGTGGGCTTTTCCTCGGCATTGGGTCGCAGGCGGCCACGGTGCGTGACGTGCAGACGCTGTCAATGCCGATCACCATGGCCCAGATTGCTATTTTTGCTGCGGGCTCGGCGGTGGTGAACGATCTTGATAAGCCAATCGGCCTGCTCGCCGCCGTCTTCCCGTTGACCTCTCCGTTGACGATGATCGCGCGTGCGGCACAGGAGAATTCGCTATGGCCCCACCTTCTCGCGCTGGTATGGCAAGGAGTATGGGTGATGTTCATCGTCCGCTTTGCCGCGCGCCGCTTCCGAACGGGCGTGCTGAAGTCTGGATCACCGCGATCAGGCTGGCGTTTCGGAAAAACGCGCGCCGTATCCTAGCCGCGCGCCGTATCCTAGCCGCGCCGGACTTGGACGACCTCGTGGCCGCTCTGCACGTCAAAACGCATCTGATACACGCGTCAAGCCGGGATGAGTAACCCTGCGAGCGCGGCCGACATCAGGTTTGCAAGACTGCCTGCCGCCAGTGCCTTCAACCCCAGCTTGGCAATCATCGGGCGCTGGTTGGGGGCAAGGCTGCCGGTCGACGCCATTTGAATCGCAATCGACGAAAAGTTGGCGAAACCGCACAGCGCAAAAGTGATGACCGCGACCGTGCGGGGCGACAGGTTTTTCGTCTGGCCGAGGTCGATAAACGCAACAAACTCGTTGAGCACAACCTTGGTTCCCAGCAGTCCGCCAGCCGTCGCAGTTTCGTTCGCCGGGATATTGAGCAGGTACATCAGCGGCGACAGAAGGGTGCCAAGTATCATCTGGAAACTGAGATCGGGATAACCGAACCAGCTGCCGACGGCGCCGAGCAAGCCGTTAGCGAGCGCGACCAGCGCCACGAATGCCAGGACCATTGCCGCGACTGCAACCGCGATCTTCACGCCGGTCTGCGCGCCCATCGCAGCAGCCATGATAAGGTTTGCGGGTTGTTCCTCGGGCTCGACGGGGACGACCGCCAGCCCGGCCTCACTGCCGCCAAACGGGGCCATGATAGTCGGATCGTCAGGCATGATGATCTTGGCCATCAACAACCCGCCCGGTGCCGCCATGAACGACGCCGCGAGCAGGTAGGGGAGCGACGCCGGCCCAAGCAGCGCGGCATAGGCGGCCAGGATTGTACCGGCGACACCGGCCATGCCCACCGACATCACGGTGAACAACTGCGACGGGGCAAGGCTGGCGAGATAGGGGCGGATGACCAACGGCGACTCGCTTTGCCCGACGAAGATATTCGCAGCAGCGCACAGCGCTTCGACACGCGAAACGCCGACAAGCCTTTCGATGCCGCCACCGACCCAGCGAATGACAAACTGCATGATGCCGAGATGATAGAGGACCGCGACCAGGGACGCGAAAAATACAATGACCGGCAACGCTGAAAACGCGAACGCATTGCCAAAATTCGGGTCTGTCGCGAGGTTGCCAAAGATCAGTCGCGTGCCTGCGTTCGCGTAGCCGAGCAGCGCACTGACGCCGGTTGCCAGCCCTTCGATCGCTGCCTTGCCGGCGGGGACATAAAGCACCAGGACAGCAAGCGTTGCCTGCAGCCCGAACGCTGCGCTCACGACGCGCAGTCGAATCGCGCGGCGATTGGATGACAGCAGGACTGCGATCGCGAGAATGATCATGATGCCCGCGACGCCAATCAGGATTCTTTGCACATAACCCCCAGGTTCGTTGGATGCACGATGCGGTTGCGTTGCGGGCAAAAGCAAGTAGCAACCGGCCGATGGACGCCGCCACCGCTTTAAAGCCACCCAAGGTCGCTGGCGGCATTCCGCGATCGCTGTTGGTCCTTGCAATCTTTTATGGCGGGATGGTGCCGCTCGGCGGTTTTCTCGGAGCAAAGCAGGTGGCCTTCGGGCCGCTGGCGGTTGAGGCGGGGATTTTCCCTTTCCTGACGCTGATCGCGGTGTCGAGCGCCGTGGCGCAACTCCATGGGAAGGCCGTAGCCAACCGCCTTGTTGCTTACGGGTTCGTGCCGTTGCTCATGGCCATCGCCTTGGCTTTTTTTGTCCTGCAGCTGCCGACCGATCCGGGCATGTACCCACCAGCAAAGAAGGCGTTCCCGATTATCATCGGGCAGAGCGGTCGGATGATGGCAGCCGGCGTGCTTGCTTATGGCGTCTCGGTTTCGCTCAATGTCTGGATTTTCGCGCGGCTTGGGGACGCGAACGGGCGGTTCGCCGAAGCCCGCGGTATTGTCGCCGCAGTTCTTTCGCAGATCGTCGATACGTTGATCTTCATCACTGTCTCATTTTATGGCGTACGCCCGATCTGGGATCTGATGTTGGGACAAATGCTGGCCAAGATCGTGTTGTCGGCGCTGGTCGTTCCCCTCGTAATCGCGCTGGTCGTCAGCGTCGGCCGCAAACTGGATTCTGCTTCATGAGCCGCCACGATCCCGACATCACGTTGCTGACCAAGGCTCAAACGCTCGTCGAAGCCCTGCCTTACCTGCAGCGCTATGCCGGGCAGACGTTCGTCGTGAAGTATGGCGGCCACGCGATGGGTGATCCGGCCGCTGCTGAAGATTTCGCCGAGGACATTGTGCTTTTGAAGGCGGTCGGCATCAACCCGGTCGTCGTCCACGGTGGCGGTCCGCAGATCGGGGCAATGCTCAAGAAGCTCGGTGTGGTCAGCGAATTCATTGGTGGGTTACGTGTCACCGACAAGGAAACCGCCGACGTTGCAGAAATGGTCCTGGGTGCCATCAACAAACAGATTGTTGGGTGGATCGCGGCGGAGGGCGGGCGCGCGGTCGGTCTGTCGGGCAAGGACGCCGGGTTGGTGATTGCCGAGAAAGTCACGCGCCCCGCCGATCCCAATCGCGGCATCGAACGAAATGTCGATCTGGGCTTTGTCGGCGAACCCGTGAAGGTCGACCGTTCGATCATCGACACCCTGTCGGCATCGGGGGTCATTCCCGTCATCGCACCGATTGCGCCTGACGCAAACGGCCAGACCTACAACATCAACGCGGATACGATGGCGGGCGCGATTGCCGCTGCCTTGGGAGCCTCACGGTTATTTCTGCTCACCGATGTCGCGGGCGTCCTCGACAAGGCAGGCGAGCTCCTCACTGATCTCGACCCGGCGAGGATCGAGACATTGCGCGCCGATGGGACCGTTACTGGCGGGATGATCCCAAAGCTTGAAACCTGTGTGATGGCAGTCGAAGGCGGCGTCGATGCGGCGGTCATCCTCGACGGCCGCTTGCCGCACGTCATGCTCGTCGAAATTTTTACGGCAAGCGGCGCGGGGACGCTGGTTCACAAATAGAGCGCGTGTCGCTATCTGGGGCCAATGTCGTTACTCCGCCGGAAGCGAGTTCATGAACACCGCCATTCAAGTTGCACTCTACCTGCTTACCATCGTGTGGTGGATCATCATCATTCAAGCAGTGATGTCGTGGTTGATCGCATTCAACGTGATCAACACGCACAATAGTTTCGTCCGCCAAGTGTGGACGATGCTCGACCGGGTCACCGAGCCGATCTATCGGCCGATCCGCCGGGTGATGCCCGATTTTGGTGCGCTCGACCTGTCTCCCATTGTTGTGCTGATCTGCATTCAGATCCTCGACATCGTGCTACATAACCAGATCACCTACGCACCAATATGAACGAGGGTGTGAGTGCTGCGCTGATCGACGGCAAAGCGCACGCTCAGGCATTACGCGACCGCGTGAGGGCCGGGGTTGGGCGACTTTCGCGTGCACCAGGCCTTGCAGTCGTGCTCGTCGGCGATGACCCGGCGAGCGCTGTCTACGTCCGCGCGAAGGGTAAGGCGTGTCTCGAAGTCGGGATCGCGAGCTTCGAACACCGCCTGCCTGCCGATACCCAGCAAGCCACACTTTTGTCGCTCGTTGGCCAGTTGAACGCCGATCCCACAGTTGACGGCATCCTTGTCCAGCTTCCGCTACCCGGTCACATCGACAGCAACGCGGTCATTGCCACCATCGACCCCGACAAGGACGTCGACGGCTTCCATCCCGTCAACGTCGGACGCCTGGCGAGCGGGCTGGATGGTTTTGTCCCCTGTACGCCGCTCGGTTGCCTGATGCTCTTGAAAGCCACGCTCGGCGACTTGTCGGGGCTCGAGGCGGTGGTCGTCGGGCGTTCAAACATTGTTGGCAAGCCAATGGCCCAATTGCTGCTCGGGGCCAATGCAACCGTGACGATCGCCCATTCACGTTCGCGCCATCTTTTCGCTTTATGTCGCCGTGCTGACATCCTCGTTGCGGCGGTTGGCCGGCCTGAAATGATCAGGGGCGATTGGGTTAAGCCGGGCGCAACCGTGATCGACGTTGGTATCAACCGCGTGAACGGAAAATTGGTCGGCGACGTCGCGTTCAGCGAGGTTGCGGCACACGCCGGGGCGATCACGCCGGTGCCGGGCGGTGTGGGGCCGATGACGATTGCATGCCTTCTTGCCAATACGCTCACTTCTGCAGAGCGCCGCCAGAACAAGGATGCCTTCTGATGATTGTGTTCGCCCTGCTTGTTGCCGCGCCGGCGGCTGCCGTGGCCAGACCTGTGTCCGTTACCGCTGCCGTCACCACCCGTGCCGTTAGCGTGCCTGTCGTAGCGATCGCTGCCGCCGAACGCGCATTTGCGCGACGCGCCCAGGTCGAAGGGCAATGGAAAGCGTTTCGTCTGACCGCAGCGCCTGACGCGATCATGTTCGTCCCCGATGCCAAACCAGTGGCCAAAGCGCTGATCGGCGTGAGCGAACCAGCGGTCCCGGTTATGTGGTGGCCGGGTACGATTGCTTCTTCATGTGATGGGACGCTCGGGCTCTCGACCGGACCTTGGGTGCGTGCCGCATCCGGGGGACTCGGCACGTTCTCCACAATCTGGCGGCAAACGCCGACGGGCTATCGCTGGGAGCTCGATCAGGGCCGCCAGACGCCCAGGTTGGTACCCGCCGGAAGCACGCCAAGCGTGATCGCACCCGTATGCGCCGGCGGGCAGGCTGCCGCTGCTGCCGCGCGCGCGGTTGATTACGAGAAGCTAGCGGCGAGTGTTGCGGCGCGCGCTGGCATCGATGGCGCCGCAGCGTTTGCCGCCGACGCTGCCGTGGATGTTTTGGTCCAGAACGAAGACGCGATGCCCGCCCGGGGGGTGGCTGCATTACCGAAAACAGCGTTTGGGGCGGCAGTTGCTTCGGGCCATTCGGACGACTGGACGCTCGCCTGGGCATCGCGGGCCTTGCTGGGCGCGCAGGTCGGTGCACACGATCTGCGCGTATGGCAATGGCGCGGCAAGGATGGCTGGAAGCTCGTCGTCTATGAAACCATCGGGCTAAAATGACCGAACTTTTCATTTCGGCTTTCGTTACTTTCTTTGTCGTAATCGATCCGCCCGGGTGCGCACCGATCTTTGCGAGCCTGACGAACGGAGCGCCCGCGAGCCATCGTCGAGCGATGGCGCTGCGCTCAACGATGGTTGCAGCCCTCATCCTGTTCGCATTCGCGCTCGGGGGAAAGGCCTTCTTGAGTGCGCTCCACGTCAGCCTTGATGCTTTCCGAATTGCGGGTGGGATTATGTTGTTCCTCATCGCGCTCGACATGGTGTTCGAAAAGCGGACCGCGCGCCGCGAAAACCGCGCGCAAGACGTCATGGCGCAGGAACATGATGACATTTCGATCTTTCCGATGGGCATTCCGATGATCGCCGGCCCTGGATCGATTGCGTCGGCGATGCTGCTGACGTCGCGTGCGGATGGCTGGTCGGAGCGTGTGGTCGTGCTTGGCGCATTGGCGGCGACACTGGTCTTGACAATGGTTTCGCTGCTGCTCGCCGGGCCGCTGATGAAGCTGCTCGGCTACCGCCTGGAGGCAATGATTACCCGTGTGCTGGGCGTCATCCTCGCCGCGCTCGCTGCCCAATTTGTAATCGACGGCGTAAAGGCAAGCTTCCTCTGAGCGCCTATTTCACGCGCCAAAGCAGCAACGGCGAATTAGCGGGGAGCGCCACGGGCTCGAGCCAGTCGAATCGCTTTCCCGCCGCGAGTTGCGAATAGAATCCGTTGGGCGACCGCGAACGGTAGACGGTCGACTCGCTCATATTGGGACAGGTCATCACCAGGGTAGCCTTGTGCTGCTTGATGATCGTGCGCGCATTCTCGGGTGTACCGTCGAATGCGTGGTGTACGTCGAGAATTGCCGCGCCATTGCGGTGGTACGGCCCAGCGATCGCCTTGTGATGCGTAATCGTGATCAGGCGGGGCCCGAGATCGACAAAAGTAAAAATTGTCGTCGCGGGTAATGCCGCGATGGGCCGCATGGCGGGCAATGTCGGGCAGCGGGCATTGGCACGATCAATTGCCTTGCTCCGTGCCGAAGCTTTTTCTCCTGGTATCTGTCCGAGGACGATTTGGACGCCGAGGCCGGAGAACAAGAGGAACGCGACGACGACGCCAAGAGTCCGCGTCAGCACCGACGTGCTGCGGCGGAGCGCGGGCACGGCAATCCATGTTAATGCGGTTGCTCCCGGTACAGCGGCCAGTTGAGCCGCGGGCCCCATGCGGGTCTGCCATAGCAGCAGCAGCATTGAGGTCAGGCTAATCAGCGCGATCGGTGCCCAGACCGCAAACTTGGACGAGCCGCGGGCGCGTAGCGTCGCAAAAATCGCCCCGACTACCCCTGCCAGCGGCAAGGCAAGCGTTCCTGCCATGGTCTGCCAGTCCTTGGTGTAGAGCGGTTTGAACTCATTGATGTTCTTCAGCCACGAATTGTACAGCTCGGGTGAAACTTGTTCGGGACGCCCGAGGCATTGTGGGGCGAGCAGCGCAAATCCGGCGATGAGAACGAGGCCGCCGGCCCCGGCCGCGCCGAAGCGCCATTTCCAGTCGCCGCGCTGGGGCTGCGGCAAAAGCCAGGCCAGCCATCCTGCCGCGACCATCGTGCCAAGATAAACCGGCGACAACACGTCGCAGCGTGGAATTGCATTGTCGTAGGAGGCAAAGGCGAGATAGCCGCCGGCACAGCCGACCGCGAGCGAGAGGCCATAGCCTGAAAGCCGTTGGCGGTCATCGGGCTGCCAGACCCAGCGCAGCACGGTTGCCGCGCCGACGATCACAAGAAAGGGAAGGAGTTCAAGGCCGATGACCACTGACGCTGCGCTCGCCAGTCCCATGACGATCCCGCCGCGCCGGGCATTTGGATCAGCAATGCCCGCGATGCTCAAGACGAGGAAGGTAAGCTGCCAATTATGATGATCGATCCGCATCGGCATGAACATTGTCAGGGCAGCCATGCAACAGACCGACACGAACGCCGCCGCCAGCAGCCCGGCATTCGGCGCGATCAGCCACCGTGCGGCGAGCGCCAGAGCCAGCAGCGTCACCCATAGCGGCAGCATCGGCGCGACGGCGGCCGCGAAGCGTTCCGCTGTTGGTCCACTCACAAAAAGCCTAGCGATCAAGTCCAACCCCGCGATCGGCAGGTCCACGAGGCGGCTCCAGTGCATGTTGAAACCCTCGGGCGGGTTCAGCTTGTACTGACGCAGGTCGTACCAGCCCTGTCCATTGAGCAGCGCGCGAACCTGAGACATCCGCATATTGTCGTCCGTATCGGGCAGCGAAAACCAGCGGATCATGCCCCAACGGTACCAGACCATGGTGCCAGCCGTGACGCCCCAGACAAGCGTAATCAATGCACGCCAATGCCGGTCAAGCAGGTCGACGAACCGTTGCTGTGCTGCCGCCTCGTCCATTGCCTTACCCGCGCCCCTTACTTCTCGACGTAAGGGCGCATAATCGTTACTGGTGCCGCTGCATAGCGTGCGCCTGACATGCTTTCCCAGCGGATCGAACCGATGACCGACCACGTCTACAACACCGACTTTTACGATTACATTGACGACGGCAGCCGGGCATCGGCGCGGACCGTTGCGCCGCTGTTGCTGGCTGAAATGAAAATCGACAGCCTGCTTGATGTGGGAGCCGGGCATGGCGCGTGGGCGGCGGAATGGCTGGCGGCGGGCGTCGGCGACGTCGTCGCGGTTGATGGTAACTATGTGAAGCTTGACCAGCTCGTCATTCCGACTTCAAATTTTCGTGCCCATGATTTGTCGATCCCGCTCGATCTCGGGCGCACATTCGGGCTTGTCCAGAGCCTCGAGGTTGCCGAGCATTTGCCTCATGCCAAAGCGGCAACCTTCGTCGAGACACTCATCCGCCACGGCGATGTCATCCTGTTTTCTGCTGCTGTCCCGCATCAGGGCGGCGAGCATCACGTCAATGAGCAGCCGCCCGAGTATTGGCGGAACCTGTTCAAGCAGGAAGGATACGCCGCGTTCGATTGGCTCCGTCCGCGCCTTGCAGACCAGAAGCAGGTCAAAAGCTGGTATCGCTACAACAGCTTCCTCTATGCCAATGCAGCAGGCCAGAAGCGGCTGTCGCCTTCGATCGTTGGTGCGCGCGTCGATGACAGCCGTCTGCTGGAAATCGGTGGTGATTTTGCCTGGCATGCGCGTCGAGCGATGGTACGGCTTATCCCGACGGGTCTTGTAAAGCCGGTCGCCATGGTCAAGGCGAGCGTCGAAGCCAAGTTGCGCAGGCGCGCCGGAGCCTGATGGTCATCGATCGCTGGATTCCCCGCGACGCGGTCGCTCGCGCCGCGTTCTGGCAACTTTTGCGTTACGCCATCGTTGGCGGCGTTATAACCGCGGGTGGGCAATCCATTTATTACCTTGGGGTCGAATGGTTCGGGATCGATCCGAACGTCTCGATTGCCATCGCCTTCGTCGTCGGCGTTATCGCCGGCTATTTTGCCCACGGGTGGATCAGCTTTGCCGGGCACGGCGAACGCGAGAACCACGCGCAAATGGGAACGCGGTTCATCGCGGTGAACTTGTTCGGCTTTGCGATGAATTCGTTCTTCGTGTGGCTGCTGGTCAAATATTGCCACGGGCCGACTTGGTGGCCGATCGTACCCAATATCGTCCTAACCCCGCTCGCCACTTTCTGGATGCACCGCAAGTGGACTTACGGAGGCTGAAGCATCGATGCCAAGCTTTGCCTTCGACACACTGCCGCCTGCGATGTTCTGGACGATGTAGAGGGGACGATTTTTCGCCTGGGTGTAAAGCCGACCGATATATTCGCCGATCATCCCGAGGACGAACATCTGGATCGCGCCGAGGACGACCACGACCAGCATCAGCGACGTCCAGCCCGCGATGGTATCGCCCGAAATCCACGAAATGCCGATATAGGCGATGAGTAGCAGCGATCCCGCTGCGAGCCAGAGGCCAGCGTGACTTGCGAAGCGAAGCGGGGCCGTTGAAAATCCCGTCAGCGCGTCGAGCGCAAAGCCCATCATCTTTGATAGCGGATATTTGGTAACGCCGGCAAAGCGTGCCTCGCGGTGATAGGCAAACGGCACCTGCCGGAACCCGCCCCACGCGACCATGCCACGTACGAAGCGGGCCTGTTCAGGCATGGCCAGGAACACTGAAAGGGCGCGGCGCGTCATCAGTCGAAAGTCGCCCGCATCCAGCGGAATATCGACCTCGGTCGCGCTTTTCAGCACGCGGTAGAACGCTGCAGCCGTTGCCTTTTTAAACGCGGTTTCGCCGGCTCGCCCGGTGCGAACGCCGTAAACGACATCTGCGCCTTCGCGAACCATCGTTTCCATCATGGGATTGAGCAATTCAGGGGGATCCTGCAAATCGGCATCAACGACAAATATGTATTCGCCTCGGCACAGGTCGAGCCCAGCGGTCAGTGCCAGCTGGTGCCCGTGATTACGCGACAGGTCGAGCGCAACGAGATGAGGGTCCGTCTTGGTGAGGCCCGCCATGATCGACCAACTGCCATCGCGCGACCCGTCGTTGATCAGGACGATCTCGTAATCGTTGCCCACCACTGCCTTTGCCGCAGCGCCGAGCCGCGCGTGTAGCGTCACGAGGCAATCGGCCTCGTTATAGCAAGGAACGACGATCGAAAGTTTCGGCGGGGTCATTTCTGGATCCGGTACAGGATGGTCCGGTCATCCGCAAACAGCGGAATAAGACCTGGGTAGCGCGGAAGCGTTTCGGGGCGAAAGCCGATCAGCCATACGAAATCGAACCGGTCGCGAGGAAACGCGTCGAGGCGCGCTTTGAGGCGACCGCGCAACTCGCCGCCTCCCTTGATATATTGCGACGGATCCGCATTGAAGCGCGAGCCCCGCGCGCCGAGCGGAATTAACAATTGTGCGCCAGGCACTTCCCATTGCGAGTTCGTGAAGACTTCGCGCCGGACGATGGCAATCCCATCCATGTGTTCGAACCGCGGTCGGCGCCAGGGAACATCCTTGGGATATTCCACAAACACCGCGACATGCGCACCAATCGGCATCCGATCGAGCGCCTTCAGGTGGCGGGCAAAGTCGCGGTCATAGGTTTGAAACCCGATGGTCGTGACCGCGATCCGTACTGCGAACAAGACCGCTGCCGTCAACGCCAGTGCCGGGGCCAACCGAGTTGAGACCCCAGGGGCTGGACGCAGCGCAAGCAGACCAACGATGATCACCACAGGCCATAACCGCGCGTCAGCGTAGGCCGAACCGAACAGCTGATACGGCATGACAAAAAGCGCGATGAGCAGCGTCAGCGCGGCAGAGCCGAGCGCCCAGTTTTGCTCGAACCGGCGCGACATGAACCCGACAAGGATCAACAGGAGGCTCAATCCCAGGCAGGTGATGTCGAACCATTGGATCTGATCGCGCAGGGTCCAGGTGAGCGCGAGCATTTTATACTCCAGCGCATACCAGCCCAACGTTTCCGCTGACCCGTGCGTGCCATAGCGCAACGCCAACATGAGCAGTAGCGGGGCCCCCAGCGGAACCAACTTCAAAAGGCTTACAGTATAAGCACGCAGCGACCTGTAATCCCCGCGCTGCGCCCAGATCAGGACGCAAAATATCCCCCAGCCATAGATGTGCACGGTCCACAGCAGGACAGCGGCGACCCCGAGTAGCAGGCTGTCGAGCATCCATGGCCTGGCGCGCGCATCGATTGCAACCGGGTCTGCGCGATAGAAGAACGCCGCAGCGTGGAGCGCGCAGGTAAAGCCGAGCCAATAGTTCACCAGTCCGTATTGCCATGGGTAGGCCATGGCAAAGGGAAATGCGGCCCACGCCGTTGCCGGCAACGTGCCGTGAGCGGCCTTTGCCAGTCGTGCCATGCCCGAAATTGCCAAAATCAGGATGAGGGCGCTCAGCAGGACCGCGCCACGTTCAACGCCAAACAGGCGGCCCAACGGTTCCATCAGCAAGTCGCTGCCCAGATTGCCGATCAAGCTCCAGCGGTAGGCCCAATTGGCTTGCAACGCGGCGCTGTGCGCCAGGTTCAACTGGATATGATAGCGGCCCATGTGCCCGAGCAGATCGATCAGCGGTGGCAGGGTCACGAACCACAGGGGAACCGTCGAGGCAAGCGCCGCGGCTGCGACGGCGCGCCGTGTTTCCCACCAGCGACTCATTTGCGGTCGATCCGATAAAGACGATCCGTTCCGTTGGCCCAAACCGGTGTCATGCCGAACGTCAGCCTGCGATCGTGGCGAGGCGGATCGATAAGCCATACATAGTCAAACGCGGCGCGAGGCAGCTTGGCCAGCGACTGGTCGAGCGATCGCCAATTACCAAAGTGGCATGGTTGCTCGGTCACTAATTGCGAGGGGTCGGCCACGAACCCGGCCGCATCGCTCTTGGTGACAGTCATGAAACTGGTACCTGACACCTGCCACTGATCATTTGAAAATGCCTGTCGGCGTACGATGGCCAGGCCCGGAAGATGGTCCATGCGGTCGGTAGACCAGTCAAATGCGCAGGTCCACGGTGTGAAGGCAGCAACGCGTGCACCGCGCGGCAGATGGTCGAGCGCTATCAACGCTCTATCCCATCGGGCCGAAACGATGGCAAAACTCGCCGTGGTCGAGGCCGTACGGGCTCCGACAAACAGCAGACCGAGGATAGCCAGCCCATTGAGCAACCGGCGTGACACGCCCGGCAGCGGACGGATCGCGATGACGGCATTTGCGAACAGAAAAGGCGTTAGCCGCATGTCTGCATAAGCCGAACCAAAGATAACACGCGGCAGTGTGAAAAAGACGATGATCAGGAAAAAGGTGCTCCCGATCAACATACGGGAATAGCCGAGCCGGTCGACGACCAACGGCATCAGCACGACCCCGAAGATCAGCGCGAGCGCGCCGACGTCAAGAACTTGCCAGCGGTCGCGCAATGTGGTGGCAAGGTAATGCGACTTTTCCTTGAGGTCGAACCAGTCTCCCGTTGAGCTCCTTGTCTGCGATTGCCAGACGACCATCGGAATCAGGGGGAGCGCCATTGGCAGGCACGCAATTCCCGCACGAAAGACCGCTGTATGCCAGAGGTGGCCCAGGTCGCGTTGCCGGATAATCTCCGCCGCGAGGCATAGTACTCCGAGCAAACCCCACGCGAAGGTGTGCGTAACCCAGATAACGCAGGCAATCACGCTAAACACGGCTGACCGCCACCTTGTCCGTCTCAGGCGCGTCATGCGCAGCCAGAGCGCAAAGGCAAGCAGCGTGAAAGCCACCCCAAGCGCAAAATTGACGAAGCCGAACAGGAAGGGATGTCCGTAGGCCAGAGGCAGTGCGAAAAACGCTGTCGGCGGTACACGGCCATGCACTTCGCGTGCGATCAGGAGAAAGCCGGCGGTCGTCATCGCCGGAATCGCCAGTATGATTAGCTTAACGCCCAGTTCGAGCCCAAACACTCTGGCCATCGGCACAATCAGCAGGTCCACGCCCGAATTGCCGATCAGCCGCCAGCGGAAATCATACCATTGCGACAGGATCGGCGAGGTGGCATCCAGTTCAACTGCATAGCGCCCCATATGGCCTGGCAAGTCGACCAGCGGCGGCACCGACGGCCACATCAACGGCACGACTGATGCGACGACGAGCAGCGCTAGAAACCAGCGCTGCTCCCACCAAAAACCATTTGTGTACGTGTCGTTAACCATTGACGGCTAGCAAGCCGGAGCGCGAAACCTGCCGGCGCGCAACCGCTGGAGCTACTGTGTGTCCACCAACAGTGCTGAGCCCCCCCCTGATGCTCATCGGCTCGCGTCCCCTCTGCGATTGTGGCTGCCGTGGGTCATCGGGTCGATCCTGATTTTGGTATTCGTCGCCCGCGATTGGGTTTTGACGAGAAATGGTATCATCGACCACTCGGTAGTGTGGGGACGCGATTTCATCAATGTCTGGACAGGCGGTCATCTCGTGCGCGACGGACAGTTCGCCACGCTGTACGATCCGACGGGATATGCCGCATACCAACGCGGTCTGTTCGGCGCCATCGATCCGCACAATTATTCTTATCCGCCGACCTCTTATCCGCTGGCGGCCGCGCTCTCGCTGCTTCCCTACTCGGTTGCGCTGGCTGTCTGGTTAACGGCCACAGCTGCACTTTTTGCAGTGTCAGCCCGCTCGTGGTGGCCTCGGAGCGCTGGGCCGTACTGGCTTGCCGTCGCAACCCCGGCGGCACTCGTCAACCTTTGGGCAGGACATTACGGATTTGTCCTGGGCGCTCTGTTCCTGCTCGGCTGGCAGAACCTCGACCGACGTCCGACGCTGGCAGGAATATTCTTTGGCCTGATGCTGATCAAGCCTCATATGGCCGTGCTCGTGCCGCTTGCCCTGCTCATCCGCGGCGATTGGCGCGCGATGGGTTCCGCGGCCGCCACAGTTGTCGGGTCTGTTCTCGCGACAGCTGTTGCCTTCGGGGTGACGCCATGGACCGACTATCTGTTTCGAACGCTTGGTGTGCAGGCCACGATGATCAACGCCCATGGCAAGTTTTTCGGCAACCTGTCGACATCGATGACGACCGGCTTGTTGGAAGCCGGCGCGCCTTGGTCGGTCGCCGTGGCTTTCCAGGTCGCGTCGACAGCGCTGGGCATATTGCTCGTTACGCTGGCGGCGCGGCGGCGCCCGGCCAGCCGAGACCTCGCTCTGCTCATCGCAACCTGCACCTTTCTCGTGCTGCCCTATGCGTTCAGTTATGACCTGACCGTCGTCGCAATCGGAGCCTTGTGGGTGTGCACGCGGGCCCATCTGCCGGGTGTTGACGAGCGTCTCGCGATATTGGGTTTTGTCGCCCCGCAGCTCGGCATTGCAGCCGCGCTGGTCAGCCTACCGCTGATGCCATTCATGTTGGTCGGCTTGGCGATTGCCCAGTTCCGCCAGCTCGACTTTCCTCAGATCAGCGATCGCGCCGCCCCAGCAAGCGCAGACGCAACGCATTCAGCTTGATGAACCCTTCGGCATCGCGTTGGTCATATGCCCCGGCGTCGTCCTCGAACGTCACGACCTTTTCGCTGTAAAGCGTGTTTGGTGATTTGCGACCCGTCACGATCACGCTACCTTTGTAAAGTTTTAGCCGTACCGTGCCGCTTACCTTAACCTGCGAATGATCGATGGCGGCCTGCAGCATCTCGCGCTCCGGCGAGAACCAGAAGCCGTTATAAAGAAGCTCGGCGTAACGCGGCGCGAGTTCGTCCTTCAGATGGGCAGCACCCCGGTCGAGCGTCAGCTGTTCGATACCCCGATGCGCGAGGTGAAGGATCGTGCCACCCGGCGTTTCGTACATGCCGCGCGATTTCATGCCGACGAACCGATTCTCGACCAGATCGAGCCGCCCGATGCCGTGCCGCCGCCCATATTCGTTGAGCGTGCTCAGAGCCGTCGCGGGCGACATGCCCTCTCCATTAACTGCAACTGCATCGCCGCGTTCGAAATCGACGGTGATGACTTCGGGTGTATCGGGTGCATCCTCGGGATTGACCGTGCGCGAATAGACATAGTCGGGCACTTCGTCCCACGGATCTTCCAGCACCTTGCCCTCCGAAGAGGTGTGCAACATGTTGGCATCGGTCGAGAATGGGCTCTCGCCCCGCTTGTCCCTGGGCACCGGAATCTGGTGCTGTTCGGCAAACGCGATCAGCGCCGTCCGGCTGGTCAACTCCCATTCTCGCCAAGGCGCGATGATTTTGACGTCGGGTGACAGCGCGTAATAGCCGAGCTCGAACCGAACCTGGTCGTTCCCCTTGCCGGTAGCGCCATGGCTGACGGCGTCAGCGCCGACCATCTTGGCAATCTCGATCTGGCGCTTGGCAATCAGCGGCCGCGCGATTGACGTCCCGAGGAGGTAAAGCCCCTCGTACAGCGCATTAGCGCGCATCATCGGGAAGACGTAATCGCGGACGAATTCCTCGCGCAGGTCGTCAATAAAGATGTTTTCTTCTTTGACGCCCATCAAGCGCGCTTTGGCGCGCGCGGGCTCGAGCTCCTCGCCTTGTCCCAGGTCGGCGGTGAAGGTCACAACCTCGCAGTTATACGTCTGCTGCAGCCACTTCAGGATCACGCTGGTATCGAGGCCGCCAGAATAGGCGAGAACGACTTTGTTGATCCCTTGGCCTTTGATGTCGCGCAATTGGCAACTCCCGTGATTCGTCGTGGCCTCATACGGGCGCCGACTCGGCGAGGGAAGGATGGCCGCAAACAAGACACCCAAAGCTGAAGCCCGTGTTAGCGCTTTTGCCGATAGTCTTGCCGAGCCTGCTTGCCGGGTACACGCCAAGTCGCTGATCGCATCACGGGTTCCGATAACAGGCAGTGCGCCCAAGAAACGAGGACCGCGCAGCCGACGTTCGCGCCCTACCGGGAAGCTCAAGCCTCGCGAAGTTTAAACTCTGCTGCGGCCATATAATCGCGGGTAAGGGGAAGCACGCGCCGGTCCTTGGCGTATTGCAGCTGATAGACGCAGAGCACGCCGTGCTCGAACGCGCTTGTGCAGCCGGCCAGATAGAACTGCCACATGCGAAAAAATCGGGCGTCGTAGATCGCCTCGATCTCCGGGCGCTTTTCCATCACGCGTGCGTACCAGTGGCGAAGTGTGTACGCGTAATGCAACCGCCATGTTTCGCAATCGGTCTGGATTAAATTCTGCCGCTCACTTGCATCGGTGATCTCGCTCAGCGCGGGCGCATAGCCGCCCGGGAAGATGTATTTCGACGCCCATGCATCGGTCGTCCCCGGCCAGCCCATCCGCCCGATGGTGTGGAGCAGCATCACTCCGTCATCGGTCATCAGCTCTCGACATTTCCGGAAGAAGGTATGGTAGTGCGGTGGGCCGACATGTTCGAACATGCCGACAGAGACGATCCGGTCAAACTGCCCAGTGACTTCGCGGTAATCGATCAGCTCAAATGTCACCCGGTCGGCAACGCTACGCTTCGCCGCGTCCGCCCGGGCATATTTGATCTGTTCTTCGGATAGTGTGATCCCAACGACATCGACGTCGTAATGTTTGTTGAGATAAAACGCCATGCCGCCCCAGCCGCAGCCAATGTCGAGCACCCGCATGCCAGGTCGGAGATCGAGCTTGGCGGCAATATGGGCCATTTTGTTGCGTTGAGCCTGATCAAGCGAATTGGCTGGGTCGGTGAAATAGCCGCAGCTGTATTGGCGGTTCTCGTCGAGAAAGAGGTCGTAAAGCCTATCGTCGAGGTCGTAATGGTGCGCGACGTTGCGCTTCGACTTGGCGTTCCAGTTCCAGCGGTCGAGCTTGCCTGCAATTTTGCCCCATACGCGGCTCGTCCAGCGCGCATCTTCGATGCCGCCGCCGCGTTCCCACGAACTGTTGAGGCGCAACAGGCTTAACAGACCCATGATATCGTCGTTTCCGACGATCAGACGGTGGTCCATATACGCCTCGCCCCCACCGAGTTCGGGCTTCATCACGACCTCACGTGCCACTTTGGCATCAGCGAGGCGGATGGCGATGTCGGGATAACCTTCGGTCGGGGTACCGACCCTGCTGACCTGACCCTTATGGTCGGTGACCGTCAGCGTACCGTTGCGGATGATCTTGGCAAGAAACGTGTCGAGAAGGGACATAAGCAAACTCGGTAAAGGCGTACGCTGCTACGCGCCAGCATACCATTCGTATCCGGCGCCATCTTCCCAGAAGCCGCCTTTGCCGCCGTAGATCGTCTTCAGGCTGGCCACGGCTTCGATTCGCTGGACATATTTTGCATGTTTATATCCGAGTTGTCGCTCGACGCGCAGGCGCAGCGGCGCTCCGTTCGGCACCGGCAACGGCTCGTCGTTTAGGTTCCACGCGAGGATCGTTTGCGGATGATAGGCATCGAGCAGGTCGAAGCTTTCATAATATGGTGACCCGTCGTTGGCGTCGGCACAATGGAACACGATGTAGCGCGCCTCCGGCTTTAGCCCTGCCCGGTCGAGCAGGAACTTGACCGGCACACCGGTCCACTTCGCGATCGCGCTCCAGCCTTCGACACAGTCGTGCCGCGTGATCTGGCTGCGCGCAGGCAGGCTTCGGATCTGGTTGAGCGGCAGGATTTGCGGGTGGATAACGAGGCCGTCGATGATGAGCGTCCAGTCGCGGAATTCGGAGGCGACGTGGCGAGCATAGGCATCGCCGGCGGGCATGTGCACACCGTTCGACCGAAAGATCGGCGACCGCTGATCGGGTCTGAATTCCTTCGCAAGCGCCATGCGATCCTGCAGACTGCGATGAATGGCATAGTTGGCATCCTCGCCAAATTTCAGAATCTCGCGGAAATGTTCGTTGTTGCCGAGCGCATCGCATCCGGACAGAGCGAGGCTGCCGCCTGCGAGCACGGTGCCGACGAGCGCACGCCGCGTCAGCGAAATGGACGTAATGATGTTGCTCATGCGGGGTCCCCTGCAAGCTCGGAAAGAGGCTTGGGGTCTGTCTTGGGCACCCGGTCATGCGGTAAACGGAACTTGCCGGTGATCATTGAGCGAACTTCATTGAGAGGTCCCGCCAGCATAACCAGCGCCAGATGGACCACGATGAACAGCGCCATACCGCTAGCACAGATGAAGTGGATCGAGCGTGCCGTCGATCGCCCGCCGAAGAGATCGATTGCCCAGCCGGTTAACGTCGACAATCCGGGCATCAGGCACATGCCAGTAAGGATAAGCATGGGCATGAGGCCGAACAGGACGAGGATGTAAGTGATCTTTTGCAGCGTATTGTAGGTGAGTGCCGCCGCGCCGGTCGGGAATTTCAACTGCGCGTGGTGGACGATTTCCGCGACGAGATGGCGTGGTGACAGCTCGCCGCGCTTGAGCGCCAGATCGCGCTGAATATGGTGATTGAGTAGGCTGACAATGAGATAGGCGAGGAACCCGAAGGCCAGCACCCACGCAAAAGCTAGATGCCAGTGCCGCGCGAGTGCAAGGTTATAGGTCGAGGGAATCGTCGCCCAGCCGGGGAAATGGCCGCGCTCCAGATAGTGCGTCAGGTCGAGCCACGGCCTGTCAAAATTGGCGCCATATTGTCCCCAATAGAGCAGGGGATGCGCGTTCGAGATCATCAGGCCCGACATCAGCATGATGAAAACCGCGACCGCATTGACCCAGTGCCAAAGGCGGGTGGACAGTCGGTGTCGCTTAACGAGCGCGCCGCCGTACGTTTCGACCGCTTCGGTCATTACTATTCCTCTCGACGAACGCCAAGCATCGCGCGAGACAGTTACGACTGCAAGCGCGAAAAGGTTACCCGTACGCGCGGATAAAAAATATGACTGTCGTCGCCGCCGTTACCCCCAGCGTCCACAGTCGGATCATCCGCGGGGGCAGCTTCTTGCCCACCTTGGCGCCCAGCAAACCGCCGACAATCGCGCCGACCAACATTGGCAGGCAAACCCACCATTGCACCATGCCGAACCCGATGAAGACCACTGCGGCTGCGGTATTTGCAATCGCCAGCATCAGCGTGCGCGCGGCCATGAGGCGGTGCGGCGCCAGGCCGGCCAGCAGGCCATAGGTTGCGGTCGTCATCATTCCGACGCCACCACCGAAATAGCCGCCGTAAAGACCGAGCAGGCTCTGCGCGACCACAAGTGCCATTGTTCCGATCATGACCCGCTTGCGTAGTGCTTCTGCGGCTTGTCTACCGAAAGCAATGGCGAGGAACGCAACGAACAACAGCCACGGGATGATCACATCGAACGTCCGGGTGGGCGTGATGACAAGCAACAAGCTGCCAACGAGTCCGCCCGCAAAGGTCAGTGCCGACAGTGTACGAATTGACACGCCGCCAAGTGGCTCCAGTCCGCTACGAAACTCCCACGCGGCGGTCATCGCGCCTGGCTGCAGTGCAACGTTGCTCGTCGCGTTGGCTTGGGGGCTGGGCAGGCCGAGCGCGATCAGCGCGGGCATCGTCGCAAACGTTCCGCCCCCTGCAAGCGCGTTCATCGCGCCGCCGATGAGGCCGGCGACGGTCGCGAGGGCGAGTGAGTAGGTATCGATCATGCGGCGCTCTTCGAGGATTGCTGGCCGCGTGTCGATGGCGCGGAAGACGAGCGCGTGCAAAGCAGTCTTTCCCTTCAACCGGGATCGAATTGAAATCCCAGACGCAAACGCTAACCCAGTGCCACCTGTTTTTCCTCTGCCAGCCGATCCAGCTCGGCGCGCGTTTTCCTGTCGCTCGCAGTTTTCAGCTGGCCGCACGCCGCATCGATATCGCGACCACGTGGCGTCCGGACCGGCGCTGAAATGCCCGCTTCGAACACGATGTTGCTGAAGGACTTGATCCGATCTGGCGGCGAGGTGTCGTATGCCGCGCCAGGCCAGGGATTGAACGGGATCAGATTGACCTTGGCGGGTAGCTTGTACTTGCGCAGCAGGCGGACGAGCTCGTGCGCGTCGGCGTCGCTGTCGTTCTTGTCGCGCAGCATGACGTACTCAAATGTAATCCGCCGCGCGTTGTTTGCGCCGGGATAGTCTGCACATGCCTGCAACAATTCCTCGATGCCATATTTTCTGTTGAGCGGAACGATTTCATCGCGCACTTCCTTGGTCACCGCATGAAGCGAGACTGCTAGGTTCACGCCGATCTCCTCGCCCGCGCGCGCCATCATCGGCACGACACCCGAGGTCGACAGCGTAATGCGGCGCTTGCCGAGCGCCAGCCCGTCCCCATCCATCACGATCTTTAACGCGTCCCGCACCGCCTCAAAATTATACAGGGGCTCACCCATGCCCATCATTACGATGTTTGTCAGCAGCCGCCCGTCCTGCGTCGATGGCCACTCGCCCAACGCATCGCGGGCCAACATGACCTGGCCGACGATTTCGCCGGCGGTCAGGTTGCGGACAAGACGCATCGTTCCCGTGTGGCAAAAGCGGCAGTTGAGTGTACAGCCAATCTGGCTCGAAACGCATAACGTCCCTCGATCCGCGTCGGGGATGAACACCATCTCGAAATCCTGTGCGTCAGGCGTGCGGAGCAGCCATTTGCGCGTGCCGTCGGTAGACACTTGCGCCTCGACAATTTCCGGCCGCCCTATGACAAACCGATTGCTCAGCCATGGCTGCTGCGCGCGGGCAATATCGGTCATAAGCGAAAAATCGGTAGCCCCGCGATTATAGATCCAATGCCAGATCTGCTTGGCGCGCAGCTTCGCACCCTTTGCATCGAGGCCCCCAGTAGTGAGCGCTTCCCGCATCTCGGCTTTGCTGAGGCCTACGAGGTCAATCTTGCCGTCGGGACGCGGTGCTGTGGGGCGTGCCACGGGGACCGGGTCGATGTTTCCGGGGCTGGACATGAGGGGTGTCATCACAGCGTCCTAGTCTCAGCGGCGCCCACAGCCAAGCGCAGCAGCGTCGATCGCGGTTGCCGCGCCCTTAAGTAGGTAGGTTTCGGCAAAGCCGCCGCCTGTCGCCGCAACGCCGGTGACGCTCATCGCGCGCGCGCTGCGCATGGCTGCAACGATTGCCGCGTCGGCGCGGGGATCAGCCGCCCAGGCATCTGCGCCGCCCGCGACCAGGCTAAAGCGGCGTCCATCGATACTTAACGTGACCGCCGCGCCCGCACGTGATGCGCGACTCAGCCGGAGGTAGAATTGTCCGCGCACTCTCGCCTGCGGCCAAGTCGACACAGTCGCAAACGGCCGCCACTTACGGCCGCCGCCGCCGCCGCCGCGCACCGGCTCGGCAATCGCGAAGCAGCGGACCGGTTTTTCGTCGCGGAACGCGGACCAGTTGTCGAAGCTCCCCAGCACGGTTCGCGCGCTCGCCGGCGCCGCGCAGAGCAGCAGGGTCAGCAGGACCACGCCCTTCATGCGGGCGCCGCGCCGTCGCCATGGACGACTACCGTCTCGCGCCCGTTCTCGATCATCACCATCGACCCCTGCGACAGGTTGGCGGCAACGCCGCATCCCCAACGCCGATCAGGGACGACTGACGTCAGCAGGCCGCGCAGCACCCGCGACGAAATGCCGTGCATAAGGACGAGGCGGTCGCCGCTATCATGGCGCGCCGTATCGACCCAGGCTGATAGTCGTGTGGCAATGCCGTCATACCATTCACCTCCAGGAGGGCGGGTCGAAAACAGATGATGTTCAGCGTCTACAATCGGCCCCTGTTCGGCGCTGATCTCGGCATAGGTGCGCCCCCCCCATTTGCCTACATCGATCTCGCAGAGCCGGGCATCGTGAAGGGCTGTGTGCCAGTCGGCCCCGATATGTTCGCATACAACGGCCAGCGTCTGCAGCGCGCGACCCGACGTGGAGGCCCACAGCGCAAGCGGTGGGACATCGGTGCCTAAATAGCTGGCCAACGCTGCGCCCATCGCGTCTGCCTGGGCAAACCCGGCGCGGGTCAGCGGCGTGTCTATCGCTACGCCCTGCATTCGGCGGGCGGCGTTGAAGACGGTTTCGCCGTGGCGGGCGATGAACGTGCGACCTGGCATTTCCATAGCGTCGCCATCGGTCAGGCTCGCTCCTTGCGCAACGGTGAATTTTGGCCGCGGCGGAACCACCCGGCGAGACCGGCGTTTTTGCTCCTGTCCACCCCCCCCCGGACGAGTAGTTGCTTTGCGTACCCTTCCCGATGGCGCCCCCGCCGTCGGGAAGCAGTCTTATCGATTATCACGGGTGTCAGCGCGTAGTGTCGATCGTCGTTGCGCTGCAGAGCACTTCTTGGAACCACGCGCTCGTTGGCACAGCCAACGCCATAAGGGGGAGCAAGAGCAGAAAAAATCAAGAAATACCCCCCCGTCACGTCACCGCGCGACCGGCGACCCTAGGCGTCCAGCCTAGAAAGTATCGTACACCAACCGAGAGCCGAACGGCACGACTGCATTTTCGATGTCGTGCCCGATATTCGCACGGCCCATCCAGCGTATGCCCGACACGGTGCACCAATGCCGGGCTACGGCTTCCTCATCCATCCCAAAGTCGGGCGTGTTCGACGGGATCGGTGCACAGCGACCCAGCATGACCCCGGCGCAGCGCCGCACATTTGCGCTGGACGTGACGTGAAAGAGCGTACGGTCGATGCAATACATCGCCTCATCGACCTCTTCGAGCATCAACACGCGTCCAGCCAGATCGGGTTCGAGCGGCGTGCCGAGCAGGTTCGACAGGACGGTCAGGTTGATTGCCACTTGATCCTGCGCTGCCGGTTTGGGGCACATGAGCCAATCGAGGGACCGCGCGACAGCTGCCTCGCCTCCGTCGCGCATGACGTCGCTGGGCATAGGCCCGTGGACGGGGTGTCCCACCCCCTTGGCCAGCAAGCCTGCCAACACGAACCCCCCATCGCTATAGCCGAGGAATGTCTTTGATCGCGCCGCATCGTCCATCCGTGCAATCGCGCGCTCGGCGATCCGGTTCGCGCCGTATCCACCCCGTCCGAACCATACCGCGTCGAAACGCGGGTCGTTGCTGACCTCGACCAGCGCCTCCTCGCGCGCGGCGTCAGGCCCGGCGAAATGTCCCTCCGACAAGAAGCACTGCGGATGAAAGACGATGTCTGGTGCGAAATCGCCGTATCGTTCACGCGCAAGCGCCGCGATCCGCGCTGGTATTTGCGGTGAAACGGCGTTCGACGGTGCGACAACGGCGATGCGCATCTTGCTCCCCTGAGATTTAGTCACGATAGCGCGGGCGTGGGCAAATCCTATTTCTTTGTTGGAATCGGCGGATCGGGCATGATGTCGCTCGCGCAAATCGTGGCTGCGCAGGGGTCAATAGTCGCGGGATCTGACCGCTCGCTGGATCAGGGGCGGTCAGGCGCCAAGTTCGAGCGGATCGCCGCGCAGGGCATCGGCCTGTTCGCACAGGATGGCAGCGGCATTGTGTCGGCGGACCAGATTGTCGTGGCATCGGCTGCAATCGAGGCCACCGTACCCGATATCGTCCGCGCGACCGAGCTCGGCTGTGCGCGCATGACGCGGGCCGAACTGCTTGCCGAACTGTTCAATGCAGCCCCGATCGGCATTGCGGTCGGCGGTACGAGTGGCAAATCGACTGTGACGGGCATGATCGGCTGGATACTGGACCAGGTCGGCCGCGATCCGACGATCATGAACGGCGCGATCATGAAAAACTATGGCACCGGGGCCCGGGTAGGCCGTGGCGACGTTTTCGTGAGCGAAGTGGACGAGAGCGACGGCTCGATCGCGCTCTACCGGCCGACGGTTGCCGTGCTCAACAATGTCGCGGTCGATCACAAATCGTTGGAGGACTTGCGGGCGCTATTCAGCGGATTTCTGGCCCGCGCCGACAAATCGGTCGTAAATGCCGATAATGCCGAAGCCGCTTCGCTCGCGACTCCGACGTTGACGTTTGGCCTCGCTTCCCTTTCCGATTTGCGCGCAATCGACCTCGTGGAGCGCCCCGACGGCGTGGAATTCAGGGTGGGCGACACTCACGTCGCCCTCGCCTTGCCCGGCCGGCACAATGCCTCGAATGCTCTTGCCGCGCTCGGCGCCGCTGCCATGGTCGGGGTCCCGGTGAGCGCTGCCGCTGCGGCGCTTTCAACATTCAGCGGTCTTAACCGCCGCATGGAGGTGGTTGGTACCGCAAACACCATCACGGTGATCGACGATTTTGGTCACAACCCGGACAAGATCGCCGCCACGCTGTCGGCGCTGCATGTTTTTCCGGGGCGGTTGCTCGTTTTCTTTCAGCCGCACGGCTATGGCCCGCTCAAGCAAATGGGCCGCGAGCTGGCCTATGCATTCCGCGCGAATCTAGACGAAGGCGACCGGCTTATCGTCAATGACCCGGCCTATTTCGGCGGCACGGTCGACCGCAGCATCGGTAGTGAAGCCTTAGTCGAGGCCATCGGCGATCAGGCCGAACACATCGCCAGCCGGGAGGCATGCGGTGAACGGCTGCTCTCGCTGGCGCGACCCCATGACAGGATTGTTGTGATGGGCGCGCGCGACGATACGCTGTCGGACTTCGCAGCCGGGTTGCTCGCGGCGCTTCCTTCCGCTTAAGGTTATGCTAAAGTTGGCATTGCAGGAAATTTGATGGCGAAGCGCCTGACACTGTTCATCATGATCGGGCTTGTGCTCGGCATTTTCGTCGGTGCGATCATGCATGCGGCGATGGATCAGGTGGCTGTTGCGAGTGCGGGCAAGTGGCTCGGACTGGTTACCGACATCTTTCTGCGTCTCATCAAGATGATCATCGCGCCGCTGGTATTTGCGACGCTGGTTTCGGGCATTGTCCATATGGGCGATACGGCGGCGCTCGGCAGGGTCGGGCTGAAGACGATGTTCTGGTTTATTTCGGCGACACTCGTCTCGCTGTCACTTGGCATGGTGCTCGTGAACCTTTTGCACCCCGGCGTCGGCGCAGGGCTCACGCTGCCGCCCGCGACTGCGCACGTCGATATTGCCAAGCCGACGAGCGATATCTTCCACATCATCGCCGAAATGTTCCCGAAATCGATTTTCGAAGGCATGGCGAACAACACGCTGCTGCAGATCGTCATCTTCTCGTTGTTTTTCGGGGTTGCCATGACTGCAGTGGGGGCCAAGGCCGCGCCGCTAGTTGCGGGGATCGACGCCCTTGTCGAGGTCATGCTTCAAGTTACGAACTACGTGATGCGCGTCTCCCCGTTCGCGGTGTTCGCGGCGATGACGAAGGTGATTGCCGTCAACGGTCTCGTCGTGATCGGGACATTCATATGGTTTATCGGCACCTTTTATTTCGGTCTCTTCGTGCTCTGGTGCGCTCTTGCATTCGCCGCCTTCCTGTTCGTGGGAACGCGCGCGGGGACCTTGATCCGCTATATTCGGGAGCCTGTCCTGCTCGCGTTCTCAACTGCTTCGTCTGAGGCAGCCTATCCGCGGACGCTGGAGGCGCTCGACCGTTTCGGCGTACCGCCCAAAATTGCCAGCTTCGTTCTGCCACTCGGCTATTCGTTTAACCTCGATGGCTCGATGATGTACATGACGTTCGCGACGCTGTTCATTGCGCAACTGTACGGGATCAACTTGAGCTTCGGACAGCAAATCGCAATGCTGCTGACGCTCATGCTGACGTCCAAGGGTATGGCGGCCGTTCCGCGTGCCAGCCTGGTTGTCATTTCGGGCACGATGGCACAGTTCGGTATTCCGGAGGCTGGACTTGTCCTCATCCTCGCCATCGATCAGTTCCTCGACATGGGCCGCTCGGGCACCAACGTCGTCGGCAATGCGGTGGCCGCCGTCGTTGTTGCCAAATGGGAGGGCGAACTCGACAAGCCGCTGCCCCCTGAAATAGAGCCGCCCCATGCCCCTTCTCGTCTCCACGGAGTCCTCTGATGATCGATCGTATTTTCCTGTCGCACCCGCGCACCGTGGGGGAGGGCTATTGGGAGCACTTCCGCGTCGCCGGCAGCTTCGGCACGGCCATGGTTGGGGGCGGTCTAAAGGCGATGGTCCACGCCGTTTTTCCCAATGCCTATGAGACCGCTGGCAGCGATACGATCCGCCTGCTTCATACGATCATGGTCGAAAAACGCGGCGCAAAGCGCGACGCAACGATGGAAATGCTTTCGGTCGAATGGGTGATCTGAGCGAAATCGCTGTCTGCCGGCGCGACGGCGCCGGACCCACAATTATTTTTCTTCCCGGCTACGCCTCCGACATGGCGGGGTCGAAAGCGATGGCGCTGGATGCCTGGTCGGTGCGGACGGATCGTGCGTTTGTGCGATTCGACTATCGCGGGTGCGGTGAAAATGCGGGGGCCTTCGAGGACTTCACCCTTGAAGACTGGTGCGACGATGCTTTGTCGGTGATCGATAGGACGCCGGGACCCGTCGTGCTTGTCGGGTCTTCAATGGGGGGATGGTTGATGGTGCTCGCGGCGCTTGCGCGGCCTCATCGCGTGGCGGCGTTAGTTGGCATCGCGGCGGCACCCGATTTTACCGAATGGGGCTTTGACGAAGGCCAAAAGCTGGCGCTGGCGCGCGACGAACGGATTGCGGAGCCATCGATTTATGGCCCACCGCTCGTGACGACGCGGGACTTTTGGGAATCAGGTCAGCGCAATCTGGTGCTCGGCAGCACGATCGGGCTCGATATACCCATACGCTTGCTTCAGGGACAGGAAGACCAAGCTGTGCCGTGGCGACAGTCCCTCATGCTCGCCGAGCGTTTGCGTTCAGCCGACGTCCAGATCGTCCTCGTCAAGGACGGCGATCACCGTCTGTCGCGCCCCAACGACATCCAGCTGCTGATTAAGACCATAGAAAGCTTGCTATGATTGCCCTTGCGCTTCTCGCTGCTTACCCTGCACCTGCACCGAGCGTCGACCGACAACGGTTCGAGGCATGTGCCGCACTGGCCGAAACCGATTCGGCGCGCGCGATCGAACAAGCCGGGACGTGGCGGATCAACGGCGGTGGCGTGGCGGCCCGGCACTGCGAGGCGCTGGCCTTTGTCGCCCAGAAACGCTGGTTGCCCGCTGCAACGGCGTTCGAGGCGGCCGCGCGGGAGGCAGATAACAAGGCCGATGGCCGGTCTGGCAACCTGTGGATACAGGCAGGGAACGCAGCACTTGCGGCTGGCGATCCGGCGCGGGCCCGGATCGCGTTCGATGCCGCCATGGTGCGCGGGCAGGCGGCGGGTGTCGACCTCGGAGAAAATTATCTCGACCGGTCTCGCGCACGCTTTGCCCTGGGCGACAAGAAAGGAGCGCGAGACGATATCGACGCGGCCCTCAAACTGGTTCCCGCCGATCCGCTCGCCTGGTTGCTTTCAGCGACGCTGGCACGACAGTCGGGTGATCTGGCGCGTGCCACGACCGACATTTCCGAGGCGCAAACCCGCTCGCCCGACGACGCCCAGGTGGCGCTGGAGGCGGGCAACGTGGCGATCCTATCGGGGTCCGATGCAGCGGCGAGGGTTGCCTGGGAGGCGGCAGTCAAAAATGCGCCGAACAGTGCGGCGGGGAAGGCTGCGGCTGATGCCTTGGCGAAATTGGGTGCACCGATTAAACCTTAGCCGCCTTTGGCTGAGGGACAGTCCGCCACTTGCGTGCGAACGGCGCACCATTGGTCTCGGGTGCCCGAAGCGATGCCGTTACGCGCGCGCTTGCCCAACGGCCAACGATTGCCGGAAAGGCAGGATCTTCGTTTCGGTGCAGAACCGAGCCTCTCTTCGCTCCCGGTTCCCAAGACTTTCAGGCGCGCTGGTGGCGGTTTTCTTCATAGATCGGGCTGTCGGTTGAGGGCTGTGCTGCCTTGTCCGCCCACGACGAACGCAAGGAATGATGTTTCACCTTTCGGGCGCGGCGACGAACGCCTAGATAAGGGTCATGAAATATCTCCATACCATGATCCGCGTGTCGGACCCGCAAGCCACCATCCGGTTTTTCGAATTGCTCGGGCTCAAGGAGCTCAAGCGGTTCGACAACCCCGCGGGGCGGTTCACGCTCATCTTCCTCGCGGCGCCGGGCGACGAGGACGCGCAGGTCGAACTGACGCACAACTGGGACGAGCAAGGCTATGGCGAGGGACGGAATTTCGGTCATCTGGCCTATCGGGTCGATGATATCTACGCCACATGTCAGCGACTGATGGACGCGGGCGTGACGATCAACCGGCCGCCGCGTGACGGCCATATGGCGTTCGTCCGGTCGCCCGACAATGTATCGGTCGAGCTGTTGCAGGATGGCAGCCTGCCGCCCGCCGAGCCTTGGGCGTCGATGCCAAACACGGGGCATTGGTAAGATGCCGATCGAGGTTGTCGCGATCCCGGTGCTGAGCGATAATTACATCTGGCTGGTTCACGAACCCGAAAGCGGCGCGACGATGGTCGTCGATCCTGCCGTGGCGGCACCAGTGCTGGCTGAGGCTGCGGCGCGCGGATGGCGGATTACTGATATCTGGAACACGCACTGGCACCCTGATCACACCGGCGGCAATGCAGAGATCAAGGCGGCAACGGGTTGCACAATCACGGGACCTGCTGCCGAGGCAGACCGCATCCCGACACTCGATCTCTTCGTGGCGGGCGGTGATATCGTTCGCTTGGGCACGATCGAAGCGCAGGTCATCGATGTGCCGGCGCATACGGCGGGCCACATAGCGTTTTACTTCGCCGCACAGTCTGCGGCATTTGTCGGCGACACCCTGTTCGCGATGGGCTGCGGACGGTTGTTCGAAGGAACAGCGGCACAGATGTTCGACAATATGGCAAAGCTGGCGTGTCTGCCCGACGCGACGACCGTCTATTGTGCGCATGAATATACCCAGTCTAACGGTCGCTATGCGCTGGTCGCCGAGCCGGACAATGCCGCGCTTGTCGCCCGCATGGCCGATGTCGATGCGATGCGCCTGCGGGGCGAGGCCACGGTGCCGACGACGATCGGTCTCGAGCGCGCGACCAACCCGTTCATGCGCGCCGCGTCAGTCGAGCAACTCGCCGAACGCCGCGCTGCCAAAGATAGTTTTAGGGGCTGACAACAATGTGCAGACCTGATGAATTGCTCATTATGCCGCAGCCGATTGCAACTACCGGCACCGGGGTTCCCAACCGCGAGGCCGAATTGCTGGCGCAGCTCAAGCCCGGCACCGTTTTCATGATGGGGGACAATCCGGCACTGCCCCGAATGCCCGAGCGCCCGGGCCTGGTCGATTTTTTTGAACGGCGCGGGTCGGATATTACCGTACGTCATCTTCTGTCGAGTGCGACTCGTGCTGCCGCTGATGGCCACGACGACAAGGTCGTAATGGCCTGTCTCCTCCACGACATATCCAACCTGAGCTTTATCCGTACCGACCACGGTTACTGGGGCGCGCAGATGATCGCGCCCTATGTCGATCCCGAAATATCATGGGCCGTCGAGAAGCATCAAGCGCTCCGATACTTCGCCGACGAGTCGGTCGGTTACGCCTACCCCGACAGCTATGTCAGATTCTTTGGACCGGACTATGTGCCGCCCGACTATATTCGCCGCGAGGCCGAAGATGCGCGCAATCACAGCTGGTATATGACCGCGCGCCTGGTCACTCTTTATGATATCTACTTTTTTGAAGACGCGACGACTCCGCCGATCGAGCCCTTGCTCGATGTAATCGGTCGAGCCTTCCGCCAGCCGGCGGAGGGGCTCGGCTTTGACGGGTCTCCTGTCGCGCATATGTGGCGGACGATGATATGGCCGAACAACTTCTTGTGATGCGACGTATTGTGCTGCCGCTGTTCGCGCTGGTGGCGTCGTGTACGAGCTTGCCGCTCGCGCGCGACGACAGCGCCGATTTGGCCAAGGAGACTGTCGGCAAGGTCGCCGAAAAGCCGCGCAGCTGTATTGCTCTGGACGATGCCCGTGGTGCAAAACTGTTCAACGATGCGATCGTCTATCGGGTCAACCGCCGCCTCAGCTACGTCAACGCCGCCAAGGGCTGCAACGCGTTCGATACCGACCCGATCTTCGTGAACGAAGTCAGCAACGGTCAGCTGTGCCGAGGCGATATTATCCGCCTGATCTCTCGTTCTGGAGGAATTCCTGGCCCCACCTGCGTACTCGGCGAATTTACTCCTTATCGAACGCCGCGCTGACCATCGGCTATTCGTCCTGTTGTGACGGTCAGCCATGTTGCCGAGCGTTCGATGCCGTCGAACGGCCCGACCTCGGTGCCGGTTAGCCACACTTGATTGCCGCCCACCGCCAGCCGATCGAAGAGCGCCAGCCGGCGAACCGGGTCGAGGTGGGCTGCAACCTCGTCCAAAAGCAGGACCGGGCGACGCTGCTGGGCTTCGGCGACCAGTTCGGCGTGCGCCAGGATGATCCCGATCAAGAGCGCCTTTTGCTCGCCGGTTGAACTTGATACAGCGTCGATCGCCTTGTCGAGGTGTGTCACGACCAAATCCTGCCGCTGCGGTCCGGTCAGTGTCCGTCCCGCCGCGGCATCGCGCGCGCGGCCTTGCGCCAGATCCTTGGCAAACCCTTCAGTCGAGCCGAACCCGTCAAGCAACAGGCCCGCCCTGGCGAAGGAGCCAGCGGGCGCGTCGCTAAGCCGGGCCGTCAGTGCCGCCACCAGTGCGACACGGCGTCGACTAATTGCCGCACCGTGCATCGCCATCGCCGCTTCTAACGCTGTAAGCCAATCGCCGTCGGGACGTTCGTCGGCAAGCAGGCGGTTTCGCTGTCGCATTGCTGCTTCATAGCGAGCCGAATCATGCGCGTGGGTGGGGTCGAGCGCGAGCACCAGCCGGTCGAGGAAGCGCCGCCGCGCCCCCGCACTTTCACTGAACAGCCGATCCTGTGCCGGCGTTAGCCAGATCAGTGAAACCCACTCGCCCAACGCTGCCGCGCTGGCCGTCGCACCATTGATCCGCACAATCCGCCGCTCCCGTGCGTCGGCTAGCGTGCCGGTGCCGAGTTCCACCTGATCGAACCGCGCGCCGATGCCAAACCCGCCCGGACCACCGCGACGCGCGATTTCACTCAGCGCTGCACTGCGCAAGCCCCGACCCGGTGCCAACAGCGAGATGGCCTCCAGCACGTTGGTCTTCCCCGCGCCATTCTCGCCAGTCAACACGACAAAGCCGCGCCCCGGAGTAATCACTTCGTCGGTATAGGACCGGAAGTCTGTCAGCGAGAGGCGCGTAATTGGCACATTAATCCTGCTAACGTGTTGCCCCAGTGTAACAAGACCGCACGGAGCGTGGACCCATTGCGCATACGATACGTTTGATGCTGATACGGGCAAAACTAGGGAAGCGACATGCGCATTTTGATGATCGGCTTATTGATTGGCGCCGTCCCGGCGGTGGCACAGCAAAAACACACGACTGGCCAGGTTGTCGGCGATGTGGCCACCCAGCCCCTCCAGGACATCAACGTCAAAAACAAGCACATCCCCCAAGTGCTCGAGCTCGCACGCGGCGATCCTTATTCGACGACCGGGCTTAGAACCTGTGAATCCATCAAGGCGGCGATCGGAACGCTTACTGCCCAGCTGGGCCCTGACTTTGATTCCCCCGAGGATCGCCGGGCGAACCGGGTGACTGCTGTGGGCGTGGCGAAAGGCGTGGTCCAGGGCCTGATTCCGTTCCGCGGTGTCATCCGCGAGATATCTGGCGCCGCAACGGCGCAACGCCAATGGGACGCTGCGGTCGATGCGGGCATTGCAAGACGCGGATTCTTGCGCGGTGTCGCGCGGTCGCGCCAATGTCGCGTGGCCAGCTAGTCTCTAGAATACACGGGTTTTGGGATCCGATCCCTGACCCGCGCACTGAGCAAGGCAGCGATTGATCCGGATCAATTACCACCAGCACGTGTGTCAGTGGCTGCGCTGATAGGACAACCGAGACCGAACTGTAGCTGCGGTCGAAGGGACACGGGGAGTCAGGATACGGACCGGGCTCGCCGCACTTGACGCGTGAGCAGCGGCAGGTGCGATGTTTGCGTGGGACCGTTTCCGTTACGATGCCATTCCACTGGCCGCAGTCACGGATTTTCTCTCCATGCGCACCAAGACCGGGTTGCATTGGCGACATTGGTCCCTGTTGCGTGCGCAAGGGGCGGTCTGAAGCCCTTGGGCGGCCGAAAACGTTGGAAACGGGTATCGCCCTCGCGTTCGAACTCATGCTGGCCTAGAACCGCAATTTTCAAGAGCAAGGATGGCGAGGATGCGCATGCGCTTGGGTCGGTTTTCAGTATTTATCCTCTGCATCGGCTTGGTTGTTCTGGGCCTGCAAATGGCCCCGGCCGGCTTGGCGGGTCGCACGCTGGTGGCAATACCCACCGCGCTTGTCGCACTGGGTATCTGGGATTTGATCCAGTCCAAGCACGCGGTTCTGCGCAATTACCCCGTCATCGGGCACGTGCGCTGGCTGGTCGAGACGATCCGACCCGAGCTGCGCCAATACCTGCTCGAGGACGAGGACGAGGCCACGCCCTTTTCGCGGGCGCAGCGATCGCTCGTTTACCGCCGAGCAAAAGGGGTATCATCGGACCATCCTTTCGGGACACTGATCGACGTCTATGCCGGCGATTATGAGTTCATGCAGCACTCGACACGTCCGGTCGATCCGCCCGATCCCAAGACCTTGCGCATCTCGATCGGAAACGATCAATGCGACCAGCCCTATTCAGCGAGTATCTTTAACATCTCCGCGATGAGCTTCGGCTCGCTCTCCGCCAATGCAATCCGCGCCCTCAACAAGGGGGCGGCTATGGGTAATTTCTACCACGACACCGGCGAAGGCAGTATCAGCGCGTATCACCGGGAGAATGGCGGCGACATTGTCTGGGAAGTGGCAAGCGGGTATTTTGGGTGTCGCAGCGAGGATGGACATTTCGATCCAGAGCGGTTCGCCGCGCAGGCGCTGACGCCCCAAGTCAAGATGATCGAGATCAAGCTGAGCCAAGGGGCCAAGCCCGGCCACGGTGGCATCCTTCCGGCAAAGAAAGTCACGCAGGAGATTGCTGAGACGCGCGGTGTGCCGGCAGGAGTCGATTGCATCTCGCCGTCGCGGCATTCGGCGTTTTCGACGCCACTAGAGATGATGCAGTTCGTTCAGCAGTTGCGCGCTCTGTCGGGTGGAAAACCGGTAGGTTTCAAGCTTTGTATCGGCCATCCTTGGGAGCTTATGGCGATCGTCAAGGCGATGCTCGAGACTAATATTGTCGTCGATTTCATCGTCGTTGATGGGGGCGAGGGCGGCACTGGCGCTGCGCCGGTGGAATTCAGCGACCATATCGGCATGCCGATGCGTGAGGGACTGTTGCTCGTCAACAATGTGCTCGTCGGGGCTGGTCTGCGCGATCGCATTCGGATCGGCGTGGCCGGAAAGCTGGTCAGCGCGTTCGACATCGCCGTTGTGCTTGCGATAGGCGCGGACTGGGCGAACGCTGCACGCGGCTACATGTTTGCGCTGGGGTGCATCCAGTCGATGAACTGCCACACCAATCGCTGCCCGACCGGCGTTGCCACGCAGGACACCGGGCGCCAGCGCGCTCTGGTGGTGCCCGACAAGGCCGAACGCGTTCGACAGTTCCATCAACGGACGGTCGCGGCACTTGCCGACATGTTGGCCGCCGCTGGCCTGTCGCACCCGGACGATCTTGGCCCACATCATTTGTCCCATCGGCTCAGTTCGTTCGAGACCCGCCAATTCGATCAGGTGCATCATTTCCTTACTGACGCAGAGTTGCTCGGCGATGCCTGCACACTTCCCTACTACCGGGACAACTGGGCGCGGGCGCGCGCGAACAGTTTTGATGCGGCAGTCATTTAGGATCGGCCGCTGTCGCTTGCTGACAACGTCCAAGGCTCAGCGTCGAATGAGGGCGTAACGGGACAAGCAAGAGACAATTTCTTGCATGATTCAAGATGGCTGAACGCAGAGCCTGCCGCGCCTGCAAAACGGTGTCGTATTATGCTGTATCGAACCGGTCGAAATCATTCCGGGTCGTGGAAATGCCACCGAGCATGAATTACCTTTTTCCTTGGGTGTAAAGGGCATGATCAACCCGGTGCAAATTCTACTAACTTTGGGGCGGGCACATGTGAGCCCGAAAGAAATCACGTCCCGCCGAGGCCACCTTGCGCCCGGTTCATGCGGTGAAGCACGAGGCAAGCGGCCGGCATTGGCGAGTGCGCAATGCCTGAAATCTTGTCAGCCAGCTCAGTTGGAGGTGCCAGTCGAACGGGCTGGCGAAGACAAACGAGATTTTTGCAATCCTCATCCGCCTCGATTGTGAATGATATGTCTGGCGCTGCCTACCAACAGCGCTCGCACCTCGCCCCAAAAGTCTGTCAGCACCCTCGCTAGGCTCGCTTACTGCATCAGCTTCTTCTGCAAGTAGGTCATTGTGAGCGCCGTCGTATGCGCCGCCTGCTTGAGGTCCGCGCCGGCGTTGTGGCCACCTTCTATGTTTTCATAATAATAGAAGTGCAGCCCCATCGCCTCCATTTTGGCGGCGAATTTGCGCGCGTGCTGTGGGCCGACGCGGTCGTCTTTCGTGGTTGTGAAGATGAATGGCTCTGGATAGGCGACGCCGCTGCGCAAATTTTGGTAGGGCGACGTCTTCCGCCAGAACGCCATCGCTGCCGGATCGGCGTCTACATCGCCATATTCGCCTGCCCACGATGCGCCCGCCGCAATTTTGCCGATGCGGATCATATCGAGCAGTGGGACGTCGATGACAACGGCGTTCCAGAGCTCGGGGTGCTGGGTAAATTCGACGCCCATAAGGAGCCCGCCATTCGAGCCGCCCTCGATACCGAGATGGCGGGGCGAGGTGATCTTCCGCGCAATGAGATCGCGGCCAACGGACGCGAAATCATCATAGATGATCTGGCGCTTGGTATTTAATCCTGCCTCGTGCCAGGCAGGGCCGAATTCGCCGCCACCGCGGATATTGGCGAGCACGTATGCACCCCCTCTCTCGAGCCACAATTTGCCAATTGCTGCTGAATAATTGGGCGTCTCACTGACCTGAAAGCCACCGTAAGCGTAAAGCAAAGTCGGCGTCGTGCCATCATAAGCGATGTCTCTCCTGTGCACGACGAAATAGGGAATTTTCACCCCGTCCGTCGAGACTGCCTCGAACTGCTCGACAATGTCGCGCGAAGCGTCGAATTTCGCGGGTAGGGTCTTCACCAACGTCAAATGACTTGTGGCCGCGTCGGCGAGCGAGAGGGCGGACGGGGTCAGGAACCCGCTCGAATTGATGAATACCATATTGGACTTACTGTCGGTCGAGCCGAAGTCGATCGCGAGATTGTCCGGCATGTCAAGCTTGGCACGGGACCAGCCCGCCCCCTTTGGCGTAAACACCCACGCGCGGCCGCGAACATTATCCAAAGTCGATAAAAGCAGCTTGTCGCGTGTTGAAGCAACACCGTCTAGGCCGTCACGCGGTCCGGGTGTCCAGACGATTGTCGGGGCGAGGTGCCCGGGATTGCGGGTTACCGCCGCAAGATCGAGCGCGGTAATCGATCCGGCAGGGTAGGTAGTTCCGCCAACGGTCCAGGCTTCATCCTGGCTGACGATGACACGGCCATCGACCAGTCCGGACACATTGGCCTTGGCGGGGATCGCGAGCCGCTCGACGCCGCGCGACGTTATCACCGAAGTTTCACTGTGGAAGAAATCAAGGCCGCGCTGAACTAGCAGGAGGCGGTTACCCCGACTGTCGTCAAGCATCGATGGACCGGCCGATACGTCGGTCTTCGCGCCCCGATAAATTTCCACTGCCGAAGCCAACGGCTGGCCACGCGTCAACTTTTTGATGACGAAAGAGTAGCCCGATGTCGTCAGTTCACCCGGCGTCCACTCGCGTGAAACGAGCAGATGATCAGCATCCTCCCACACGACAGTTTGCTTGCCCCGCGGAAGGTTGAAGCCGTTGGCGACGAAGGACCGGGTATCGAGATCGAACTCGCGCACTTCGTGGGCGTCTTCGCCGCCGTCAGACAGGCGGACGAGGCAGCGTCGCTCTTCCGGTCGCAGGCAGTCCGCGCCCTTGAACACCCAACTTTTTCCGTCGGCTTTTCCAAGCGCATCAATATCCAGAACTGTCGTCCAACTGGGCACTGCAGACTGGTAATCGGCTAGGCTCGTCTTGCGCCAGATTCCACGCAAATGCTCGGCATCCTGCCAGAAATTATAAATATCCCCGTGCGTAAAGTTTGGCGTGGGGATGCGATCCTTCGCGCTGGCGATCGCTAGCGCCTGCTCATATATCAAAGGATACAGGGCGTCCTTTTCGAGCACGCTGGTCGAATATGAATTGCGCGCGTTGACCCAATCCATCGCGCGGGGCGAGGCGACATCCTCTAGCCAAAGGAACGGATCTGCAGTCGGAGCCTGAGCCTGAGCCTGAGCCTGAGCCTGAGCCTGAGCCTGCATTCCTAACCCAACGACGGTAAGGGTGAGCGCAAGCTTGATTCGTCTCGTCATTGAAAATCTCTATGCTTTTCAGGCCGGAATAGGCGATTAGGGAGCTATCGGGTTTGCACTTCACTGACAAGTGGAGGCTCGGCGCCGTTGGGTGACTTGCTTGCAACAGATCTCGCCGACCAGCTGTAGTTCGCGTCTGTTTCTCCCAAACGCGCATCGTGTCTTGACGGGGTCGGGTACCTCACGATTGTTCGTCTTGAGTAGACTAGCTTGATGGGGTGTCGGCCCTCAATGTGGCGGCACGAATACGCAACCGCGACTATGATACCGTGGGCGTATGACACGTGTCCATTCGACCCGAAGGTAGCGCTTCGGAAGCGTAGCGTTGATCCCGTGATCGGGCTCTTGATCGTGGACCCCGAGCCGCGCGACCCCCGTGTTCCGATGCTGGCTATGTTCGGCCGCATTGATGATGTCCGCACACGAAACCGCTGAACAAGCGGTCGAGGCTCATCGTGCCGTCGGCGCGCGCACTCTGGTCCACCCTGAAGAAAAGCTCGATTACCCGATCGGTACCGGCTTGCCTCTTCGCCATGATGCCCTGGCACGAGATCTGGTTGGAAGCACGGGCTGGATGCCCCGCGAGGATTCGAACCTCGATAAACGGTATCAGAAACCGTTGTCTTACCATTAGACGACAGGGCAGCGCCGAGGGGCGGTTAGGCCAAGATTAGCCGCCAAGTCAACGGATCAAAGGCTGTAGTTGCCGCCGCTCGCCCACGCAGTTACACCTGTGCCCAAGTTCTGCGGGCCTATCCGTCCGCAGCGAATGGGCAGATAGTTGCAATGGCCGACCACGACGGTCCCAGTGCCCCGCCGCAGGGGCGTGCTCGCCAAGGGCAGCCGAGGCGCACCTATGCCGCGCTCGATCTTGGCACGAACAACTGCCGCCTGTTAATCGCGCGACCCAGTGACGACGGCTTCGTTATCGTCGATGCCTTTTCGCGGATCGTCCGCCTGGGTGAAGGATTGACAGCGTCGGGGCGACTGAGCGACGCCGCCATCGAACGGGCTCTTTCGGCGCTCTCAATCTGCGCGGATAAACTGGTGCGACGTGGCGTGCACCTCTCGCGCGCTGTTGCGACCGAGGCCTGTCGTCGTGCCGAAAACGGTCATGAGTTTGTGGACCGCGTGTACCGCGAAACCGGCATCGCGCTCGACATTATCGATCCGGGCGAAGAAGCGCGGCTTGCGGTCGCGGGCTGCCATGCATTGCTCGAGCCTGGCGAAGGACCGGCGTTGATTTTTGATATCGGCGGGGGCTCGACCGAATTGGTCGAATTGCTTCCGGGTGCCGGTCCCCCGCAGATCGCTGACTGGATCAGCATTCCCTGGGGTGTCGTATCGCTTGCCGAAAGCGAGCCGCAGGCTCTTTCGACCCGTGAGGGCCGCATCGAGGCCTATGGCCGCATGCGCGCCCGCGTTGCCGAAGCACTGGGGACAGTGCAACTTCCGACCGACGGTGATTTGCGTCTGCTCGGGACGAGCGGCACCGTGACGACGCTGGCAAGCGTATTCCTAAAACTGCCGAGCTACGAACGACGTGCAGTTGATGGGCTGCTGGTCCCGGTCGAGGCGATGCGAACGATCAGCCGGGACCTGGCCGCGATGTCGATGCAGGAACGCGCGCAGGTGCCTTGTATTGGTGGCGAACGCGCCGACCTGGTGGTCGCTGGCTGCGCCATTCTCGAAGCGATCCTCGACCTGTGGCCTGCGGCGCGCGTCGGGGTTGCCGACCGGGGCATCCGAGAAGGCATTCTACGCTCATTGATGGGGCAGCAGCGATGAGCAGGGGCGGATCCGGTGGACGCACGCGGGTCAAAACTTCTCGCGGACGGACCGCGCAATCGAACCGCTGGCTCGAGCGCCAGCTGAACGATCCCTATGTGAAGCGTGCCCATGCCGAGGGTTATCGAAGCCGTTCAGCGTACAAGCTGATCGAACTGGACGAGCGGTTTGGTTTGCTCAAGGGCGCGCGCGCCATTCTTGACCTGGGCGTTGCACCGGGCGGTTGGGCGCAGGTCGTGCGCAAGCAAGCACCCAAGGCGCGCATCGTGGGAATCGATCTGTTGCCTGTCGACCCCATCGAAGGTGTCGACCTGCTCCAGATGGATTTCATGCTCGACGCAGCGCCCGATTTCCTGATGGACGCGCTCGGGATGGCGCCCGATCTGGTGCTGTCGGACATGGCCGCAAACACGACTGGCCATACGCCCACCGATGCATTGCGCACGATGGGCCTAGTCGAGGCTGCGACCGAATTTGCGGTTCAGGTCCTTCGACCTGGTGGTGCATTCGTGGCCAAGGTCTTCGCTGGCGGAGCCGACAGCACGCTCGTTGCCGAGCTCAAACGTAATTTCACCCATGTCAAACACGCCAAGCCGCCCGCAAGCCGCAAGGATTCATCCGAATGGTACGTGATTGCACAGGGATTCAAGGGGCACCACGAGCCCGATCGCGACCCCTCAGCGTGACGCGATGCGCGTCTTGGCTGGCCGGAACGTTGCCATCGCATTCAACCGGGCGTTGAACGCCGCCAAAGCGGCTCCGGTCAGCAGGGGCGTCGAAGCAAAGCTGACGCTTGATGAATTAACCGGAACGCCGCCGCGATACACTTCGAAATGGAGATGGGGACCGGTCGACAGTCCGGTCGAGCCGACATAGCCAATGATCTGCCCCTGGTTAACGCGTGTGCCGGGCGCGACTGCCATGCGGCTCATATGGGCGTAGCCGGTGCCAAGGCCGCCTCCGTGGCTCAACTTTATCATGTTGCCGTGTCCGCCGTGCCAGCCCGCAAAATTCACGACGCCATCGCTGACGGCACGTATCGGCGTACCGTAGGCGGCCCCATAGTCGGTGCCCTGATGCATCCGTGAATAGCCCAGCAACGGGTGGAGTCGCCAGCCAAAGCCGCTGGTCTTGTGCGCACCCGCAACGGGCATGGCAAAGCCCCCCCGCGATTGTCCGACACCCACCGAATCGAACCAGCTGGATCGACCGTCGATGGCCCAGGGTATCATGCGCGTCGCACGGTTGCCGCGTTCGAGACCGATATAGAGCAATTTGCCGTACTCGACTTCGCCGGTTGCAGCACGTTGCTGTTCAACGACCATCGAAAAACGATCGCTTGCCTCGATATTGTCCATCGATACCTTGGGGGCGAGTGCGCGAATAAAAGTCTGGATCGCGCTGGGTGGTGCACCAGCGGCACGCGCCGCAACGTAAAGCCCGTTGCCGACAACCCCATCGATTCGAAGCGGCGTCCGATCGATGGCAATCGGTTCAAGGTGCATTGCGAGTTCCGCACCTCGGCGTTCGAAATGAACGCGCATATCGAACCGCGCGCGTAGCGACAGCGATTGCAGCGGCCGAGGTTCGAACTTGTTCGCCCGGCGGCCGAGTGCGATGCCCAGCGCCGTACCGGGCGCAATCGCGTCGGGATCGACAATATCTTTCAGCATCACGGCGACCCGAGATGCCTCGCTACCGCCGACACCGGCACGTTGCAGTGCTCGAGCGAGACTGTCGCCCTCGCCCAATGTGGCCGTGAGGTCGATCTGCGGTCGTTCGGGCGTATCGGTCAGCGGCTGGACCGCATCGGTCGCGGCCATGCGGCGACCGCTGTCGGCACCCCACGCAAGCGGTGCGATGCCTTGTGCGCGGCTTTCCTCCCAGGCAGAAGCAGTCAACGGCGTGGCGTCGCGGTCCGGAATCGTTCGAAAACCCGGGGCAAGTGCGATGGTAAGCCCGCAAAGCGCGAGGCAACTCGCCAACCCGCGCCACCAGATCTTGCTGCCGATGTCCACGCCGAGGTCGGGCAGCATGTCGATACTGAACCGGGTCGCGTTCGACTTGGGAAGTCCAGAGCGACCGAAAGGGATGCGGACATCGGGAATCGAACGGTCGAGTGAGATAATTGCCGCGCCTGCGCCGCCAAACCCCAAATCGCTTTGTTGAAACAACCCAGCCCCGCCCTGCTCAAAAGGATAACCGCCCGATCGTTCTAACTCGACCGCCCCGGAGACGACCGTTGTGGACCGACAGGGTTAAAGTCAAACTAACTCGTGCTCAGGTACCGGGCAGTTGCGGCGAACGGAGAGCTTTGGACGGCGGGTGGTCCACAGCATCCGGAACATATTTCCAGTGTTGCGTCGAGGCTGTTCCCATACGATGTACAGTCAATGTCGCAGCCGCGTGCCTCAGTGACCGCTGTCCTCGGTCCCACGAACACCGGCAAGACACATCTCGCCATCGAGCGGATGTGCGCGCATTCGTCCGGGATGATAGGGTTTCCGCTGCGGCTGTTGGCGCGGGAAGTCTACGATCGCGTGGTGGCACAAAAAGGGGACAAGGAGGTCGGCCTGCTGACGGGAGAAGAGAAAATCCTGCCGCCTGGCGCGCGCTGGTTGCTGTGCACCGCGGAATCGATGCCTGTCGACCGCGACGTCGCTTTCGCCGCGCTTGACGAGGCTCAATTGGGTGCCGATCCAGAGCGGGGTCATGTTTTTACCGACCGGTTACTGCGTGTTCGGGGGCGGGAGGAGACGATGATACTGGGGTCGGCGGCGCTAGCCCCGATGGTGCGTTCGTTGGTTCCAGAGGCGGAGATAATCCGCCGCCCGCGATTTTCTACTCTCAGTTACGCGGGCGCAAAACGATTATCACAAATCCCAAAACGCAGCGCCATTGTCGCCTTCAGCGCGGAAGAGGTCTACGCTGTCGCCGAAATGCTGCGCCGGACCCGCGGCGGTGCGGCGGTGGTCATGGGCGCGCTCAGTCCCCGCACGAGGAACGCCCAGGTCGCGATGTATCAGGCCGGCGACGTCGACTATCTGGTTGCCACCGACGCCATCGGAATGGGGCTGAATATGGATATCGGCCATGTCGCCTTCGCAAGCCTTACAAAGTTCGACGGCAATCGCCAGCGTCGCCTGACGGTTGCCGAAATGGCTCAGATCGCCGGGCGGGCTGGACGCCATCAGCGCGATGGTACGTTCGGCTCGCTCGGCTCTGCGATCGGCCCATCGGCGTTTCGGCCCGGAGAAATCGAGGCGATCGAGGAGCATCGCTTCCCGACGCTTGAACACCTCTATTGGCGAGAGGGCGCGCCCGACATATCGTCGCTCGACGCGCTTATCGACAGTCTGGAAACCCCGCCACATCTCGAAAAACTTCGTACGGCCCCGCAATCTGTCGATCTGGCGGTTCTCAAGCGATTGGCCGAGGACCCCGAGGTGCGCGGGCGGGCGAAGGGACAGATGGTCGCGCGGCTTTGGGCTGCCTGCGGCGTTCCAGATTTCCGCAAGGTCGGGGCTGATCACCATGCCCGCCTCGTGGCACGGTTGTTCCGACATCTGAGCGAGGGACAGGGCCACGTCCCCGTCGCGTGGTTTGCCGAAGAATTGCAGCGGCTTGACCGCAGCGACGGCGATGTCGAGACATTGGGTGGACGCATCGCGGGCGTGCGGACCTGGGCTTATATCGCCCATCGCTCGGACTGGCTGACCGACCCTGCACATTGGGCTGCGCGCACCGAAGCAGTCGAGCAGCGCCTCTCCGACGCGCTTCACGCGCGTCTGATCGAACGCTTCGTCGACCGCCGAACCTCGGTGCTCATGCGGCAGGTGGGCCGAGATCTGGGGTTGCTTGACGTGAATGTGGGCAGCGACCGTCAGGTAACTGTGGAGAACGAAGTCATCGGTCGCCTCGACGGTTTTCGCTTTGCCGTCGATCCGACTGCGCGCGGCCTGGATCGCAAGCGCCTGGTTGCCGCTGCAGAACGCCACCTCGTCGCCGAGCGCGCACGACGTGCAGCTGCGTTAAGCGCTGCGCCTGCCGACGCCTTTCGCGTCGATGGCAGCCGTAGTCCGCCTGTCCTCCAATGGGTCGATCACGACATCGCCACCCTTACTCCAAGCCGTGCCCTGACGCCCAACATCCGCCTCGACCGTACTCTCGATGCCCTCGATGCGGGGGACAGAGCAAGGATCTCGGTGCGGCTTGCAACGTGGCTCGATGCTCAGCTCGCTCGGTACCTCGGTCCGCTGCGCGACATGGAAGCGGCTCGCGCTTCTCCGAAAACGCCTGCGTCCACCCGTGCCATCCTTGCACCGCTCATCGCAGGCGGCGGCATTGTGCCGCGTGCAGACATCGAAGGCGCACTTTGCGGGCTTGGCGGCGATCTGCGCCGCGCGCTGACCCGGTCCGGTCTGACAATCGGAACGCTGGATGTTTATGATGCGCGCTTGCTCAAACCGGGCGCACTCTTCTGGGCGAATGCGCTCGATGCGGTTCGGGCCGGTGCTCCGGTGGCCGACACGCTGAAGCCAGGGGCCACGACTGGTAAGGGTGTGGTCGCGCGCGGGTATCGCAGTTTTGGTGACACGCTCGTGCGGCTCGACCTCGTCGAACGGATCGCGCGGGCGACGCATGACCTGCGCACCGCGCGTAACGCCTTTGTTCCCGATGCAACCTTGGCAACCTCTTTCGGGATCGACGGTGTCACTTTCGCCGCGATCTTGACCGCGCTCGGCTTCCGACCGGGCAATGACGGGCATTGGTTATGGGCTACTCGACCCAGAGCTCCGCGCGCTGCAAGGCCGAACAAACCAAACGCCTTTGCCGCGCTGGAGGCGCTGCGCCTTGGCTGAGAGCGACGGCGGCGCAGAGATGCGGCTGGCGCTTCCTGTGGTTCGCGCGCCTGTCTGCCTCGCGCAACTTTGCCCAGAGGTTGGCCGAAAGCGGCCATCTGCGCATCGATACACGTCCGGTGATCAAGCCGGCGACGACAGTGCGCGTGGGCAACGTCCTGACACTTGCCACCCACAGCGGAGATATTCGTGTTGTTCGAATCGAAGCGCTGCCGAGACGACGCGGGCCGCCGACCGAGGCGCAGACCTTCTATACAGATGTGCCCATGCGGAAGATTGACGGCACGACCGAGCAAAACTAACGCAAGGGGCAATTTCAACGGAGCACCGACCGCAATGACCTATGTCGTCACCGACGCCTGTATCAAGTGCAAATACATGGACTGCGTCGAAGTGTGCCCGGTCGATTGTTTCTACGAGGGCGAGAATATGCTCGTCATCAACCCCAGCGAGTGCATCGATTGCGGCGTCTGTGAACCGGAGTGCCCTGCGGAGGCGATCTTGCCCGATACGGAGAACGGCCTTGAAAAATGGCTCGAGCTCAACACCACTTTCTCGGCGCAGTGGCCCAACATCACACGGAGCCGCGAGGCCCCAGCCGACGCCGACGAGTATAAGGGCGTCGAGGGCAAATTCGACAAATTCTTCTCGGCCGAACCTGGTCAGGGCGACTGAAAGCCTGAGGGCGACCGACACTCATCAACCCGTCGTCCCGCGTACGTGACCTTGGCTAGAGGATCTCATTTTAGCGGACTAGCCTCGGCAGACATACGGGCGGCGCGAACCAGAAAGGGCAGATAATGCGCTGTGCGGCGTAGCAGTCACACAGCGACATCGGCCGCGTGAGGTAAGGCGCGCAATGTGGTTGTCTCTTTTTTTCGGCTTCACGCTCGATCGGTCCACTGGTAATCGCTGCGCGAAGCCTCTCGGCAATCTTTCAAGACCATCGTGCGTCGATCGTGCCAGCGAGCAACGCGAACAGGCAACGGCGATGATCTGTGGTCGAACTGAATTGTCCCCCGGACGTGTGCACGCAGGCGTCGTGAAAGGACGGTTTGCACGCTTGCCGCGCGAAGCTTGACAGCGATTGATTACAACCACTGGTAATTTTGTTGCGAATCTGTTATATGAAGTATTCACCAAGTGGACGTACTTCTGTGTCCGCGTGGAGTGCACAACCGGATCTGTCCCGCACCGCCGCTTTGACCGTGCCGCACCGCTGCGGTCTGCGAAGCCTCACTGCAACCTGACAGACCGCTGGAAAGGATAAAAATGGCCGCGACTGCGCTCATCTTCGACGTCGGCGATTATGTCGTTTATCCCAAGCACGGCGTCGGCCGTGTCGTGGAACTGCAGAAATCAGAGATTGCCGGCATGGCTCTCGAACTCTATGTACTACGTTTTGAAAAGGAACGCATGACGCTGCGCGTTCCGATAAACAAGGCCGAGAGTGTCGGCATGCGCAAATTGTCGTCGGACAAGACGATGCGTGAAGCGCTTGCGACGCTCAAGGGCAAGCCCAAGGTCAAGCGGACCATGTGGTCACGTCGCGCCCAGGAATACGAAGCCAAGATCAACTCAGGCGATCTGGTATCGATTTCTGAGGTCGTCCGGGACCTTTTTCGTGCCGACGACCAGCCCGAGCAGAGCTATTCCGAGCGCCAGATCTTTGAAGCAGCCGCGAGCCGCCTTGCGCGAGAACTCGCGGCGATGGAGCAGCTCGACGAACCCAAGGCTCTCGAAAAGCTGCTTGAAATCCTGCGCGCGTCAGCAGCGATCTACAACAAGACTGCCTGACATCTGTTGCATCTGAACCCCGCTGACTGTACTATCTAGGCAATACAGTCAGCGGAGCTTCAATGATGCGAATTCCTTTTGCGCTTGGTTGCGTTGCAGCACTTGCGGCATGCTCTCCTTCGGCGAGCGCGGCGGGCGATGTGACGCGTCGTTTTCCTGCGTCTGGTTTCGACGCCGTGCGACTGGCCGGATCGGATACGGTGCGCGTCATTCATGGCTCCTCAGCGGCCGTGATCGCCCGCGGTCCTGCCGAAAGTGTCGACCGGCTCGATATCCGAACGCAAGGCAATGTGCTGGTCGTATCGCGCAAGCCCACGGGATTGTTCGGGTGGTCGCGCGGTACCGCGACCGTGACCGTGATCATGCCCCTAATTCGCGCCATCGATCTGGCAGGATCCGGCAATCTGTCAGTCGATCGTGTTGATGGCCCTCAGTTCGACGCCAGCCTGACTGGGTCTGGTGATTTGTCGCTCATGGCGGTCGATGCACAGTCGCTCAAGTTGCGCTTGACGGGGTCGGGCAATGCAACCGCCGCCGGTCGGACGCGCGTCGCAGCGTTGTCAGTGACAGGCTCGGGTACCCTGACGGCCGAAAAGCTGATCGCTGAAACAGTCAGTCTTTCGGTAATCGGCTCGGGCAGCGCCAGCGCCCATGCGACGAAGTCGGCAACACTTTCGACGGCTGGATCGGGTAATGCGACGGTATACGGCACCCGCGATTGCAGCATTTCCAAATCTGGGTCGGGCGATGCGCGTTGCACCGGGTGACTTGCCTGCGACGAGTGTGACGGCCATGCTGTGTTGATGAAGCTCGTTTTTTTCGCGGCATTGGCTGCAGCTACGCCCGTATGTGGTGCCGAACGAACACTGTCGGTGACTGACTTCGAGCGATTGCGCGTCGAAGGGGGGTTCACCGTTGAAGTTCGCGCCGGGTCGGCGACCACCGCAAAAGTCATTGGTACGCAGCAAGCGCTCGATATCACGAGTGTCGAGGTCCAGGGGCGCCAGCTTAACATCCGCCGCAACCGATCGGGTTGGGACGGGTATCCGGGGCAGGTGGCGCCTGCTGCCGTCATACGGCTCACGGTGCCCTTGCTGTCCAACGTCCTGGTCATTGGTCCCGCTAAGGTATCGGTGGACCGGTTGCGAGGACAACGCGTCGCCGCCTCCCTTGAGGGCGCGGGTACGCTATACATCGCCAGCATCACCGCAGATCGCGTCGATCTGTCAACATTGGGGTCGGGCACGCTGAAGGTTTCCGGCAGCGTCGGCACGCTTGCCGCCATCGCGCGCGGGGGAGGGACATTTGACGGCACGAATCTGGTGGCGGCCGATGCCAAATTGACCAGTGAAAGCGCAGGCGATGTCACGATTGCGGTGAAACGCGCGGTAACCGTGACAATGACCGGGTCCGGAACGGTGACTGTACTCGGCAAACCCGCGTGCACGGTTAGAAATACGGGAAGCGGGACGGTCAATTGCGGGTCAGATCAGTCCAAGCGCTGACAACTCCCCCACAAGCTCGGGCGGCATTTCGCCCGCGCCATTGTGCGAACCGAGGTCGAGGGGAGCGTCTGGCCCCTCAAGATAGCGCCATCCTTGATGTGCGCGTCGCGGGATCGGGCGCACGCGTACGATGGCCGTGCTTACCACGATATTTGTTTTTCCTGCTGGCGCGTCCTCGAACCCCAGGATTTCGGTTCGTGTGACCAGCTGGTGCTTAAGGATCCAGAATAACGAACCTCCGATCAGTTCGTCGGCTCGCTTGGGCCGGTAACGCGTCGTCAGCCGGGCCTCCGGTCCGCGGTTCGCCCACCAGCCAAGTACTTCGTTCATCGACGTCGCGCCGAATGCGACCTTGGTCAGGTGGAGCACCTCAGCCCGCCAGTCCGGCGAGCGCGGCAAGGCCCGGAAAACTGAAGAATCCTTTTACATCGGTCATCATGGTCACGAATACCGCCGATGACACGGCCGGATCAATCTCGAACTTTTCAAGCGCGACCGGGACGAGGATCCCCGAAAGTCCGGCAACGAGATTGTTGATGACCATTGCCGAGCCGATCACGATTCCGAGCATGGCGTTCCCAAAGATTACCGCGACGGACAATCCGATCATGAGCCCGAGCGCCGAGCCGTTGGCGAGCGCGATCCCGAATTCGCGCAAGATCATCCGGCGCGTATTTGAACGGGTCAGCTGGTTGGTCGCAAGTGGCCGCACGACGACAGCCAGCGTCTGCGTTCCCGCATTGCCGCCCATCCCCGACACGATCGGCATCAGAACAGCGAGCAGGGCGGATTTGGCGATCTCTCGCTGAAACAGCCCGACGACCGAGGTTGCGAGAATCGCAGTGCCGAGGTCGACGACCAGCCATATCAGACGCGTGCGAACCGTCAGCAGAAACGGCTCGTTGATGTCGCCGTCGCCTGCGCGTGACAGACGCAGAATGTCTTCGCCCGCCTCCTGCTGAATGACATGCATGATATCATCGACAGTGATCATGCCAGCGAGCCTCGCGCCCCCTGTCGACCACCGCGGCGGAAATCAGCGCGTATTTTTGAAAGCGAAGCGCGACTTCTTCCTGATCCATATCGACCGGGATGAGCGTCGCTCGCGTTTCATCACGTCAGCGAGGGCGATGTCGCGTGGGGTACGCAGAATCCACGATAACTGGCATGAACCGATGGGTTGGTGTGCGGGATCAACGGCAAAGATTTCCCAGAAATCGGTGGTCAAGTCGGCGTCGTCGCGCAAATAATCGATTGTCTGCTCGACCGACCAATGTTGCGGCACCCCGATCAATTAGCGCTGCATCAACCGGCCGGCAGACTCCTCGGGATAAGGCAGTGCCGCTTCGATTGCGGCACGATCGCCGGCATTCAGTGCGTGCAAGACGGCAGCCTGATCGGCGTCGTCCATGTGGTCGATGATAGCGACTGCATCGTCGGTGTCGAGCTCGGAGGCGATCTCGCCAACTTGGGCGGCGTCGAGCAAATCAATCATGCCTTCGCGAACGTGATCGTTCATTTCGGCCAGCACGTCCCCATCGAGCATGTTGCCGAGCGCCGCCGCCATCGCCCCATGTCGGTCCTGTGGTGCGAGTTCGAATAAATCAGCGATATCTGCCGGGTGCAACGGCGAAAGAAGTTGCGTGCACCTTCGTCGTCGCCTGCTTCGACGCAGGCGATTACCTGACGGACGAAGTCGGGTCGCAGTCGGTCGTCGTCATCCATCGGGGTTTCGAGAGGCGCGTCGCCGCGCGAGCCATCCCGCGAATCTGCGCGCAGATCGGTCTGGCCCACCGTGTGTACCTCCGCGCGCTCGTGGATGTCGAATACTGCCCGCCCCGACTTTTTACGCCCCCGGTCAAGTCAGTGTGAATCGATTACCGGCGCAGGTCCGCTCATCCTGCTGCCACGCATGAGCAGGACGAGCGGAATGACCGCCAGTGCCGCCCACATCATCGCCCAGTAAACGTCTAGGTAGGCGATCATCAACGCCTGCCGATTCACCTCGGCGTCGATGACTCGCATGATGGCTTTGCCTTGAAAACCGACTTGCTCGAGATAACCGCCATTGAGAAACGGCGCGCTCGTATTGGAGACATGCTTGCCTAAATCGGAATGACTGACCTGTACATTGGTCGCGATCAGCGAGGTTGTTATCGAAATTGCGACAGATCCGCCGATCGATCGCATCAAATTGTACAAAGATGCAGCCTCTGTCCGCAGTTTCGACGACAGTGTCGTCAGTGCAAGCAAGTTCATCGGGAGCACCGTCAGGCCAAGACCCAAGCCCTGCACCCAACCGCTCCAGATTATCGGTCCCGAATCCATTTCGAGGTCGAACCCCGTCATCATGCCGAGTGAAATTGCCACCAGCGATACGCCGACGAGGATGGTTGCGCGGGGGTCTACCTTTCGCGCGAGCCGTCCGGCAATCAGCATCCCGATCATCGTGCCTGCCCCGCGCGGTGCGGTCAGCAGACCGGCGTTGAGAACAGGGTAGCCAAAAAGTCGCTGCAGCATCGGCGCGACCAGCGCCGCGCCCGCGACAAGGATTCCACCGATAACGGCAATTGCTGTTATTGCCGTCAGGAAATTACGGTCTGTAAACAGGACTTTGGGGAGCAAAGTGTCATGCGACTTTGCCGTGTGGACGCCAAACATCCATATCCCGGCGACAGCAATGGCAAGTTCGATCCAGGTCTCCGGGGCATCGAACCAGTCGAGCTGCGAGCCGCGATCGAGCATGATTTGCAGCGAGCACAGCCCCACGGCGAGCAATCCAAATCCGGTCCAGTCAAACCGCCGCTGACTCGGTTGACCATTGTCGAGCAACATCCAGGCCCCGATCATCGCGGGGATGCCGATGGGCACGTTGATGAAGAACACCCACCGCCAGTTGAAATTGTCGGTTAACCAGCCGCCGAGCACGGGGCCCATGATCGGACCCACCATGATAACCATCCCCCAGATCGTCATCGCCTGCGCGTGATTTTCGGGCGGATTGATGTCGTACATGATCGCCTGACTCATCGGCATCAGGAACGCCCCGAACAGACCTTGGGCAAAGCGAAACGCAATCATGGCAGGAAGCGAGGCCGCGATCCCGCACAACGCCGAGGAGATCGTGAAGCCGATGATCGCGACGGTAAACAGGTTCCGTCGCCCGACCTTGTCCGACAAAAACCCCGTCGTGGGCATCGCGATGGCGGTGGCAAGGATATAGCTGGTCAGCACCCAGGCGATGCTCTCGGGATTTGCACCGAGTGCCGCCTGCATGTTGGGCAGCGCGACGTTGGCGATCGTCGTGTCGACCACGACAATCATCGTTGCGGCCATGATGACCAGCGTAATCAGGCGACGGCGGACAGGCGGAATCGTCATTGTTCTTCTCGCTAGGGGAGTTGGGAACGCCGGACCAGCACCTTATATCTTGTTTATGGCTTATCGACTTTCCGTACTCGACCAGTCTCCGATTGCCGAGGGAACCACTGCCGCTGACGCGCTTGCCAACACGCTCGATCTGGCGCGCCAGGCCGACGCGCTCGGATACGACCGTTACTGGCTTGCCGAACATCACGCCTCGCCAGGTTTGGCCGGCGCCGCCCCCGAGGCGTTGATCGGGCCCGTGGCGCTGGCAACGTCGCGTATTCGAGTGGGATCGGGCGGGATCATGCTGCCGCATTATTCACCGTTCAAAGTGGCGGAGACGTTTGCGCTGCTTGCCGCGCTGGCGCCCAACCGGATTGATCTGGGGCTCGGTCGCGCGCCAGGCAGTGACCAGCGCACTGCTTTTGCCCTTCAGCGTGATCGGACCCGGCGCATGCCGGTCGACGATTTTCCAAATAATCTGGCAGAAACGATTGCTTATCTGGACGGCACGATGCCTGGCGATCATCCCTTTGCCGCGTTGCAGGATACGCTGCCAACGGGCGGGGGCGTGCTCGACGTCTGGTTGCTTGGCAGTTCGCACGATTCGGCAATGTGGGCAGCGCAGGCCGGGCTTCCTTATTGCATTGCCGACTTCATCAATTCCGAGGGCGTGCCGCTCGCTGAACTCTACCGCGCCCAATTCCGGCCAGGCAGGATAAAGGCACCGCACCTCATGGTCGCCACCTGGGCCATCGCTGCGCCGACGCGGATCGAAGCCGAGACGCTAGCGTTGCCGGCTTCAATGATGTTCGCGCATCTGATTCGAGGCGAGCTCATTGCCGTGCCATCGGTGGAACGCGCCCAGGCGTGGGCCGCCGAGCACGGCGACTCGCGTCGCCGCCGCCGCACGACGCTCGGAACGTCGGCACAGGTGCACGCACAGCTCGATGAGGTCGCTGCGCTCTACGGGGCCGACGAGCTGATGCTGGTCAACATCATCCCCGATCATGCGGCACGCGTGCGCAGCTATGCGTTGATTGCCGCCGAATATGGGCTGGCAGCTTTGGCAAAGGCTGCCTAAGGGCGGCGCAGATTTTCGCGAAAGGACCATGATGGCCGACACTTTGAACCTGACACTCGACACCGGCGAAGTAACGATCAAGCTGCGCCCCGACCTCGCCCCAGACCATGTCGCCCGCATCACGCAACTTGCGACCGAAGGATTCTATGACGGCGTTGTGTTCCACCGGGTCATCCCTGGCTTTATGGCGCAGGGGGGCGACCCGACCGGCACGGGCATGAGTGGTTCCAAACTGCCCGATCTAAAGTCGGAGTTCAGCCGAGAATCCCATGTCCGCGGCGTATGCTCGATGGCGCGCACCAATCAGCCGCACACCGCCAACAGCCAGTTCTTCATTTGCCTCGACGACGCGACGTTCCTTGATGGTCAGTATACCGTCTGGGGCGAAGTGACGTCGGGCATGGAGGCCGTCGACGCCTTGCCCAAGGGCGAGCCGCCGCGCGTGCCTGGCAAAATCGTGAAAGCGACGGTCGCCTGAACGATCGGCATACGATGCGACAACGCGGCATCGTTGGCCGTGCTAGGATCGAGTTGTCCGGAACGAGGGCGTGAGGGCTCTCTGATCTTGTCATCGCCGAGCGGCCATGGTGAACCTACGCCGTGGCCGCCATCGCCCCGACCAACCAGTCATGGAACAGCTTGACCGGTCGCGTCTCGAGGGCGCGCGGGCGGCAGACAAACCAATAGCTGTACGGGCTCTCGACCTCGACATCGAACACGCGGGTCAGTCTGGCATCCTGGGCACCCGTCAAATGGCTTCCGTGCATGAAGGCGACGCCTAACCCCTGCGCCGCGGCATCAAGCATCAATTGACCCGAATCGAACAAATCAGTCGACACCGGTTCAATCGTCGGCATCCCGACGGCCTTGCGCCATTCCGCAAACGTGTCGGGCATGTCGCGGTGCAAAAACACAGTCAGATCGGCCAGTTGCGCCGGCTTGGTCAAGGGCTGCCCGCCAACTGTAAGCGTGCTCGCAGCGATGGCGAATACCTCGTTCCGATCAAGCCGGCGCGCGTAAAGCGCCGGATCGACGTCGCGTGAGAGCACGATTGCTGCGTCTATGCCGTCGCCCAGACGCGCCGTTGCGTGGCCGCCAGTATCGATGTCGAGGTGTAACGCCGGGTGCGAGGCCCGCAGGTCGGGCAAGCACGGCATCAGGCGTTGCGAGGCAAACAACGGTAGCACGCCGAGCCGCAGCCGCATGATTCCGCCATGCCCCGCAATGGTTTCGATGGCATCGGACAGTTGGTCGATCGCGGGCGCCACGAGCGCCAGCAGTCTGTCGCCATCACCGTTCATAACAAGTGCGTGGTGCCGTCGTTCAAACAGCGGCTTTCCGATGAAGCGTTCGAGTGATTGCAAGCGGCGGCTGAGCGCGGGCGACGACAGCGATAGTTCTTCGGCGGCAGCTTTCACCGATCCGCTACGGGCGACCGCAACGAACGCTTCGACTCCTGACAGCGATGGCAGACGACGCATCGTCTTTGGTCCCGTTCCTTTGCGCAGCGACGATAAGACCGCGCTACCTCGCCAGACATTGAGCCTCAGCTGGCGTTCCGATGCAAGTTGCAATCAACGCAACCTCGATTATTCTTTTCGCACTTGCGAAGAGTTATGCTGCACTGCACATAGAAAATGCCTTTTAGGCATCCTCTCCTAAAACTTTTACGGGCCAGTCGGCAACGACTGGCCCCTTTTTTACGTTCTGCCTCAGTCGCTGGTCTTTTCGATCCTCATGACGGCGTAAACGAGCAGTGCGAACGCCAGTACGGCCGCAAAAAGATAGGGCAAAGGTTGCCAGACCTCGTACAGTCCGATGCCAATTGAGGGCCCCAAGACAAATGACGCCCCGTTGATCGATGTGACCCGCCCTGCGACCGCCCCCTGAAGCTCGGGGCCGACTGCAAGCGACGATCCGGCGGTATAGCCCGGACGGGCAAAGCCGAATCCAGCCGACGTCAGGGCAAAAGCGACAGAAAGACCGTATAGGGTGTTCGATGCGCTGATCATCAGGCATCCTGCGCCGCCGAGCGCCAAGCCGGTAATGACTAACGAGCGTGGCGCCATGTTCAACAGGGGAATGAGGCCCCATTGGACCAGAAGCGCAGCAAACGCGCCCGTCATCAGAACAAGACCGACCGACTGTTGTCCCAGCGTCGGATCGACGCCGAGCCTGTCGAGTACCAGAAACCCTATCGCTTGCCCGGCCATGGCCTGCGCGTGGCCCATCACCAGGCCGACGAGCATCCACGGCCAGATCCGCGCGTCCGTTATCTTCAATACCGCTGTTGACGGTTCGGAAACCGCTGCTGTGACACTGGCGCCAGTCAAATTACCCCCGATCGACGGGTAGCTGGTAGCAGCGCCGCGTGTCACGATGCCGGGAGTGTCGTTGGGCAGCCGTGCCCAAGCGGCTGCCAACACGACGAAACCCGTGAACGCAAAGAAATACGCCGGGCCGGCCAGGCCAACACCTGGCAGCACAAAAAATGGCGCGAGTGCCGGCCCCAATATCGTCCCCAGCCCAAAGGCGGAAGCCAACAGTGTCAGCGCCTTTGTTCTGTCTTCGCGTGTCGTTCGCGAGGCGAGGATTGCTTGCGCGGCCGGCGGTGCCGCCGCGCCAAACAAGCCGTAGATCACCCGCGCGCAGACAAAAGCAGCGATTGTCGCAACTGGACTGATTAGCCCGTTAATACCGGCAGTGAGAAACACGGCGCAAAGAAGCACGGAAACCGAAAAACCTGCCAGTCCGACCAGGACCATTCGCCGCCGGCCGGTATGGTCGGATTTTCGTGCCCAGATCGGCGCGGCGATGACCCAGACCAGCGCAGACACCGAAAAGGCGACGGCGATGACGTTGTCGTGGATCTTCAGCGATCGTCCGATTGCCGGCATCACCGACTGCAAAGCCGTATTACCCGCGCCGATCACCAGCATGACCATAAACAGCAATGCGAAATCGCGTTCAATTCGGGGCCTGGTCAGTTTGGGCCGCGCAATCTTCAAAGAGGCAAGAGACGGCATGTTTCGACCGTTAGGCCGGGAACCGCGTGCTAGTCGATCCAAATATGGAGGCGCCGCGTCATGCTGAGGTCGAGGACGGCGACCAGGAAGTAACAGATGGCGTTACGGACCCGGTCGGGTACACTGCCGATTCCGCTGAACTCGACGAGATGGCGCTCGCATGCACGGGCCAACTCGCCATCGATGTAAAGACGCATCGCATCGGAAAAGGCGGCGCTGTCGATGCGCAGCATGATTTCCAGATTGAGGAATAGACTGCGCGGGTCGAAGTTGGCGCTGCCGATGTAGACAATATGATCAATCACGTAGAGCTTAGTGTGCAATCGACAGGGTGCATACTCGAATACTCTGGTGCCTTTGCGTAACAAACCGGGAAATGTGAAACGGGCCGCGGCAATGGTTGCCGCATTGTCGGTTTTTCCGGCCGTCATAACCCGCGCACGTCCGCGTTGCGCCACCCGGTCGATCAATCGCGTGAAGCGTGGTGTCGGTGCAAAATAGGCCGCAACAAGCGACGCATCGTTCGCACGCAGCAAATCGTCGCGGATCGTCCGCAACCACGGGGAGAGACGGCGAAGCGGTCCGCCGTGCAGCCAGCGCACGCTACCAACGGGGTTGCTCCATCGACCCAGCGCCTGGCGCAGGTCGCGCATCTTGGCTTTTGGGGTGTGTGTCCACGCGAACAATGTGTCGAAATAGCCTGTTAAACGTGCCGCCGCCGGTCCGTCGATGCGCAACCCCAAGTCGCGCCATGCTGTTTCTCCGCCGCCTGCGTCAAAATCCGCAAAATACGCGTCGGCAATGTTGAAACCGCCGATCAACGCGCGTTGTTCGTCGGCGAGCGCCATCTTCTGGTGGTTCCGCAGAAGATAGCGCCGCCCCCAGCGTGGGATAAATACGCAAACCTCAACTCCCGCCCGCTTGAGCGGCTTGAGGAAATCGTCTTGCCCCGTCGTGTCGCTGCCAAAGCCGTCGAGCACGAGCTTGACCGCCACACCCCGATTCGCCGCATCAATCATTGCGTCACGGACCCGGTGTCCGGCGGCATCGTGGGCAAAGATATAATACAGCAGCCGCAACGATGTCTGCGCGCCGTCGATGAGCGCAATCAGACCGCTCAAGCGCTCCTCCCCGCGTGTCAGCACGGTCAGCGTGTTGCCGTCGACGGTGTGGCGGTTCGTCACGCGTCGTGCTGTCGGCCTTACGGTGCGACTTGACAAGATTGGGTTTTGCGTTGCGTTTTGCCGGCGGCGCTGCTAGGCAGTTGCGCTTTCCTGCATCACCGATTCCAAGGATTTCAGCCGATGGCGCGCGTCACAGTCGAAGATTGCGTCGACAAGATTCCTAACCGTTTCGATTTGGTCCTGCTCGCGGCACAGCGTGCGCGACAGATTTCAGGCGGAGCCGAGCTTACAATCGATCGCGACCGCGACAAGAACCCGGTCGTGGCGTTGCGCGAGATTTCCGAAGAAATGGTGGTCCCGGCTGAACTGATGGAAGCCCTGATTGGCAACCTCCAAAAGGTTCAAGTCGACGACGACGATGCCGTCGACGAAATGGGTTCGCTCAGCCAGTCGGCAGAAGCGCTGCGTTTGACAGCGGCCGCGCCGCCACGGAACCAGAATCTGGGCGCCGATTACGACGGCTGAACAGATCGCGTAGCGATATGACGCAACGCTAAGCGAGAACTGGGAACGGCGGCACGGGTCTATGGACTTTGGCTGCGCTACCACTGCGGTGCCAGTGCGCCCCGTTTCGAGGTAGGTCGGTGCATCAGACGTGGCGGTCCGCTGCGGCTGTGGACCGCGCTAAGCGACAGCCCTCAGTTTCACCGCTTCCAGGGGCGTGATGTCCTCGGCATGCGCCCAACACAGGTCATGCAACTCGAGTTCGCGTCCGTCGTGCGACAGGATCGCGATTTTGCGGATCGGCTGATTGTCGCACATGTCGACCAGCACCGGGGTCGAGGGGATGCCCGATTCCCACTTTTCGCCCCACTGCCTCAGCGCAAGCATGGCAGGCAGCAATTCAGCACCTTTTTGCGTCAGTCGATATTCGACCTTGCGTCGGTCTTCGGCCATGGCCTCGCGTGATAAGATGCCGTGATCGACCAACCGTCCGAGCCGGTTTGCAAGGATGTTGCGGGCAATGCCAAGCGTGGACTGAAACTCTTCAAAATGGTGCAGGCCGTTGTAGGCGGCACGCAAAATCAGGAACGACCATCGTTCGCCCATCGCCTCAAGTGCGGCAGGCAGAGCGCAATCGGCGAGCTCGCGGAGATTCTCTTTTAAATGTCCCATCCTGTGGTCAAACCTATCCTAATTTGACTGCCATACAACACCGAAAAAAATATTGCAGTGCCACATAGGTTTTTACTTGCAACTATTTTGCTAGAGGAGTAGGTAGCAATTCGCAACTGGAAATAAAAGGACCTCCCCATGTCTCGTTCCACTTCTCTGATCTCGCTCGCTGCTGCAGCCTTCACGCTGGTCGTCTCGGTTCCGGCATCGGCGCAAATGCCGAATTATCATGCCGTTCCCATCACCAAAATTGCTGCTTCGAACAGCGTCATCGTCGGTGAAACCTTGTGGAATTGCGGCGCTGCGGGATGCACGACTGGCGCAGCGACCGCGCGTCCAGCCATCGTGTGCGAGCAAACTGCCAAGAAGTTTGGCAAACTGGAAAGCTTTACCGTTGATACAACGGCATTTGACGACGCCGCGCTGGCCAAGTGCAATGCGAAGGTCAAGGCCTGACCGTTTTGGCGCGTTTCCTTCCCGAGGCGCGCTGATTTGCGGGGCCGTGACCATTGTCGCGGCCCCGCTTTCTTTATAGGCGGCTCGCATGCAACGTGTGGGTGGGGATGAAATTGTTGGTGAGGCCCTGCGTGGCGGCATCGTCGCGCTCGGCAATTTCGATGGGTTCCACCTGGGCCATCAAGCCGTCGTGGGTCGGGCGGTCAAGCTCGCCAGGGCGCAAGGTCGCCCGGCCATCATCGCCACATTCGATCCGCATCCCGTTCGCTATTTCAAACCTGATGCGCCGCCATTCCGCCTCACGGTCCTCGACCAGCGCGAACGCCTGTTTGCCCAGGCAGGCGCAGATGCAATGCTGGTGTTTGAGTTCAACGAAGAGCTGGCGGGGGTCAGCGCGGAGGCGTTCGTGACCGACCGCCTGATCGCGCGCTTGGCCGCCGCAGGCGTCGTCACCGGCGAGGATTATATTTTTGGCAAGGGACGTCGCGGTACCGTCGCCATGCTTGCCGATCTCGGGCGGATGCATGGATTGAGCGTCGAAACAGTGGGTCCAGTAAGTGCTGACGGCCAAGCCGTCTCGTCGAGCCGGATCCGCGCGGCGCTCAAGGACGGAGACTGTGTCACAGCGACGCGCTTGATGACGCGCCCCTTTGCCATTCAGGGCGTCGTCCAGCACGGCGACAAGGTCGGACGGACGATTGGCTTTCCGACGGCGAACATCGACATGGGGGATTATATGCGCCCGCGGTACGGCATCTACGCGGTGCGGGGGCGATTATCTGATGGGCGCATGCTGAACGGCGCGGCAAATCTCGGCATCCGTCCAAGTTTCGATCCGCCCAAGGAATTGCTCGAACCCTATCTGTTTGACTTTTCGGGTGATCTTTACGGGCAAGAGATCGAGGTCGAACTCCACGGTTTCATTCGACCCGAGGCAAAGTTCGACAGCCTCGATGCGTTGGTCGCCCAGATGAACCGCGACTGTGACACCGCAAAAGCCCTTCTGCACGCGCTGTAAGGGAGGGGTGGAGAATGGACGCGCCTTCCTCTAAGCGCGCTGACGACATGACCGAAGCCAAAGACTACCGCGACACCGTCTTCCTGCCGAAGACCGATTTCCCCATGAAGGCCGGGCTCCCACAAAAGGAGCCCGCTATTCTCGCGCGCTGGCAGGCCGAAGGTGCGTACCAACAGCTGCGCGACGCGCGAGCGGGTCGCGAGAAGTTCATCCTGCATGATGGCCCGCCGTATGCCAACGGCGACATGCACATCGGTCACGCACTGAACCATATCCTGAAAGACATGGTGTGCCGTACGCAGAACCTGCTCGGTCGCGATGCGCCCTATGTTCCCGGCTGGGACTGCCACGGCCTACCGATCGAGTGGAAGGTTGAAGAGGCGTACCGCAAAAAAAAGCTCAACAAGGACGAAGTCCCTGCCGCCGAATTTCGAGCCGAGTGCCGGGCCTACGCGCAGCACTGGGTCGATACGCAGCGCGACCAGCTCAAGCGGCTCGGTATCTGCGGCGACTGGGATAATCCGTATCTGACAATGGATTTCGACGCCGAGGCAACGATCGTCCAAGAGCTGATGAAGTTTGCAACCAGCGGCCAGCTCTACCGCGGGGCAAAGCCGGTCATGTGGTCGCCGGTCGAAAAGACCGCGCTCGCGGAGGCGGAGGTCGAGTATGAAGACATCATCTCGACCCAGATCGACGTGGCCTTCGAGATCTTCGAATCGGCGATCCCCGAACTGGTTGGCGTCTATGCGGTAATCTGGACGACAACACCGTGGACGATCCCCGTAAACCAGGCATTGGCTTATGGTCGCGACGTTGAATACTGCCTGTGTCGCAAGCAATCCGATGAACGAACCCGGTACCTTGTCGCACTGGAGCTCCTGAGTGCGACGAGTGCACGCCTTGGCGACGACCTTGTCCCGCTCAAATCGATCAAGGGTGCCGATCTCGCCGGAACGGTGGCTCGGCATCCGATGCATCATCTCGGGGGATTCTTCGCGAAACCTCGCCCGTTCCTGGCGGGCGATTTCGTTACAACCGAACAGGGCACGGGTGTGGTTCACATGGCACCCGATCATGGCGAGGACGATTTCGACCTCTGCAAAGCCAACGGCATCGATCCGGTCTTTGCAGTCGAGGGTGACGGGAAATACAGCGCAGACTGGGCATGGCTTGGCGGGCAGGGCAGCGTCATCAACGCGAAGTTCACGGCACCGGATGGACCGATTTGTTCGGACCTGCGCGAAGCCGGCGCGCTCCTCGCGGCCAGCGCCGATTACAAGCACAGCTATCCGCACAGCTGGCGTTCCAAGGCCAAGGTGATCTTCCGCGCCACGCCGCAATGGTTCATTCCGATCGACAAGCCAGGCTCGGGGGGCACGCTGCGCGAAAAGGCAGTCGCTGCGATCGCGGCAACGCGCTTCATACCGGAAAAGGGCCGCAATCGCATCGGGTCGATGGTCGAGGGGCGTCCCGACTGGGTGATAAGCCGCCAGCGCGCATGGGGCGTCCCCATCACGCTCTTCGTCGATCGCCAGTCGGGCCAGTACCTTGTCGACCCTGCCGTCAACGGGCGGATCGTCGACGCTATCCGCGCCGAGGGCGTCGACGGGTGGAGCGCAGCGGCGGCACCGACGTTGCTTGGCGACGGTTACTGCATCGACGACTATGAACAGGTTATCGACATTCTCGACGTCTGGTTCGATAGCGGCTGCACGCATGCCTTCGTGCTCGAAAGCGGAAAATGGCCCGATATGCGCTGGCCTGCCGACCTCTATCTTGAGGGTTCCGACCAGCATCGCGGCTGGTTCCAATCCAGCTTGCTCGAATCCTGCGGCACGCGGGGGCGCGCGCCTTACGGCGCTGTGCTGACTCACGGGTTTACGATGGACCAAAAGGGCATGAAAATGTCCAAGTCTCTTGGCAACACGATCAATCCGCTCGACCTGATGCGTGACTACGGGGCGGACATTCTGCGGCTGTGGGCGCTATCGGTCGACTTTACCGAAGACCACCGCATCGGAAAGGAGATCCTGAGCGGCGTTGCCGACCAGTATCGCAAGCTGCGCAACACGTTGCGGTATTTGCTCGGAGCGCTTGATGGATTCAGCCAGGTCGAACGTCTGCCTGTCGCCGACATGCCCGAACTGGAGCGATACGTCCTGCATCTGCTGGCGGAGATGGACGCCAAGTTGCGCGTCGCGGTCAACGACTACGACTTTAATACCTACACGCGGCTGTTGTCGGACTTCGTCAACAATGACTTGTCTGCATTCTTCTTCGATATCCGCAAGGACTCGCTCTACTGCGATGCTTCCACAGCGCTGAAACGCCGCGCCTATCGCACGGTGCTTGACGCGCTCTTCCATGCACTGGTGCGCTATGCCGCGCCCGTCCTGGTGTTCACGAGCGAGGAAGTGTGGGGGACGCGGTATCCCGATGCTGGTTCGGTGCATCTGCTCGAGTGGCCACAGGTCGATACGCAGTGGCGTGACATGGCGCTAGGCGCCCGATGGAACGACGTTCGTCGAGCCCGATCGCTGGTATCTGAGACCATCGAACCGCTGCGACGCGCCAAGGAGATCGGGTCAAGCTTGGAAGCAAGCTTCATTCTCACTGTTTCGGATGCCTCGGCATATTCGACACTCACGGCCATCGACTTCGCAGAGGTCTGCATTGTTTCCTCGGCATGCGTCATGTTGGACGCCGTCGACGACGGGAGCGTCACCGTTGCGAAAACCGCCAATCACAAATGCGGCCGCTGCTGGCGCCACCTCCCCGAAGTGACCACCGACGATACTCTGTGTAACCGGTGTGCAGAGGTAGTGACGTGAAGCACGCGCGCGCGCCCGGTATTACCGTTGCCGTCGTCGTCTTTGCCCTCGATCAGCTGGTCAAGTGGGTGGTCGCGGGTCCGCTGCATCTCAAAACGCTTGGACAGATCGAATTCTTTCCGATTTTCAACCTGACCTGGGTCGAAAATTATGGCGTTTCGCTCGGACTGCTGACCGCCGGCAGCGCAACGGGACGCTGGCTGTTGACGGGCCTGACTGCGCTGATCGCGACCGTTGTTGCCATTTGGTTGTGGCGCGAAAAGAACCGGCACGACGTGACAGGACTGGGTCTTGTCCTCGGCGGCGCGCTCGGCAATATCCTCGACCGGGTTCGCTTCGGGTATGTCGTCGACTTTGCCGATCTGCATTTTGGCGCGTTCCGCCCGTTTCTGGTGTTCAATATCGCCGATGCCGCTATAACCATAGGCGTTCTCATTCTCCTGTTTCGCGCGCTCCTCGCGCGTGACAAGCCGAAGGCAGATATCGATGCGTAAGTTCGTCCCCATTCTCCTAATTGCCACTGCGTTCACTGCGCTGACCGCATGCGGGAGGAGCCATGGCGTGTTTAGCGGCCGATCCGGTCCTGATGCTCTCGCCGTTGCCCGGGCTGCCCCGCTCGTGGTGCCGCCCGATTTCGCACTGCGCCCGCCGGTTCCGGGCGCGCCGCGCCCGCAAGAAGCCGATTCGTCAACGCTCGCTCTGCAGGCGATGTTCGGTGGCCCCGCCGATCGGAGCGCGTCGGAAAAGGGAGCGCTTGATGCAGCCGGGGTCGCACGCGCCGATCCAGGCATTCGTTCGACCGCCGGCGATCCGAATACGGTTGTCGCCGACAAGGGTGCAGCAACGCGTGATGTCATTGCCGCCCCCGCCAGCGAAGGCAAGGGCGCGCGCGCAACCACGCCGAACTAAAAAACAAGTCCTCCCCGCTTGGCGGAAAAGGGGACTGTGTCGTGGAGAGCCGCCCTGGTCGTTGCGAGGGCGGCTCTCATCTTGTCAGAAGCTGACGCCGATACTGCCGACGATGCCACCCTTGCTGGCATTCTTGCCGCTGGGTGTGATGAACGTAGCGTCGGTATCGACATATTGGACGCCGAGCGAAATTGCCTTGTAAGTGAGTGTCGCGCCGAGCCCCCAGTCGGTGTAGCCCTTGCTGCCGTTGAAATCGGTTGCGAGCCAGCTTGGGCCGAATGTGTGGCCGATATGGGCAGTGAGCCCAAGCGGGGTCTTGGGGATCGATGCCGAGAAATCACCCGCGAGATAAACATTGTCGTGGCTCGCCGATGTCGTCGACTGACCTTGGTCGAGCTTCATTGCCTTTTGCCGTGGCGCATAGTTGATCGTCGCCTTGGCGATCACGGGACCGAAGGTGTAGGAAATATCAGCATAGGGCTCGATGAAATCGGAGCTTGTGAAGTCACCCTTCGCCTTTGTCTTGGGATAGTAATAATAGAGCGCACCAATATCGAAAGTGACGCCGTTGACGGTCTTTTTATAGCCACCGATAAGGTCGATTTCCTGATGGGCCGTGCAGCACAAAGTCTGACCGCCACCCGGATAGGTGTCGGCCGCTGCAGTCACATAGCCATCGGTTGATGACCCCCAGACAGACACATAGAATCCCGATACGTGCGTGATCGTTAGTGAACCCTGCACCGCAAAATTCTTGTCGGTCTGCGAAATTCCGCGGAAGCGATAGTCGGAAATCAGCGTTGCCGTGCCGTTGATCGTGAGTGCCGGAGGCGCGGCGGCAGGGCCGTCGGCGAGGGCGGGCGTGGCTGCCGCTAGGGCGATGACGCTGCTGAGGCAGCCGAAAAAATTGCGCATGGACTTCCCTTTGTCATGACGGGCTTATTGCCCCGGGTCGTCCCACCTGCTTCGATACGCACCAGTCTCTCTGTCGGGACGGCGTTCGTATCGATTTTCTTTTGACTCGAAATTGTGCGGTGCACAACAATAAATAATCGATCGCCGGTTTAACTGTTGAAGCACTGTTGCGCGAACGCAACATGTTTCAGGCCGAATCGAGCGCCTGGCGCAGATCGGCGATCAGGTCGTCTACGTCTTCAAGCCCGATCTGCAGGCGGATTACCGTGCCGTGCGTCCAAGGCACGGCGCTGCGGCAACGGCCGGGCTCAGTTGGCAAGGCCAAACTCTCATAGCCGCCCCAACTGTAGCCGATCCCGAAATGCTCCAATGCATCGATGAGCTGGTTCGCGTCCCCGGTCGCGAGAGTAAACCCGAAAAGACCCGTTGCGCGCTTGAAGTCGCGCGCGAAGATCTCGTGACCGGGATAATCCGGCAACCCAGGATGGAGGACGCGGCCGACTTTTGGATGGTCTAGCAACCACTTCGCAATCTTGAGCGCCGATTCGCTATGCCGGGCAAGCCGCACGTCGAGCGTGCGCAGCCCCCGCGCAGCGAGATAGGCGTCGTCGGGGCTGACGCATTGGCCCAGCACCTGCGCAGTGAGCCGCAGATTGTTCCACGTCGCTGCGCCGCTCGTTACCGAGCCCAGCATCACGTCTGAATGCCCGACAACATATTTGGTGCAGGCGATGATGGATAGATCGACCCCCATGGGGATTACCGGCAGATTAAGCGGCGTTGCCCAAGTATTGTCGAACAGTGTGATCAGGTTGCACGCCTTGGCCACACCCACGATCGCCGGAACGTCTTGAACCTCGAACGTGAGACTACCGGGCGATTCCATGAATATCGCCCGCGTATTGGGCTGGACCAGCTTTACAATGTCGGCTCCCAGCGTCGGGTCGTAGTAGGTCGTTTCGATCCCGCGCGGTCTCAGATAGGCGTCGCATAGCCGCCGCGTCGGATCATAGGCGCTATCGGTCATGAGCAGATGATCGCCAGGGGTGAGAACGCTGAGCAAGGCGCCCGACACGGCTGCTGCGCCCGAGGGATACAGCATCGTGCCGACGGCACCGGGCTCGAGTTCGGTCAGCGCCTCGGCGAGCGACCATTGCGTCGGCGTCCCGCGTCGTCCGTAGAACCATTCGCCGTCGGCATTTGTCTTGACCCCGTCCTTAAGCGACGCGGTATCTGGATAGAGAATCGTCGAGGCGCGCCACACCGGGGTGTTGACGACCGGACCGGTCCATTTAGGAAGTCGACCGCCTTGAACGACGGCAGTGGCGGGGCGGGTTTTGCCCGTACCGTTCACGCTGCGCCGATGGCCTTGGGCGTATCGGGCTTTGCGCCCCATTCGCTCCACGATCCGTCGTAGACCGCCACCTTGTCGTTGCCGAGCAAATGGGCAGCGAAGGCAACGGTCGCAGCCGTCACCCCCGACCCGCAGGTCGCGGCAATCGGCTGCATCGGATCGACCGCTGCGGCTTCGAACGCGGCAGTCAGTCCCGCTTTCGACTTGTAGGTACCATCAGCTTCGAACAATTCGCCCATCGGCAGGTTTTTTGCACCCGGCATGTGGCCTGGGTTGACGCCAAGGCGCGGCTCGGCCTCGCGTCCTTCAAAGCGGCCGGGTGTTCGCGCATCGACGATTTGCTCGCCCTTGGTATCGAGCAGCTCCTTCATCTGATCGAGCGTGCGGATGAAACCGGTGTCTTTCCACACGGTGAAGTGCCGGTGGCGGAGCTTTTCCTTCCCGGTCGCCACATCGCGTTGTTCGGCCTTCCACTTGGCCAGACCGCCGTCGAGAATCGCGACGGCATGGGCACCGAACAAATGGAGCATCCACCACGCCCGCGCAGACGTGTGCTGCGGGGAAACGTCATACAGAACAATGCGGCTGCCATCGCCCAGCCCGAGCGATTGCATACGGCTCGCAAACTTTTCTGCACTGGGCAACATCATCGGCAATTCAGACTTGTCGTCGGCAAGTGCTGCCAGATCCATGAACACTGCGCTCGGGATGTGTTCGCTCTCATATTCGGCAGCAGCGTCGCGGCCCGCTTCAAGAAACCATGTCGCATCGACCACGCGCAGGTCGGGTGCCCCGAGTTCCCCAGCGAGCCATTCGGTCGAAACAAGCGCGTCCATTGCTCTCTCCGTCTTATTACGAGTTCTTCCCTAGTAAGCCTTGGGGGCGGCGTCGAGACTTGGCGTCACCGCTTGCGGATAAACGCGCGGATATCGCGACTGAGCAGGGCCAGATCGGTGTCATGGACATAGATCATGTGGCCAGCTCCATAATAATGGAACTCGAGTCGATCGGCGGGGATCCCGGTCCGGCTGAGCGCATATTCCGCGCCGAAGAAGGGCGTGGCGAAATCATACCAGCCCGCGCCAATGAACACGCGTGCGCCGCTGTTCTCGCGCAACGTCCGGCCGATGTAGGGGGCGACGTTGAAATAATAGGCGCTGTCGCCAGTCTCTCGGCCTTTCAGCTTCCAATCCCAGTCGCTGACGGCGCCAATGGTCACATATTGTCGGTCTGTCTTGAAGGCTAGATCGCCGCGTACATAGGCGTTGAATGCCGCAGTGTAGCCGCCATCAATACCGTAAAAGCTCGGATCATTGTCCGGCTCCTCGCCCGCGCTGTCGAAATCGGTGCCGGTGTAACGGCTATCGAGCCTGCCCACGGTCAGCTTGCGATCCCGAAGCAGCTCCTTGTAGAACCGTCCCGGCGTTACACGCAGGTCGGCTGCGTCGAGATATTGTTCGGACAGACCCGTGAACCGCGCAAGTTGCTTACGGATTGACGCGCGTTCGTCACCCGCAAGCCGGTTCCCCTTTACAAGCGCGGTCAGATACGAGCCGCTGGCGAAGGCGCGCGCCTCGGCAGCAAATTTTGCGACATCGGCAGGCTTGTCCGCAACCTTGCCATGGTACCAAGCTGTCGTCGCCATCGTCGGCAGGTTGATGACATAAGCCATTTCGTTGCCGGGCACTTCGGCCTGCGCGCCGAAATCTAGGATCGTGGAAATCAGAATAATTCCGTTGAGCGCAACGTCATTATAGCTACCCTCGAGCTCGTGCGCGACGGCGGCGGAACGCGTAGTCCCGTAACTCTCGCCGCCCAGAAACTTTGGACTGTTCCAGCGACCATTTTCGCTGAGCCACTGGCGGATGAAATCGCTGATCGACTTGGCGTCGGCAGTGACACCCCAGTAGCTTTTGGCCTCGGTTTTGCCGAGTGCATGGCTAAATCCCGTGCCGACCGGATCGATAAAGACAATGTCAGTAACATCGAGAATCGAATCGGGGTTGGGGACGATGGGATAGGGAGGCGCCCCGTCATCTCGTGCATCGCTCGGTAGCGCAACGCGCTTCGGCCCGAACGCGCCCATGTGCAGCCACAGCGATCCCGACCCTGGACCGCCGTTGAACAAGAAGGTGATCGGGCGGGTCGGGTCGTTGCCTTCCTTGATATAGGCGGTTGAAAAGATGCTGGCCTTGGGGGTGCCGTCCTCGCCTTTGAGATACGTCTCGCGCGCGGTTGCAGAATACGCCACGGTAACGCCGCCAAACGAGCCAGTATGTTTGGTGATCGAAACCAGCGGCGGCGGCGTTTCAGCGAGTCGTTCGGCAGGTTTATCGGGTACCGGCTTATCCTGCGCCCACCCAGGCGTCGTCAGAAAGGCGGCAGCTAGCAGTAGTGCGAAGCGAGTCATGCAAGTCCCCTTTTGCGCGACCCTAGCCGAACGCCTATGACGAGCAATATGACACCAAAATATCTTGGACAAACCAGTGCGCTGCCCGCGTCCCCGCAGGAAGCAGCGCTCGACTATGTCCCCAATCCACGCCTCGGCGGCCGCTATCTCGTACGGTTTGCCGTTCCCGAGTTCACGTCCTTGTGCCCCGTTACCGGCCAGCCGGACTTCGCGCATCTTGTCATCGATTACGTGCCGCGCGAGACAATCGTCGAATCCAAATCACTCAAGCTGTTTCTTGGGTCGTTCCGCAACCATGCGGCCTTTCACGAGGATTGTACTGTCGGTATTGGCGAGAGGCTTTTTGCCGAGATGGCACCGCACTGGCTGCGCATTGGGGGTTATTGGTATCCGCGCGGTGGAATTCCCATTGACGTTTTCTGGCAGTCGGGCGAGCCGCCTGCGGGACTTTGGCTGCCGCCGCAGGATGTGCCGGGATATCGCGGCCGGGGCTAACGGTCTCCTGTAGCTAATTTAATGACATAGGTGTAAGTAGCAACATATGTCCTGTTCGCTTGCGCATCCGATCCAAATCATACCCACTGACATCGATTTCATGGGGCACGTCAATAATGCGCGCTACCTGAACTGGGTCCAGGACGCTGTGGTTGCGCATTGGCAGAAGCTTGCGCCGCCGCAAGCGGTCGCTGCGCATCTGTGGGTCGCGCTCAAGCACGAGATTACCTACCGCAAGCCCGCGTTCCTGAACGACGAAGTGATCGCAACTGTCGTCCTTGAGAAAGTCGAGGGTGTGCGCGCTTTTTATTCGACGCTGATCAAGCGTGGCGATGAATTACTGGCCGAAGTCAAATCGAGCTGGTGCTGTGTCGATGCGGTGACGCTGCGCCCCGCGCGGATTGCCAAGGACATTGCAGCGCATTTCTTCGGCTAGCGAATGCGCGAAATGAACTCCTCGAACTTGCCCGTTTGGGGATTATCGAGTCGTCCTTCGACATAGGTCAGTCGGACTGCAAAAGCCGGGTCGGTTGTTTTTTTGACGGCGGCGATAAGCGCAGCCGAATCTTCAAGTCCGAACGGGGCATCGGCTGTGTAGCGGGCCTCGAGTTCAGTTCGGCTATGCTGGATGAGCTGCATCTGGCGCAGAGGCGTGTCGCGCCGATAGCGGATCGATCCTGTCAGTCCCCAACGCGTCCGCCCGTCCGGGAGGGTCATCAAGTTGCGCGTCCGTCCGTAAATGCGCCGCAATGTGGGAAGGCCGCGTCCGCAAGGACATACGGGCCCGATTTCGGCCCAGTCTCCTGTGTCGTAACGGATCAGGGGCGTCGCCAAATTGTGGAGGTCGGTCGCGACGACACGGCCGATTTCGCCTTCGGCGACGGGCTGGTTGTCGGTGCCGAGCACTTCAACGATCGCGGTTTCGGACATGATGTGATGCAACCCGCTCAGCGGGCATTCGAGCGCAAGATAGCCCAGTTCCATGGTCGAATAGCAGCTGTTGACGGCGACGATGCCGTCGGCGCGCGCCCTGATGCTTTCGGAGACTGTTTCGCCCAGCAGCATGACCGACTTCAGCGATGGCAACGCGAGCTTTCCTGCGTCTCTGCGGTCGAAAAGCGTGGCCAAGACGGTGGGATAGATGATGAGCGCGTGCGGATCGAACGCGCAAAGCTGCGCTGCAATCGTGTCATAGTCGGTCGTCACGTCGATCGTGAGTGCGGGGCCCGTCTGGTAGAGCAGGGCGGCGGGGCTCCCCCAATCGGTCAGGAGGCCGGGATCGCGAACGCCCGCCCGGACGACGGCCAGCCGTCCACCGACCGGGGCGTCAGACCAGAATTGCCAACGTAGCGTCTGGGCTCCCCAAAACACCGCATTCACCGCTGTCCGGCGCACCGAGACCGGCTCACCTGTCGATCCCGAGCTAACATTGCGGTGGAGCGGTAGGTGGTCGGGCGGTTGCACGGCGCAATCGATGGTGGCGGGATCGCCTTGGAGCATTGCGCGCGTCAGCGGGGGCAAGGCGCCCAATCCTTCAGGCGTTGCCGCATCGGCGGCAGACATGCCGGCGTCCTTCAGGCGCCTTGCGAACTGCGGAGAATGCCGGGCGGCATATTGGACGAGCTGGGCGAGCTGTAGAAACTGTCCGGCACGCAACACTGCAGGCGCAAACCACTGGCTGCGCTCGAGCCGCTCAGCAAGGAGGATAAGCGGTGCATTTTGCGAGGCGGTTATTGGCGGCCACACGACGCCCGTCACTTCGCTACGAACCAAGTCGAGACGGTGCGGATCGCTCATCTGGTCAGGACAACCAGCGGACATCGCGCGGCGAGCGGGTAAGTGCCGACATCGATCCAGCGCAACCCGAACTTGGGGGCGGCAATCGTTTCGAACATCGCGCGCGTCGGAAAAGCCATGTGCAGCGCGGACGCGCGATACGCATCAATTTCGGCAATGGTGGCCGCCGACCAGCCGGTCGCCCGGGTCAGGTCGAGCCGGTCGGGAAAGGCGCTTTCGAAAACATCATAGACGTCCGCCGCGGCGCTATTGCCCTCGACGTCAGTCAGCGCCATCGCCAATCGCCATTTAGCTGCCGCAAAGCTTGGCTCGCGACCATTTTGAACATCGTCGCATATCGCGTCCACGGCTTCGCGGTCTTCACAAGCAACAAAGGTCCGCATCACCGCGATACCCTCGTCCGCTAGAACTCGGTCTATTTCATCGATGACGGCGCGCGCATCGTTCGGCCACCGCACGACGTTGAGGCTGCCGTCGCCCATGACGCTGCCGACGCTGCGGCTAGCGATCGGTAACGCTCTCCAGTCGCCAAGCATGGCATGCCGCTTCGGCGTATCGCCCGGCCAGATGTCGCTGAGGGCCGATTTGGCCCAATCGACCGCGATGATCTGACGATCAAGGCCTGCCAGCTCGGGCGTAACGCCGAGCAATAGGGTGTTGCCGGGTTGCGCCTGCAAAATTCTTGCGGTGGCCTCCACGCTGTCGGCATGGGGTCGCAGTGGCGGGACCTGGCCCGTCCAGCGACCAACATAGGCCTCCCATGCACTGAGCGCCATCAGTGCAGACACCACTCGGGCGTGCCGCGCACGACCGACCCTGCGACGGGACCCAACGCGGGTCGACCGACCTCGAGGACTGCGGCGGCAGCCCAGCTTTGCGAGGTGTACCTCACGCTCGACAAGGCACAGAGTTGGGCGGTGTTGGTGACTTGGCCGAGGCATGGGTACCGAACCTGTTGCCTTTCACGTCGGCGCGACCACTGAAAACAGGTTCGCCAGTCAATCTCGGGACAGGTCTGTGTACGGCGAGCAACTTGCAGCTCCGGCACTCGCCCAACCTGGCGGAACCGGTTGGCAAGCCGACACCAGAGCCGCTGCAGCTGAGCAGAACTTCTTTCTGATCGGATAGAAAGCCCGCCGTTAGTCATTAGGCTGAACCCTGCCGAACCGTGTTCGACAGCGTTTAGCGCAAACCAATACGACCCGGAAGCTGGTTACGCTTGTGGTCTACCGCCCGTCGTTGAAACGCACCGGCAAGTAGCGGGACGGCGTATTGCCACGCTGAACACTTAGCAATACGCTTGGGCGCCCTGCAACCTTTGCAGCAGCAACAGCGGCGGCGATTTCAGCGGCAGTCGACACTGGACGCTGGTTGATTGCCGTTATGATGTCGCCGCGCTGCAGCCCTTTTTGCCCCGCGTCACTGCCCTGATCAATCGACGTTATTACGACACCCTTCACCGGAGCGGGAAGGGCCAGCGCGCGGGCGATGTCAGCCGTCATCGGCGTGACCGAGAAACCGAGCGTATCGCGCGTCGCCTTTTGCGTGCTCTTGTCGTCCTGGGGCACCGCATCATCGCTCTCGGAACCACCAGCAATCGCAGCCAGTTTTTCGTCGGAGGGGCGTTCGCCGAGCGAGGCTGTGACCGCCATCTTGTGGCCATTGCGGATCAATTCGATCGGTATGCGCGATCCGATCGGCAGATTGGCGACGATAAACGACAGCGTTTGATCAGGGGTCACGTCCTGATTATTGACCTTGGTAATGACATCGCCCTGCTGAATGCCGGAGCGCGCCGCACCTTCGCCTGGTTCTACGTGCGCGACGAGTTCACCGTGGTCCTTGGGAAGGCCCAGCGATTCGTAGATTTCGGGGCTCATCGGCTGCAGCTGAATGCCCAGATAACCACGCTTGATCTTCGCGCCGCCGCGCAACTGATCGACAATCGGCTTGGCCTGTTCGGCAGGGATCGCAAAACCGATACCGACGTTGCCGCCGGTTGGCGTGTAGATTTGCGAATTGATGCCGATGACGTTGCCGTTCATGTCAAACATCGGGCCACCCGAATTGCCCTGATTAATCGATGCGTCGGTCTGGATGAAGCGGTCGTATGCGCCACCCTGACCGGTGACACGGTGCAGTGCCGACACGATACCAGCGGTTACCGATGAGCCGATGCCGAACGGATTACCGATCGCAATAACCCAGTCGCCGACGCGGGCGCCTGCCGAATCGCCGAAGCGCACATAGGGTAGGCCAGTCGCGTCGATCTTGAGGACAGCAATGTCCGATGCCGTATCACGACCGACGACGCGCGCCTTGTATTCCTTGCGGTTGATCATGATCACGGTGATCGATTCGACGACTGCGGTTTTCGTACCTGCCGAGATCACATGATTGTTCGTCACGATATAACCATCGGGTGAAATGATGAAGCCCGATCCCAGCGACTGCCCTTGCCGCGTGATCGTGCGGTCGTCCCCGCCGCCGGCACCGCCTTGTTGACCGAACAGGTCGCCAAAGGGGGTCCCTGCGAACGGATTGGCGCTCACAGTCACTTTTTGGGTGGTCGAGATGTTGACGACCGCGGGCTGGAGCTTTGCAACCATGTCGGCAAAGCTCATGGGGGCCCCGGACCGCGGGCTCTGCATCGAGATCGCTCCAGGCTCGTTCTGTGCGGTTTGTGCCACCGACGGTGTCTGGAGTACCATTGTCGCGGCTGTGCCGCCGATCAACAGGGCAGTAGTAAGGGCATAGACGTTACGCACGTGTTGTCTTCCTCTCGGTTCCGGCTTGCGGCTTCGCCATGGCGATGGCGCGCATCGGCTGAACGCTGATTGAATAACCCTGTTTAGCGACTTCCGCCGCGGAATTCGCGCAAATAGTCATTGCCCGGAGACAGAATGATCGAAGACTGGCCCTCGGGCTTGCTCCCATCGGCACCGAATGTGTGCTCGTATGACTGCATCGCGCGGTAGAAATCGTAGAATTTGGGATCTTTACCATAGGCCCCGGCATAAACTCCGGCAGCTGTCGCATCAGCGTCGGCGCGAATAATTTGCGCCTGGCGCAATCCCTGAGCTTCGATCGTGCGCGCCTCCTGGTAGCGGGCGCTTTTCATCCGCGCATAGGTTGCATCGAGCGGGGCGCCCTCGGGCGGATCCGTCTTCTTTATGCGGACATCGACGATTTCGACACCATATTGCCGCGCCTGGACGTCAAGCGCCTTGCGAATATTTTGCATGATCTCGCCGCGTTCGGGGCTGAGCAGTTCGGCGAACTGCCGTTTGCCGAGCTCGTTGCGGACCACCGACCCCAGGATCGGCGCGAGCTGGTCGGCAACGCGGTCCTCGGTTCGGGCCGAGATATACATCTGCAACGGGTTCACGATCCGATAGCGTGCGAAGGCATCGACATTCAGGCGATACTGATCGGTCGAGAGGACCTGCTGCCCCGCCATGTCGACATCGCGGACGCGCTTGTCGATCCAGATTATCGAATCGGAAAAAGGAAGGATCGCGAGCAGGCCCGCGCCGGACGATCCAAATTGTTGGTTCGCCCGGTATCGATTGACCAGTGCGACCGGTTCGCCGAAGCGCAGCACGACACCCTGTTGCGTTTCGGGCACAACCCTTACGGTATTGGTGACAAGAAAAAGCGCGGCGATGGCCAGGATGCCGAACAAAACGGGATGGCGTAAAAAGCGCTCGATCAAATTCATTGTGCGGCTCCGGTGGCGGGCTCGGCAGGTGCGCGCTTGAGTTCGCGCAACGGCAGATACGGCGTTACCCCCGGTGCTTCGACAATCGTCTTGTCGACCTTCGAGAGGACGCGTTCCATCGTCTCGTAATACATACGTCGGCGGGTCACTTCAGGCGCAAGCTTATACTGCGCATAAACGCGATCGAAAGCGCCGGCATCGCCTTGCGCCTTGGCAATAACCTGCTGGGCATAGGTGCGTGCATTGTTCACCGAGGTTTGCGCGTTGGATCCTGCTGCCGTCACTTCCTTGAACGCATCGACGACTGCTTCGGGCGGATCCGTCTGCTTGATCGTGACACGCTGGATTGAAACACCCGTGCGATAGCCGTCGAGAATTGATTGCATCTGCTGGCGAACTTCGGCCTCGATCGCATTACGGCCCGACCCGATCGCTGCATTCAGCGGCATATTGGCGATGGCGGCGCGCATTGCACTCTCGGCAACGCTCTTGATCGTGGCTTGGGGGTCGACCGATTGAAAGAGGAACAGTTCGGGGTCACGGATTTTCCAGCCGATCGAATATTCGAGGTCGATGATGTTCTGGTCGCCGGTCAGCACAAGGCGTTCGCCCGTGCCGCCGGGAATGTCGATCGTCTGCAGGCTCGAGACATCGATGGTCTGCACCCGGTCAATCGGGGCCGGAAGCGTCAGGCTGACCCCGGGGTTGAGCGTGTGGGAATAGCGCCCAAGGCGCGTCACGACCCCGCGTTCAGCAGGCTCGATCTGGTGAACGCTCGTCAACCCGATCCACAGGACGAGCAGCCCCAATACGCCGTAGCCAATCCAGCGCACTGGATTGCCGCCGTCGGGAATTTGGCCGCGGACACCGCGTGCGCGCTTTAACAGCTCGTCGAGCGCAGAGGGGCCTTTGCCCCCCCCCGGCCGGTCACCCTCAGGAGGTTGGTTCCAGGGGTTGCGCGGTCCGCCACTACCCGACCCGCCCCCGCCGCCCCCGCCGCCGTTACCACCGCTGCCGCGTCCACCCCACGGGCCACCGCCCTCGATCAGCGACGCGATGAGCCCAGCGCGCATTTCCATAATTGTTTTCATACCCCCTTTATAGGGTGGGGTGCGGCGATTTACAGGGGGCGCATGACCGATGTCCAAAAGCTCGTCACGGCGCTTGCTGCCATCCCCGCCACCAAGGACCGCGCGGGGCCGCCACGCTTCGCCAACGGACGTGCGAGCTTAATCCTTGATGTAACCGGGCTCGACGTTGCCGCACGCGATCGTCTGAAGGCTGAAGTCGAAGCGGCACTCGCAGCGGTGGTCGGCGTCGAGACGGTCCGGATCGCGCTGACCAGCGAGCGCACGGGTCGGCGTTTGATCGCGGTGGCGAGCGGAAAGGGCGGTGTCGGCAAGTCAACGCTGTCTGCCAATCTGGCGATTGCGTTGGCTCGCCTTGGGCACAAGGTCGGCCTGATCGACGCCGATATCTATGGCCCCTCTCAGCCACGGTTGATGGCTACCGAAGGGGCAAAGCCGACGGCAACCGCGGGCAAGCTCGAGCCCGTCCCGACACGATTTGGTATTCCGATGCTGTCAATCGGGCATCTCGTCGAGCCCGGACAGGCAGTGGCATGGCGCGGCCCGATGGCAGGCAATGCCTTGGGACAGATCATCGATGCAGAATGGGGCGCAGCAGAGGTTCTGATTGTCGACTTACCCCCCGGTACGGGCGACGTGCAGCTGTCGATGATCTCCAAGCATAAACCGGTGGGGGCCGTGATCGTGTCGACGCCGCAGGATCTCGCGCTCATCGACGCCACGCGCGCCATCGACCTGTTCAACCAGTCGGGCGTCGCGCTGATTGGTATGGTCGAGAATATGAGCGGTTATCAATGTCCGCATTGCGGCGAGCTCAGCGACCCGTTCGGCGCTGGCGGCGCGCAGGCGGCAGCGAAGACAATGGGCCTCGCCTTCCTCGGGCGCATCCCGCTCGACATTGCAATCCGAACCGCATCCGATGCCGGCGATCCTCCAGCCGCGGGGAACAGCCCTCAGGCGCAGGCGTTTGTCGATATAGCGGTCAAGGTTGCCGACTGGCTGAAGGATCATTGAGATGCCGCTGACCACCGACGCCGAGATCGCCGATCTGCTGTCCTCGATCAGCACCATTGCCCTTGTCGGCGCGTCGGACCGCCCTGACCGGCCGAGTTATGACGTGATGAAATTCTTGCAAGATCACGGCTACCGCGTCCTACCCGTCAACCCCTCGATCACGGGCGAACATATCCACGGAGAGTTCGTGTGGCGCGAACTGTCCGAAATCGGTGATAGAATCGATATGGTCGACATCTTCCGGCGCAGCGCCGACGCGGGCGATGCTGTCGACCAGGCAATAGCGTCAGGAGCAAAGGCAGTGTGGATGCAGTTGGGCGTCGTAAACGACGTCGCGGCAATGCGCGCCGAGGCGGCGGGGCTCAAAGTCGTCATGGATCGTTGTCCCAAAATCGAAATCGCGCGACTGTCGCTTGCCCCCGTTGTCTGAAGATAAATGCGGCGGCGACGAGCATGAAACCCATCACCTAGGCTTGCCACGACGCTCGCACAGTCGAGCAACTCACGCTGCCGCCTGCTTTCCAACTGCCGCGGTCCGGGACCAGGCCAAAACGTCGAAATTCCGGGTTACCCGCGTCGTCAAACCGGGGTCGTGCCAGGGCGTGAGCGGGTAGAGGATGGGCCGGCAATCGTACCGCACCGTGCAAGTCGATCCTACCGGCGTATACTGTGTTCATGACAGTCGCGGCCGCACGATTTCGATCGTGATCGCGCTTGAAAAGTTGTGCACAGACCCGAGTCGGCCTCTTGATGCCTGTCGATAGGGTAAGGTGTGGGAGGGCGAGTTTCAGCGGCACGACCTGCTGAAAGGCTGTGCTGGAAGGAGTTGACAAGAGAAACGCGTCGGTTACATGTAACCCGTAGGTTACGGAGGGTTCAGACATGTCAGTAATCGATGTCGCGGAACGTAAGGGCCGCTATCGCGCGGCCAGCTTCTATTTCTTCTCCGTGATGAGTCTGTTGACCTTGTGGTTGAGCATGGCGCGGCCGCAAAGCGACTTCCTGCGAGGAATGTGGATGGGGTTGACCTTTGCAGCGGCAGTTAACCTGTTGCCTCTCGCACGCTGGCTGAAACCGCGTAGTAAAGTAGCGCGGCTGCTCGATGACGACGGGGTGCGCGAGCATCGGCGGATAAGCTGCAACGCAGGATTCTGGGCTGCGGTTGTGTCCTCCCTGGCAGTCGCAATTGCGGTTCAGGCCACGGCACCGCTCAGTCCGTTCGACGCCGTACGGATTGTGGCCACCGCGGCAATTGCTGCGGCCATGGTCAGTTTTGCGACGCTCGAGCTGCGGGCGGCCCGTGGGTGATCGCCTGCTGAACACACTCAAGGCGGAACGCGAGCGGCTCGGCCTGACCCAGGCAGCACTGGCGGAGGCGGTCAGCGTTAGTCGCAAAACAATCAATACCGTGGAGAACGGCATCTTCTTGCCGTCAACGGTGCTCGCCCTCAAGCTCGCGCGCGCTCTCGGCCGCCCCGTCGAGCGGTTGTTCCAACTCAATGATTAGACGACCAATCTCGATGACGAAATGACGGGGCTGCCGGGCACGATCTGCAGCGGCTTTCTTTCACATCGCGCCGTCAGGATGAACCATAGCTGAAAGCCAGCTGGTGCCGTGCGCTGAGCCTTCCGGTATCGCCTCGAAACGGGTCCTTGGGTGTTCACGAACCTCGACAACATTGTGCGCCACCAAAGCCTGCTGCCCGGCTACGCAAAGACGGAAACGTCATCGACCCGGGCAGGATCAACACGTAGTGATCGAACGCGCGGCATAAAACGCGATCCGGTCGCGCCGGGTCACCAAGCCACATGGGAGGACGGGGTCGCTTTACGCACCATCGCGCAGGACGAACCGCCACTCTCGACAGTCCGACCGACACCGTGCCGTTTTCATGCCCAGAACGAGGATCAGTGGGTTGGGCTGGGGAGCAACCTCATGCTTGCGGAGAACGCCGATCCTTCGCGACACCGCATCGGCCGGCGGCAGACGAGGAGAGCGGCGGTGCCCTCCTTGTCCCGCGCAAACAGATCGCAAGCGACAGGCAGCACCGTTTGTCCTTCACATCGGTGCGAGCAATGCACATAGGGAATTTGTCAGCTCGATTCAGCGACACGTCGGAGTACGGTCATGCATGTCGCAATTGTCGGTGCAGGCATGGCCGGGCTTTCCGCCGGCACGGCACTTGTTGCCGCCGGGCACCAGGTAGCGATTTTTGACAAGGGACGTGGCGCTGGCGGCCGCATGGCGACGAGGCGTGTTCAAACCCCGCGCGGCCTCGCCCAGTTCGACCACGGCGCTCAGTATTTCACGGTCCGAGACCCGGCATTTGCGGCATGCGTTAGCGGATGGGTCGATGCCGGTCTCGCCGCGCGGTGGCCCGCTGCAGGCGAAGACGCGTGGGTTGGGACACCGACGATGAATGCGCCGGCGAAGGCGATGGCTGCCGCACTGAACGTCGAATGGACCACCCGTGTCGACGCCGTTGAGGCGTCCGGGGCGGGTTGGGTATTGCGAACGGATGAATCGGCCGGGGTGTCGTACGATGTGGTCATCATCGCACTTCCCGCCGAGCAGGCAGCAGTCTTGCTGGAGCCAATCGATGGTGTGCTTGCCCGTCTTGCAGCGGCAACCGTATCCGCGCCGTGCTGGACGGTAATGGCAACGTTCGGGCAACCGGTGGCCCATAGATCCGATGTTCTGTCGGCGAGCGATGGTCCGATCGGATGGGCCGCGCGCAATTCGGCCAAGCCCGGTCGGCTCGGTCCCGAGGCATGGGTTATTCACGGCACCCCTGAATGGTCGATCGCACATCTGGAGGATAACGCTGACGATGTAGAGCGCGCTCTGCTCACTTCTTTTGCGCACTGCATCGGGACGGTGCCTGAGGTAGAATTTTCGGTGGCGCATCGCTGGCGCTACGCGAGATCGGGGGCTGCGGGCGGTGGCTTTCGCTGGAATGCTGCGAGCCGTCTGGGGCTGTGCGGTGACTGGTTACTCGGGGCACGTGTCGAAGCGGCGTGGCTTTCGGGAAACACGCTTGCCGCCGCCATGTGCCAATGACCGCGCGGTTGCAACGCCAGCGCTACGACGAACCGGCGCACCGCGCGGGACCGAGGCGATAGCCGCGGTTGATCGGCAGCCACCGGGATCCGATGATGATCGAGCCGGGTCAGCACCGCATGGATACGACCCGCTTGCCGACTGGTCGTTGCGGTTGTCCGGTCGAACAGCAGCCTATCGACCTCATCGAAGAGAACGACGTTTCCGCCTTCTTGCGCCGCGGCAAAAGGAGCCGGCGATTAGGGTTGCCTGGCATCACGAGGCAGCAATCGAGGTCGAAACGGGCCCGGACCGGCCTCGGGTTTATCCTGCGCACTATGAAGGAATGCCCACCGCTTTCAGGTGATGCCCGGAACCGTGTTCCCCGTGAGCATTTATGAGACAGATTTAGGGTATTGAGCAGGGGCAGATTTTGGACTCGTCGTAGTGACGAAGGAACGAAGATGAGACCAAAATCTGCTGCCCAAAAATCGTCTGGTGAACGGGTGGTGCAGGACATTGGCCGCGCTAGGCGCGAGCATTACTTGGCTGAGGACATGATCGGGATCGTGCTTGACGGCCTGCGCGGCGAGGACAGCATCGCCGAGCTGTGCCGCCGTGAAGGAATTGCGCAAAGCCTGTATTACGTGTGGTCGAAGGAGTTCCTCGAAGCCGGCAGGCGCCGCCTAGCGGGCGACACGGCCCGTGCCGCCACCACCGACGA
>JANXSN010000085.1 GCA_025352685.1 Sphingomonadales bacterium
AAGGAGCGCGGCGCCTGGTTCCTCTTTCTTCCCCCCTACAGCCCTGATCTCAACCCGATTGAAATGGCCTTCTCAAAACTCAAAGCCCACCTCAGGCGTATCGGAGCAAGGACCATCGACGACCTTTGGAAAGCCGTCGGCAGCATCTGCGACCTCTACTCTCCCGAAGAATGCCAAAACTACTTCACCGCAGCAGGCTATGGATCCGATTAAACGCCCGATGCTCTAGACGAGGCAAGCCACCGATCTGACGCGCGGCCGCTCAAGTCGACGTGTACCCTTTGCGTCTCGTTGGCATATCTATTCGCTGTCAGCGACGGCCGTGAGGATCCCTACCATGCGTTCTGGCGCGAAGTCAGGGACGCGACCGGCGCTGCCTACAGACAATCGTCGCGACGCTGAATCCGCACTGCATACGCCCAAACGGCTCTTGCGGGCAATTCGCGTGGCGTTGGAGTCGAACTGGCTGTCGACATGATTCGGCGACGCAACGGTCGCTTATGCTTTTCCTGAGGGTATCCGAGCCGCGGCCTGGATCGCGTATCACCGAGTGGGTTGTGGTGCCGGACTACGACGAGGCTGAACCGGCCGGCATTCGGACAACGCCGCCTCCATGATCGCCGCGAATAGCACGTCGCTACTGGGCTCGGCCTGAGGCAATATAGGCTGCTCGCGCCTCGGCAGCGGCATTTTACCAGACGCAAACAGCTTCAGCGCGTCTGCCATGCCCGGGATAGTCGGCGCGAAGGCGTAGCCAAAGCCGCCCGATGCTTCGACCATCGAGAGGTGATCGCCATGCATCACGGCCGCGCCGCAGTTCAAAGCCTCCGCGATCGGCATGCCATACCCTTCATACGTGGAAGGCATGCAGAACACCGTACAGGCATTGTAGAGCGCCGGAAGATCAACGGTGGGCACGAAGCCGAGCCGACGCAACCACCCAGCCGCCTGCGCCGCCGTGACCGACGCTTCCGTCTCGGCCGCAAGCCACCCTGACCCTCCAGCATGAACGACCATTGGCAGGTCAATACCTGCAGCTCGGCAGTGGGCAACTGCATCCAGAAACAGCGGGATGTTCTTGCGGGGCTCAAGCGTACCGACCACTAGGATGAAGTGCTCCGGCAGACTGTATTTCGCCGCCACCTCAGCTGCCTTCGAGGCGGATGGCGGAGCAAATGCACCACTGATCATCGGCCGCATGGTCGCCCAACTTTCAACCCCATAAACCGTCGCCACGTCAGCCGCAGTAGAATCCGAATTGCACGTCACCACATCGGCCTTTTTGGCCGACGACGGCTGACAAACGCGCCTGCTCCAACGCACAAGTTTTTCCGACGCGGCTGGCTGAAACCTGTGGACCAGATCGTGGATCGTCACGACAGCCCGAGTCTTGCCCAAGTCCCTCAAGGGGATAAAGCCATTCGCCCCCCAATAGACCGTTATACCGTCGCGCTTCAAAAGCTTAGGGAGGTGAAGGTTCTGCCAAAATACCCCGCGAGCGTTGCCGGCATTCGAGCGCTGGACGACATTCGGCCGATCAGGAAAATGGATGTCAGTGTTGCTGTATAGCACCCAGGTAACCGCTGGGTTAGCTTCACATGCAGGCAGCAGGATGTCGTGGATGTAATTGCCCACGCCCGTTCGGTGGGAAACGAGCGTGCACGCGTCTACGCCGACCCTAAGCTTTCCTAACATCAAAGGTTCTCGGAGGCCTTCACCTCAAAGATGCTACCATAATGCTAGCTGGAGGCAATGCTTGTGGGCCAATCTGGCAGGGCAATCGGGTGAGTTTGCACGTGACAAACAGGTGAAGTGCTGAATCTGTGTTGTCCCAGATGGTTGGTCTCGGGGAGCATACGATGACGTCGGACGACGAAGCGATATACGATAGCGTTGCTTTTCTGGATTATTTCTCGGATCTGCCGGACCCGCGTCAGTTGATCAAGGTGATCTATCCGCTTGACGAGGTGCTGCTGCTGTCGCTGTTGGCGGTCCTGGCAGAGGCCGAGTCGTTTACCGACATCGCCCGGTTCGGCGAAAACAAGCTCGACCCGCTGCGCCGGTTCCGGCCGTTTCTCATCAAGACGCCCACCCACGACCGGTTGGGAGAGATTTTCGCGGCGCTCGATGCCGAGCGGTTCCAGCAGTGCTCCGTGGCCTCGGTGGCGGACCACACGGGCATCGCAGCGGAGGTGATTCCGATCGACGGTAAAACCAGCCGACGCTCCTACCAGAAGAAGGGCGCCGACGCGCCGATCCGGGACTGTCAGAAATTTCGTGTGCGGGCGGGCATAATGGGAAAGAAGGACCCCCAGTATGTCACGACGCACAGAGCCTACGATACCCAATGAGCTTTTGGACCTTCCACTTCACCCCAACGTCCTGTTCGTGGCTCGACGCCGTCGAAGGCTTCTTCGCCAAGCTGACCAAGCGACGGTTGAAACGCGGAGTCTTCCACTCCGTCGTCGACCTTCAGGCCGCCATCAATCGCTTCGTCTCCGAACAAAATACAAATCCGAAACCCCTCGCATGGACGGCAGACCCTGACAAAATCATCGCCGCCGTCAAAAGAGGGCGCCAAATATTAGACTCGATCCACTAGAGCATCCGGCATCAAATAAGGATCGGCCGAGGGATTCCCTTTATTTGGGAAGTGTGATTCACCGTGATTGGAGGTGGATCATGGGAAAATCCTATTCGGCCGATTTTCGGGATCGGATTTCGGGACATGTATCGGCAGGTCATTCGCGGCGTGATGCGGCGCGTCGGTTTGGGGTGAGTGTGAGCTGCGCGATCAAGCTGGTGCAGCGGGTTGCCAAGACGGTGTCGGCAGCGCCTGCGCGTCAGGGTCGCCCACCC
>JANXSN010000076.1 GCA_025352685.1 Sphingomonadales bacterium
GTCGGCGCCGATGGTTCGGCGAAGCACGTTGAAGTGGTGTCATCGCATCCCACTGGCGTGTTCGATCAGGCAAGCGTCGATGCGGCGAAGAAGTGGCACTTCCATCCGCCCGTCGATGCGAAGGGCCGGCCTGTCTCCGGCTATGTCATGGTCCCGGTGACTTTCGTTCCCGATCATCGGTCGACCCAATAAGTCTCGATCGCGCAATGCGAAAACAGCGCGCGATCAGATCGTATCGAGCGGCAGCTTGAGGTAACGCACGCCATTCCCCTCCGGAGGCGGCAAGTGTCCGGCACGCATATTGACCTGCAGCGCCGGCAGGATCAGCTTGGGCATCGACAGTGTCGCGTCGCGTGTCGTCCGCATCGCCACGAACTGGTCCTCGCCGACCCCCTCGTGAATGTGGACGTTCGCGGTCCGCTCGGCGAGGATCGTGGTCTCCCAAACATAGTCGTCGCGGCCGGGCGCCTTGTAGTCATGGCACAGGAACACCCGCGTCGCGTCGGGTAGCTGCATCAGACGGCGGACCGAGCGGTAAAGGTCATGCGCGTCACCCCCGGGAAAATCGCACCGCGCCGAGCCATAGTCCGGCATGAACATCGTATCGCCGGTAAACAGCGCGTCGCCGATGACATAAGCCATGTCGGCCGGGGTGTGGCCGGGCACGTGAAGCGCAACCAGGGGGACTTCGCCGATCATCAGCGTATCGCCGTCGTCGAGCAGGCGATCGAACTGCGAGCCGTCTCGGGCAAACTCGGTGCCCTCGTTGAAGATCTTGCCGAACACGCCTTGGACGGTGACGATGTCCCGACCGATCGCGAGCTTGCCGCCGAGCTTGTCCTGCAGATAGGGTGCCGCCGACAGATGATCGGCATGGGCGTGGGTTTCCAAGATCCAGGCGACCGTCAGTCGTTCGGCCTCGACATGGGCGATGATTGCATCGGCCGAGGTGAAGCTGGTCCGGCCCGACGCGTGGTCGAAGTTCCACACGCTGTCGACGATCGCCGCCTGCCTCGTCAGCGGATCGCTGACTACATAGCTGACCGTAAAGGTCGGCTCGTCGAAGAAGGCCGTAACCTGCGGTGCGCGGATCGATCTGCGCTTGACCGCGTCGACCTGCGCCGCGGCGTTGATGATGGGCGTGTCTGTCATGACTGAGTCTCACTTGTTTCAGCACGGCCGAGCGCCGGGCAGTAGAGGTCGTGAAGCGTGCCAAGGAGGGTGAGCACGCGCGGCTCGGCGATCCGATAATAGACCGTCTGCGAACTCTTGCGGGTCGCGACGAGACCTTCGGCACGAAGTTTGGCAAGATGCTGCGACAGGGCCGATTGGCTGAGGCCGATCCGATCGACCAGCGCTCCGACGGAAAGCTCTCCCGCCTCACTCAGGTAGCAGAGAACCAAAAGTCGACCCTCGTGCGCAATCGACTTCAGCACCGCAACCGCTTCAGCAGCTTGACCCGCAAATCGGGCGAGTACGGGGGGTGAAGTCGCCAATACTCTCTCCATAAGACAACACTAATTTAGGAGTACCTAACCTATTGTCAAGACCGGTCATCGCTCCCAGCCGCCGCGCTCGGGATTTGAGAGCGTTGTCTCCGATCTTTGACGTCCCAGGGTCAGCCAAGTACCCCCCAAACAGGAAATGCTGGGAGACTTACGAAAGTCGGGAACCTTATCCTCCCCAAGGGGATATGACGTTTATGGAACATCAATCGCATCCCGACATCATCAAACGTCTGAAGAGAGCCGGCGGGCACCTAACGTCGGTCATCACGATGATCGAGAACGGTCGGCCATGCGTTGATCTCGCGCAACAGCTTCATGCCGTGGAAAGTGCGCTGACCAACGCCAAACGGACGCTGATCCAGGACCACATCGACCATTGTCTCAGTGACGCTGCGCAATCCGATGCCAGCTCGTCCGCCGCGGCGCTGGAAGAATTTAGACAGTTAGCCAAATATTTGTGAGGCAATCCTTATGACAAGCATTCGCGACTGGCTCGGCTTCGGCGGGCAGGATCCAGGGGCCGGCCACGGTGGCCACAGTGCTCACAGCGAGGGCGGGCACGGCCACACGCACGGGGTCATCGATCCGTCACTGACCAGCAGCGACCGCGGCATTTGGGCGATAAAATGGTCGTTCATTATACTTGCGATCACCGCCGCGTTCCAATTGGCCATTGTGCTCGTGTCGGGGTCGGTCGCCCTGCTGGCGGACATGATTCACAACGTCGCCGACGCGACTACGGCCATCCCGTTATGGATTGCATTCGTGCTGGCCCGCCGCAAGCCATCGACGACGTTCACCTATGGTCTCGGCCGAGTGGAGGACCTTGCTGGCATCCTGATCGTACTTATCATCCTGTTCAGCGCAGTCGTCGCCGGTTATCAGGCGATCAACCGCCTGCTCCACCCGCAGCCGATCACCCACCTTGGCTGGCTCGCCGCCGCCGGCTTCGTCGGCTTCGTCGGCAACGAAGTCGTGGCGGTTTTTCGCATTCGGGTTGGCCGTCAGATGAACAGCGCGGCGCTGATCGCCGACGGCTATCACGCCCGGACCGACGGCCTGACATCGCTAGCGGTGGTACTCGGCGCGGTCGGCGTATGGTTCGGCTTCCCACTTGCTGACCCCATTGTCGGCTTGCTGATCACGGTCACGATTGCCGGAATCGTCTGGCAATCGGCCAAAGCCGTGATCACGCGGACCCTCGACGGCGTCGATCCAGGCGTAACTGCGGAAATCCGCCATGCGGCTGAGCACGTGACTGGGATAAAACAAGTAACGGATGCGCGCGCTCGTTGGATCGGACATGAATTGCATGCCGACGTCGTGATCGACGTCGACCAATCGCTTTCGCTGCCAGCGGCAATGGCTATCGCACGCAATCTCAAAGTTGAACTGCTTGGCCACACGCCGGCGCTTAGGACCGCCAATGTCACCTTTGAACATTCCGAGCTTGATAAGGTAGATCTGTCTGCTGGGCGTGATGAGCACGTAGGTCACCACGCGCCTGAGCCGTTTCTATTCTAAGCAAGGCTCGCTACGGGAAAACTCGCTATCGTCGACACGCCTGGCGGCGAACGGATGCGCCTTACCCTGGAGCGCCCCGCCAGCGGACTTGCGGCACAGGTAGCGATCGATCGCGGTGCAAACGGGCTCGAAACGCTTCGATTACGGCCGTCACGCGAAACTGGTTTGATGGAGAGCACGGAGGCGCCAAGAGAGCCGCATTCTTTCCGTGCGGTCCTCCAACTGACCCAAGATGCAGACCATGAAAATCTCTCGTTTGAGATGGCCGAGCCGGATGGGCACGATCATTAGAGCCGGCCTAACTCTCCGGTGTTGCTCTGATTTCCTCATGGGCCGCATCGCAACCGCGCCAACTCCGTTCTGCTACCTTCGGACCGCTCGCTTGGTTCAAGCGCCCGCAGATGTGTGGTCGCTGAAGCGGAGCGCCGTCCCGACGTCGGCACCGACGTACCAGATCGACGGCCGGATCCGCGCTTTGGCGGCGGTTTTCCGCAGGCATAAGCCTCCAACGCTACATTCGACATTAACGGACGGGCCGCGGGTTCGGCCTGCTCATAAACCGCATAGGCCCAGCGTAAGCCGGGTGTCTCTACTTGGGCCGATCGCAGAACTTCAGGTTTTGGTATTGCCCATGCTCAATTGCTGCCGTCGCTCAGGTTTGACGATCCGGTTTCTTGCGCCTTTCGGGCCGACTACGCGCATTTATGTTGATGCGTATTCGGGTACGAATTAACTAAAGACACTACCCGGCGAGGACCCTATCGAACGCTGAACTGTCCCATCATGCCATTATCCTCATGCTCAAGAATGTGGCAGTGGTACATGAAGGGGGCTTTTATCGCGGGCTGGTCAAATCGGACGAGCAGCTCAACCGGTTCTTTGACGAGCACCGTGTCCCGCGCGCCCTGATCCAGAACGTCAGGCTTTCTACCCCCGCGGCTTAGCACGTCGAAATGGACCCCATGAAGATGGATCGGGTGGCGCATCATTTCGCCCGACACTTCCCAGATCTCCGTAGTCCCGAGCTTCACCGTTTCGTCGATCCGGTCCATTGCAAACGGCTGGCCGTTGATGGTGAACCCGCGCGCGCTACTATTTTCCATCATGCCGCCCATGGCCATGTTGAGGATAAGCTTGCGGCGTCGGAGCGCACTTGCTGGGTCAGGCAACGTACGGGACGCGAGCAGGGTCGGAATCACGCTGCTTGCTTGAGGTGGGCCCATCGGCCTCGGCTCAAACCCCAGGACCGTTGCGGGCGTCGAATTATTCGTGCCGCCCATCGTGCCCATTCCCCCCATCGCCGACGCGTTGGAATCAAGCCCTGTTAGCAGGACCACAGATCGACGGTCGGTGAAATCCACAAGAATTTCCACGCGCTGTCCCGGCGCCAACGTGATCGATCGGAGCGCGACCGAACGCGCGAGCAGCCCCCCTTCGGCGGCAATCCAGTGAAAGCTTCTCCGATCGCTGAACGACAAATCATAAATGCGGGCGTTCGACCCATTGATAAGGCGCAGGCGCACCAGTCGATTGGGGACCTTCGCGATCGGGCTCACGGCTCCGTTAACGAGGATCGTGTCGCCGCGACGCCCTTGCATCGCAGTCATCATCCCGCCCGGCATGACGAGACGGCCATCTTGAAATTGGCGATCCTGAATCACGAGTGGCAGGTCGTCCACGCCGTAGTTTGATGGAATGCCAAGGCCCTGCTCTTCGTCATCACTGACGAGCAAAACCCCCGCCAAACCGGAATATACCTGCTCGGCCGTCAGGCCGTGAACATGCGAATGATAGAAGAGCGTCGCGGCCGGCTGCCGAATGGGCAAAATCGGCCGCCACGTCGCGCCGGGTGCGATGATCTGGTGCGGTCCTCCGTCGAGTTCACCGGGAACCAGCAGACCATGCCAGTGGACGGTCGTGTTCACTTCCAATGCGTTGGTCACCGCGGCCTTCACGTCATCGCCGTGACGCACCCGGATGGTTGGCCCAAGATATGCGCCGTTGTATCCAAGCGTGTCGCTAGGCCGGCCCGGGAAGAAGAAGGTCCTGCCCGCTTGTACCCGCAATGCGAAGGAGCGTTCGTTTTGCCGCGCGTCGAGCACAGGCGGGATCGGCAATGGGTTCCCCCCGGCCTTGCCGAGCGCCAAGGTTTGACGCGAACAGGCCGTGGCGGCGAATAGCGCTGCTCCACTCTGCAACAGCAACCGTCGATCAATCATATCAGAGACTTTCTGAAACGGTTTTAGTCGGCGATAGCCTGGCATGCGTCGTGGCCTATTTGTGAGGAAGGGCACGCGAAGGTTCTTACAGGACCCGTGACAAATAAGCCGGTCTTGGAGTGAGACCCCTACATCGCATCCATCATCTCCCCCGCATTATCGAATTTGAGACGAAGAAATATCTTCGCGCCACCAAGGTGGGATCCATAGTCCCCCTGGAAAGAGCGCGGCACGAAATCCTTGGTGAGCGATCCGCCGGCAAACAGCGAAAAGGATCCTCGCTTGAGCAACGCGCGCTCATAGCCAAGGGTGACTGCCTCGACCCATCGCACTCGCTCTGATCCGGTGAAGTTCACGAGAGAAAGTTGTTCAGGCGAGAGCTGCAAGATTTCCGCTCGGCCGAAAATATTGTCCGACCGCCGCTGGAATACCGCTTCCGCAAGGAAACTATTTTGCGAGGC
>JANXSN010000023.1 GCA_025352685.1 Sphingomonadales bacterium
AGCCGGCGTCGTAGACCGCCACGAGTCGAACGCGGCCCGGGCGGCGGCCACGGCGCGGTCGATGTCGGGCGCGCTCGCGCAGCCAATCCGGCCGATTTCCTTGCCCGTCGCGGGATCCACGGTCGCCATCGAGGCGCCATTATGAGGCGCGACCCAGTTTCCTCCGATGAGAAACTCGGCGCGTTGACCACGGCCACCGAGAAACGACTGCAAGGTCGACGAAAGGGCGGGACAGGCAATCGGCATGGTCGAGTTCTCCGCTGTTGCGAGCACAGTGCCCGCAAGAATCGATATTTACTAAGCGTGATGGGCAGTCGACCGCCCAGTGGATAGATGGCTTCGCTTGGTGTGCGACAGGGAACGCGCTGCTATCACGCGCCAATGCAACACGCTTCGACGAATCCGGACCACGCCGCCCGTTCAACCTTGCGCGATCGGCTAAGGGAAGTCCGCGGATTAGAAGGCGTCAGCGACGATTTAGCCCATCGTTCGATCATAGGCCACGACGTCTATCGGAGTCGCGCAAACCGGCGCTCGTCCTTCTCCCCGCGTCAGTCGAGATGCTGTGCGCGGCGGTCAAGGTATGCGTCCAACAGGGGGTCGCGATGGTGCCGCGCGGTGGCGGCGCGTCTTACACCGACGGCTACCTCTTGGCCGGCGAGGATCATGTCCTGATCGACACCTGCGCGCTCGACATGATTGAGATCGACGAGTCCAACGCCCTCATAAGGGTTGGCGCGGGCGTGGCCTGGGCGACGCTGCGGGCCGCGCTGGCGGCCAAGGGGTTGCGGACCCCTTTCTGGGGCCCCCTTCTCGTCACTGGCGACAATTTCGGCTGCGGATCGAGCCGCGAGCAGGCGCCGTGGGCGCTCGCCGACCTCGGCGTCCGCGTGTTGATTACGACCGGGTTCGAAGAAATATTCCAGTCGAACTGCTTCAAGAACGGCATGCTTCCGATCGTGCTGGCGGATCACGACGTGGCCCTTCTCGACGCGTCGGCGAAGGTCGGCGAGCCGTTCACGGTCGACCTCGAAGCGCAGCAAATCCGCCTCCCCAGACCGGCACCTTCGCCTTCACCGTCGAACCCGCCCGGCGCGAAGCCCTGTTCAACGGGTGGGACGAAATCGCCCGCATCCGCGTTGGCTTCGGAACCGCCATCGCCACGTTCGAACGACAACAGCGCACCCAAGCCCCCTGGCTGTGGACCGCCGAACAAGGACTCCAGAATGGCTGATTCCAAAATCGCTGACCAGCGCCTCAAAACAAAACTCGCCGAGGGCAAATTCTTCGTCGTCCCCGGCGTCCAGGACATGATCGCCGCGGTCACCGCCGACCGCGTCGGCTTCGATATCGTTTATGGCACCGGCTACTGGCTCACCGCCTCCGCCTATGGCCTGCCCGACGCCGGTATCGCAACTTACACCCAGATGATCGACCGCATGGCGACGCTCGCGCGAACCAGCAAGGCGGCGGTCATCGCCGATGCCGACACCGGCTATGGCGGGCTGCTCAATGTGCACCACACGGTCAAGGGCTATGAAGCTGCGGGGATCGCCGCGATCCAGCTCGAGGACCAAGCATTCCCCAAGAAGTGCGGGCACACGCCCTATAAAAGGCTGATCTCGACCGAGGACATGGTCGAGAAGATTAAGGTCGCGGTGGCTGCGCGAGACGAGATGCTGGTCATTGCCCGCACCGACGCGCGACAATCCGAAGGCATGGACGGAGCGCTTCGCCGACTGGAGGCTTATGCGAAAGCCGGGGCGGACGTGCTGTTTCCTGAGGCGATGACTTCTGAGGAAGAAATGGGCATTGCCTGCGCCGCGTTCGACAAGCCGGTTATGGCGAACATGTCGAACGGCGGGCTGACTCCGGTGCTGAAAGGAAGCGAGCTAGCCGAGATCGGCTACGCCTTTGCCATCTACCCGTCGCAGACCAGCCTGGTCGCGGTGTCGGCAATGGAGGCGATGCTACGCCGGTTGAAGGATGACGGCGACGGCAATCCGGCCGACATTGCGCTGTTCGACTTCACCACATTCTGCCGCATGATCGGGTTTGAGGATGTTTGGGCGTTCGAGGAACAATGGAGCGCGAAGCGATGAAGATCACAGCCGCCATACTCGACCGCTCGGGTGACCATCCGTAGCCTTATGGCGAGCACCGGTCGCTGCGGCTGGCCGAGCTCGAGCTCGACGCGCCGCGGCCGGGCGAGTTGCTGATCCGGATCGATGCGGCAGGATTATGCCATTCGGACCTGTCGGTAGTAAATGGCGACCGACCGCGACCGATGCCCATGGCGATCGTGCATGAAGCGACCGGCCGGCGCGAGATTTGCCGGCACGGAAGCCGTAATTTCGCAAGGGGCTAGGGTGATGCTAGCGGGCGAGGATGAGCCGAAAATCGAGGGCAAATCTGCAACATGCTTTCTGCTGCTTTAACTGGTCATCCGCGGCGATAGCTGCGTCAACCAGAGACGGGTTGCGATTCAACTGAAAGCACCCTTCAGAGCTTTGAACGCTGCGCCGCAACGACGGAGATCAATCCCCCTATATTTGCATTAATATCAATAAGATGCAGGCCCCAATCGAGTGCGACCTTTCCTCCCTGTACCACGTCGCCGGGAATCTGATCGGTACGTAGATCGACTGGATTTGAATGTATTGTCAACGCCAGATATTGGGAGCCACCGCGGTCGACGCATTGTGCGGTGACAAGCCCTGGCACCTGCACGAAAGGTGAAGTGATTTCCTTCCCTCGAGCCCAAATGGTCTGGGGTTGTTCCGACAGCGTGATAGGTTTCGCGGGAAAATACGCATCGGCTGGCCCGGAACCTCCATCTATTGCCGCAGGGTTGACGCAGGCAACCTTCATACCCGGCACCTGCGTTCGGCCGAACCGGCTGTTGAGGGGCGGCGGCACATCATCGCGAAATGTGACATAGGTGATAACACAGCCGGTCTGGTCTTTTGAGGTGCAGAGCGGAATTGTTTTCAGGTCGCCGCCAACCACCTTACCGGCAGGTACCAGAAAGTTGGTGCCGGGCAGAATAGCGCTGACAAGCTGTTTCTGAAAAGGCCTGCCGTCGATTTCCTGAGCAAGCAGGCGTTTTAGTATGCCCGATCCTTGGCTATGGCCGATTAGAATGACGCCTCGACCATGGTTATCGTGCGCAAGATATGACCGCCAAGCGTCCAGCACGTCGGTATACGCGAGTTCGCGATCAATACCTGCCATTGGCGTGCCGATTAGCGTCGAGCGCAGCGCCGGAATGGTCACCTGTCTATAAATAGGCACGAAGAGCCGGCATTGCGAAGCAAAGCGGTTGACTTGCTGGTTGACAACGGCTTGCTCTTCGGGACCTGGTATCATGTCGCTGTTGGGCGAACGGTCGAGCGATACCGTCGGGTAAACGTAGAAGCAGTCTATCTTGGGGTTCGCCGCTGCATTCCAGTTCCGAATGCTGGTCGTTCCGTTCGCGCGGACGATGGTTGCTCGCTGATCGGTGGTGCAGACCGCTTCGTATCCGGGACGACACAGCCAACTAGCGGGATTATTGTAGTCGTTGGCGGGCGCTGAGGCCTTGTCTCGCGCAAGGACCGGGCCGGAAATTAGGAGTGCGGCCGCAAAAAGCGCGAACTTCGTCGTCATGAGTTTGGGTTCCTCGAGATTGTAGTTACGGCAAGGCCATTGGCGGTGCTCATGAGTCCGCCGACAATTGCAATAATTCGATTTCATGGCCTTCGGGATCACTTATGAACGAGACCGACATGGCTCCAAAGGCGCTTGGCGGACGAACCTCGCGTGCGCCCAGCGCAACCAGATCGGCGTGGGCCGCGCCGCAATCGCGTACAATAAATCCCAGAGGGCCCCAGTTGTTGCCACCGCCAACTTCGCGCTGGTCGGCGTGATGGTATAATACGAGCGTAAAAGCGCCATCTTTCTGCGCCAGCATCACCTCATTGAAGTCGTCGGCTTCGATCCGGTTCTGAACTGCAAAGCCCAGGCCCTCAACATAGAATCGCTCCATCGCCGCAAGATCACGGACCACAATCTTGACGAAACTGAACCTTGCCATCTGCTTTGCACTCTTTCTACGTTTGACTAACGATTGGCAGCCGACGCGCACGCTTTCGGCAATCTAAATGAGATCCCCGCCACCGGCCGAGGAGGTCGTGCCATGCTCCTTGTGAGCCTTGATGACATTTCGTCCGACCGTCCAGCGTTGAACCTCGTCCGGGCCGTCGACCAGCCGCTGCGACCTTATGTGAGTGTACCATGAGGCAAGTGGCGTGTCCTGGCTTTAAGCCAGGGCCCCGTGCAACTGGATCGCTGTATCCACCACTTTGTGCACCATATGCGCAAGGAATACTTTGGCTATCGAGTTCTCCTGCCGCAGGTCCATTCCCCGCTCCGCTTCATAGGCGATATGGAGTAGCATTAGCCGCGCCATCATAGCTAATTCAGGTTCTGTAAGATCAATGAGACAGCCAGAGAAGGGGGCTTATCAACCATTATGCGTGATCGCTTCGAGATAGGGGCGCACCACCTTCCACGCCCCACAATCCATCGCGGCTTGCGCAATGTCTGAAGCGCTTGCCTTGCGCTGTTCGATGGTGCTGCGCAGGCTTTCGATGGCGACCGACCGATCAACCAGCTTCGGATTACGGAATGCGTCGGCAAGTGCCTTTGCAACCGAATAGACCGGGACGACAACACCCGAGATTATATGCTGTTCGACGCCGTAATCGAGATAGGGCTGTCGGAAGCGGACGGTGCAGATGCGGGGAAATTCGAGCTTGGGTTCCCAGTCTTTCGCCCCGACGGCGATCCAGACCTTCCTTGGTATCTGGTCAGTTAGCCAGTGAAAGGCGAGCGCCGAGACCGCCTCCTATTGTCGCCAGTGGCGCAAGGTGCACATCGGGATCGACGCAGAGACGTTTGATATCCGGGCTATTGAAGTCACCACCAATGCGATCGGAGATACCCCTGTCCTCCCAGATCTGTTGGCGCAGATCCCGCAAGATGAGCAAATCCGCAGTGTCGGTGGGGACGGCGCGTACGACACCAAAAAGTGCCATGCCGCGATAGCTGCGCGCGGTGCTCATGCGGTCATTGTGGTCCGCCGCAACGGACGACCATGGAAGGAAGATGGCCCGGGCACGGCTGTCTGCAATGAAATACTTCGTGCGATCAAACAGCTTGGACGCACCATCTGGAAGAAATAGAGCGGTTATCATCGCCGCAGTCTCGTCGAAACGAAAATGCACTGCTTCAAGCTGCTCGGTCAGCGCGTCATAGCACGCACCTTCGACCGTCAGACAACCGAGCTCAACGCCCGTCCTGCAATCCTCAACCGCTTCTCGCAAATTGGAACGCCCAATACCCTCCGCGTTGAATAGTAATCTGAAATAAAGGCCGCATCAGGCCCATTTAGAGTTGTGCAACAAAGCCCATCGCAGTTGCGCGCCAACGTCCTCGCTCGATTCATGGCGCGCGCGTAGAGGGCGCCGGTAAGCAAGGCGTTCATCGTTTGCGCCCGGTTGGTCGGCTCATCGCAAGAACTCGGCTCCAGAGCGCTGACGCCAGTGAGGTTGAAGGTTTCACCGAGGACACCAGCGGTGGTGACGGGCGATGGCATTCTTGTTCATAGGGATAATGTGCAAGGACAAGCAGCAGATTTACCAACTCGCGACCAATTTGTTCATCGACCGCGTACCCATTTGTCAACGCTAACCGCACGACCGCCAACCGCTCCGCCAATTCGTCCAACGCTTGCGGGGAGCGGGTATCAACCATTTCTTGTTCGGCATCCTTTTTCACCTGTCGAGCCGTTCTAGAACATTGGCTGTTTCACGGTGGTTTTGTGCGCATGGCCCCAGTCTTGCTCCAAGCCCACAATCGTATCGTAAAAGCCAAACAATAATCGGCCCGACCCGGGCCAGCAACGGCGCCGCTGCCGGCAGGCCAAAGTCACCCAGGCCAACGATGGGAGCCTCTTCGACAATAGGCGTGCCGATTTTGTTGCGACTTTCATTTTTTTCTTTTCGACTGTGTCATCAACGTCGCATCGACGGCGATCGTTCCCCCTGCCGTGTGCAATTAAATGGCGCGAGAAACCGGTCGAGGCCCGCTTGCCAGGGAAGCGAGCAAACGAAGTCAAGATCGCGATGGGGGTGTTCTCGGGATGCTGGAAAGCCGCTCGGGTCCAGTGGGGGGTTGGATCGGGCTTGAGCGCTGATCGCGTCGCCGCGTGCGCGTTCAACGAGCTTGGCTGCGCTCCAGACTTGCACAGACCACCGACGACCCCCGTGATCAGTGAGAGCGGGGGTTTGAGGAGAGAACCACGATGAACACTGTTTTTCTGCGTAGAGCCCTTGCTGCCGCGTTTGCCGCCACACTCTTAGCTGACGCTGCCCCGGCCTTTTCAAAGGGCGCAGTAAAGGGAGCTGTCATCGGTGCGGCAGCGGGTCATTTTGTCGGCAATGGTCATGCCAAGGCTGGCGCCGTCGCTGGTGCCGTGGCAGGCCATCATCACGCCGCCAAGAAAGCCGCCAAGGCCAAATAGAATTTGAGCGCGGTCAGCATGGCTGACCGCGCCTCGATCACGATCGTTGTGGTGAGTGGCGCAGCGTTCTGCTTTATTGTTTCCCGCAGCCAGGGGTCGGCTGTGGTGTCCCACGCCGCCCGATGCGTTCGCTCGATTGGTCGCACAGCGTCTGGAAAGATCGAGCCGGTGCTACGCGTTCGTGGATGCCCCGCCCCAAGGTACAGGGAATCGCATCCTGACTAATTCTTGCTGCTGTCTTTCACACCAACTGTGGGAACGTCGATCGTCGTCTTTTTTGTTTCCACATTGGGAACAGTCACAGTCTGCTTGGTCGTGCCGACGACAACTTCCTTTAAGTGCAGGGTTACCTCCGGGAGGTCGCCTCCCATGGCGCTGACATTGACATTCGGCAACGCACCGCCCGAAATGTCAGCACTCCAAAACCCGGTCAGGAACTGCACGCCTGCAATAACGATTGCCAGCACGACGATCGCGCCCACGACCTTGTCGGCATTGCTCTTCTTCTCAACATAAACCTGATCGCCGTCATTGCGGTATTTTGCCGTGTGAGCCTCCTGTTTAACGCAGGTTATCGACCAGTCCTGCGAACTATGGTTCCATTTACGCAATGGTATGGCTGGCGGATCCGACGAAAAGCTCATGTGCTACATTTGGGGTGGTTGCTTGCTTTTGGCGCGCCTCGGGCCTGCCCCGAGTTGAACGACGGGAAACTTTGCAAAGGCACGACCCATCGATCAGAAGCTGGGGCGCACGACCTTCAACGCGCCGGGACGGACGCAGAACTTCAACGGCAACGACAGACGCTGCACCTCCCCGTCCAAAGCAATCTCGATTTTGGGATGCGACAATCGAACGGTCACCGCCTCGCAATCGCCCACGAGTTCGAAGTCTTGCGTTTGACTTACGCGCCCGAGAGCCGCGCGGACGCCAAACCACAGCAGCCCCAAGCGGGTTGTGCGCGACACCGCATAAATCGAAAGCAGGCCGGCATCGAGTGAGTCTCGCGAGCCCATCGATCCACTCTGCAGCGAGTAACGGTTGTTCCCGACGAGCAGAAGCGGCGAGACGATTGGCGCCTCCCCGTGTCCAGTATCAATTCGCATTCGGTGATGCGGCAACCGCGCCAACACTGCCCAACAGGCGGGAATCGAAGCGAGCCACTTGGGCACATGATGCTCGTGTCGAATGCGGTCCCGATCCTTGACCATCGAAGGATAAAGTCCGACCGAAGCATTGTTGATAAAGCGTCGGCCGTTGACCTCGCCGACATCAACCGGCGACGCCATCCCGTTCACGGCCAGCTCGGCCGCCGCATCAAGGATCGTAGGCATCTGAAGATCGCGCGCGAAGTGGTTCAAGGTGCCTAGCGGTAGAAGAGCCAGCTCCACTTTGGTGTTGGTCAGCAACTGCGCGGCGGAGGCGATGGTGCCATCCCCTCCCGCAACGACAATCCGGCGATGGCTGGCGGCGGCGCGTTTGATAGCCTCGTCCATCTCGCTCGCAGCCAGCATTTGAACGTCGACCTGCGCACCGGCTTTAGCAAACGCAGTCGTAACTGACTGCGAGAGACCAAACCCTGCAGCGGCAGCCGCGCCGGCTTCACGGTTGATGAGCACGGGAAGGGCAGAATTTGTCATGCTCCCGTAACAGCTTGAACAAAGATTTGTTCATTGGCGGATGAACTGTGTCTGTTGCCGCTCGTTACGTCACCATGGCTCGTATTGCACACCTCTCCGACATGCATTTTGGTGCGAACGATCCAGTCATTGTCGCTGGCACCGAGGCGTGGTTAAACGAGCAGCGCCCGGACCTGATCATCATTTCGGGTGACTTCACGCAGCGCGCGCGCGTGCACCAGTTCGAAGCTGCCTCACAATATCTGCAACGCTTGCGGGGTGCAGGTCATCAGCTCCTGGTGATTCCCGGTAATCACGACATTCCTCTTTTCGACATTGTACGGCGCTTTGCTGCGCCCCTTGATCGCTATCGCCATTACATCGATGACGCGCTCTATCCCTGGTTCGAAAACGACGAAATCGCTGTATTGGGGCTGAACACGGCTCGTTCGCTTACATTCAGGGACGGACGGATAAATAAGGCGCAACTTGCCGTTCTTCGTCAACGCTTTCGTGCCGTCGCGGCCAGCAAGACACGTATCCTGGTAACCCATCACCCCTTGTTCGCCATGCCGATCGGCAGCGGCGGTCAGCTAAGCGAAGCCGTGGGGCATCACGAACGCGCGGTCGAGGCAGTGTGCGAGGCGGGCGTTCACATCTCCCTGGCGGGACACTTTCATCGCACCTATGCCGAAGCCGCTCGCAAGATGGTCGAAAAGGCAGGCGGGTCGCTGGTAATACAGGCCGGAACAGCTACTTCGACCCGGTTACGCAATGACGAACCGCAGAGTTTCAATTGGATCGAGACGGATAGCTACGATGCGGTCAACCTGCAGGTCATTGTGTGGCAGGACGCAAGGTTTACGGGCGCCAGTCGTGTCCGATATTGCTTCAACGGCCAGGATTGGGACCGTGTCGAGCTCGACCGCGGGGTGTTACGGCGCGAAGATTGACGCCAGCGCCATAACGACGCTTTGCATCGACAAGGCAGGCGACCAGATTCGAGGTCGTCGTCTTTGACCGACGATTGGCAATTTCGACAGCGTGCACGAAGGCGTTTCCAAGCGCCGCTACCAGTAGAGGTTTGACGACAATGCTTCTTATTCCGGTCCTTGGCGATCAACTTTCGGTTTCACTCGCCAGCCTTATGGACGTAGACCCTGCATGCGCTGTCATTTTGATGATGGAAGTACGCGATGAGGCGACATATGTTCGCCACCACAAGAAAAAGATCGCCTTTATCTTTTCAGCGATGCGTCATTTTGCGGTAGCGATGCGCGACCTCGGATGGGTCGTGGACTATGTTAACCTTGACGATCCTGGTAACCTTCAAAGCATTGACGCCGAGGTAAAGCGTGCGGTCGAGCGACATCATCCAAGCGCTATCCGCGTCGTGGCTGGCGCCGAATATCGGGTACGCCAGCGGCAGGACCAGTGGGCCGCCCTGACCGGGTTGCCAGTCGAAATACTCGAAGATGACCGCTTTATCTGCAGCCTCTCCCAGTTTTATACCTGGGCTCAGGCCCGTAAAGAGCATCGTCTCGAATATTTTTATCGTGACATGCGCCGCAAGACCGGCCTGCTGATGACACCTGAGGGCAAGCCCGAAGGCGCAAAATGGAACTTTGATCAGGACAATCGGGAGAAGCCTCGCGCAGGCCTGACCTATCCGCCACCAGAAAGGTTCGTGCGCGACGCGATCACGGACGAGGTCATTGCCTTGGTAGCGGCCGAGTTCGATGAGCATTTTGGCGATCTGGAGCCGTTTGGCCTGCCCGTCACGCGCGAGCAGTCACGGAGCGCGCTCGCGCAGTTCATCGCGACAGCCCTGCCAGACTTCGGACGGTACCAGGACGCCATGCTCGCCGGGCAAGACTATCTGTTCCACAGCTCTTTATCACTCTGTTTGAACGTCGGGCTGCTTGATCCACGTGAGGTCTGTCAAGCAGCGGTTGACGCGTATTCACGCGGCGAGGTTCCGTTAAACGCCGCTGAGGGGTTCGTCCGTCAAATCATCGGATGGCGCGAGTATGTCCGCGGCATGTACTGGTGGGATATGCCCAAGCTCGTTGACCGAAACGTGCTGGATGCAGACCGTGCGCTGCCTGATTTCTATTGGACCGGCGATACACAATTGCGCTGCTTGGCCCAAAGCATCGATCAGACAAAGCGTGAGGCCTACGCGCATCACATCCAGCGTCTGATGGTGCTGGGCAATTTCGCGCTGATTGCGGGCATCGATCCCAAGCAAATATCTGACTGGTTCTTAGTCGTTTATTTCGATGCGTTCGAATGGGTGGAATTACCCAACGTCATGGGGATGAGTCAATTTGCTGACGGGGGCATGATCGCGTCGAAGCCCTACGCTTCAGGCGGCGCGTATATTAATCGCATGTCCGACTATTGCGGCGATTGTTTCTATGATGTGAAGCAAAAGACCGGCGCTACCGCCTGCCCTTTCAATGCCCTTTATTGGGACTTTTTGGCCCGGCATGAAGAGCGGTTCAAAAAGAATATGCGGATGGCCAATTCCTACGCGACCTGGCGCAAGTTTCCCGAAACCACGCAAACCGAATATCGCCAAAGCGCTGCCGCTTTCCTCGAAAAGCTTGTGCCAGCAGAACCGGAGTGGGCGCGAAAAAAGACGTGAGCGCTCGTCGCATACCCTATTATCGCCTCGGACTGCTCTGGCCCAAGCGACCAGACCTCGGCAATCGGCACAAAGGCAGCGTTGCAGTTTCGTCCGGGTCAACGTCTGCCAAGGGGCTACCGCTCGTCCGCTCGGTAGCCAAAGGCGCTAACCCGGGTCGGGTCGGGACAGGGTCGATCTCGCCGTCACCTGGGAAGGAAATGGGTCAGCTAGGGCTCGCGCCACACTCTTTTTAATCCGTGGCCAAAGCCCGCGCCGACAAAGATCTTGTAAGTGCTCGCGTTCGCTTTCACAGCCGAATCCGGCTGCGAAGGGTTCAAACACGACCAGGCGCCGGTATTCAAGTCGTCGGCTTGGGGGTTCTTCCACATAAGTCGCCGCGCGTCGCAGCGTATGGTAATTTTCTATCAAGCAGATGGCATTGCGCTGGCGATTCAGGTGGTTATCCTAACGTTCAACGCGCATCACCATACGCGCAGATAAGCAGGGGTGCGGCATGGAGGCAACGTCGACGACGACGCACGGCAGTGGGTTTCTTTCGCGCCAACGAAGCGTCGCCGCGCGAGGGTACCAGCGGTGGTTGATGCCGCCTTGTGCGCTCGCGATCCATCTCTGCATTGGCATGGCGTACGGGTTCAGCGTGTTTTGGCTGCCCCTTTCGCGGGCAATCGGGATCAGGGCGCCGATCGTCTGCAAGGAAATGACGTTTGTGCAGGCGATCACCACGTCGACGTGCGACTGGCGGGTCAGCGACCTGACGTGGACGTACAGCCTTTTTTTCGTGGTGCTCGGCGCGTCGGCGGCGGTCTGGGGTGGCTGGCTGGAGCGTGCGGGGCCACGCAAGGCGGGTGTTGTTGCCGGATGCTGCTGGGCCGGCGGGATCGCAATCGGCGCGGTCGGTGTATCGCTACATCAACTCTGGTTGCTATGGCTCGGAACCGGGTTGATCGGCGGAATTGGACTGGGACTGGGCTACATCTCGCCCGTCTCCACGCTCATCAAATGGTTTCCCGACAAGCGCGGCATGGCGACGGGAATGGCGATCATGGGGTTCGGTGGCGGGGCACTTATCGGTTCGCCGCTGGCTGGCGTGCTCATGAAGCATTTCGCGAGTGCCACAGGCGTTGGCGTCTGGCAGACCTTTCTCGTTCTTGCGGCTCTCTACTTCGTGTTCATGATCGGCGGCGCCCTGGGCTATCGTGTACCGCCGGCTGACTGGCGGCCTGCCGGCTGGACCGAGCCGGCACAGCCGACCGTGATTTCGGACTGGCACGTGCACCTGAAAGATGCCCATCGGACGCCGCAATTCTGGCTGATCTGGTTCATCCTGCTGCTCAACGTCTCTGCGTCGATTGGGATCATCGGCGTTGCCTCGCCGATGATCCAGGAAATATTTGCCGGGCGACTTCTCCATCAGCCGGAGGTAGCGTTTCTCGATTTCAACGAAACGCAAAAAACTGCCGCCGCGGCAGTCGGCGCCGCCTTTGTCGGCTTTATCAGCCTTTTCAACATCGGCGGCCGTTTTTTCTGGGCATCGATTTCTGATCGGATTGGGCGAAAGACCACCTACGGCTTCATGTTGGCACTGGGAGCAGCGCTCTATGGATTCGCCGCACCCCATGCAGCAGGTGATGCCAAGCTGCTTGCATTTGCCCTGACCTTCGGTGTGATTGCCTCGATGTATGGCGGCGGATTTGCGACCGTGCCGGCGTATCTGGCTGACATCTTCGGGACGCAATTCGTCGGCGCGATCCACGGTCGCCTGTTGACGGCATGGTCGACGGCGGGCGTGCTCGGGCCCCTGATTGTAACGCGCATGCGCGATTCAGCGATTGCCGCGGGCGCGCCACGCGCCACGGTGTATTTGCCGATCTATTGGGTGCTCGCGGGATTGCTGGTTACAGGATTCTTGGCAAACCTGTTCGTACGGCCCGTCGCCGCACGGTTCCGCATCGTCACCGAGGACCTGATCCCAGCCCGCCCTTCCCAGACGACTGCCGCCACGCATGATGGCACGATGGTGGCCAGGAGGGCCCGGGCCAACCTCCTCTTCGCCTGGGCTGTGGTTTTCTTACCACTGGCCTGGGGCATTTGGATCACTGCCACAAAGGCGGTCGCACTCTTTGCGTCATGACCGTCTAGCGGGGACGCCGTGTTCGCGTGCCAGAACGTAGACAAGATATCCTCGCGCTGATCCCGTTCGCATTGCGCGCCGCGTGACCCCACACCAAAACCGGCAGTAGGCAGCCCGCAGCCGACGGAGCGCAGCGACGGGCGAGCGTCTCAATTTCCACATGCGGCATAGTCACCATCCCGGCACGCAGCGACCGATCGTCGCCATTCAGCCAGCTCGCGCTCGTATTGCTGGCGACGCCGTTGATACGTCTCCATTGCCTGACCGTGATCCCGCGAAGCGGCAGCATATTCACCGTCGGCGGCTTCGTAACGATCGCTATCTATTCGTGTTACGCGCGAGCGCTGCGCATCGCGGACATCACGCCGACGAACCACTGCGCGCTCACTGAGGTTAGCCTCGCGTGTCATTTCCCGGTCGCGGGCGCGCGCGGCCGCGCTGCGCATCGTCATGTCCTTTGGATCGTCGGCCATTGCAACGACCGGAACAGTCGACGCAAGGATTGTAAGAAAGAGACGGATGCTGGCCCTCATTTACAGTATTTCCTCCCCGATATGGTGCCGGGCAGAGCGACATTGGTTGCAGCGCCGCAAATTGAATGAGATGAAAGGTGCTTCCAGAGCGATATGGTCGAGTCCCTGCGCCGCAAGCGCCACTCTGATCGACCCGACTTTGATGCCGCCGCAGACAGAAGTATTTATAACGCCGAGGTGGTCGTGAAGACGGGTGCGGTTGATCGGCCCGCCCAACGCCGGATACCATCGTCGAGCAAGATCAGCTTTGCCCGTTGACCGCCGCCGGAGATGTCGGCGACCCAGAGGCCTGTTTGTGCGACGCCCGGACGTGCGATCGATAGATGCCCCGCAACGAGCATCTCAGCTTAACATCAAAATTTGCGTTTTATTTCAGACTGTTGAGGTACGCGAGCAACGGTTCGACCTTGTGCGGGTCGGTCATCCCGGCAAACGCCATTTTGGTGCCCGGCACGATCTTGCGTGGCGAGGCAATATAGGTCCTGAGCTGCGCGCTCGTCCAGCTCAAACCAGAGGCTTTCATGGCCGAACTGTAAGGATAGCCTTCAACCGATCCCGACTTTCGGCCGACGATGCCAAACAACGATGGTCCGTTGGCTCGCCGACCGGCAACCACTGAGTGGCAAAGCGCGCAGTTTTGTTGAAAGACTTTCTGTCCCTGAACAGCATCGTTTGACACCGGCGGCGGTCCAGCCGCGATTATCAGGCCGGCGACGCTTGTCGCGAGAGCAGCGTTTAGAATGCGAGCCATGTGAAAATCCTCAAAGTGTTGTTGTCGGAAGCATTGGCACCGGCGCCATCATAGTTTGTTCGTGCGCCATTGAACTTGCCATATGCAGTATATTGCACACCCATCCGAACGTTGAACCAGGAACCGACAGGCGAGCCGTTGCCGAACGGCGTGCCATCCAATTGGAATGTTACGCCGTTGCTGTCGGGTCGACCAGTGAGCCCGCCGAAGCGGACGACATCGGTAGAGCCCGTCGTATCGAACACACCCACTGTGGCGCCGATCGCGTTGCGCCAATAGTAGGAGGCATCGACGCGAATATCGTCGAGATTGGCATCAGTGTTTCCGACATTGCCCTGCAGGAAAGACGCGCGTAAATTCTGCCGCTCGTGAATGTAGCGGGCGTTGACACTGAAGATGTCGCCGTTCGCCCGAGGAAGTTGGTACGACGCGTCCAGCCCCAAATCGGTGTAGCGGTCGGTCACGCCGGCGGTATGATCGCGCCCAGGATACAGGTTGGCACGTAGCGCGAGGGCACCGATTTCGAGTGTCCCGGCCCCAACCTGCGTCTGAAATGCAACGCGGGCGTAGGGTGCCACGCCGTTGATATCGCCGAGCGCGTAAGGATCAGTCCCCAAGCTGGTCAACAACGAGGCGCTCGGGGACTTATAACCGCCGGCCTCAATGTATAGTTTTGAGTCGACCCATGCGTACGCCGTCAAACCAAGTGTGTTCTGCGCAAGGCCACCAGCAAACAGCGGCACGGTTGAAGGGGAAGGCGACAGCGCCGAGGTCGTATACGGAAAACCCCAGGCCGGTACAGTGTTCCACGGGTCTTGCACGCCCGGAGCATTGTTCAAACTGATGCCGGCCACAACGTTCTTCCCACCCACGTCGACTGTTGTTACCGCACGCAAGTCGAGGTTGTCCCAACTGGTTTGTTTGCTGACGCCGCCGTAGGTTACCTGAACAAACCCCCCGAAATGAGTGCCAACCCCGCCTGCAAGGAACAAGCTGACTTGGTCGAGCGCAAGATTGTTATTCGTATGAAAGTCTGGTGTCGGCGGAGCGGCTTGCGCCTTCTTGGTGGTCACGAACGAAGCCACAACCTGCGCGGAGAGCGGTAAGTTGAATTTGTCTGTTCTGCTGGTGTAGCCCCCAATTTTGAAGGCGCGGCCATAAGGAGTTAGCTGGGGTCCATAGCCGCCAACGTGGCAGGCGATGCACTTTTGACCGGTTTGCTCAGCAAAGCTGGGGACCGCTGCGGCAGGGGTCGCACACGCCATAATTGCAATTGTTAATGCGGCGGCGAGCCAGCGAGCCAGGAAAGCACAACGAGGCAATATCTGATGGGGCATGGCTTTTCGTTACCCACCCGGCTTCACCAGGGACAGGCTCGGAAACTACGCATTGCACCCTTGTGCGCAGGCTTGACCGTATCCGGAGCCAGATCGTGGAAACGCACGGTTGTTCCACCAGGATGCACACCTTCCCAAGAGGCTGTGGAGACGCGCAGCGCTCCCCCGGTAAGACTTTCACCGGTCGCTCAACCTGTTAGCAAAGTAGAAACCGACGTCATCGGTCCCGTTCTCATGTAAGAAATCGGTAGCAGACCAGTTATTCTTCAGTTCGAATTGCTGCCCCCGACACCTCGATTACCGTCACGGGCGGAAGGCTGACATGTGTGCCAGCCTTCCGCGGATTCAGATCAATAGCAGCGACGGACCTTGCGATGGTGATACCATACAGTCCCGCAGTCCCGCAGTCCCGCAGTCCCACAGTCCCGCAGTCCCACAGTGGCGCTGGTGGTCGCGGTCATCATGGCCGCGGTTATTGTAATTGCCGCGCTCGTCGCGACGCATGCCGCCATTCCGGTTTGACTGCTGATCGCGGTTGCCATGATCGTCACGTCGTGCGCGATCGTCGGGGCGCATGCCCTTGTCGCGACGGGCCTGCTCGTTGCGCCGCATCTGATCATCGCTCGATTGAGGCTGATCTCAGCGCATCTTGGGGCCGTATTGCTGGTTTAGATAGCCCTGGGCAAGGGCGGGACTTGCCATGCCGCTGGTCCCGACGGTCAAGGCAGCAGTGAGGACGATCCTCAGGAGCGCATTTTCTCTCTTCTTGTAATGGTTGAAAACTCCAGTCGGAGCCAACGGGGATTGAAAACGAGTCCACGGCTGCGAGTAAACACTGCGAAACGTTGATCGACAGATCGGGCCTGATTGTTAACTCGGGGCAATCTGCCTCGCACGCTCGGAGCGATTTGGGGTTCCTTGCAGCAGGGTTGGCAACAACCGCGACGGGGCGAAATCCTGGTCCCTACACGTGCTCTTTACCCCGTCCGCTGGGCCTCAAGGCGTGCCAGCGCCTCGCGCCAACCCCCGACCCGCGATCGTGCTGCGTCGAGCACGATATCGACTGCGCTCAGCGCCGCTGTCCCGCTGCCGCGGTCGCGTATCCAGGCAATGCCCGAGCCGATCAGACCGAACAGCAGACCGCCAAGATAGAGGAAGTCACCATAGCGCTCCATGAAGCCACGCTGTTCGCGGTTGAGATAGTCGAGCGCTCCGGGGTGGACGGGCACGTGCGCAGTTGTCGCGGCCGCCGAATTCTCGAAGTCGGGCGCGCGGATGGCGCTGGTTTCCGGAAGGCGTGCTCCATAGTCGGGTCGCAAGGTAAAGATCAGGCGGGTCAGCTCGGACACAGTCCCGCGCCCCAAACCAACGCGCGCCATCACGAGATAGGGCGTGCGATTGTTTTCACCTCCGCGGCAGGCACCGGTGGCCCTCCAGCAAACGCCCCAGCCGGAATCGTGACAGGCTTTAAATCGGGTAAACGCGTTGTGATACCGTCGCCGTCGACGCCACTGACGAACGCAATTTTTGCGTCGGGCACTGCGCGTTGCACGTCACTCACGAACTCGCGGGCTTCTGCGCTATTCGGCGCGACGACCGTCGCGACGGCATCCACCCGCCCGGCGGCGAGCGCGGCCGATATCTGCGTCGGCAACAGGCGAAGCACCGACGTCTCATGAGAGAATGGGGGCGTCGGTGCAATTTACTGGCCCAAGTGAAGCCCATAATAGCCCAGCACCCGGGGAAGAAGGGCAAGGTCGGCGGCATCCTGCTCGACCATGCCCAGCCGCTTGCCGCCAAGCTTGGCGATGCTTTCAAGTTTCGCCGCTGCAGGCGCGACGATGAGCAGTGCCTGATCGTGGAGCACAGCGATGCTGGCGCTGTCGCTTGGCAACAGCGCATCGGGACGAACGATGGCCAAATCGACCTGCCCGTCCTGTAGTGCAAGTGCACTTGCCCGCATATCCCTCGTCGTCAGCACAGTCAGGCGCAAATCTGCCTTCTTGGCCGCAAAACTGCGCGCGATCGCTTGGACGATGCGGACTTCTCCACTCCCGGGCGGTCCAACTGCGATCCTCAGCCGCGTCGGCTGCATCGCCCAGATTGCCAGCAACGTCGTGACCGCGAGCGCGGCGACTGCAAAAAGGAACAGCGTCTCGCGCCGCAAATACCAACGATCCATGCTGTGCTAACGGCGGCAGGAACTTTCGGTTGCGTGGGTTCGGCGTACCGTCGTGACACGACGCGCCGTAAAATGGCAGCCAACGGCAATGAACCGCAAATCGAGCGCGTGAATTCGGCCTGCCTGCGGCATGTTAGCGTTGGTTTGGCGCAGCGCGGTTCGCTCGCCCGGAGGCGTCAACGGTCGGCAAGAATTCCGCCGACGCTCGCGCCTTGCAGCTCGAGACGGGATATTGCCAGCGCAACGACAATGTCTCCAGACTTTGCAACATGTCGATGTCTCTTTGTCGCAAGGAGGGGACGACCCCTGCTGCGGCGCGTGTCCAACGCTGGGGTTATCGTCTTGCTGCTTGCACTGGCGAGTTGCGGACCATCTCCCTCGCACTTGCCCGAACGCTCGTCGACTGCATGGGCCTACCCTATGAGCCCCCCCCCTGCAGCGTCTCCCGAACCAGCTGTCGAGCGCGTTACTCGATTACAGGCGCCCGGTCTCGCGTATCGTTTTCGTCGAATGAAAAGAAAAATCTCTTCCTCGCACCCGATTGGCAGCCGGACCAACGTCCACCGATGCCGCCCGTGGTCGCCAAAGGCCGTAAGCCCGGCTTGATGGCGTGCGCGTTCTGTCACCTCCCCACCGGCGACGGACGGCCCGAGGATGCCGTGCTCGCCGACCTGCCACGCGACCACATCATCGAGCAGATGCGTGCGTTTCGTGACGGCACTAGGCGATCCAGCGTGGTCACAAGGTATCCGACCATATTGATGACGGTGGTGGCAAAGGCCGCCACTGACGCTGAGATTGTTGCAGCAGCAGACTATTTTTCATCGCACGAACACCATGCCTTTGCCGAGTTCGTGAAGACTGATCGGGTGCCGAGGACGCAGACCAGGGGATGGGTTTACTCTCCTCGTTTTGAAGGAGACTCTGAACCGATCGGCGCCCGAATAATCATGATGCCGGTTGACTTTGAGCGCTTCGAGCATCGCGACCCATCGATCCGCTACTTCGCTTACGCTCCGGTCGGCAGCGTTACGCGCGGGGAACGTCTTGCCGGAACATGGGGCGGGGCCGGACAGCAGGCGTGTGCCTCTTGTCATGGCCACGATCTGCGCGGAATTGGCCAGGCTCCGCCACTGGCGGGCCGCTCGCCAAACCTATATTGCCCGACAACTCAACGATCTGAAAGCGTGAGCGACCCTGGTCCAAAACCGATCTCGGGCGTTGAGCCGCAGACTTGCCGTGGACTGACACCAGTTGGCGTGCAGAAACGAAAAGACGAGCTCGCATCCGGCTGCGCGGAGGTTTAGGTTTATCATCGTGCGGCGATAAGGCGTTTGGGGCGTTACGACGAATACATGACGCCATCGGATTGAGGGCGGCGGGGAAAGGACTGAGCCTTGAGCGATCATGATGAGTTGCCGCACTCCCCGGGACCCGCCGGAGGCTGGGGGTCATTGAAGGGTATTGCCGAAATATTTGGCGAAACCTGGTCGACGCCGGCGTCGCTGGCCAGCTTGCGGAAATTGAACAAGCCAAAAGGAGTCATGTGCGTTTCATGCGCGTGGCCCAAGCCTGCCAATTACTCGGCGTTCGAATTTTGCGAGAACGGTGCGAAGGCCACGTTGTGGGAATCCACTTCGCAGCGATGCACGCCTGAATTCTGGGAAATGGAAGGGCATCGAATCACGGAATTGCGCGATTGGCGCGATCACGATCTCGAGATGACGGGGCGGCTGACACACCCGCTGCGCTTCAACCATGAGACCGATCGATACGAGCCCGTTAGCTGGGAGGAGGCGTTGACCCACATCGGGGCTGTGTTGCGACCGATGAAGCCGGACACCGTCGTCTTCTATGCCTCGGGTCATGCCGGGCTGGAGGCATCGTATCTTTACGCACTGCTCGCACGGGCTTTCGGTACCAATAACTTGCCGCAAAGTTCAAACATGTGCCACGAAACAACATCCGTTGGACTGACCAAGGTGATCGGGTCGGCGGTCGGCACCGTGGTTTGGGACGATCTCGAGCAGGCTGACGCGTACTTCTTTTTTGGTCAAAACCCCGGAACCAACAGCCCTCGTTTTCTTCATCCGTTGAAGGCGTGCAAGGATCGCGGCGGCAAGATCGTCACCTTCAATCCGATTGTCGAGCAAGGCCTGGTGTCTTTTGTCGATCCGCAAAGCCCTGCGGCGATGCTCACAGGCAAGGCCACCAAAATCTCCGATCAGTATCACCAACTGAAAGCAGGCGGCGACATCGCGGCGCTCCTCGGCATGTGTAAATGCGTAGTCGAGGCCGACGATGCGGCCAAGGCAGCCGGTAAGGCTGAGGTGATCGACCACCTGTTCGTAGCCAAGCATACAACAGGTTTCGATGCGTTTATCGCCCGCTGTCGCAGCGCAAGCTGGTCCGAAATCGAGCATGAAAGCGGCCTGACCCAAGCAGCTCTGCGCACGGCGGCGCAAACATATATCGAAGCGGAGCGCGTGATCGCCGTTTATGGCATGGGTCTCACCCAGCACGCTCACGGCGCGCTCAATATCGCGATGCTTGTCAATTTCCTGTTGCTGCGCGGCAATATCGGGCGCCCGGGCGCAGGGTGCTGTCCCGTTCGCGGTCACAGCAACGTCCAGGGGCAGCGAACAGTGGGCATCGCGGAAAAAGTGCATCTGATCCCGGTCGAGCGGATAAGGAACTTGTTCGATGTTGAAACGCCGGCACACGACGGCATGGCTATCGTCGAGGCCGTCGGGGCGCTGATCGAGGGAAAGGTTCGCGCATTCATTTCGCTGGGCGGCAATCTTGTTCGTGCCGTACCCGACCAACAGCGCATGGAGACCGCCTGGGCCGCGCAGGATCTTACGGTTATGATTTCGACCAAGCTGAACCGCAGCCACCTGTTTCCCGGCAAGAGCGCCTATATTCTGCCTTGCCTGAGCCGCATGGAAGAAGACCGGCAGGAGGGTGGCGTCCAGACAATCACGACGGAAGACAGCTTCTCGATGATCAACGGTTCAGTCGGCTTCAGAAAGCCGGCATCGCAACACCTGCGCAGTGAACTGGCGATCGTCACAGGGATTGCCAAGGCTGCACTCGAACCGTCCGACAAGTTGAAATGGGACGAATGGACAGCCGACTACGGGCAAGTAAGGGACTTGATCGAACAGACGTACCCCGACGATTTCCGCGACTATAATGCCCGCATGTTCGAGGCGGGCGGGTTCTATCGCGGCAATGCGGCACATGAGCGAATATGGAAGACCGAGAGCGGCAAAGCGGTGTTTACCACGCCCGATGAACTTAATTCGGTAGGCTTCGACGATGCACCGGGCAGGTTCCGGTTAATGACGATCAGATCGAACGATCAGTTCAACACGACAGTGTATGGCTACTCGGACCGATTTCACGGGATCGAGGGGACGCGCGACGTGGTGTTGATGAACCCAGACGACATGGCCGACGCAGGCCTGTCGGACGGCCAGACGGTGCGCCTTGTCACCGACTTCGACGATAACATCGACCGGCGGTTAGGGGGATTGACGCTCACCGCTTACAAGCTGCCACGCGGGACAATTGCGGGCTATTACCCCGAATGCAACGTTCTCGTGCCGCTGTCACTTCACGACACGTTGTCCGGGACGCCCGCATCAAAATCAATCCCGGTCAGGATTGAAGCGGAGCAAAACATCGGCTGACCCGACCCGGCAGCCGCACATGCGCGAGCAGCTTCACCGGCTGGTTTTTATCGACGAGACAGCGACCGCGACCAAGATGAGCCCACCTCAGGCGTATCGGCGCAATGGCCATCGATGACCTCTGGAAAGCCTTCGGCAGCATCTGCGACATCTACTGTCCCGAAGAATGCCAAAACTACTTCACCGCACCAAGCCATGGGTCCGATTAAACGCTCGATGATCTAGCGAAACGTGGCTGCCGCGTGCGCCTCGAAACGAGGCGGCGGCAACGGCCCGCGCCGGTGTTCGTAGACGTCGCCCGCATTCAGCAGCAAAGCTTCGCTCCATGCCGGACCGATAAGGGACAGACCGACTGGCAATCCGTCAACCTGCCCCATGGGAACGGTCAGATGCGGAAAACCGGCAACTGCTGGTAGCTGGCTTGCACTCGGTCCGCTGTCCTGATCGCCGTTGACCGGATCACTAAGCCACGCCGGCCCGTTGGTCGGCTGGACCAGCATGGCCACTCGGTTGCTTGTCAAAAGCCGGCCCAATGTTGCCTGGGCACCGGTTTGTGAGGCTGCCAGTGCTTTTAGATAGGCGGGGTCGGACAGTCCCTTGGTCGACTCAGCTTCGACGAAGGTTTCCTGTCCGAAAAGGGCAAGTTCTGTGTCGGCATGCGCTGTATTAAAGGCGATCAAGTCGGCCAGTGTGCGGGTCTTTACCGAAGCGGGCGTGGTTGCAAGATAAGCGTTCAAATCGGCCTTGAGTTCGGTCAACAAGACAGTGTTTTCCGCAGCGCCAAGCCCAGCCGGCGGATCAGTCTTTTCGATTTCGACCAATATGGCGCCGGCCTCCTTGAGGCGGACAAGTGCGGCTTCAAACAGTCTGCGGGTTCCTGCCTGATTTCCCACCGCATCGCGCAAGACACCGATGCGCATGCCCTCGATGGTCCCGGTAAGCGCTGACGCATAGTCGCGCCTATGACTGTCAGCATTTTTGGTTGCCGCGTCAGCCGCGTCGCTGCCTGCGATGACCGTAAGCAGCATCGCCGCATCGCGAACGCTACGCGTCATCGGTCCCGGCGTGTCCTGGCTATGACTGATCGGTACGACATGGGTGCGCGAAACGAGCCCGACGGTCGGCTTTAGGCCCACGACCCCGTTCATCGCCGCCGGGCACACGATCGATCCGTCGGTCTCCGTGCCTATTGCTGCCCAGGCAAGACCTGCCGCAACTGCGGCTCCCGACCCGCTCGACGATCCGCACGCTGTTCGGTCAAGTGCGTAAGGGTTTCGCACGATACTGCCGACAGCACTCCACCCGCTCATCGAATGGCTGGAGCGGATATTGGCCCATTCCGACAAGTTGGTCTTGCCAAGGATCAACGCACCTGAAGCACGCAGCCGTGCCACCAAGGGAGCGTCGCGGTGAGATACGTTTAAGGCAAGCGCGAGCGAGCCCGCGGTCGTTGCCATCTCGTCCGCCGTTTCGATATTGTCCTTGATCAAGATCGCCCTGCCATGGATTGCGCTACGGCCCCTTCCTGCGACCTTGTCTGCCGCAAGCGCTGCAGCAATGCGATCGCGATCGGGATTAAGTGCAATAATGGCGTTCAACTGCGACGCGGCATGACCCCCGCCAATCAACCCATCAATAGCCACCATGTCGTCGTGGGTCGCCGCCACGGAACTATTGGGCGCAAGGCACAAGGCTAGCGGTAGGGCGAGAAGCTTCAAGCGCATAATCAGTCTCCGGAGTTTCTGAAACTTTAAAAGAGTTTTGCCAGCTTCACTTTGGCACCCGCGTAGAAAGAGCGACCGATCGCGCTAACCGGGTAAGCAAATCCTGCCGCGATGTCGGGTTGCTGGTCAGTGAAGTTATTGATCCCGCCATAAATTGTGAACCTGTCACCGACGTCATAGCTGAGTTGGATGTCGTGTTCCCAGCGTTCCTTATACATGATGTACCGCGGGTCGTAGTTCGGATGGGCGGCTTGTTGGATTTGGGTGTACCTCTCGGTCTTGCCCTGCCACGCGAGACCATAGTTGACCGTAAGCGGCCCCTGGATCCAGCTCACGTTGAGGTTGCCGCTATAATTTGGCCGATATGTGCGATTGCGTTGTTGCTCGGGGGTCCCACCGACGGTCGCAAGGAACGTCAGATCATGGAGGTAGCCTCCGGACAGTCGAAAATCCAGACGTCCCAGGGCAGGCGACAGGTTGAGCCTATAGGCCGCGCTGATTTCGAGACCCGATGTCGTAAAGGCGGCGACGTTTAATGTCTGCGTCTTGTACGAATTGATATAGCCAGTCGCCGTCGAGCGCGTGAAGCTGTTGCAGAAAACATTCTGTAGTGTCGGCTGGTCGACGCAGAGCTTGAAAACTTCGTTCACATCAGGCGTATTGATCGCATTTGCCAGCTTGATGTTATACCAGTCCGCGGTGAAGGAGAACCCTGGAAGGAAGCGCGGTCGAAGCACGATTCCGGCGGTCCAGGTTTTTGCAATTTCAGCCTTCAAGTTAGGATTCCCGCCCGCAAGGCCAGGCTGGCTGGTGCTCTGTTTCGCATTGGTCGAAGGACTGAACGCCGCGATCAGGGCAGGCGACAGCCCGAGTGTGGTCAGTACCGATTTGCAGTTCGCTACACGGTATTGCGTTCCTTCGGGCAGATTGGTCGGATCGCAAGGGTCCGTGAGGAAAGTCTGGACCCCCTGCAACGGACTGAACAATTCCGTGATGTTCGGGGCGCGGACCGCGCGTGAGTATGTTGCGCGGAACGTGACATCGCGCACCGGCGAATAGGTGCCGTCGATTTTCCATGTCGTGGTCGATCCGATCGTGGAATAATCGGAAAACCGAATGGCACCGCCGAAGGAAAGGTCCTCGGCAAATCGAACATGAGCGAGGAGCGGTATGCTGATCTCGCCATAGGCTTCTTTGACGTTGAATTGCCCGCCACTGGGACGAGTCTGGTTGCCGCCGTCGAAGAAGCCGCCCTGCGCGAAGGCCGACGGCGTCGACTGGGTCTTTTCCTTGCGGTATTCAGCACCCAACGCGAACTGGATTGGGCCACCTGGCAAGCTGAAGAGAAACCCTAGATCGCCCGACAAAGACCCCGATGCAACCTGCTGTTCGCTCGATGCGCGCGTCACATCATTGACGAACACGAAGTTGCGTCCTGCCTCAGAGCTCTGACCGTAGCCAAGCAGTGTGAGAGGTGAACATTCGCCTGGCTTGAAGCTTAACGGCGCACCGGAAACAGGCGCTCCCGTGATTGTCGCGACACCGGCATAATTATTCGCATCAATCGTTGTTTGGCCTGGCAGGTTAATTCGGCAGGTTGGCTTGCCCGTTGCTGGGTCTACAACCGCATCGACTGCGGCAAAATACCGATCGGTGACCCGGGTGTTGCCCGACGTCACGACCGAAGCAGACCGGCCATAGACGTAGGAAAACTCATACTTCAAGTTTGCGCTGCGCTCACCTTCCGACAGGGTACCGCTCAAGCCGAGCACCGCGCGATAAGTATCGCGTCTCGCCGACTGCGTATTAACCCCGAGATCAAAATTGTCGCGGCTCACAAGAGCCCCAATCGGCGCCGCAGCACCGAAGCGATTTTGCAGGTAATAATTGTCAGGGGTCAGGAACGTGTTGAAGTCAAACGACGGCTGAACGATCGTGAAGGCGTTCGTATGGACATATTTGCCCTCAACAAAGAATTTCAGCGCTGGCGACACTTCATATCTCGACAGGAGGTTGACGTTGTGGCGCTCGATTTGGGGTTCAATGTCGCCAAAATAGCCAGCGGTCGGGGTATTTGATTTACTGTTATAAGCGCGGCCTCCGCTTCCCGGAATGGGAATTCCCCGGTCGTAAGGGCGGCCGTCCCCATCAAAATTGGGGACGCCCTGGAACTCGATTTGACCGGAAACCGGGTTGAAGGCACCAACATCGACCGCTCCATTCGGCGCGCTATCCTGCCAGCTGACGTTAGTATAAATTTTATCATAGGGCAGTGTGAGGTTGTTTGTTGGGTTGCCCGTCACCGTCGGATTGTCGATGTTTCTGAGCAATTGAAGATTGCGCCCGGGATCACCGAGGTAATCGCGCGCGCGCTGATTCAATCTGTCCGACTGGTTGTACTCATAAGCCAGCGTAATATTACCGCGGCCGTCGTTAAAATTATGTCCGATAATGACCGAACCGAGGCGATTTCCGGCATCGCCACGCTCTGAGATGCTGGACTGAAACCGTGCGGATAGCCCCTCAAAACTGCGTTTGAGCCGGAAGTTGACCACTCCGGAAACGCCATCGGCACCATAGATCGCCGAAACCCCGCCCGTCAGCACGTCGATCCCCTCGATCAGGTCAACCGGGATCGTGTTAATATCGACCGAGTTCTCGCCCGAATAGGCGTTTACGTGGCGACGACCGTCTACAAGGACGAGCGTGCGCTGGGATCCCAGATTGCGCAGATTGAGTACACTTGTGCCCACGTTTCCAGCACCGGAAGACCCCCCGTAGTTCTGAGAATTTGAGCCTGCATTCGATCCATTGGTCAATGAACCCACGAGTGACGGCGTATTGACCAGCAGCGACGTTACATCAATTTTACCTGACCGCTCGATCATCTGCGCTGAAACCGAAGTAACTGGATTGGGAAACTCGATTTCCGGCCGCGCAATGCGCGTGCCGGTTACAATAATCGATTCATCGTCTTTTGAAGGGCTTTCCGGCGGCGTCTGCGATTGAGCGAATGCTGCAGTCGCTAGCATTGACAGCGATAGAGTCGATGCTCCCGTCACAAGACGGATCAATGTTGTGGCGTTCATCGCGGGGCCCCTTTTTATCCGCGCCCGGGAAGATACCCGAAGCCCTCAGGGTGCCATTATTAATTTCAAAAGCAAGCGTGTTAGTTGCAATCATCAACTACAATCGCCAGTCGCGGTGCTGCTCACGCGGTCAGTGGGTAATTCCCATTTCTGATAGCACAAAAGCCATTGATTCGGCTTCTTCCTCAAAGCGCCGAAACCGTCCCGACTTGCCACCGTGGCCTGCTTCCATATTGATCCGGAAGACCAACGCGTTGCTGTCAGTTTTTGAAGCACGCAGCTTGGCGACCCATTTGGTGGGCTCGTAATACTGAACCTGGCTGTCCCACAGCCCGGTGCTGACAAATAGCGATGGGTACGCCACGCGAGTAACGTTGTCGTAAGGAGAATAGCTCAGCATATAGTTGTACGCCGGTTTCTGCGCGGGGTTACCCCATTCGTCGAACTCGTTAGTCGTGAGCGGGATACTTGTGTCGAGCATAGTCGTTACGACGTCGACGAACGGTACTTGCGCGACGATCACGCGGTAGTCGGCCGGCGCTATGTTGGCGACTGCGCCCATCAGCAACCCGCCGGCACTCCCGCCCTGGGCGGCGACCCGCCCTTTTGCCGCGTAGCCCTCGCGCACCAATGCCCTCGTCACGTCGATGAAATCAGTAAAACTGTTACGCTTCTTCATCAGATGGCCGTCATCGTACCAACCGCGGCCCATTTCCTGCCCCCCGCGAATATGCGCGATCGCATAAACAAAACCGCGGTCGAGCAGGCTCGGCAGAAGCGGCGTAAACTCAGGGTCGGTCGAATAACCGTAGCTGCCATATGCGTACTGAAACAGCGGCGCGGTCCCATCCTTCTTGAAAGTTTTCGAGTGAACAAGCGATACCGGCACTCTTGCCCCGTCACGTGCCGTAACCCACACGCGTTCAGTGACGTAGCGCGACGCGTCATATCCGGGCACCGGCTGCACTTTTAAAATAGTTCGTTCGCCGGATGCGACGTCGACTTCATAGGTCGTTTCAGGCGTCGTCAGCGAATTATAGGTGTAGCGCACCTTCGTCGCTGCCACTTCCGGGTTGACGTCGAGCGACATGACGTACGCGGGTTCGTCGGACTGTACAAAGCGGCTTTGGCCGCCGGCAGTGAGCAACCGGAGCTGCTTGTTGCTGGCTGACCGCTCCTCGATTGCCATAAATCCGTTGAACGGTTTGAAGCTCTCGATGAAAACATCTTTGCTTGTCGGGACAAGGTCCACCCACGCTGAACGTCCTCTGGCGAGATCTCCATCGCGGACAGTGGATATCTTATAATTTGGTGCGCCGTCGTTCGACCGAACGAGCCAGTGGTCGCCGATGTGATCAACGTCATACTGGAGTCCCCGTTCCCGTCGGGCGATGACGTCAAACTTTTCAGGATCTGCGGCTTTGGCGCACCGCCATTCGTTGCTGACCGTACTTCTCAGACCGATACACAAAAATCGATCGTCGGACGTGCGGCTAAGGCTGAGGTAGAAAGTGTCGTCTTTTTCCTCGTAGACCAGTTTGTCCGCTGATGCCGGGGTTCCCAGCACGTGCGCTTTCACCCGCTTGCTTAGCAGCGTAACCGGATCCTTTTCGACGTAGAGTACGGTCTTGTTGTCGTCGGCCCAGACGAAGTCGGGCTCGGCGTTGGCGACGGCGTCACCAGTATCGCTGCCTGTCGTGAGGTCTCGAAACTTCAGGAAATATTGTCGACGACCCACAGTGTCCTGGGCGTAAGCAAGGGTGCGGCTGTTCGGGCTCACCTGCCGACCCGCAACAGCAAAGAACCCTTTTCCGGTCGCCATCTTGGGCTCGTCGAGCATCACTATTTCGGGATTCGCCATCGAACCGTTTCGGCGGGCCACGATCGGGTAGTCGGCGCCCGAGTCAAACCGAGAATAATACCAATAACCGTGCTTGAAATAGGGGACCGAAGCATCATCCTGCTTGATGCGCCCCTTGATTTCGCCAAGGAGCGTATCGCGCAGCGCACTCGTTGGAGCGAGCCGCGCGTCAGCGTAGGCGTTTTCCGCTTTCAGATACGCGAGCATTTGCGCGTTTGCTCGCGTGTCGTCGCGCAGCCAGTAATAGGGATCGTTTCGGGTCGCCCCGAAAGGTGCCGTGATGGCGTGCGCGACCAAGGGCGCAACGGGTGGGACGGGACGCTCCTCGCCGAACGCTGGAGCCGCCGATGCAGCTAAAAAGATAAGCGCTACCGTGCATTGTTTTGACATCGATCTCTCCACCCCTGGCAGACTGTAATGCCAGATTGCAAACGGCGCGCAAGAGGGAGACAAGGCGGGACCCGAGCGTGCCAGATTTTGCGTGTTCATTGCGGCACCGTTGAGCGGGCTACGCTTAAGGGCAGAACGACACGTCCGCCACACCACCGGGCAGCTCTTGAGAAAAACGTGGCAGCGTCGATTTGAGGTTCAAGCCGGCCAAAAAAAACTTTTTTCGATCCAGGAAATAACGTTCAGTTAGTTTGACTCCGCCCGACGAAACTATTGGCCCCTGATGCGGTTATGCCAACGTGACCGATCCCGTGACTGCCCCAACCTTTTTCACCAACAAGGATAAAGTAATGAAGAGCCGCAAGCTTGGCCACCAGGGCCTCGAAGTATCCATGCTGGGACTTGGCTGCATGGGGATGTCAGATTTTTATGGGGACCGCGACGAGATCGAGTCCGTCGCGACACTCAACCGCGCCATTGATCTTGGTGTCACCTTCCTCGACACGGCCGACATGTACGGCGTTGGCGCCAATGAGGAACTCGTCGGCCGCGTTGTGCGCGAGCGGCGCGAGCGGGTTGTAGTCGCCACGAAATTTGGAAACGTCAGGGGCCCGGACGGGAGCTTTCGCGGCGTGAACGGGCACCCCGACTACGTCCGGCAGGCGTGCGACGCGAGCCTCAAGCGGCTCGGACTCGACGAGATTGACCTGTATTATCAGCACCGGGTCGACCCGGCCGTGCCGATCGAAGACACGGTTGGCGCGATGGCTGAGCTCGTCACGGCGGGCAAGGTCAAGTATCTTGGACTGTCAGAGGCCGCGCCTGCCACGATCCGCCGCGCGCACGCCGTGCATCCGATTTCTGCACTCCAGACCGAATATTCATTGTGGAGTCGCGATCCAGAAACCGACATCCTGCCGACCGTGCGCGAACTCGGCATCGGTTTCGTGCCCTATAGTCCTCTCGGCCGCGGTTTCCTGACCGGCCAATTCGCAAAGCCCGAAGATTTGCCTGAAGGTGATAGCCGGCGCGTGCACCCTCGCTTCCAGGGCGAAGCTTTTATGAAGAACCTCGACCTGGTGGCTGCCATCAAGACGATGGCGTCGGACAAGCGATGCACGCCGGCACAGCTGGCGCTTGCTTGGGTGCTCGCGCAAGGCGAGGACATCGTGCCAATCCCGGGCACCAAACGGCGCACCTATCTCGACGATAATCTCGGCGCACTCGACGTCGTGCTCACGGAGAAAGATCTCCGGCACATCGACACGGTCCTGCCACGCGGCAGCGCCGAGGGTACACGCTATCCGCAAGCTTCGATGGCGGCAGTCGATCGATGACAGCGGCCTCGTTTGCCGCCCTTGCGCCCGGCAATCTTGCGCTCGTGACCGGTGCGGCCGGCGGGATCGGGCTGGCGAGTGCACGCGCGTTCGTCGCCGCCGGCATGCGCGTGGTACTCGTCGATCGCGCCGGCGACGCGCTTGACGCAGCGAGGCAATCAATTGGCGGGGCGGTTGTTCGCGTCGTCGATGTCTCGGATCGTGCGGCGATGTCAGAACTCGCCCGCTCAGTCGTCGCCGACCATGGACCCGTCTCACTGTTGATGAACAACGCCGGGGTCGGCTCGGGCGGTGACGTTTTCACTGACCCAGCCGGCTGGGATGAAGTGATTGGCGTCAATTTGCTGGGGGTGCTGAACGGTGTACAAAATTTCGTGCCCGGCATGCTGGACCATGGCGGTCCGGCAATGGTTATCAACACTGGGTCAAAGCAAGGCATTACCCAACCGCCCGGCAACACCGCCTACAACGTCAGCAAGGCGGGCGTAAAAGCACTCACCGAGGGCCTTGCCCATTCATTACGCGAGCGTGTCGGTACCCGCGTGACAGCGCACTTGCTGATCCCTGGTTTCACGTTCACCGGCATGACCCGCAGCCGGATCGTAGACAAGCCGCCCGCAGCCTGGACGCCCGATCAGGTCGCCGCACGAATGCTGGAACGGCTTGCGGTCGGCGATTTCTATATCCTGTGTCCGGACAACGAGACAACGCCCGAGCAGGATGCGAAGCGCATCATCTGGGCAGTGGACGACGTGATCAATAACCGCCCGGCCTTGTCACGCTGGCATCCCGATTGGGCGGACGCGTTCGCAACGCACATGGAACGCTAAGCGCTTGTGTATTGACGCACGTTCCGCTGGCGGCGCTGATCTGCTTTGCCCAAACAGGGTCATTGGCGTCACGCCTCGCTCATCCGCCGCAGCCGGCCCGCGATCCCGCAGCATGGGACTGATATCGGGATCCTTGCCGTAAAAACTGCCAAAGATGGTGTCGTAGTCCTGACTGTGGCCGCGCGACAGGACGAGCTCGCGAAAATGATCGCCATTGGCCCGCGTCAGGCCTCCGTGTCCTCTGGACCAGTCAAAGGCGTCATTTTCCAGCATGTGCGTCCACAGCTAGCCGTAATAGCCCGCAGCATAGCCGCCCGACCAAATATACTGGATATAGCTGGTGCGATAGCGAGGCGGGACGTGTTCGACATCAAGCCCCATCTTAGCCAGCGCCGAGGACTCAAATGCATCGACATCCCACTTGGCTACGGTGGCGGGGAGAGCGCGCTATTGCATCTCGAGCTCGGCAAACGATGCCGCATCGAGATAGATAGCGTCATTGTGCGCGGTTAGCTTAGTCGCTTCGGCCTGCTAAACCGCCTGGCGGACCGAATTCGTGTCTGCCTGGTTGACTGCCCCGGAAGCCGCCGACACTCGGCGCAACAGCGCGCCAGGTCGCTTCAAGGTGGCGTTGGTGTTGTCGAAAGTCGGCGCGGCCAGATTATCCGCGATTTCGACAATTTGCTCAGCCATGCCCTGATCGAAACCTGGCTGGTAATCGGCATCGGTGATCCGATTGAACGGCTGCGCCTCGAAGGGCAAGGGGCTGGGCGCTGCAAATGGACTCGCTGTTGAAAGAACAGGGGTTGCAACCACGCCGCAGCAAGTCTCGATAAGGGCGAGACGCTTCATCAGCGGAACTCATGGAGGCAGACTCGCTTGCGAAATCGGCAAGCCAGGCACGGAGCCGTGGGCAACAGGCGGCCGGGAATTCAAGGACAGCGTTGGGATGCCGCACGCCGCCAGGCCAGCAACCGGTCACTACAGCAGCGCGCGGCAAAAACGCACCATGCGCGATTGTGCCCGGGGATATGGACGTTTCACGCCTGAGCTGACATGACAACTCGAAGAACGGGCAATGGAGCCCGCCTGCACTCGGAGGAGACGGGCTCACCGCGAGTCATGGCACGCAAGGTAACCTCGTTCGATATTGCCCAGATGGCGGGTGTTTCGCAGCCGACGGTTTCGCGCGCCCTGCGCGGTAATCCAGCAGTTTCGGAGCAGACGCGCAAACGCATTGAAGCAATCGCACAGCAGCTTCATTACACAGTCGACAAGAACGCGTCATCGCTGCGACGCCGGGAAAGCAAGACACTGGCGCTCTTGCTGTTCGAAGATCCGACACCAGACGATTCCTTGATTAACCCGTTTTTTCTTTCGATGCTCGGATCGATCACGCGGACTTGCGCTTTGCGTGGCTATGATTTGCTGATTTCGTTCCAGCAACTTTCGAGCGACTGGCACGTCGACTACGAAGACAGTCATAAGGCTGACGGCCTCATACTTCTGGGTTATGGCGATTATGACGAATATGCGCAGCGGCTCGACCAGTTGGTCGCCCAAGGCACGCATTTCGTGCGCTGGGGTTCAGTTCAGCCGAATGCGGCCGAAACTGTTGTCGGATGCGACAATATCCAAGGCGGGCGTGCCGTCACGCAACATTTAATCGAGCGCGGCCGCCGCAAGATCGCGTTTCTTGGGACCGCGACAAGCGGGAGCCCTGAGTTTCTTGACCGATATCGTGGCTATGCCGATGCACTCGCGTTGGCGGGGCTCGAGAAGTCTGAGCCTCTGCACTGCGATGCCATCAGCACCGAGACCGATGGCTATAACGCCATGGTCAATCTACTGCAGCGTGGCGCAACGTTCGATGCCGTTGTGACAGCGAGCGACCTTATTGCTGTGGGTGCGATCCGCGCGCTCAAGGAAGCCGGTCGTCTCGTTCCCGAAGATGTCGCTGTTACCGGGTTCGACGATATACTGGCGGCGAGTATGGCGATCCCCCCGCTTACAACCGTGGCGCAGGATTCACGCGCAGCCGGCGAAGCACTGGTCGACACACTGCTGGCACTCATTCGCGGAGATTCTGCACCGAGCATCGTCCTCCCTGCTCGACTGGTCGTCCGCAGCTCGTCAGGTTGATCGCTCGACTGCATTCGTATGCGTCGCCGTCCCCCATTGTCGGGCCAAGCCGTCTCTGTCACTTCAGCCTCATAAAAAGATGCGTGTGGGGAGATGAGGCTTGGAAAAGCCGAGACAGAGCTGGGCTGGATTGTGGAACATGTCGTTCGGATTCTTCGGGATCCAGATCGGCTTTGCGCTGCAAAACGCCAACATGAGCCGCATCTTTCAATCGCTTGGGGAATCGCTCGACAATCTGACGGCTCTTTGGGTGGCGGCCCCGCTCACGGGCCTCCTGGTTCAGCCAATCATCGGGCATTACAGCGACCGCACATGGGGTCCGCTTGGACGACGCCGGCCGTATTTTCTTGGGGGCGCGCTTTGCGCTGGAACGGCGCTGGTGGTCATGCCCCAGGTGCCCGCCCTTTGGTTTGCAGCCATGATGCTATGGGTGCTCGATGCTTCGCTCAACGTGTCGATGGAACCGTTTCGAGCCTTTGTCGGCGACATCTTGGGCAAGGACCAGCATACTGCGGGTTATGCCATCCAGACCGCTTTCATCGGGGCGGGTGCGGTGGTTGGGTCTGTATTTCCCTTCGTGCTTGATCATTTTGGCGTGGCCAACACGGGCGGTGCGCACGGCATTCCCGATACGGTGCGGTACAGCTTCTGGTTTGGTGGCGTCGCGCTTGTCGCTGGGGTTTTGTGGACCGTGGTCACGACAAAGGAATACAGCCCGGATCAAATGCGTGCGTTCGAAGGCGAGCGTGATGAAGCGGGAGCGGCGACGCTCAGGCAGCTTGCGACGCGATCTCCGGCAACCGCGATTGTTTGGATCATCGCGGGGATGGGCTCGGCAATGCTGGTAAAAACCTTCGACCTGAAGAAGGAAATTTACCTGCTCGGGGGCATCATGGCTGCCTATGGGATCGCCAGCATTACCGCGATCCGGCTTGCGCGTGCCGGGCGCGACAACAACTTACTCAGTCATATCGTCGGCGATTTCTCGTCGATGCCCGATGTTATGACGCGCCTCGCGCTGGTTCAGTTTTACAGTTGGTCGGCACTGTTCATCATGTGGATCTACACGACGCCGGTCGTTGCCCAATATTCATTCGGATCGGCAGATCCGCTGAGCGCATCTTACAACCAGGCGGGCAACTGGGTTGGGATCCTGTTTGCCGTTTACAATGGCGTGGCAGCACTTGCAGCGTTATTTGTGCTTCCCCCGCTCGCACGAGCGATCGGCCGGGTTCGCACGCACGCCGTGTGTCTGCTGTGTGGCGCAGCTGGCTATGCGAGCTTTCTTGTAATCCGTGATCCGCAACTGTTGCTACTTGCCGAAGTCGGTATCGGTATCGCATGGGCCTCGGTACTAGCGATGCCCTATGCGATTTTGGCATCGAGCCTACCGCAGCATAAGCTCGGCATCTACATGGGGCTGTTCAACATTTTTATCGTCGTGCCACAGTTGCTCGTGGCCACGGTGATGGGCAGCGTACTCAAGGCGTTTTTCCCGACCGCACCGATTTGGACAATGGCGGTTGCAGCCGCGGTGATGACGATAGCTGGACTGTCAATGCTGCGTGTGCGCGAGCCCGCGGCATAACGCCTCCAGAGCTTCCAGGGCATGCGCAATCTAGAGTCCCGTCCGCCATCCCGACACGGACACTCTTTGCCCTGCGAGACCACATTATACGTATTCATCGCGCGGTGGCACGGCCAGCTGGCATAGTCACGCAAAGGACAAACAAGCGGAGAGAGCAATGCGCAGCGTGATACGGTTCATAGCGACAGCGGCGTGCGCGCTGACGGCCGCCATCGCAGGGCCTGTCGTGGCATCACCCGCATCGCCCGTCCCCGAGCGTTATTTGCCCGCCCCGGATCGAAACATCCACCCGGCCTGGGCAAAGGATGCCATCATCTATCAACTCAACACCCGGCAATTCTCTCGGCAAGGCACGATCCGGGCCGCACAAGAGCAACTCCCCCGGTTGAAGGCGCTCGGTGTCGACATCATCTGGCTGATGCCGATCCACCCGATCGGGTTGCAGAACCGCAAGGGAAGCGTGGGGAGCCCTTATTCGGTACGCGACTATCGCGCGGTTAACCCCGATCTTGGCACCCTTGCGGATCTGAAAGCGTTCACGGCCGCTGCGCACGCCGAGGGCATGCATGTCATCCTCGACTGGGTGGCCAACCATACTGCCTGGGACAATCCGCTCCACGCCCAGCATCCGGACTGGTACGAAAAGGACTGGAAGGGAGCCAACCGCCCCACGCCCTGGTGGGATTGGTCCGATATTATCGATCTCGATTACTCGAGGCCCGCGCTGCGCCAGTACATGACGGAAGCAATGAAATTCTGGGTGCGGGAGGGTGGAATTGATGGCTTCCGCTGCGACGTCGCTGGCTATGTTCCTCTGGATTTCTGGGAAAATGCACGCCTTGAACTTGATGCGATCAAACCCGTATTCATGCTCGCTGAATTCGATATGCGCGACGTCCACAAGCGTGCGTTTGATGCGAGCTATGCGTGGAAATGGAACAATGCCCTGCATGATATCGCAATAGGTAAGGCGGACACCGGTGCGCTGTTCGGCTATTACTCGGAACTTGAGAGTGCGTGGCCAAAATCTGCGATGCGGCTGACCTACACCGAAAACCACGACCAGAATGCATGGGAAGGCACCGAATTCGAACGCTTCGGCCCTGCACTCAACGCCGCAATCGTGCTGTCGTTCGTCGGCAACGGAATCCCGATGATCTATTCGGGGCAGGAAGCCGGTAACGAGCGTCGCCTGAAGTTTTTCGAACGCGATCCAATCCAGTGGCGCGACCACCCAAACAATGCGCTGTTTGCCAAGCTCATTACCTTTCGCAAAAGCCATGCTGCGCTCGCCAACGCCCCGTGGGGCGCGATGATGATTCCCGTCGTCAACAGCGCGCCGCAACGCGTGTTCAGCTTCGTACGCCTGTCAGGAACGGACAAGATCTTCGCGCTGTTCAACTTTTCAACCGAGCCGCAGACCATCCATTTTGGCGATGGACCCGCCACAGGAACCTATCGAGATTTCTCCAGCGGAGCGGCCATGACCGTAGGCATGGAGACGACGATGACGCTGGAGCCGTGGGGATATCGGCTGCTCACAAGCGATTGAGCGCTCAAAGACTGAGTGGAAATCACAACGCAAACCAGGTTAGACGTGCGCGGTGTCCGTCATCGAGCTCATTGGCAATGAAACCGCGCCCGTCATCATTTTTGACGACTGGGTAACCCAGCCTGAATTCCTGGTCGACGATGCTGCCATGCTCAGTTTCGCACCGATGGGAATCCACTATCCGGGCATACGAGCGCGCGTCTCGCAGCGAATACTTGCGCCGATGCTCAGAGATCTTGGTCCGACGATTGCCGATGTCTTCGGCTACCAGAAAATCGCAATTGCCGACGCCTTTTACTCGCTTGTTACAACGCCGCCCACGGCCTTGACGCCCATACAGCGCATCCCGCATTTCGATGGTGTCGAACCAGAGCGTTTAGCGCTGCTTCACTATCTCGCGCCTGAGGTGCTCGGCGGTACAGCTTTTTATCGCCACCGTGCGACCAACTTTGAATCGGTTACCCCAAACCGGCTGCAGCAGTATCGCCGGACGCTCGACGCCGACCTGGCACGTGAGGGTGTACCCGAGCCCGCCTATATTGCCCGAGATACTGCTATGTTCGAACAGATCGCCCGCTTCGACGGCCCGTTTAACCGCGCAATCCTTTATCGTGGTAATAGCCTCCATTGCGCCTGGCTGCCCTCCGGAACCGCTTTTGACGCTGACCCCCGTTCCGGCCGGTTGACGCTCAACACGTTTCTCGACTGCCGGTAATCAATTTGTTGAGACGTCTGCGTTGCGCCATGCATGTGAATACGTATGCGGGTTTGTTCACGTCTGCCCCTCAACCGGTATTGCAACAGTCGGTGGTGCCACTGAAGCACCCGAAGCAATTCAGGTCGCGGTCCAACGAGGCCGAAGGGGAGGAACCAATGACAAATTCCACTATGAAGCTGCGTATGGCGCTGACGCGCACGACCAGTGTTTCCGTGCTTGCCATGATCATGGTCGTAGCGCCGGCGTTCGCGCAGGCACAAGCGCCCGCTGCGGACGAGAGCGCAGACACCATCGTTGTAACTGGCATTCGCGCCTCGCTCGATGCGTCGGCCAAGATCAAGCGCCTGTCGCCCTCCATCGTTGAATCGGTCTCTGCCGAAGACATCGGCAAGTTGCCGGACGTTTCGATCGCGGACTCGCTTGCGCGACTGCCGGGCGTCACCGCGCAACGCCTCGAAGGTCGTGACCAACGTCTGTCGATCCGTGGTCTCGGCCCCGACTTCTCGACCACATTGCTCAACGGCCGCGAACAGGTGACCGTTGGCGATAACCGCGGCGTCGAATACGACCAATATCCGAGCGAATTCTTCAAGAACGTCGTCGTCCACAAGGCAGCTGACGCATCGCTGATCGCCGCAGGTATCGCCGGTACCGTCGACTTGCACATGCTGCGTCCCCTCAGCGCAACCGGTGCCAAGTTCTTCGTTCAGGCGCGTGGCCAGATGAACGGCACGAAGAAACTCAACCCCGATGGGACGCGGTACGGCTATCGCGCCTCGGCCACCTATATCGATCAGTTCGCCGACAACACCTTGGGTATCGCGATCGGCGTCTCTGCCACATCGGCCCCATCGCAGGACGAACGCTACAATGCCTGGGGATTTCCCAATGACGTACCAAAAGACCCGGCCAGCGCGGCCGCGGTCGGCAGCAACCTGCGGCTCGGCGGCGCCAAGCCCTATGTCCAGTCGAACCTGCTGACACGTTACGGTGCGGTAGCGACGATCGAATATCAACCGAGCGACGCCTGGCATTCGACGCTCGACCTGCTCTATTCGAAATTCAAGGAAACGCAGCATCTTCGAGGCATTGAATTCCCGATCAACCCTGGTTGGGCGGGCCTTTCCAATGGCACGACGGGGATCAGCAACACCACAATCAACAATGGCTTCGTCACCGCCGCCACGGTCACCAACGTCCACGCGGTCCAGCGCAACGACCTGAACCAGCGCGATGCCGAAAATTATTCGGTGGGCTGGAACAATGTCATCGCACTCGGCGAAAAGACGCACTTGAATGTCGATGCGAGCTGGTCGCACTCACAGCGCACGGACTTCCTGCTCGAGACCTACACCGGCTTTGGCTACCGGGGCGCAGGTGCGGCAGATACGTTGCGTATTACCCAAAATCCCAACGGTACGTTCGGCATCGTTCCGACCCTCGACTATACCAACACGGGCGCCGGGGGCGTTGGCATCACCGATCCCCGCGGATGGGGCTATAACGGCACCAGCGCAGTCGTTCAGGCGGGCTTTCTCAACCGTCCCAGCTTCAAGGACGATCTCAAATCGCTGCGCGCCAGCCTTGACGGTGAATTCGGTGGTGACAGTGTCGTGAAGGGCTGGGAAATCGGCGCAAACTATAGCCGTCGCGAGAAGACGAGTGCCTATACCTCGTACTTCCTGTGCCCAAAGGGCGGCAACGCGGACTGTACCGTGCGCGCCGATGGTGTGGGGACATTTATTCCGGTGCCGGCGGCGGCGCGGATCGGGACTGTCTCACTCGACTATCTCGGTGTCCCGGCAATGCTCGCACTTGACCCGTTGTATCTCTACAACAATTCACTGACGCCCAGCTTTGACAACCGTCCGAGCTCGCTGGTGCGTGACAATGTCATCACCGAAAACGTTCTGACAGGCTATGCACAGCTCAAACTCGACGGCGAGTTGGGTGGCAAGCATCTGGCCGGCTCGATCGGGCTTCAGGTCGTCCATACAAAGCAGAAATCGGTGGGCACGTTAGCCTCTTACACCGTCGTCAGCGGCGTGCCGCAGGTCACGATTGCGCCTGCGTCGGGCGAAGCGAGTTACACCAACTTCAACCCGAGCGCCGTCATTTCGGTCGAATTGGTCCCCAATACTTTCGTCAAGCTGGCCGCAACGCACGCGATGGTGCGGGCGCGGCTCGACCGCGAACGCGTCAACCAGGAAGTCAATATCGACTTCACGCGACTGGGCAGCGCCGACATCAATCAGAGCGGGTTCAGTTCCAACGGTGGTAACCCGTCGCTGCGTCCCTATCAGTCAACCAACTTCGACATATCGGTGGAACATTACTTCTCGAAGGGCGGCTACGTTTCGCTTGCCGGCTATTTCAAGAACCTCACCGACTATATCGACAACAATAACTCGACGGCTTACGATTTCTCGGCACTGGCCGCAGCTCTGCAGGCAGCCTATCCCAATACTGTGATCGGCACGACGCAGGGTACCGTCAGCCAGCCAGGCAATACCGGCAGGGGTTATATTGTCGGGGCAGAAGCAACTTTGTCGCTGCCCTTCTCGTTGGTATCGAACAGTCTTGACGGCTTCGGCTTCTTTGGCAGTGCGTCCTATACTGACAGCGCGATCACACTGGGCACGAACCCAACGCAGATCACGTTGCCGGGCTTGTCCGACTGGGTCGCAAACGCTGAGCTCTACTACGAAAAGAACGGTTTCCAAGTGCGCGGCAGTTATCGTTACCGCTCGCAATTCCTAGGTGAAGTGTCGGGTCTTTCCGCCAACCCGGACTTCCGGACCGCCAAGGCCGAGGTCATCGTCGACGCGCAAATCGGCTACGAGTTCCAGAACGGACCGCTCAAGGGTCTTGCGATCCTGGCACAGGGCAAGAACCTGACCGACCGTCCGTTTGTAACGTTCCAGAACAACGATCCGCGCCAGGTGATCGACTATCAGCGCTATGGCCGCGAATATTATCTGGGCTTGTCGTACAAGTTCTGAAGGTTGCGAAAGGCGGAGGATCGGGTGATGCTGACTCTTCGCCGTTTCGTCGTTTCAAGTGTCCGTCGATTCCCTGCAAGCCCTGGCGGCAAGCAATACCAAGTGAGGCGTTCCTGATGTCGACCGATCCGATCCGGATTACGATCGCGGGCGGCGGCACTGCGGGCTGGATGGTCGCGGCAGCGTTTGCCCATTTCCTGGAAACCGGCTTTGAAATCACTCTGGTCGAGTCCGATGAGATCGGCACCGTCGGCGTTGGCGAAGCCACGATCCCGCAGATCCGGCTGTTCAACGATGCACTGGGGCTCGACGAAAGCCAGTTTTTGCGGGCCACGCAGGGCACTTACAAGCTCGCGATCGAGTTCGTCGACTGGCACAAGCCGGGCGCGCGCTATATGCACGCCTTTGGCGACGTTGGCCGCGACGTCGGGCTGCTCGCGTTCCAGCATAATTGGGTGCGTGCGCACCGTGAAGGCGTGGTCGGCGAGTTGGCGCCCTATTCGCTCAACAACATAGCCGCCCTCGGTAATCGGATGCAGCGGGGCCCGGCCCGAACCGCGCCTGCGCTCCCCGAGATGCCTTATGCGTTCCATTTCGATGCCGGGCTCTACGCGCGCTATCTGCGGCGCTTTGCCGAGGCGCGCGGCGTAACGCGTGTCGAGGGAAAGATCACCGACGTGGCGCGCAATGGCTCAAATGGTGATATCGCATCGCTTGCGCTCGACAACGGCCTCAAGGTCCCCGGGGATCTTTTCGTCGACTGCACCGGATTCCGTGGTTTGTTAATCGAGGAAACGCTCAACGCCGGCTACGACGACTGGACGCACTGGCTGCCCTGCAACCGCGCCCTTGCCGTGCCCTCGGTCCGCTCTGACGATTTTACACCTTATACGCGTTCGACCGCTCACCGTGCAGGGTGGCAATGGCGCATTCCGCTGCAACATCGCACGGGCAACGGCATCGTCTATTCATCTGATTACATGAGCGATGATGAGGCAGCGGCACGGCTACTCGCCGGACTCGATGGGGCGCCACTCGCCGAACCGCGCCCGATCCACTTTGTGACTGGCAAACGGCGCAAATTTTGGAAGGCCAACGTGATTGCAGTCGGCCTTGCCTCGGGCTTCATGGAACCGCTCGAATCAACGAGCATCCATTTAATCCAGTCAGCGATCCAGCGTATTTTGAAGCTACTGCCGGGCCGCCGACCGACCCAGGCCGAGCGTGACGAGTTCAACCGTCAGAGCGATTTCGAATATGAGCGCATTCGCGACTTCATCATCCTGCACTACCGCGCCAATGAACGCATCGAGCCGTTCTGGGTGGCTCGGCGGCGCCAAGCCATTCCTGACACGCTTGCCGCAAAGCTCGAGCTGTGGCGTGGAAATGCGCAAATCACGCGCGAGCACGAGGAACTGTTCTCCGAAGTCGGCTGGTTTCAAGTCCTTGTTGGCCAGGGGATTATTCCCACGGGAAACCACCCTATTGCGGATACCATTTCGCGCGCGGATCTCGCCGAATATATGGAAATGATCGAAAGGCTGAACCGTCGCGAGGTTGCCCAGATGGCGCAGCATGACGTTTTCGTTGCGCAGCATTGCCCCGCAGCGACCGAGGTGGCGGCGTGAAGCCGCTTCTCTTGGCGCTCACCTTTCTCATCGCGGCGCAACCGACCCTGGGGGCGCCCGTCAGGGCACAGAACTATCGCGCGCGCTTGCCCGAAGACGAGATTGTCTATTTCCTTTTGCCCGATCGGTTTGAAAACGGCGATCCATCCAATGATCGCGGTGGCCTGATCGGCGACCGTCTGAAGACGGGCTACGACCCGACGTCGAAGGCGTTTTACCTCGGTGGCGACCTCAAGGGGCTAATCGCGCGGCTCGATTACATCCAAGGGCTTGGCGCGACGGCAGTCTGGCTGGGTCCCGTTTTCAAGAACAAGCCTGTGCAGGGGGCGCCCGGCGTCGAGAGCGCCGGTTATCATGGCTATTGGATCACTGATTTCACGCACGTCGATCCCCATTTCGGCACGGATGCCGATATGGCAGCGTTCGTCGCTGCCGCGCACGGGCGCGGGTTGAAGGTCTACATGGACATCATCGTCAATCACACCGCCGATGTGATCGCTTACAAGGAATGCACAAGCGCCTGTCCCTATCGCAGCCGTGCCGACTTCCCGTATCAACGGCGCGGCGGTGTTGGGGGCGTGCCCATTAATTCAGGGTTCGCTGGCGATCAGGTGCAGACGGCAGCGAATTTTGCCCGCCTAACCGATCCGGACTTTGCCTACACGCCCTACATTCCCAAGGGCCAAGACCACATTAAAGTGCCCGACTGGCTCAACAACGTCCGATTCTATCACAATCGTGGCAATTCGACATTTACGAACGAGAGCTCGACAATGGGCGATTTCGTCGGGCTCGACGACCTGATGACCGAGAACCCGCGTGTCGTCTCGGGTATGATCGACATTTACGGAGCCTGGATCGACCGTTACGGCATCGACGGCTTCCGGGTGGATACCGCAAAGCATGTCAACACCGAATTCTGGAAGATTTTCAACCCTGCCATGCTTGCGCGTGCCAAGGCAAAGGGCATTCCCAATTTCCATATTTTCGGGGAAATCGGCGGCGTTGGGCTCGAACCAGGCAAGCTGGCTGTCCACACCCGGGTAGACGGTTTCCCAGCAGTTCTCGACTTTGCTTTCCGCCAGGCCGTTATCGATACTGTTGCAGGACAGGCGGGCACGGATCATCTCGAAGACCTGTTTGCCGGCGACCCGCTTTACGAGGGTGGAGAAGCGGCAGCGCGATCCCAGCCGACCTTTATCAGCAATCATGACAATGGCCGATTTGCGCATTTCGTTCGCGTGGCCTTTCCTCAGGCAAGTGACGACGAAGTGCTCCACCGCGTTATTTTGGCGCACGTGATGCTGATGACGATGCGGGGTGTCCCGGTAATTTATTCGGGCGACGAGCAGGGCTTTGCCGGCAAAGGTGACGACCAGGACGCGCGGGCGCCCTTGTTTGCCAGTCACGTTGCATCCTACAACAGCGAGCCACTGGTCGGTACCCGGAGCACGACTGCACGAGAGAACTTCCATACCGATCATCCGCTTTACCGCGCCATTGCTGAACTTGCCCGTATTCGGACCGCCGAACCCGCGCTGCGCCGTGGGCGCCAGTTATTGCGTGCGCGCAGCGACCGGCCGGGGCTGTTTGCCGTGTCGCGCTTCGATCCCGTAACGAACGGCGAAATACTGATCGCGTTCAATACGTCTATGATGCCGATCGAGGCTAATCTCGAGGTCGAAACGCGCTCGCGGCGCTTTTCCGCGCTGCTCGGCAACTGCCCCGCCGAGGACACGGCGCCGGGGACCGTACGCCTGACGCTTCCTCCCCTTGGCTATGCGGTTTGCGCCACCGGAACATCAAAATGATCGAACCGTTGTTTGTGCGTAAAGCACCTGAGCGGCACGAATGGTGGCGCGGTGCGGTCATTTACCAAATCTACCCGCGCAGCTTTGCCGATACGAACGGCGACGGTATCGGTGACCTACCGGGAATCACCGCGCACCTCGATTACGTCGCGTCCTTGGGCGTCGATGCGATCTGGATTTCGCCATTCTTCACGTCGCCCATGAAAGACTTCGGCTATGACGTCGTCGACTATTGTGCCGTCGATCCCATTTTCGGGACGCTCGCCGATTTTGATTCCCTGATCGCACGAGCCCATAGCCTCGGGCTCAAGGTGCTGATCGACCAGGTCTATGCGCATACGTCCGACCAGCATGAATGGTTCTCCCAAAGCCGGGCAAGCTGCAGCAACGAGCGTGCAGACTGGTATGTTTGGGCCGATCCCAAGGTTGACGGCACGCCGCCCAACAACTGGCAATCGGTATTCGGTGGTCCCGCTTGGACATGGGATGCGCGGCGTGGCCAGTATTTCATGCATAATTTCCTCAGCAGCCAACCGCAACTCAACGTACATTTGCCCGCAGTGCAGGATGCCTTGATCAATGTGGCGCGCTTTTGGCTCGAACGCGGCGTCGATGGCTTTCGCCTCGATGCCATAAATTTCGCGATGTTCGACACCGCGCTGACCGACAATCCCGTCGCGCCGCGATCGAACCGGCGCCGGTCGCGCTCGTCAGACTTTCAGCTCTCGCAGCACAACATGTCGCATCCCGACATCCCTTTGTTCCTCGAGCGACTGCGCGCTCTGATCGACAGCTATCCCGACCGTTTCACCGTGGCCGAAGTCGGCGGCGACCACGCCGAACGCGAAATGAAATCGTTCACGCAAGGAAATTCTCGACTGAACAGCGCGTATGGCTTCAATTTTCTCTATGCCAGCAAGCTAACCCCTGCGCTGGTGAGCGAAACCATCGACGAATGGCCCGACGAACCCGGCATGGGCTGGCCGAGCTGGGCATTTGAAAACCATGATGCGCCGCGCGCCCTCTCGCGCTGGTCGAAGCCTGGCGATGCGGCGGCGTTCGCGCAGCTGAAAATGCTGCTCCTTATGTGCCTGCGCGGGAATGTCTTTGTCTACTATGGCGAGGAGCTTGCGCTGCGACAGGTTGAAATCGCGTTCGAAGACCTTGTCGATCCAGAGGCCATCGTGAACTGGCCGTTGACCCTAAGCCGCGACGGTGCGCGCACGCCGATGCCATGGGCGCGCGACGAGGTCGGGGCGGGCTTTACGACCGGCAGACCGTGGCTTCCCATCGATGCCGAAAACCGCGCCAAGGCCGTCGACACCCAATTAGAAAACGAGGATTCGATCCTCGCGCTGACAAAGCGTCTCATCGCCTTTCGTCGCAACAGCGAAGCGTTGCGCTGGGGTAGCTGCCGCGTGACCGAAGCGAGCGACGACTTGCTGGCGTTCGAGCGAATCGACGCCGAACAAGCATTGGTCTGCGTCTTCAATTTTTCCGGTTCTGCCCGCGAATGGGCCCCAGCGCAGCCTGATCGCTGGCAGATCAGCCAAGCAGTCAATGGGGCAAGCGCATGGTCGCTTCCGCCGTTCGGCGGGCTAATCGCGGAGCGGATCGCATGAAATGGATCATGGCGCTTTTCATGGTTCTCGCCGCGACGCCGCTCTCGGCAAAAACCAGCCCGATAACAATTGATTCGCCCAGTCATTTGGTGTCGGTCACAGTCGCAACCGACGAAGAAGGGCATGCAACCTATTCGATCAAGCGTGACGACGTGCCGGTCGTGGCGCCGAGCAAACTTGGCTTCTTGCTGACCGACGCCCCGCAGATTTTCCGCAATCTCGAAATTGTCCGCGTTTTGAACAGTCAGCATGATGAAAGCTGGGAACAGCCGTGGGGCGAGTGGCGTTCGATCCGCAACAAGTATCGCGAATTGAAAGTTTTTCTTCGCGAGAAAAGCCCGTTGAGGCGCGAGCTCACCGTGGTTTTTCGTGTCTTCGACAATGGGGTCGGCTTTCGATACGAATTTCCTGAGCAGCCCAACCTCAAACAGGTAAACATCGCCGAAGAACTGACGCAATTCGCGATTGCCGAGCCGGCGACAGCGTGGTGGGCGCCTGCATTTGAGTCGAACCGGGAAGAATATCTCTACAATCGTACGCCGATTGCCGAGATTGGCATCGCGCAGACACCGCTAACTCTGAAAACGACAAGCGGACTCTATATATCATTGCATGAAGCCGCGCTGGTCGATTATTCGGGCATGAACATCGCCAAGGTAACCGGCGGATTGCTGAAGGCCGTTCTGACCCCCTCGGCTATCGGCCCCAAAGTAAGCCGTGCCGCCCCCTTCCCCACACCTTGGCGCGTGCTGATGATCGCGACCAGCGCACCGGCGCTTTACATGGCAAATCCGCTAATCCTGAACCTCAACGAGCCCAACAAGCTGGGCGACGTAAGCTGGGTCCATCCGCGCAAATTTGTCGGCATCTGGTGGGGCATGCACCTCGATCGGCAGAGCTGGGCTTCCGGACCCAAGCACGGCGCGACGAACGCCTATGCCAGGCAGATGATCGACTTTGCGGCGGCGAACGGCTTCACCGGGCTGCTGGTCGAAGGCTGGAATAAAGGCTGGGACGGCGACTGGTTCGCCAATGGCGCGGATTTCAGCTTCACCCAAGCCTATGACGATTTCGATCTCAAAGCCGTCACCGACTACGGCCGCAAAAAGGGCGTGGCGCTGATCGGCCATCATGAAACCTCGGCCAACGCCGCTCATTATGAAAGCCAAATGGACGCGGCGTTCGCGCTCGACCACTCGCTGGGGATCGACAGTGTCAAGACCGGTTATGTGTCCGATGCCGGTGGGTTCAAAGTGCTCACTGCCGATGGCCGCATCGTTTACGATTGGCATGAGGGGCAGGCATCGGCACGACATCACCTCAAGGTCGTAGAAACGGCGGCGCGCTATCATATTGCGATCGACGCCCATGAACCGATCAAGGACACAGGCTTGAGGCGGACCTATCCCAACTGGGTGAGCCGCGAGGGACAGCGCGGCATGGAGTATAACGCGTGGGGTAGTCCCAAGAATCCGCCCGAGCATGAAGCAAACTTGATCTTCACCCGCATGCTTGGCGGCCCGATGGACTTCACTCCGGGGATACTCAGTCTGAAAGGGCGCGGCGACACCGACATATTGTCAACCGCCGCAAAGCAGCTTGCGCTCTATGTCGTCATCTATTCGCCCATCCAGATGGTCGCCGACTTGCCCGAGAACTACGCGAAATATCCCGAACTTGTGCGCTTCATTCGCGACGTGCCAACCGACTGGGCCGACACACGTGTGCTCAATGGCGAGATTGGAAACTATGCCACAATTGTGCGCAAGGACCGCCACAGCGAGGACTGGTTTTTGGGAAGTGTGACAGACGAAAAGGCGCGCACATTGGTCGTGTCGCTCGATTTTCTGACACCGGGGAAGCACTATATCGCCGAAATCTATCGTGACGGTGCCGATGCCGATTTCCGCACCGAGAAACGCCATTCCACTGTCGTTGAGCATCGCGCTGTGGGAAGCACCGACACAATGGCGCTGGCGCTGGCGCCGGGAGGCGGACAAGCCATCCGCTTCAAGCTGAAGAAATAGGATTGCCATGGCCGTTGTACCTGAAGGCGCAGCGCTTGCAGTCCAAACCGCTTCCAGAGGCAACCGAGGCAACGCGACAGGTGATCGTATCTGGGTGACTGCTCTGCAATTTATTTCTGGCCGCGTCATAGCTGTAGACGATGTCGCTGGAGCCCAGCGGGAACAGCTTTCGACGATCGATCCCGTTCGGGCAATTCTCGGATGGGCTCAGCGGCGCGATTTGCAAAGCCGCCTGGGTTTGCGTGTCGAGGGTGGAGCAAATCGTGGAGCGATGGAGACGGGAGCTTTTTGTTCCCGGGATCCGCGATGAATCAGCCGCCACATCGGATTGTCGTGCTGGGCGGCGGCACCGCGGGATGGATGGCTGCATGCCTGATCGCCCATCGCTGGGGCCCGCACGGGACATTGGTGAAAGTCGTCGAATCGCCCGACATCGGGATTATCGGAGTTGGTGAAGGTTCGACACCGCAATTGAAGGCAATGTTCGACACGCTCGGCATTGCCGAAAGCGAATGGATGCCTGCGTGCCATGCCACCTACAAAAACGGCATCGCGTTTCATGGCTGGTCGCACCGCCAGGGGTTCGAAAGTTATTTTCACCCCTTCCCGACCCAACTCGATCAGTACACTGCGCCGCATTTCTTCCTGCATACCCGCGCGCGACGCACCGGCCGCGATGTCTGGGCTCATCCCGACCGGTTTTTCCTCCCTGCGCGGCTCGCCGCCGAAACGCGTGCGCCCATTGCCCCACCAAATTTTCCGTTCAACATCGGCTATGGCTATCATTTCGATGCGACGCTCGTTGGCCAGTTTTTGCGCACCCATGCCACCACAAAACTTGCGGTAACGCATGTTTTGCGAACGGTACGCAGTGTCCGCCTTGCCTCCGAGGGCACCGTGGCTGCGCTTGTCTGCGACGATGGTGAAGAGTTCACGGGTGATTTCTTCGTCGATTGCTCGGGTTTCCGTAGCGCGATCCTGCAGGAGGCATTGGGCGAACCGTTCCAGTCGTTTTCCAGCAATTTGTTCAACGATCGCGCGGTTGCGATGCCAACCCCGAATGAGGGCGGCCCCCTGCTTTGCGAAACCCGCGCCACGACGCTTTCGGCCGGCTGGGCATGGAGGATCCCGCTGACGAACCGAACCGGCAACGGCTACGTCTATTCGTCAGCTCACAAGACCGAGGATCAAGCGGAGGCCGAATTGCGCGCGCATCTAGGGGCTGGCGACCACGATCCGCCGGCACGCCACCTGAAAATGAAAGTCGGCCGGGTCGCGCGCAGTTTGGTGAATAACTGCCTGGGTGTCGGGCTCGCCCAAGGGTTCATCGAACCGCTCGAGGCGACCGCGCTCCACATCGTCGAAGCGACCGTGGAGGGCTTCATCGAGGCGTTCGAAGACGAAAACCTTACCGACACTGCCATGACCAAATTCAATCAGGCGATTGCCGCCCGCTACGAAGGGATCCGCGATTACATTGTCGCGCATTATCGGTTCAACACGCGCGCAGACAGCGACTATTGGCGCGCCAACGCCGCGAACCAGAACCTGTCGGACTCGCTCAAGGCAGTGATGACGTGCTGGTTTCAAGGAGGAGACCTGAGCGCGGAGATCGCTACGCAAAACATTGCCCGTTATTATCCGTCACTTTCATGGCACTGCCTCATGGCGGGCTATGGGACCTTTCCCGACGATGCCAAGCTGAAGCCACCGGACCGTGACCTTGCGATTGCCGACATGGCGCAGATAGAGCGATTCGTCGGGGGGTGTGCGCAGAATTTTCCTGCGCATGGAGCGGCCATTGCCGCGCTTGCAATTTAGTCCCACCGATTTGAGCACGGTAGAATTGTCGAGACCGCAGTGACACTTGTTGTCGGGGCGGGGTCACGAACCGGTGAGCTTTACCCGGCGCCGATTCGGCAGTGCGCGGCACTAAGGTCGAGAGGTCGTTCCACTCGCGATACGTTATCATAGGAACATCCGTGACGCGAACGCCCCTGACGCCGAACGCGCTGCAAGCGAAAGGGCAGTGGGCAACCTCTGACCTCGATCTTGCGCGACGCAGGGCGTTGAAAAGAACCACGCCACTCTGAGAAAAGCCAGCGTCTCGTCCGATCGCCAGGCGCTCTGGGCTTTCGTCCTCGGCTGTGCTGCGGTCACAACGGGCGTAGCTGCGCACCTCCCGATGTTTCTGATGACGCGGTCCATGCACTATCATCTCGTGGGCATGCCGGTGGGTACCGGCATGATCGTTGGCATGGGCCTGATTTTGTCAGGCGGCATGATCGCCGGATACGGCCTGCTTCCCCGCAACATCGAGGACCAGCGCGCGACCGCGGCTCAGATCGTCGTTGCCGCACCCGAGGATGCGCCGCTCAGCTGGCAGCACTGGCGGCTGATGTTCGTCCTCGTCGTCGCGCTGGTGATTGATGTGATGAAACTGGCTTCGCTCGGCTTCACGGCACCCGCGATGGTAGCCGAGTATGGCGTATCAAAGGCAACAGGCAGCCTCGTATTGTTCTTCGCGCTGGTGGGAACCGTTGCAGGCTCGTTTCTGTGGGGCGTGATCGCAGACATTTGCGGCCGCAACGCCTCGGTCCTGCTGTCGGCGGTTATGTTCGTCGGCACGTCGATCTGTGGGGCGATGCCGAGTTTGGCCTGGAACATCGGCATGTGCTTCATGATGGGCCTATGCTCCCCGTCACTTATGCGCTCCTCGCCGAAATGATGCCAAGTCGCCACAGTGGATGGGCGCTTGTCCTCGTTGGTGGGCTCGGCGCGGTCGGTGGCTACTTCGCAGCGCGTGCATGGTCTGCGCTTTTGCAACCGACTTTTTGGCTGGCGGACCCTATGGCTCATCAATCTACCGGCCGGTATGTCGCTTGTCCTGATCGGCCGCTTCATCCCTGAGTCTGCGAAGTCTGTTCTTGCGCGCGGTCGCGTCCACGAAGCCGAAGCCGAAGCCGAAGCTGTCATGCGATTATTCGGTTCGCGCCGAAAAAAAGCCTCGCCCCAGCGCGTGCTGGTGGCGTCTTCGGGCTATGGCGCGCTGACTCGTGTACGGCTGGTTGGCAAGATTGCGGCGCTCCGCTGTTGCGGGCTCGCACGGGGCCTCGTCAATTTCGGCCGGCTCCTTTGGTTGCCCGCCGATCTTGTAGCCAAGGACTATTCTGTCGGACTCTCCAGCCGACTTCTCGCCGGGTCTGCGCTCAGTGCCTGCCCCACCGTATTCCTTGCGGCACTGCTCTATAGCAAATGGAGCAGTAAATGGTCGCTCATCGCTATGGTCGCGATTACCTAGGACGGCTTGCTGTTCGTGCTTCGCCTCGAAGCGTCCGGCATGGGTAGCCCGGTGCTGCCGATCGCATTGTTGATCGTTGGATCGAACGGCATCATTGCAATCCTGCTTCCCTATGCTGCCGAGAGCGAGCCGCTCGGCGTCCTGGGCCGCGCAACTGGTTGGAATGCAGCTTGTACAAAGCGAGGTGGTCTTCTCGCACAGGTCTAGAGCATCGCGGGACGGGTTCCGCCAATAGGGGTGGTCGCAGGGATGATCATGGTGCCGGCGGCGTATTCACTGCTCCTGGTCATGCTCTTGGGACGAGAGACGCGCGGTCAGGATCTGCGCGATCTCGAAACGTCGTAAAGGCGCTCCCGGAGCAGCCGTGATGGTTGATCGCAATGTCACGATGGCAGCGCACGCGCTTCGCATGGCAAAGTCGGCGTTCCGTTGTCCGAGCAGGCTTGCTGCCGCGTAACCGCAGTGCGGACCGCGGGTGGGTGATATTTGGCAAGTCATTCTCGGCATCTGGTCCGGCCATCAACGTCGCCCCAGGTTACCGAGTTCAACGCACGACCGGGATATCCAAGCTCGTTTGGTTTCTCTGGCACCCTCGGCCGAACGAGGTGCGGACGGTGACGCGAGACGGTTCGGCTACCAGCTTGGTGTCGGCTCGCTTCAGAATTGGTGATTGCCCCAGTCGTTTGCTCCCTTGGCGCTCGTCGATCAGAAGTGCATTTCGTACGAGATAAGGAGCCGAGCCTGGCCTTGTGTCCTGTCACGCGCAGCGCCGAACGCGCGGAGCCAGCCGGCTTCCACCTCAAGTTCGCCCGACCCAAAATGGTCAATTTCAATTTTGATCTCGGGGCCGGCAAAATGCTCCTGACGCCCGCCAAAATGCTGGGTGGAACCAAGGTCGCCAAAAGCGGCGACCCCAAGCCGCAGGTCGTTACCAATCACGGCCCAGTCGACGGATGCAGCGTAACTCAGATCGACGGGAGCGCTGTGCTGCAACGCATGCTCCGAAATCACGTTAAGGCGCGCGTCGAACGTCGCCGCACGGTGTTCGAGCAATACCTTGCCTTCGAGCACATCGCTGGTTCCGCGGAATCCATATTTATATTCGGCATAAAGCGCGACATCGAGCGCGAGGGCGTCGACGCGACCGAGCGTGTGAATTGCTTCGATCGACGCTGAATTAGCGCTGCGTTGCCCGTTGCCGTCGCGCCCGATCTCTACCAATACTGCGCCAGCAAATCGGTTTGAAAACGCGTGTTCGGTCTCAAGAACGAGCCCGTCGGCGCCGTCATCCGCGCCGCCCATAAGGCGTCCGTAGCGCGCCTCGAATTCAGTAACGCCTTTTGTAACTGTAGCCCCGTAGACGGGATCCCCGACTCCGGGCGCCGCAAAAGCGGTCGCCGGTAGCACTAACATCAACGCCCAAATGATTCCAAAACGCACCGATTCGTTCCCCTTATCAAAACCTATATTGCGACGCATTCTCATTTGCAATTGAGATGTGTGCGAGAAGAATGGGGGACTCTACATTGCCATGCGCAGCTTATCGGGCGAACGCCGCAATGCCGCCGCGTGTAGGCTAGCCCTGTCTTTGAGGATTGAACGCCCGGAACGCAGTGACGTGACTAGCGGAGCCAAGCGGGTCGCGACTGTCAGACAGCGATCTTGCCTGCCTTCAAAGCATCGCTTCGACTGTCACCCTGCTTCGACGTGACCTAATTCACGACGGTGGCGTGCGCCCTGTTATCAAGCGACCGACAGGCGGGGGCGCAAACGCCAGCGGCGGCACGAGCGCGCCTGGCGATCCGGCAGTGACCACGCGGTAGAGTCCCTGTCCCAGTGAACTATAGGTTATCGCCTCGGTCAAAAGTAGCGACCCGATCATTGTCACGACGCCCCAGCGCCATGCAGGGTGTATGTGACCGACCCGTCGAAGGTCGGCGAATATACCAGCAATCGGGAAAATCATTGATACAGCAAAAGTTGCCTCCCAGGCCAACGGCTCGAAATACGGCAAGGGCAGCAGACGACCAAAGCCGGGTCCAAGCAACATCGACATGCCGCAGAAATGCAGACGCCGATGCCAGTCCGTCCGACGCCGCATTACGATCGCTGCAGTCGTGAGACCGACGAAGGTAAACAGGCTCAGCGGATCGAAGACGAGAAAGTGCAGAGGCCGGAAGAAAAACGGCACTTGGCCTCGACGGGCCATTGCCACCGTCACCGAGCATCCCAGAATGAGCATGGCGGCGATCCAACCCGTTGCAATCCAGCCCAGGCGGCGATGGAGCGCCAGTCGACCGGTTGTCGCGAAGATATTCTGGAACAGGTAAAGCGTGACCCACCCCATGAACACGATTGCGTGCGCGTGGACGAGCAGGGGAGCCGAGAACGTCGAGCGGCCCGCAGCGAGCTGTACTGAGAACCCGGCAACCATGACAACGGTCATCGCGACCGCAGCGAACAAGAAGAACCTGTCGTCCGATCTTCGAGACGGTGCGACGCTTGCAGCTAATGTTGCCATCGAGCCTGCTCCCTATGCGCCGCCGACCCTACTGCTGAGCCGTGTCGCAAGCAACTGACGCAGATCCCGCGCGCGCCCATCACGGCGGCACACGGCGTGAGGGACGCCGGATCCGACTTCCCCGCAGTCGACGCACGATGCAACTCGGGCCGGGTCGATGCTGATCGCCGTGAAAACAAAAAAAGCGGCAACTCTAAACCTGGCGTTGCCTAAAGCCTGTCGACGACGGGGGTTGGCAGGCAGGTGTCGAAACGCCCGCCGAACTCGCCTGCTGAAACCCAACAGACTTCGGCGCGCTTGATACCGAAGCCCGGCACGCTGATTCCGAGCCACGTTGCAGGGGTAAGGGCAGTCTCGGACAGTGCGGTAAAGCCTCGCGCTGAGATATTGGTCAACCGAACCATGACTTCGCGATCGTCGAGCAACAGCATATTGGTAACCACATCGACCGCCTTGCGCGGTGACCGAGCGGCAAATTTGGTTATACTCTTGAGGTTGAGCGGCATTGCAGTCTCCCACGCGACTGCAGCCAACTAGAGCGCATGAGGTTACAAAAGCGTTGCCGTGTCAGGGGATCGGAAGCGGAGGGGTGCCAACCAAAGTCGTTGCGTTTGGCTGCGCGCGCGCAAAGAGCCGCTCGGCTCGACTCATCGGCAAATTGGAGCGCATCGTTGGGTTGAGCGGTTGACCGCGCCAAAGCACCAGAAGCTGGTTATGACAGAGGTGTTCCAGCGGGCGCCTCTCTGTCGAGCCAGCTGCACGTCAACATGTCCGTAACAATTTTTGCGTGTCTGTAACAAAGCGCACAGCCATTCGTTTAATGTGCAAATCGGTAAGGGTAGGATGTGACTGGGGAAACCGCGGGCCTGCAAGCCAATGATGGATGGACGTCGATCGGCGACCAGGTCGCCGGGACGCGCGACGCGCTGACCGGGCGGCTCGATATAAGGAACCGACCCGCAACGTTGGCAACGGCGGTACGCCAATTGTTCGGCCTGGCTTGCGGCACCGCCGCAATCGCCGCGCTCTATCTGGGTCGGGGCGTGCTTATCCCGATTACACTGGCGGTCATGCTGTCGTTCATCCTATCGCCAATGGTCAATTTTCTTCAGCGACTGAGGATCATGCGTGCCCCGGCAGTCGTCATGACCGTGTTGGCAGCGCTTTCTTTAGTCGGCGCAATCGGCATGCTCATCGGTACCCAGGCGGCGTCGCTCAGCGTCAATGCCCCTGAATATGCCCACGCGATCGAAGCGAAGGTGCAGTTGGTCCAGGGAATGGCGACGCAACGGATGATCGCGATTACCAAAGCGCTCGGCGGCGGGCGCAAGCCGCAGCGCTCCGTCCCCCTGGTTCCGACCAGCATCCTGAGTGGCGCTCGCAATTCAGCCTCAGGATCCAAGTCTGCGGTCCTTGTTGAAATGGCAGAGCCCAGGTCGACGCCCATGTCAGTCACCAAAACAATTCTCGAGCCGCTTGTCGGCCCGCTCGAAACCACCTTCATCGTGCTCATGGTCGCGATCTTCGTGCTCATGCAGAAAGAGGACCTGCGCGATCGCTTTATCCGTGTGTTCGGCTCGACTGATTTGCGCCGAACAACGATGGCGCTGGATGATGCGGGAAAGCGACTGAGCCGATATTTTGTCGCCCAGTTGGCGGTCAATACATCATTTGGTTTTGTCATCGCTGTTGGCCTGTGGCTGTTCGGCGTGCCCTCACCCGCAATGTGGGGCGTGATGGCGGGCATGTTACGCTTCGTGCCTTATATCGGGCCGGTCCTTGCCGCGGTTGCGCCCGTCGCGCTTGGCGCGGCGATCGATCCGGGTTGGTCGACGGCAATCTTCATCGCGCTTTATTTTGTTATCGTCGAAGGAGTGATCGGCTATATTATCGAGCCGCTCCTCTACGGGCATTCGACTGGCCTGTCCCCCGTCTCGGTGATCATATCGGCGATCTTTTGGGCATGGCTATGGGGTCCAGTCGGCCTCATTATATCGACGCCGCTGACGTTGTGCCTCGTCGTATTGGGCAGACACGTAAAGGCACTCGAGTTTTTCGACGTCATCCTCGGCGACCGGCCGGCGCTGACGCCAGTGGAGGGCTTTTATCAACGCATCCTTGCCAACAATGTCGATGAAGCATTGGCACAAGCCGAGGCCATACTCGGCGAATGCAGCATTCAAAACTATTACGATGACGTGGTCATCAGCGCCCTTCGAATGGCAGCCACTGATGAAACGAAAGGCACGATCGAAAACGCCCATCTGGACGCGATAAAGCGGACCACGCTTGGGGTCGTCGAGGAACTGGCAACCCAAATTGAACAAGCGTCTGTCACCAAATCGTCAGTTTTGGCTTCGGTCCCCGCGGCGGTCGCCTGTGTGAGCGGCGGCGGCGCGTTCGACGAGGTCGTCGCAGCGATGCTCAAGCATGTTCTGGAGTGTCAGGGATACCGAGCGCGCCTGGTCACTCACGAGGCTGCGGCCCGCGGTGCCATTGTCAATCTCGACCTCGCCGGCATTGACACGATTGTGATTTCATATCTTGAACTGACCGGGGCGCCTGCCCAACTGCGCTTCCTCATTCGCCGTCTCCGGCAGAAGGCCCCAAACGCGAGGATCATCGTGGGGCTTTGGTTACGCGATGAACCCGCACTCGATGATAGCGCGGTGCAAACAACAATAGGCGCCGACGCTTATGTCAGCACACTGACGGCTGCCGCCGCCGCGGTTGATGCGACAGCGCTGGAAAACGGCGTCGATGCCTTAAGCCCCGGCAATCGCGCCCGCCAAGGTTAAATTGCGTGTTGGCTGGCAGCGCCAACAGAACAGCCCCGTGCGCGGAAAAAATGGAAGCCGAGTTAGATCGCACCCGTGCCCGGACAAAGACGGTGCGCAGTAAGGGCGCAGATCGATCGTCGAAACGGTAGAAAATGTACCGTCCGTCCGCTTGCACGACCACGTTACCCATATCCGCGAGTCGCTCGGCACGGATGCCATCGGTTCGGTCCACAAGACCGAGCGATACCGCTGTGTCAGCCCATCCTTGACCAATGCTCAATGCCTTTGGCACGCCATGCGTCTTGTGATGGCAGCGTCCCTGTCCGCGTGCCCGCGAATGTCGACATGGGGTGTGGGGTTGCTTTGGCCGGCACATTGCTGAGACTTGCTCTCGCGGAAATTGCGGCGCCACCGGAACGATCAGGAGCTCGACGGGAGTGACAGCAACGAGCAGGATTTGTCAGGCAGGCATGATCACGTCGCAGGACTGCAGGAACCGTATGTTCGCGCGTTCGTTTCGGCGTTGGCTCCATCCACAATGGCGGGGAGCTATGGGAGAGACAAAAATGAAACGTTTGAAATCCATGGTCTGCGCGGCAGTGATTTCCTGCACGCTTATTGTGCCGGCGTCGGCGCAAATGAACAGCATGTCTAGCAGCACAAAGACGACCACAACGGGAATGGGCAACATGTCGAATACCCAAACGCATGAGAAGATGACGACCCACTCGACGTCGATCAAACCAATGGCCATGCAACGCCACCACAAGCGCCGTCATAATCGCGCCGTGCATCACACAATGACCAAATCGACGACGACGACTACAGAAGCAAAATAAGATTTGCCGGGCATGCAATCACATTTGCATGCCCGGATTGCACAGGACTTCGACCACCGCACGCCCGGGTGTCAACAAGTCACCCAACGGTCACATTGAACAATCGTCCAACGCCTGCAGTTACGGCCATGGCAACCGCGCCCCAGAAAAAGACCCTTGTGACGCCTGGAAGCAGCGGGGCGCCGCCGGCGCGCGCGCCCGCAGCACCAAGCACGGCGAGAACCACGAGGGAACCACCGAAAACCGCCCAAATAACATGGGCGGCGGGGACCAATAAGGCCGTCAAGATAGGCGGTGCGGCACCCAATGCGAAAGAACTCGCAGACGCCAGCGCGGCCTGAATGGGCTTTGCGGCGCTGATGTCGGTCAGTCCCAGCTCATCGCGAGCGTGCGCTCCGAGCGCATCCTTGGCCATCAACTGTTTTGCAACAGTCACTGCAAGATCGCGATCGAGCCCGCGTTTGATGTAAATCGCTGCAAGCTCGCGTGTTTCGTGCTCGGGATCGAGCCGCAATTCTTGCTGCTCGCGTGCGAGGTCGGATTGCTCGGCATCGCTCTGCGAGCTTACCGAAACAAACTCGCCGGCGGCCATCGACATTGACCCCGCAGCCAGTCCTGCAATCCCCGTGAGAAGAATTTGCGACACACTCGACCCCGCTGCGGCCACGCCGACGACGAGGCTCGAGGTCGACAACAGACCATCGTTGGCGCCCAGCACGGCAGCCCGAAGCCAGCCAGCGCGATTTAGATAATGACCTTCTGCATGCGATTTCGAAGGAGCAGACATGGCTAAGGCTTTCGTTGAAAACCCGCGTTAAACCCACGACCGCGTAAATAGTCGCGATTGACGCGAAATAAATTTTTAGCCTCTGAGGCGTCGCCCGACACGATACGGTACGCCTCAAGACGGTCGATCGCCGAGACACCGGGCAATGCATCCCAACCCCCAGCGACCATAGCGAATTTTCGCAATAGCAATGTTTTCAGTGGCACTCAACGGGGGGCGCCCGGCTCGATCATGACCCTGACGCCCTTGTCAGATCCATTTTTTGATCCGTGCGAATATGATAGCGCCACCACTTGTCACGAACACGGTGCCGGTGATGACCGCAAAGGTCAGGTCGCTCCCTTCAAACACTGTTGCTTTGACATTCATCCCGAAGATGCCGGCTACGGCGCCAAAAGAGCCCAAAACGGCTATGACGATCGTCAGGATCTTGACAAGGGTGTTGGTCTCGATGTCGTCGCGAGACGCCTTTTCACGCAGGAGGCGCTCATCGAGCAGATCAACGTCGGTCGCGATCTTCGAAACACCCTAAAAAAATCCCCTGAATACCAGTCGAGCGGCGACGCCGCGAGCGCCGACGGCGCGAGCAAGCCGATGAGGGTCTCGCTGCGGTCCTGCTCGCAAAACTAGACCAGGAAATCAACATTATCATCGCGAACGGTGACAAGCCACTGCTCGGCGACAAAGAACACAACGCGCGTGGCGAAGTCCTCGGTGGTATTTTCTCCCCGATGTATGTGTGCCGAAGCAGCGGCAAGTTCTTCGCGTAGCGGTGCCACATCAACACAAAACCTCAAGAACTGGCCGAAGTTCTGCGGGAGATTGTCGACCCACGCGTTGCCACCACCGGCGGTTCCGGGTCAACGTGCAGCCTCTCGGCGATCTTGGCAATTGTGGCGCCTGTTTCGTTGGAAACGTCGATCCAGACGAGCTAACGGTCACCAAATGCCTGCTGATCCAGGCGTTCGAGCTCAGTTTCGACATCGCGGCCGTCTGCGTCGTACGCAAAGATATGCATTGCCATCAGCACTCTCCCTCCTGCCATTTTATCGGCACAAAATTGGTGCGGTCCCATTCAATGACGTGCCGAACACGAGCCACACGGCCTGGTCATCCACGGTTTCGCGGCATCGTCCGAGACAAGGCCGGGCCAGTCGACCGTGCGGCAGCAATGCAACCGGCGCGCCACAATTTCGATTTTGTATCTGTGCATGTACCCAAATATTGCGGGTATCCGATTTCGATGGGCTCGGCTTCTTTGTTCGTCGGCTCGCACCATGGCGGTCCTTGCGCTCCGCGCATGCAGTCACCGTGAAAGCCGTCCCTGGCTACCTCAACTTTGGGAACTGAGTGACCAGGACATATGCAAGGCCTCGAAGCGATCGTGCCTATTCATGACGTCGATATGGTTTTCGGGCTGCCGTCAAAAAGTCAGGGGCACGTAAACGGATTGAGGATGGGCTCGCTATCGACCGGTTAGGCGGATAGCTATGCGACCAACTGTTTCTGTGCGACTTGGGTTCAGGTGGCCAAGAGTCGAACATAGGCTAGCCCAAGGTCAGTATCGCCGTGAATTTGATCGTTACCACAGCACCTTGACCATTGAGGTCACCAAATCCGAGTTTTCCGTTTCTGAATTAGCGGCCCGTCGCCATGCCATTTTGGCCGAAGAACTCGGGCTTTTGATCGACGGGGCGACCAACTACGCAATCTATATGCTGGATCCCCAAGGACGCGTCACGTTGTGGAACCGCGGCGCCGAGCGGATCAAGGGATGGACCGAGGCCGAGATCATCGGCCAGGATGCAGCGATATTCTATCCTCCCGACGACGTGGCTGCTGCCAAGCCTAAAGACGACCTCATCCGCGCTGCCAGGCTTGGCCGGATCGAAGAAGATAGCTGGCGACTCCGCAAGGATGGATCGGAATTCCTGGCCAGCGTCACGATCACGGCGCTTCGAGACGAGAACGGTGATCTGAAGGGCTTCGGTAAGGTCATTCGCGACATAACCGATCAGAAGGCTTCGGAAGCTGCCATCGCCCGGCGAGAAGATCACCTGCGCTCCATATTGGCAACCGTACCCGACGCGATGATCGTCATGGACGAACGGGGTACCGTAGCGTCGTTCAGTGCGGCAGCCGAACGGCTATTTGGCTATTCCGAGCAAGAAGTCGTTGGCCGCAACGTCCGCATGCTGATGCCCGTCGCCGACCAGTCGGCGCACGATAATCGTCTGGCGACGTATCTGGAGACTGGGGTTCGTCACATTATCGGCAGCCGGCGTCAGGTGACCGCCATGCGGCGCAACGGCGCGTCGTTTCCGATTGAACTGGCGGTGGGCGAAGTCGAGATCGCGGGGGAGCGAATTTTCACCGGCTTCATCCGCGACATCACGGCGCGCCAACAAAGCGAACGGCACTTGCAAGACCTGCAGTCCGAACTCGTCCACATCTCTCGCGTCAGCGCCATGGGGACGATGGCCTCGACGCTTGCCCATGAGATCAACCAACCGCTGACAGCGATTGCCAATTATCTCGAGACAGCGAGCGACATGATCGGTGAGATCGACGATCCGTCGTTAGTCGATATTGCCGAGGCTGTTGCGCTTGCCACGGCTCAGGCGTTGCGCGCGGGCGACATCGTCCGCCGGTTGCGGGCCTTTGTCGATGGCGGCGAGACCAGCTTCGAAATTGTTCCGCTCGACGCACTGGTAGATGAGGCCGCAAGCTTGGGCCTTTTGGGTGCGCACGAAGCAGGCGTCGCGGTGAGGATCATCACCGCACCCGGGTTAAACCTCGTTCGCGTGGATCGCATCCAGATACAGCAAGTGATCGTCAACCTCATCAGGAACGCAATTCACGCGATGCAGGATGCCCCGTATAAGGACCTTTGCGTCACGACGGCGCCCGATACTGCCGGCTGGGTCAGGATCTCCGTAATTGACACCGGTCACGGCATCACGACCCAGACGCGCAAACGACTTTTCGACGCCTTCGCGACCACAAAAGGAGAGGGCATGGGGCTCGGTCTGTCGATCTGCCGCACAATCGTCGAAGCGCACGGTGGGCGCATTTGGGCAGATCCGGCCGAGGGGGGTGGGACCGTTTTCAGCTTTTGTATCCCGCTTGCAGGAGAGAGCGATGACTGAGACCGTGGATACGATTTTTGTCGTCGATGACGACGAGGCGATCCGGCAGTCAATCAGCTTCTTGCTGCGCAAATCTGGTTATGCGGTCAAAATCTACGCGTCGGGCGACGAATTTCTGAAAGCCGTGAATGGCGCCAGTCGGGGTTGCGTGCTGCTGGACGTAAGGATGCCGGGGATCGACGGCCTTGAAGTTCAGGCGCGGCTCGGCGCAAGCGGTATCACGTTACCGGTTATCATGCTTACCGGTCACGGCGACGTGACGCTTGCCGTCCGCGCGATCAAGGCCGGCGCCATCGAGTTTTTGGAGAAGCCTTTCGAACGGCTCATGCTGCTGGCAGCAATTGAAGAGGGCCTTTGCCAAGCGAAACGCGGTGTTGGCGTCCTACTTGCCAAAAACGAAGCCGTTGTCCGTCTCGCGGCGCTTACGGCCCGCGAACGCGAAGTCTTGAAGGGAATGGTTCTTGGTCGACCCAACAAGCTGATCGCTTACGATCTTAGCATCGCCACGCGAACCGTCGAAGTGCACCGCGCGCACCTGATGGAAAAACTTGACGCCCCCAGTCTTTCCCACGTGCTCAAAATCGCTTTCGCTGCGGGTATCGATACCCCGGACTAAAGCTTTCTTGCCCTCGCTTTCTACGTACAGACGCGGACGCCCAAGACGTGCAAGCACAAGACGTCATTGAGGTCCATGCCATAACTCAGGATAGGAACAGCGTTCGCGTGTCACTGGTCGATGGCGACCCGACCGTTCGGCGTGCCCGTCAAATCATGTTGCGCTCCGAAGGGTATCAAGTGCGCTCCTATTCGACGAGCGCCGCACTGCTCGGCGATCCGACATCACGAGACTTCCCGTGCATTGTGCTTGATGCAGGCCTCGACGGCAGTGATGCGCTCGACCTCATCCGCCAAATGCGGGCAACGGATTGGCAAGGCACGGCCATTCTGCTCGCAGCCTTCGATCCGACTGGCGCGCTGACTCTGGAAGCGGCGTTGCACGGCGATATCGTCTTCCCCGGCGCGGTCGGCGACCGAACGCTCACAACGGCGATTAAGACGGTTGGCCTAAATGATGGGCTCAAAATCACATCCTGACTGGCGGCGGCCTCTGAAGCGACTATCGGGACCGTCAAACGCGAAGTCGGCTGGCTTGCTCAAGCCGGAATCGCAACGCGTCTCGAATGCTACGTAAATGCCGAAACTAGCCGGGGGTGCTCGTTCGAGAGCAATGTCGCGGCTTGCTGCAAGGGATCGCACCGCGCGATGCCGGGGCAAAACCTGGCACAGGAGACTGACGATGCTCGTTTCTCATGGGGCAATGGTCATGGTGATCGACGGCGCCAGAAGGTCGCTGTTTCGAAATCGAGGGACTGATGTTGCGATTGATTTGGAAGTCGTTGAAAATGAGACGAAATACGTTGAAAATACGGCAGCGCTCGGCACCGACAAGCCCGGACGCAGCTTCAGCACGACCGGTCCCGGGCGCAGTGCCTATCAATCGACGGATTTTCATCAGGCAGCGGAGGACGCCTTTGCCGCAGCAGCGGCCGAACAGCTCAACGGCTTGGCGCAACAAGCAGACCTCGACTTTATCGTGGTCGCGGCACCTCGTGTACTTGGAGTCATGCGCCACCATTATAGCGGCGATTTGAAAAAGCGCCTCGCGGCAGAAATTGACAAGGATTATGCTGGACGGCCTGCTGCGGATATCGCCCATCTCCTTCGCCATCATGAGATGTGACGCGCTACGACAACCGCCTCCAGGTGCTGGCAATCGCACTGTCGGCGCTGGCGGGCTATGTCGATGCGCTTGGCTTTATTCATCTCTGAGGCTTTTTCGTTTCGTTCATGACTGGAAATTCGACCCAGCTGGGAGTCGGAGTGATCGAGCACGCGCCCAGCGCTGCAATTGCTTTGGGACTGATCGGATCCTTTGTCGTCGGCGTCATGACCGGTTCGCTGGTTGGACGGTGTGCGCAGCGTTCGCGCCGCCCGGTGGTCCCGACACTCGTTGGCCTCATTTTGGGGTAGCCGCGTTGCTCAACGCACTCGGCAGCGCCAACGCTGCTATCGCGACGACGGTCATCGCAATGGCAGTCGAAAATGCCGCGTTCGAAAGCGACGGCGAGGTGCACATCGTGCCTGACCTATATGACCGGCACGTTGGTCAAGTTGGATCAGCGCATCGCAGGCACCGTAACCGGGGAAAGCGCTTTGCCTCGGCATGCTATCTTTTCTTGTGGTTGGGATTGGTTCTCGGCGCTGTGGCTGGCACGGCTACCTATCCGCATATCGGCTTGAACGGACTATCGATCGCAGCAGGGTTTGCCTTCGCGCTTGCGGCCGTGGCGACAGCGATAAACGGTGGCAAGCACGCGGGTCGACAAACGCCTAGGTAGTTTCCCAGCCTATCGTCTCCCCGACACCCTGCCACAGCCGTGTATGTTCAATCCCTACGAAGAGCGTTGGAGGAGTAACACGACATGCTTGCCCAAGAATGGAACCGGGAGCTGACAACGCGAACGGGGTTTCGCTTCACTGTGCGCGCTGCGCAGCCCGCGGACGAAGCTGCGCTCGCAGAGTTCTTCACGCATGTCACGGCGGACGACATCCGGTTTCGATTTTTGACGGGGCTGAAAAACGTGGGACATGACCGCCTTGTCGCGATGACAGCGGTCGACCATCGCCAGACCGAAAACTTTTTGGCTTTCGTCGATGACGGGGCAGAAATTCTTGCGTCCGCCATGTTGGCTTGCGACGCTGACCTGGAAGTCGGCGAAGTCGCGATTGTGATCCGCGAGGACTTTAAGGCGCGCGGTGTCAGCTGGGATTTGCTTAGGCATGTTGCCGCCTACGCCGAAGCCAAGGGACTCAAAACGCTCCAATCCATCGAAACTCGAGACAGCCATGCGGCGATCAACATGGAACGTGAGATGGGCTTTGTTGCCGGTCCCTACCCGGGGGATCCGACCCTCGTGCTCATGCAACGACATTTAAACCAGCATTGATGCGACAACGCGTCAGGCAAATGCCTTTGAACGCGATCACGTTTCGGGCGTCGATGCCCAGCGCTGCACGATCGGCGCAGACGCCGCCCGTCGAAATTGATGGTGTGATCGAAGTGTTGGAACCGGGCGGCTTCCTGGAGGTCCCAGATGTCGCACCACACGGGCCTGTGACACGGGCCTGTGACACGGATCGTCATTCTGCCCACGCTGAGCGCCTGTGCCCATCGCAACAGAGAGCCGCTCGGATGGGCGGTCGTCACGGCAAGCCCGGCTTCGCGCAGCTTTGGTCCTCACAAGCGATCTCGACGGCACGATTGCTTCCGGGACGACAGAGCCTGGGTGGATGTCGAATTCGCAAGCAAGGCGAAGTCGCGTATGTCGTCGGTGGCACGGACCTCACCTACTGGCGCGGTAGGCTCGACCGCTGGCATGCCAGTCGCGCGCGGCCACGCTGCGTAGTTTCCGAGGCTGTCGCCAAGGCTGTGCAGGGGGGCATTGTTACCAGACACCCTCGAAGCCGGAGACGCATGATGTCACGCGACGATGAACTACAAACAGCAGTCCTTGCCGAGTTGAACTGGGAGCCCCGCATCAATGCCGCTCACATCGGCGTAACGGCCGAAAACGGTACAGTTACCCTGACTGGGCACGTCCACAGCTACGGCCAGAAACACGCTGCCGAGATGGCCACCGGTCGCGTCAAAGGCGTAAGGGCGATTGCGGAGGAAATCGAAGTCCGTCTGCCGTTCGAAATCAAACGCGACGACGCCGACATTGCAACGGCTGCCGCCAATCGGCTGGCTTGGGACACGGCTACGCCGCGCGATGCCGTCAAGATCAAAGTTGAGAAAGGCTGGGTCACGCTGGCGGGCCGCGTCGATTGGCATTTCCAGATGGAATCGGCTGAACGAGAAGTCCGTAACTTGATGGGCGTGATCGGCGTATCCAACAATATTACGATCAAGCCGCACGTTGATGCCGCGCACCTCGGGCAAGATATCCAGCTTGCGCTACACCGTTCAATCTTTTTCGAACCAGAAAAGGTGCATGTGACCGCCGAGGACGGACGCGTCAAACTGACCGGAACGGTTGGATCGTGGCAAGAGCGGCAAACTGCAGCAAATACGGCGTGGGCCGCCCGGGGGGCGACCTCCGTCGAGAACGACCTGATCGTCGCCTGACCAGTACGCCCGGCGGCCAGCCAAATACCGGGGCTGGCCACCGGGTGCAGAGCGAGAGCCTGCGCGGGCAAAACCGGTTTTCAACACGTCGATGAAGATCGCAACGAAACGACGCCTTTGGGCGATCTTCCTGCGGATCGAAAGCCGGACGTATGCAGCCTTTTTTATTTACTCCCCCTCGCCGTAATCGAAAGGCGTTCGATGGCCTACAAGACACTCATGGTTCACGTGAAGCTAGGACACGCCAATCGCGATCTCCTTGGCGTTACGTTCAGTCTCGCCAGTGCTCTCGATGTACACGTTATTGGGATTGCGGCATGCCAACCGACACCCATCGTCAATAGCGATGGCTATTCGCCTGGCGTCTTCGTCGAAGCAGATCTGGCCGAGATTCACCGCGAAATTAACGTTGCCGAATGCGAATTCCGTGCGACTTTCGACAAGCGGGCAGCCAGCGTTGAATGGCGCTCGGCAGTGGTCTACGAGAGTATTGCGGACTATCTCGCGCGAGAATCAAGTTCCGCTGACCTCGTCATCACAAGCGGGCTATCATTCGATCCCCATGACACGGCTCGACCCGAAAAGCCCGGTGACCTTGTCATGCAGGCCGGCAGACCCGTTTTGGTTGTCCCACGGGCAACAAAGACGCTCAAGCTCGACCGGATTGTTGTCGCCTGGAAAAACACGCGTGAAGCCAGGCGTGCGCTCGCCGATGCACTCCCGCTGATAAAAATCGCCAAGCAGGTTTCGGTTCTCGAACTTGCCAAGGAGTCCGAACGCACGCGCGTGTCCACTCAGCTCAGCGAAATTTGCGGTTGGTTGAAGACGCACGGCATTACCGCTTCGCCTGAATTCGTTGCGCTTGGTAAAGGTGATCATGCCTATCAGCTCGACGTCGCAATCCGGAAAATCGATGCAGATCTGGTCGTTGCTGGCGCTTACGGACACAGTCGTTTTCGCGAATGGGCGCTCGGTGGCGTGACACGAGATCTAATGCTGCAAGCCAATTATTGCGCTTTGCTGTCTCACTAGGGCTCCTGTCGGTTCGCTACGCGTCTTTCACCGATGGAGAACCGAGCATGACCGGTTTGAGCAGCACAGCGCGGATCGCCATCATCGGGACGGGTCATGTTGGCGCAACGACCGCTTACGCCCTCATGCTACGAGGATTGGTTAGCGAAATCGTACTTATCGACAGCGACATGGCGCGCGCAGCGGCCGAAGCGGCCGATATCGCCGACGCAAATGCGCTGGCACGGCCAGCCCATATTTGGGCCGGCAGTTATGCAGACGCGGCACTGGCGAGCATCGCAATCGTCACAGCCGGCGCCGCGACCCATGGCAGCGAAAGCCGTTTGTCGGTCCTCGCATCGAGTGCAACCATCGTCACCACCTGCGTCGAACGCCTGATGGGTGCAGGCTTCGCTGGCATAATTCTCGTTGCTGCCAACCCCGTCGATCTCATGGCCCATGTTGCGTTTCGGGTCGCCGGTTTGCCGGCAGCACGTGTGATTGGAACCGGAACGCTGCTCGATTCAAGTCGGCTGCGTCAATTGCTTGCAGCCAAACTCGATGTGGCCCCGGCATCCGTGGCAGCTTTGGTTCTGGGTGAGCATGGCGACAGCGAAGTTGCGGCATTTTCCACCATTCGGGTCGGTGGCGACACGTTGCACCACTTCTCTCACCCCGGCAAGCAACCGGACGTGAGCGGCGTCGCCGCCGGCGTACGCGACGCCGGCTATCGGATCGTAACGGGAAAGGGCTATTCCTCGTTCGGGGTCGCCACAGCTATCGTACGGATATGCGAAGCCATTATCCGTAATGAGCGCGCGGTCCTGCCGGTTTCCACGTTCTTAACCGGCCAGCTTGGGATCAGCGATGTGTATCTGAGCTTGCCCTGCATCTTGGGTACGGGCGGCATTGAACGCATCTTGGTGCCCGACTTAACGGCCAACGAAAAGAGCGCCCTGCGACGATCCGGCGACGTCGTTCGAGATGCAATGTCTTCAATCGATAGCAATGATTGAACTTTCTGACCGGCTCTTCAATCAAGCCATGGTGAAAATCCTTGCGGCCCCACCAGCCCTATACACCGGTCGCTTTCTTGACGCCGCCCTGAGGCGTTCGCTTCTGCTCACTTCGCTGGCGGCGTGCAGGCGTGACTATCGGTCGTTGCTGCAACCAATTCGCCGGAGGCTAACCCGCCGTGCTGCCGCCGAGAAGTGCCGACAAAGCGCGAACACGTCTCGCGCGCAATCTCCCTCACGCGGTACAGTTCCTCGTCGATCGAGGACTGCGTCATTGAGTCGACAATATTGGAAAAATGGACGTGAACCGGCGGGTCCATCGAAAAAGCGGTCGCCAAATAGGTATCGAAAACATTGCGCAGCGACACCCAAGCACCTTGCCCTTCCAACCATTGGATCGAGTTTCCTGACGACGACAGGCTGAGCAGGTGCTTATCTGCCATGAAACGGTGTCGCTCATGGCCACCCATCGCCCGGTGATTGAGCCCGGCGCCGAACACCCGCTCGACATAACCCTTCAGCATCGCGGGCGGCGTTCCGAACCAGATGGGATACACAAGAACGAACGCATCCGCGCTGCGAATTTCCTCGATTTCGGCAGAGACATCTGCGGCAAGCGCAGCGTCGCCCGTTTCGACGAGCTCGTGAGGCTGAAGGACGGGATCAAATCCCATCCGATACAGGTCGCGCAGGATAACAACCTGGCCAATTTCTCTCACAGCCTCGCAGTAACGCTGGGCGACTGCGGCATTGAAGCTGTCGGCGTTGGGATGGCACAGAATAACCGCGTGGAGCGGCGTTGAATTCACAGTCGTCATTGGATGCGCCTCCCCGGGTATGCCGGACCACCTAATATATTCGTTTGCGGCTTGCCCCACAGCTGCGGAATATACGTAGTTCGTCCAACGCGCAGCGCCCTGGCGTAATATCGCAAAGGCAGTTTCGCTTCGCCGTGCTCAAAAAGTGGCGCGCCAAGCACGCGAAAACCTCACGCGCCGCGATCAAGTCGGGCTGAGCAGCAGCCGTGTGCACGTCGAGGGAGTCGGTGTGCGGGTTGCAGTCGAACGGCACCCAATCCGACGGCGAGCGTCAGGATTTTCAGCTTTTCGAAGGATGGGCATCGGTGAAAATCTTTATCGCGCCATCGGTTCGATATCGATCGCCCCCACCGTTGCGTAGCCACCGTCCTGCAAGGAGGCCTGAGCGCGAGATCCCGGTATAAGCCCATCCGCTGTTGGTGAGGACTGTGCCAACCGCGTCGCGTTCCTTGTCTACGTCAGGTCCGATGTGATGCGTGATCTGCAACGTAAAAAAACTGAGACCCACGCCTCGGTCAAAGCTCGCAGCCGCAAGCCAATGTTCACTACCGATCCGCCAGAACCGTACATGGTGGCGCCGCGCCGCGCTGCGGCCCTCGTCGAGTTGAAAGGCAACATCCTCGACCTTGTCAGCGACATAGAGCGGGCTGACGGGGGCTTGGGGGTACGGCTTGCCAAATGCCACGCTTGTCGCAATTTGCATCGCGGATTGAAACGACACAGCGTCTGCGCGAGACCAGTTTGCGTGCGAAAATGCCCGGACGATCTTGTCCTCGGATCCAAAAATCTCGAGATCGACGGGATCACCGGGGATATCCTGGGCAGTATAGGATACGAGAGCATGCCGTGACGACATCAATTTGTGTTCGTGTCGACTCCAGAGCCGGGGAAGGCCCCCATAGGCGAGCGCAAACCACATCACCGACAGGAAAATCGGCACTAGGGTGACAAGTGCAACACCGTGTCTCAGCCTCAGCTTTCTCATCAACGCGCTGATGCGCTAACTTTGACGTTGGCCGCAACGTCGCAAAAATATTTTGCTGCTCGTTTGGCAGTACCCAACCCCGTCGGGGGCGGAGCCATGCCCATCGCTGCCACTTGAGCGCGCTTGTCCAAAGGCCGGCAATAGCCACCTGGGCCTGGGCGCGAACAGATCATTTCTCGCGGGTGCGTTGCAGAAAGCGGATTGCGGTCGCGATGGCAAACCCGAGGAAGATCGCGGCAACATCGGCGTACCAATCGTAAATATCACAGTCGCGGTGCAGCACCGGTATTGCTTGAACGATCTCGATCAGGCCGCCGAGCCCGGCGAGGGCAAGCCCGGTCACTTGCCAAGCGAGCGCCGGATAGGAAAAACGCATCAGAAGCGCCAGAACGACGAACGCAAGTGTGTGTTGCGCTTTGTCGTTTGGGATCAGTGTCGGAGGATGCGGCGTCCAAGCAAATACGAGCGTGGTCAAGACCGCAAGCCAGAATAGCCACCTGAAGTATCTTGTCATCGAAGTGCGATGGCATTTCATGCAAGCCCAGACAAGTCAGTTCTACCCGGACCCGTTTAAGCAGTCCGTCGCTGTCTTCGGGTAGCCAGCACTGTATGGGCTTCGTATGTATGTTCCCGTGAATAAGCGGACTTCATCGTTGCGTGATGTCGTGGCGGGCATTTCTGTCGCCGGGCTTATGCTGCCTGAGGCCGTCGCCTATGCCGGGATCGCCGGTCTTGCTCCCGGCCGTGCCATCCTCGCAGCGATTGTCGGCAGCGCGGTCTATGCAATCGTGGGACAAAGCCGCTTCGCAATTGTCGCGCCCACGTCTTCGTCCGCCGCAATCCTCGCCGCTGCGATGGCGACCCTATCCGGCACCGCGATCAACAAGTCCCTGCTGGCGACAGCGATAACGGGCGTCGTTGGCGCCGCCTTCCTGCTGATGGCGTTATTGCGCCTTGGCGGCGTCGCCGCCTTCATCTCGCGTCCTGTGCTCAGGGGATTTGCTTTCGGGTTGGCGGTGACCATCATCGCACGTCAGATGCCGACGTTGCTCGGTCTTGAGATCCATACGCCGAGCTTTGCTGCGCTCGTCGTCAGTCTCGTGACGCACATCGGCCAGACGAATTTGTTCACACTTGCCATTGGCGGCATCGCGTTGGCGAGCCTGCTCCTGCTCCGGCGGTTTACAAAGCTTCCGGGCTCGCTGGTTGTCCTCCTGGCCGGGATAGCGCTTGCATCACTGGTCGACCTGCCCCGTCATGGGGTTGCTCTGGTCGGACCCATTACATTGGTAGCCGTGAGGCCCACCCTTCCCGATTATGGACCGGCTGAATGGTCGAGGATCGTCCAATTGACCTTGCCCCTGATGCTCATCCTGTTTGCGGAAAGTTGGGGGACGATGCGGGCGCTGGCCTTGCGAACGGGTGACACTCTATCGGGCAACCGCGAACTTGCGGCGCTGGGTGGAGCTAATATTTTGGCTGCCCTCGCACAGGGCATGCCGGTTGGGGCCGGATTTTCTGCCGGATCGGCCAGCGAGGCGGCCGGCGCAACGACGCGATTGACTTGTCTTGTTGCCTCGCTTGGTCTGGCCGCGATGATCCTGCTCGCGGCGCCGGCTGTTGCCCGCATTCCCGAACCAGTGCTGGCGGCTGTCGTGATCGCCGCCTTGACGCATGCTTTGACACCCGGCCCGATTATCCGACTGTTTCGCATCGACCGCGACCAGTGGATCGCGCTGGCAGCCGCGCTCGGCGTTATTGCGTTTGGTGTCCTCGACGGAATGCTGCTGGCTGTTGCACTGTCAGTCGGTGCGCTGCTCCACCGGCTAGCAGCGCCCAAGTTGAGCGAACTTGGACGAATGCCTGGTAGCCATGATTTCGTCGATATGACGCAACATGCCGATGCCGTTGCGGTAAACGGAGTAGCAATATTTCGACCGAATGCGCCCCTATTCTTTGCCAATGCTGACTCGATTGTGGCGCACGTAGCTGCGGAATCGACGCAGCGACCGGCATCCATTGCAATTGTGCTAAGCTTGGAAGAAAGCGACGATCTGGATAGTAGCGCTGTCGAGGCACTAGCCGAACTTACCAAGACCCTTGCCGCACAGAGTAAAACCTTGCATCTGGCACGTGTCCATGATCGCTCGCGCGCCGTTTTAAACGCGGCTGGAATGAACCAACTCGCTGATTTGGCGGGATTTAGCGTCGCCGACGCCGTCGCCGGCGTAAACAAACGGAAGGGCAAACCGCATGCGTGATGATTTAGATCCGCGCCTCAACCTGGTGGTCGTTTCTACGTTGCGCCCAACACAGATGACCGTCGGGATGATCGAGGTCGCGCGCAAGCGTCACGAATGGCGCGCGCGCGTTGCGTCAGATGGACCCCAGTTTTTAGGATCGCATATGATCCCGGTGGTGATCGGCCCCAAGCAAGTGCCGTGGATGATCGACCACCATCATCTTGCCCTCGCCTTGCTTGAGGAAGGCGTGGAGCACGTTGCGATGAGCGTCGTTGCCAAACTCGATCACCTCAAGAAAACCGCGTTTTTGACCTTTATGGCCAACCGTAACTGGTTGCATACCTTTGACGCCAAGGGTCGTCGACGCGAATACGCCGCCATTCCGCGCACATTGGCGAAGATGACCGACGACCCGTATCGCTCTCTGGCCGGCGCTGTCCGACGGGCTGGCGGCTATGCAAAGAGCGAAACCCCCTATTCTGAATTCCTCTGGGCCGACTTCCTGCGTAACCGCATTGCCACGAAGGTCATCGCTCAAGACTTTGAACGGGCCCTCACCAAAGCGCTCAAACTTGCGCATGCGCCGATTGCCAATCACTTGCCGGGTTGGTGTGGACCGAGCACCTGAAAAGCTGGCACTGTCAATCCTGCCAACGGGACGGAGAGACGCACAGCCATATTCGAACGGCACAAACATAGAGCGGTGTGGCAAGTAGCTGGATTGGGTCGGTCAGGTTGCAGCAGGCAGTTTTGAACGGCGACCAGACCGTAACGACGCGCCCACAAGGCCAAACCCTAGGATCATCATGCTCCAGGCAGCCGGCTCTGGCGCCGCAGCGGTTATGCTGTCGATAAAGAACAGACTGGTCCCATTGCCTCCGTCTTCGCTTTGCGGCTCGTCGCCGCTCTGGTTGAATTTGTTGTTGTAGAACACGACCTTCAAGCTCGCGGTCCCGCCACCCATATCGAAACTGACACGGTAGCTTTGACCGTTGACGGTTGCTCCGCCCAAAAGATCCTGAGCGGTAAATCTGGTCGTCGCCCCATTGGCAAATGTCAGACTGACACCGTTCTCAGTGTCAAGATATGCAAATTTGAACGAAAAGACCTGCAGGTCGCTAACCTTTGCCGTGTAAGACCCGGCAGTACCCTTGATCACGAGGAAGTTGTCTTTAAACCCCGGGGGACTGACATTTTCAAAACTACCGATTTTGCCGCCGACCGGGTACAGTTTTAGATTACCGTTTTTGCTTGGGAAAAACTCGAACCGCCGATCACGACTGGCTTGGTCAGAACTTGCTGGCCATTTGGTTTCGCGTTTGTCCCGAAATCCCAGGACACCGTCGGGACGTAAGAGGGGGCCGCATTGCTTGACTGAAGGTATATTGTGACGTGTGGCGGGGACGGTGGTTGGACGGCGTATGCCGGCGTCACGACGGCCAGAAGGGGGCCCCAAGCCATTCGGCAATAATCTTCATCGACACCCCCATTTGGCCTATATTTTTAGGCCGTTTCCATTCTCGAATCGCCGGACTTTGTCGCTGCGCTCAATCACCGTTGAACGGCACTGTGTCCCGACCCCGGACGGACACATTCATGCGGCGGGCTTGGTTTGGATATTCCGACGGGCGCGGTCGCGTCCGAACAGCAGCGGGCACACGGCAAGGGCAACGGCGGCAAATGGGCCGCAAACTGGATGTCAACGTCTGACCAATATCCTTGCTCTCGCAAAGAAGCGATCCGCCAATCTCAAGAGGAAATTCGATAAATGAGCAGTCAGAATTTCTAAAGCGTGGGAACGCTATCGAAAATACCCCCCGAAGAAGCGAGGAAAATGAAGCTCAGGGCCACCCTCATGCGCGATTTGCGGAATATATTGAGGAACGGGGCTGGAAGCAGGCCGAAGCGGCTGACGCTTTGCGCGTCACACAGCCCCCCAATCTCCGACCTGCCGCGAGAAATCAGCCTGTTTAACTTGGACTTGCTCGTCAATCTGGTGACGGCTGCGAGGCATTACATCGACACGAGAGTCGCCGGGGCCGCTTGGGTAGGTATCGTGAAGTTGCATCTGGGCGAGTGCGATGGCGCTGTGCTCGATACTGCGGCCCGCCACGAGTCTAGCGACCCGATCCGCCGATCACGCTTTATCATTTCATGCTCGACATACTGGCGTGAGCCCGCCTTTCCGTCACGCTGGTGTTGTGCCGTCGAACCTGGGTCACCGGCTCACAGGCCTTCCCTTCCCGTGCAGCTTGACGCATGGCACAGTGCTCCATAGCGACAGCGCTACTGGCTCTGATCTAGCTCGCGGGTCTTGTCGCCCATCTCGATCTTGATCACAAACCCGTTCCCAGAGGCGACAGCGTCGCGGCGATTTCCCTTAAAAATGGACGACATCGCCAGCAGACCCAGCTAGACTTGTCCAATCTTTCGAAAGGCGCCGAGTTTTGTATACCTCCCGACAAATCGCGCTCTCGTTTCTCGCGCTCGGCTTGGCGGTGCCGGTTCAAGCCGCACCCGTCTCCTACACCCTCGCAAAGACGGTAGCTCTAGGTGCACCAGACCGATGGGATTATGTTGTTTTCGACCCCGACACCAAGCGCGTCTACATCGCTCACGGCGACCGTGTAACCGTGGTCGATGCACAGTCTGGTGTAATCGTGGGTGAAGTCGGCGGCATCGCCGGTGGCACGCATGGTGTCGCGATCTCTGTGGCAACTGGACAGGGTTTCACCGATGACGGCGGGAATGGTAAAGCCGTTGCTTTCAACCTGAAGACACTGAAGGTCACCCGTCAGATTGCCGCTGATCTGGATGCGGACGCGATGACGTTCGACAAGGTCACAGGTCATGTGTTTGTCATCGAAGGTGATCCGGGCGCCATCTCGGTGATCGACCCTGCGACAAACAGCGTCGCGGCCACCATCAAGGTCGGCGAGAAGCTGGAATACGGCGCGAGCGACGATCGCGGGATGATCTATGTGGCCGGCGAAGCGAACAGCGATCTTGTGCAGATCAATGCGCACACCAACACGGTCGTTGCGCACTGGGCGACGCCCGACTGCGCGAGTCCCCACGGTTTGGCGATCGACAAGGTCGCCCGGCGCCTATTCATGGGTTGCATCAACAGTGTCATGATGGTGGTCGACGCTGACACCGGGCGTATCGTGGCCAAGCTTGCGATCGGCAAGGGCAGTGATGCGGTAGCGTTCGACCCGAACCGCAAGCGCGTGTTCAGCTCGAACGGCGCTGATGGTACGATCACTATCTATCAGCAGACGTCGCCTGATGCCTATGCCGCGCTTACCCCGGTTGTCACGGCAGTCAGTGGTCGTACCATGTCGGTCGATCCGTCTTCGGGGCGGCTTTTTGTCGCAGCCGCTGATACCGACCCGAGTCCGACCCCGGGCGGATATCGAAAAAAGCATCCTGGAACCCTCAAGCTTTTGATGTTTGACCCCCTGCCCTGACCGCGAGCATCCTGCGCACGGGCTGTGTCACAACGGGGACCGATATTCGGGCTCAGCCACAGTCTCGTTTTGGACGGGGCGCTGAGCGCCATCTTTGACAACCGATACCGATCATGGCGGCACGCGCAGGCTGATCGCGGCGTTGACGTGCGTCGATGCTCAGCATAGCCGAAACCCATGGCCGATAGCGCAGCCGACTTGACCAGAAGCCTTCACGCGAAGACCTCGCAGACTTTGATCGGCATTGGGGTTACCGGCCACCGGCTGGCGCGGTTAGACACCGCGGCCCTCCCGATAATTGCCATGTCGCTTGACGGCGTGCTTGACGCGATTGCTGAGGCACTCTCAGCGAAAGACGCCACTTCGCTGCGTCTCATTACGGCGCTTGCGGACGGTGCGGACAGTTTGGTTGCCGATAAGGCCATCGCCCGAAACTGGACGGTCGACGCGGTGCTCCCCTTTCCACGCAACGATTATGCCGCCGATTTCGCCGACGGGGAAGCCCGCGCAGCCTATGAACAACGGTTGGCCAAATCGCATGCGGTCCTCGAACTGCCAGGGTCACGGGCAGGCGATGGCGGCATCGCGTACGAGCGCGCGGGGCGGGTCGTTCTCACGCAGTGTGACGTACTGATCGCTGTTTGGGACGGTGGGCCGAGCCGTGGTCGTGGCGGCGCGGCCCACGTTGTAGCCGAAGCCGTGCTGCAGGGCATTCCCGTGGTTCATGTCGACGCGACGGGCGTAAATCCACCCCTGCTTTTATGGGATGGCCTGGTTGAACACAGCCTCGGCCAGCAAACCGTGGACACCGTTGCGCGCGGGGATGTCTCCGCCCTGCCTCGGCTGTTGCGCGGTCTAGTCGAAGCACCGTCTGTCCCTGACGAGGCAGCGATGTTGGCGCGTTTCGGGGAGGCGCCGCGCGGACGCTGGCGGTTACTGTCGCTCGCGTATCCGCTCTTGCTCGCCGTGATGGGCGTGCGCCGGTTAAGGTTGAGCGATCTGCGCACGCCACTGCTTGAACAGACTGACGCTGTTGTTCCCCGGCTGTGCGGCGAAAAGAGTGGTTTTGGCGCCGATTTTGGCGCGAGGCTCGCGGCGGTGCTTGCACCCCGTTTTGTTCGCGCCGATGCCAACGCCGGCGCCGTCGCACAGTTGTTCCGCAGTGGTTATGTCGTCAACTTCTCGTTCGCAGCGCTGGCCGTGGTTCTGTCTTTGCTCGGCCTCGCACTGCCCAGTTCAACCAAGCCCGCGCTGGTCGTGCTTGAAGTCGGGGTCATCGCGGTGATCCTGCTTTTGACCCGTGGCGGGAACCGCGCCGGTTGGCACCGCCGCTGGCTCGACAATCGTCACCTCGCGGAGCGGTTGCGATGTCTGGCGATCTCATCGCAGCTCGGCGACCTTGATCTGCGCGCCGATGCGGCCAAACGCCCCGGCTGGGTCGGTTGGTTTGTACGGGCGACAGCGCGCGAGCTCGGACTCCCGAATGCGCGCGTCGATGAGGTCTATCTCGGCTTCGTCCGACAGGGCCTGTGCGCGCTGATTGACGAACAGGTCGCCTATCTGAAGGCCGAAGCGCACCGGATGCACCGGCTCGAACATCGGCTGCACCTGCTGGGTACGTCGCTGTTCGGCGCAACCGCAGCCGTCTGTCTGTTTGTTTTGATCTTCAAATTTGCCGATAAAATGGCGAGCTCGGTCATGCTCGAAACGATTGCCCATCCCTTGCTGATCGTTGCGACCATCGCGACGGCAGGCCTCCCATCTATCGGCGCCGCAATCTATGGAATCCGCATGCAGGGTGATTTCGCCGGGACGGCCGAACGGAGCGAAGGGTTGGCGCAGGCACTCACGGGCCTACGCGCGGTTATCGACGACGACGACGACAGGGGGTTTGATACGCTGACCCGCCGAATCCGGCGAGCCAGCGACCTGTTGACTGAGGACTTGGCGAGCTGGCTACAGACTTATCACGCCCGCCCGCTTGCCCTGCCAGGTTAGCATTACTTGTCGACGCGTCACCGATCGCCGTTGGTCTTGGCGCCGCCGCTTGAATCACTAACGTTGGTCGGGGCAACGGTATTCGAGCCATTGCTGATCGCTTGCTTGTCCGTCGCGTTGGCCGACATTGTGTTGCTGGCAGGGGCGCTCATATTGTTGCCCTCGACAATCTTTTTAGACCTGTGATGACAGCCCGCCAGCAGGAGTACGGCAGTAGCCGCTGCGATTAGTGCCCGTTTTTTCATGTCACATCCCCTCGGTTAATTCTTGAAACCTACTCGAATCCGAGGCTGCGAAGCAACTCCACAAAACGGGGCTGTTTGCGCAGCCCGTCGAGCATCGGATCGTTGCGCGCATAGGCGAGCCCCCCGTCGCCGATCTTGCGCGCACGATCGAGGGCGTCGAGCGCGGCATCGACCTGCCCCCATTGTGAATAAACCTCGGCTTGCTGGTAGGATGCGGCGTCGCCGAATTGCGCGACAAGATCAGCAAGTGCCTTTTTGGCTACTCCCGTATGACCGAGGCGATTCTCGACGATGGCCGTTCCTGCAAGTCCAAAACTTGCACTGGGTTCTGCGCGATAAGCGTTGAGCGCGTCCGGCAGCTTGCCAAGCGCATAAAGCGCATCGCCGATCCCGGCATGCGCAACGCCCATCTTCGGGTTGAGCGACAGCGCTTTTTTGCCGGGGGGAATCGATGCCTCATATTGCCGATCGGCATAAAATATGGCCGCCAAAGTCCGGTGGGCGCGGGGATTAAGCGGATCGAGCGAAATCGCCCGGTCAATGGCCGTCCGCGCCGCAGCGACGTGCCCGATGCGCGCGGCGTAAAGGGCATATCGGATCAGCACGTCAGCGTTGCCGCCGCCCAGTTCTCGCGAGCGTTCGTAGGGAGCGAGGGCGCCGCGTACATCGAGACGACCGTTAAACAGCGTATAGCCGAGCGCTGACTGGGCATCTGCATAGTCAGGCGCAAGCTTAACGGCACGCCTCGCCTCGGCAATGGCTTCGTCGAAGAGTGGCCGCAGCGCGCTGCCTTCAGTAAATTGACTGGCAATGGCCGTCAGCGTTCGCGACCGCGCGGCACGCGCCGCTGCATAGTTGGGATCGGCGGCAATCGCGGCATCGAACTGAGCTAACGCAGCCCGATCGGAGGCTTCGTCGGCGGATAAGTCAAAGAAAGCGCGACCGCGCAGATAGGCTTCATAAGCTGCAACATTTGTCGTCCCGCCGGGCACTTTTGCGAGGGTCGATGCCGCCACTTCGATCTCGAGCGCCTGTGCAACGGTATAGGCAATCTCGCTTTGCACAGCGAAAATATCAGTCATCTGACGATCGAAGGTCTGCGACCATTTAGCAAACCCGGTGGCTGCATCAATGAGCTCAGCTGCCACCCGGACAGCCTTACCATCGCGACGTACACTGCCTTCCAGCAGAAAGGCGACGCCGAGCTTGCCTGCAATTGTCCGCACGTCGTCGTCGCGGCTGCGGAAGTTGTTCGACGAGGTTGGTGCGGCTACTTTCAGCCGCTCATTGCGGGCGAGTGCGGAACGGACTTCTTCCGACAGGCCGTCGGAAAAATAGGCCTGTGCCGGATCGCCGCTCAGATTGGCGAAAGGAAGAACGGCCACGCTGTTTGTCACCGCTGCGGCGCCAAACGGCTTGAATGCCAGGAGCCCGCCGACAATGATGGCAACCGCCGTGCCTCCGCCGGCAACCAGCAAGATACGCCGTGACGGACGGCTTGATAAGGGGTGTGCGGGCCAGGCGGCCGGCTCGATGCCCCGCACTGCTGCAATTCCCCGAATGAGGCTTTGTAGTACGGGCGCATCAGCTTGGCCTTGCCAGCTTGAAAAGTCGACGGTGTGATACTGCCGGAATCCGAGCGGCGGTGCGGTTCCGTCGAGCGACACGGGGACAAGGCATTTACGATCGCGCCCATGCGCGGCCTCGTCGCGTACCCAGTCGGACTGGACCGATGCCGCCGACCATATTGCGACAATGGCGTCTGCCGCGTTCAGGCGCGTCTCGATCATCTTGGCGAACGCCGTGCCACTATCGATGAGCGCATCCCACCAGACTTCATGGCCGGCGCTCGTTAACGCGTCTGCGATCGGCGCAACGCGGGGCCGATCCGCGCGAGCATAGCTCAGGAATACCGATGGCCGGTGCGGGATTACATCATCGGATGTTGCGTCGCTTATGACTGCCCCCATTTTTCCAGATTGCCAACATGCTATCCTAGCCCTGTCGCGACGACCAGAGTGTTACGGCATGTCGACCCGCGTGACCTTGCCTGGCGGCACTTTTTTTGCTTTGGCAATCCACGACGTTAGGGCGCCTACGCGCGTATATATGCCGGGCGTTTGCGGGAGGGCGCAGCCAACGCCCCAGGATACCAGGCCGACCAACACCATTTCGCTGCCCTGCGCGCGCGTCATGGGCCCCCCGCTGTCGCCCTGGCAGCTGTCTTTCGCACCCTCCACGCTGCCTGCGCAGATCGATGTTGCGTCAAGCTTGCCCTTGTAGTCGGCAATAGCCTCGCAGCGCTCGGTGGGCAGGATGGTTAGGCTGACCTGTTGCAGCCGCGGAGTGCTGCGGTTCAGGCTGCCGTTAGCGGCGCGCTGACCCGGCGTACCGTCCGCCTGTTTGGTCAGGCCCCAACCGGTCACGATAACGTCTTGCAAGTCGCCCAGGGGTCGGTCGCCGCGTTTGCTGCCGATGACACGGATGGGCTTGGCGCGTGCCACGGCCACAGGGTCGGGCGTACCGTCGGGAACAATGTGAAGCAGGGCAATGTCGCTGGTCTCGAGCGTCTTGCTATAGCGCGCGTGGATCGCGGCACGGTCAATTCGAAAGACGGCTCCCGTCCCTTCTGGACCGATGTTCTGCGTTCCAAGTCGGATACGCCGCATTGCCAGAAAATCGCCCGGGGTCCGGGTGATGCAGTGCGCGGCCGTCACCACCCAGTCCGCCGCGATCAGGACGCCACCGCAGCGATGGGCGCTTTCCCACGGTTCCTTCAACCAGTAAAATCGCTTGTTGGGGTCGCGGTCACGCAGCTTGAAATCATTGGCGACGTCGGTTGTGGTAAATGTTGCCACGGAAAAAATCTCGACCTGCCAGGGGGCACTTCCCGCGGGGGCGTCAATGCCACCGACGATGCGACCAAACACGGACTCGGGCGGGGGTGGCGGCGCCTGTGTCGGCACGGGGGTCTGGGCAGGCGGCGACGGGGTCTGTTGCGCCAAAGCAGGCCCGGCCATGACCAGTATGGCGAGCATCAGGGACAGAGCCCGGAAAATCATGGCGCTGCTCCTCCCTTTACGACCACGTTGGTGACAGATGCTGTCCATGTGCCGACGCGGACTGCTTGTGAATCGCGCGTGCCGCTTGCTGCAGCGCAGAGCAACCGGTCGAGAGTCGTTGAACAAGTGGCCATATCGCGCGCACCGGCGCGATCCTGCTGCAGTGCAGCCCCCTGAATTGGATCCGTCGTCGCGATCGTAACGAAGCGGTAGGTCCCGGACGTATTGGGTTCGACCGGATACCAGCTTGGCTTGCCCGGTTGGAGCGGCGGATCAGTCGTGCCGGGCTCGGGCACCACCTGATTGATGCCAAGCGCATCGTCGATGCCAAAAACATATACATAGCGCGGCATCGTGCCCGTCTGCGTTACGGTTATCTTTGCGCGCTTATCGACCGCGATCTCGCGCCTGCCCTTGGGTCCTGTCGGAGCCGGGCAGCTGAACACGTCATAATCGAGATCATTGTCGATACAAAAGGAAACCGCGGTTTTAGTGGGATCGGTGCGCAGCGCCAGGAGCGCGTTGACATGTGCGAGCTTTTCGAAAACGCCGCGCAGCTGGTCGCCAAATCCGGGAGCGGCGAGCGCCCCAAGCTGCACCATTATTTGCTTGTCGTGCGTCAAAATCGCACCAAGCGTGTCGGCCGTGTCGGTTGTCGACACGATGTACTGGGCAGGCTCGGCAAGGATGGCGACGTGGCTGGTGACGAGGGCATCGGCAATCATTTGTCGCGACGACGGCGTCAGCGCATCGATCCGAACGCGCATCTGGGTGGCGCCGAACGAATGCTGGCGTTCGCGCGCGACGAGGCGTGCCGGCAAGGGTTGTGCAGGCGGCGCATCAAGCGTAATCATTGCGCGGAGATTGTCGACGGCGCTGACCGTGCCCGTGGCAAGCGCCGCCGCCCCATCGCGCAGCGCCGTGGTCGAATCGCCAAACAGCGCGTAGGTCGATCCCACACTCACCCCGGATAAGATGCCCGCCTGTAACTCGACACCGACACCACCTGGCTGTGCGGACAACAGCGTTGTGGTTCGTCCCACCCCGCCCATCGTGGCAAGCGTCTCGCCCTCGATCTGGGGGGTCTGTGCGGAGATGCCGCGTTCCTGCACCACGCGCCGCACTTCGGCGATTATGTCGTCGAACGTCGCGGCGGGCATGACCCGCAGTGTCGCAGCGAGCGCCGAGGTAAACACGCCAGCCCGCGTCCCGACGGTCCGATCAACCGCGACCTCGCGCGCCATCTCGCGCTCGTCGGCGGCGGCAAGATGGACCCAGTAACCGCTTCCCGAAACCTGGTCGGGCGCGGCCGGAACACGCGTGACACCCCCGAAATCGCGCCATGGGGCGGAGCGAGCCTCGCCCTCGTCGACAAGCGATCGTTTGGCGGGTCCGAACGCCCGGAGCGCAGTCCGCGAAAAACAAGAATCAAAGATCGTGACGAAGTTTACACCCTTCGAGGTGGCGCGGTTCCGCACCCGTTTGAACTCGCGGTCTAGTATTTCGACAATGTGATCGTCGTCGGGACCGCGCGCGTCATAGGGCAGCGTGGTCGCGCTGCTCCCCGACGGTTGGTCATAGTCCTTCGTGTCCCTGATCCGCGAGCCGTGTCCCGCATAGTAGAACAAGATCGTATCGCCCGTGACCGACTGGTTGATGCGCCGCGCAAGCTCGGTCATGATTGCGTCACGGGTTGCGCAAGCGTCGGTCAACGTTGTCGATACTGCGTTCGAGGAAGCGCAACCGCCTGCAGGTTGGTCTAGATCGAGGCCATAGGCATCGCGCAAGGCGTCCTTGATCCGCGCTGAATCGGCAACCGCTCCCCGCAAATTCTTGAACCCGGCATTGGGCGTACCGGGTTCCGAATATTTGTAGTTATCGATACCTACGAAGAGCGCGCGGATCGCCGACTGGGCGGACGCGGGCACGGCGAACGCCAGTATCGTTGCGGCCAGCACGTGCCTCATGGCCTAATTCGCCGCAGGACAACAGGGCTCGGCATGTCGGTGAAGTCGAACAGCGACGGCTCCTGAATTTTCGGTGGCGGCGCCGGCGTGGTCGATATCCGGTTGAACCCACGCGAAGCACCGGCGCTAAATCGGCCGATACGCAAGTCGCCACTCAACTGCGGCAGCCGCTGCGTCGCATAGCGCAGCCATTCGTCGAGACTAATGCGCCCGTCTCCATTCAGGTCGGCCCTCGGGGTCACGGGATCGAGCCCCTCGCTGGCCAGCGCATAGGTCAGCAATCCCTGATGCAAGGATGCATCTTCCATCGCCAGATCGGCAGCCTGGGTCGCGGCCAAGATACGCATTCCCTTGTCATAGGCGAGTTGGCCGAGGCCCGCGTCGCCCATTGGTCCGGGTTTGAATGTGGCCGAATCGACGCTTGCGCCCGCGTGGCAGGCATCGATCACTACGGCTATCTCCGACGCGTCGACACCGCGCAGCCAAGTCGTCAGGTTCGCTGACGAGATGAGCGTATCAAGGTCGGGAAGTGCGGCATCGTCGGCCCATTTTCCTTCGGTCGGTACCAGAAAGAAATCGCCTTGAGGGTTCGCCCAGCCATGGCCCGAGAACGACAGGATGACGATGTCGTCGGGAGATGCCCGGTCAAGATGGCTCGCGTCCACACCTGCCAGTTGCGTCTTGATGAAAGGCACCTCGCCCATTCCACTAAGCGTGAGAAGGGCCGCGCGCAGGACCTCTTTGGTGATCCGCCGCGTCGAACCATCGGGCAGTTTGGTTCCGGTCAGCGTTAAGCGGCGCACGTCGTAGCCGGGGATGGCGGCCAGCCGGTCGCCCAGTAGCCGCGCATCCGACGCAGCATAACTGAGCGCGAGCCGGTCTTCGTCATAGGCGTCGATCCCTACAGTTATGATAAAGGCGCGCGGCTTGCGCGGTGTCATGGCGGGACGGCTGTAGGAAAAATGCGTGGTATCGCTTTTGACGCGATCCTCGTTGAAGCCGTAAGCACTGAAATCAGACGCTTCGGTGCCAGCGGCAGTCGGCAGCGAGACACGTAATGACAGCTGCCACGCGCCGTTGCTGCCCAGCGGCGTTGTCCGCACATTAGCTTCGCGCCATTCGACAATCGTGGGATGGAGGATTTCGTTGCCTTCAATCGGTTCTTGATCAACGAACCGCCCGTTCCGAAACAGGCGAACGTTGTAAATTCCCGACCGCAGCTTGCCATTGGCGGCATTGAGATCGACGCCTTCACGGACTTCAATCCGGACAATCGCATTGTCGGGCGTAGCGCCTGGCACAACGCCGACGATCTTTACCTGTGGCAGCACACGGTTAAGGCTGGCGATCGGCGCGACGGGGTGAAAGGCCGTCGCGCAATTCTCGGCAACGGTGCAGTCGAATAGCCGTTCACCGAGGCGGGGCACAAAATAATCGCGCATAAACGTCTGCGGGCTCAACGACTGAAACGGTGCGTCGGGCACGATCCAGCGAAAAAGTGACGAATCGGGACCCAAATTGGTGTCGTATTGCCCGTCTGGGGTCACCGTCAGGAAATGGCTGGCGTCGAACTGGTAGGTGGTCAAGATGACGTGCCAGTCACGCGTGTCCCAGAGCCGCAGCCCATTGGTCGCCGACGCCGCCCAGAACACGGGTTTGCCCGGGAGAAAGCCGCCCGCAATCGCGTTGCCGAAATCGAGCAGCGGCAGGGGTTCGCCCGTCAAGAGGGTGCCCCGCGCGATGGTGTCGCTGGCGACACCCGACGAGATGATCGTGTCACCGCTGGCCGCGAACAATTGCGGCGCTGTTGTCGCAACCTTGATGACGCGGGGATTGCCCGATCCGTATTTCCAGGCGGTGGCGCCCCAGTTGGCTGCGACGATCAGCTGGCTGCCATCGGTCGTGAAGCTGAGCGCCGTCACCATCCCCTGGCCAGGCGGATAGGAAAGGACATCAATCGGCGCGCCGGTCGTACGGTCGACAACAAGAACCTCGTACTGCTCCTTGGCATCAACGACGATAAGCGCGATCGCCGGCCCAACGGGCGACACGGCAAGGCCGTCGATCAGCCGCCCTTTCAGCACCGGAACGGCGAGCGGTGTCCATGCGCGCAGGGCACGGTCGTAGATCGCGATGCCACGTCCGGCGCCGACGCGCGTCCGACAATTGGCGAGGTCGGCCCCGACAAAGCGGCCCCCGCCAAGCGAATGAATGTAGCATCGCGCCGGGATCGATGTTGCAGCGCTGCTGGCCACGTCGACGACGAGCGCCGGGATCGGCGCACCGCGGTTGTCGGGGTCAGTGTCGTCCTCGCGGTCTATGCTCTGACCCTCTGACCGGAGGAGAAACGACGCACCGTCGAGCCAGACGACGTTGGTATAGATTGCGTCATAGTGGAGCGGGGTGTCGGTCCGACCACTTGCCATGTCGAAACGGACGACAGAGCTGCCGACCCGTCCGCCTAACACCACATCCTGATCGGTGAGCAAGAGCAAATGTCGTCCATCAGACGAGAGAGCGGCATCACTGTAGCCGATCCCGGTCTTGCCACCCAGCGATTGCACAACTCCCTGGGGTCCGACGATCTGCAAAGCGCGGCTGGTTCGACGCAGCGAAAGTGCGCTTTTGTGGGCGCGTGGTAGCGTAGGCAGTTGCGCTTCGGCTGCGGTCGGCGTCATGGTAGGACTACCCTCGTAGAAGGCGGTTAGCGCAGCAATTCGGGCACTAAAGCCACTTAGTCCCTCGGTATCCGCCGGCAGCGGGCGAGGCGCAGCAGTACGGACGATGCGCGTCGACAAATCGACTGCATAGGCACGCGGCGACGCGGCACCGGCTCGGTCGTTGACAGGGGACGCCACTGCGTAAACCATTGCGGTTCGTCCGTCAGGCGAGATATCGATTGAGGTCAGTCGCAGGAACTCCTCATAACCCGTGGTCGACAGCGCTGGGATTTTCGCACGGTCGACGACAATCCCGGTGGCTGCATCCCAGATGGTGAGTGTTCGGGTCACACCGAGACCGGTCACGACGTAACGGTCGTCGGGCGTCCATGCCGCGACTTCGACACCGGGTTGAATGTCGAACTGGACAACGATGCGCGGAGTAAGGGGCGCAGCGGCCTGCACGATCGTTCCTGCGAACGCGATCGTGACAGGGATCAACATGCGCAGCAGATTGCTGGTCATTGCCTGGAGTCCCCTACCGCAGATCGAAATGTTGCACTCTGATCGACGCGCAGTCAATATTCGGCCCCTATGCTGGCCGAGCCCGTCACACCAACGTCGACTTTTTAACCAGGAGTCGCTCTGGAACAGCTCGCCGTCGCGCAGCACTCGACTGGCACGCTCGCTCGGCCCCCTTAGCGAACTGGCAGTGCGCCAGATCTAAAATGCGCCTGTTTTAAACCGAGCTCGTGACAAGGCTACGCGCGTCGCATGCCGAACGTGCCGGCATTGCACGCCAGGCTTTCACGGCACGTAGCGAGCCGACGCCTCGAATGGGGCGACGTGCCCGCTTTGCAGCGCCCGTTACAGCTGATCGACATTCCCGGGCCTGCGGCTCGCCTCAGACGGACAAACGCGTTGATAATCATGGGGCACTCGGCTTGCCCTTCATGCCCTGCCACAGGGCCGCGTTGAACTTCTTGGTGTCGAGTTTGTCTTCGGATGCGAAGTCTTGACCCGCCATGGCTGCAGACCACCAGGCTGCCGTTCGTTCGGGTACGACGCCAACCGGGCGGCTGCTGGTTTGGTGTCCACCTGGTCGGGGCAGCGCAGTCGCATCGAGCGGTTGTGGCCATGCAGCGGCGTAGGTCCACATCTTGTCGAGGAGCCCCGGGTCGAATGCATCGGTCATTGGCAGTGCCACGCTGTCGTTGAGCCCCAAGGGCGGCAAATCGAGTAGTCGCTCGATCGTCTTGATCAGGTTTACAGTCGAATAACGCGTCGAAATCACTGCACCCCGCTTGATCCCCGGCCCGATCAGATAAGCGATCGAGCGATGCGCATCGACATGGTCAGCGCCGTTCTGGGCGTCGTCTTCGACAACAGCGATCAGCGTATCCGAAGCGGCCGGGCTTTTCGCCACGGCTTCGGCAATCTGACCGAGCGCATAATCGTTGTCGGCCATTTGGCGATCCGGAGTGTTCACGCCGTCGATCGCTTCGCCAAAATCGCCAAAATGGTCGTGAGCGATTCTGAGCAACGTCAGCTGCGGCGTTTTCCCCGCCGCCACGAGCGGAAGCCAGTCCCGCTTCCATTCATCGACCAACCAGTAATCAGCAAAGCCCTGATCAAAGCTGCGGAAATACGGGTCGGTAACCGGATCGAGCCGCTTGTCGGCGGCCCACATCACGCGCAATCCTGCTGCAAACGGGTGGCGCTCGCGCGGAATGCGGTTTGCGCCCGCTTCCTTGGCGTATCGCGACAGGTCGCCGTAAAAGCCATAATTGCGGACGCTGAGCCCCTTGGCCATGGCAGCCGCCCACAAGGTTCCGGTCCCTGCCCCTCCTTCGGGCGCGTCGGTTGCTGTCAAGTCGGCGCTGCCGGCAAGGAGGTCGGGGTCGTTGGGCACGTCGGGATTGGCGGCGTGCCGACCCGCTGGATCGAGCGCAACGTTAACAAACCGGTTGCTTCCCTCGGCCTCGTAAGCGAGGCCCTTGTTCGCATAGCCAACGGGCGTGATCCGTTCGAGCAAGTCCACTGCCCGCGCCTGCGTGCTCCAGCTCCATCCCGTTGCCGACACCTCGCCAGCGTCGAAAAAGCGATCGAAGGTCACGAACTGCCTGGCAAGCGCATGATGGTTTGGCGTCATCGATCCGGGAAACAGGGCCAACTTGGTCTCGCCGTCACCTGGCCTCAGGTCGCCAAGCACCTGATCATAAGTGCGATTTTCCTTCACGATGTAGATCACGTGTTTGATGCGTCCCCGCATCAAGGTCATTACGGCTTCAGCGGCATGCGCGGCTGCCGCCGACGGAAGCTCCAGATTGCGGGCGACTCTTGCTCGCAGCGAGGTAAACGTCGCATCGTTAGGCAGCGGCGCGGTAAGTAGCGATCCAGCCTGAAGCTGCAAAACATATTGTCCTGATGCGCGACAGGGCGCTTCATCGGCCTTTTTCGTGCCAAGTCCGCGACGGCACGCGAGCGGATTGGGGCCCGGCAACCCCTTGAAATTGGCTACCGCCAGATACCCTCCGGCGGCGACAACGGCATCGGGATACCAGCCCGTAGGCGCAAGGCCGACGACATGGGCGTTGCTACCAGACGGGCTGGCAAGCGTGCGTCCAAGATCGATCGAGGCTACCGCGTTGACACCGGCAAGGGTGACCAGCAGTCGCCCCTTCGCGCCCATTGCCAAGGCGTTGGGATTGAGTCCCCTGGGCCGGCCCGAGGTACCTATCTCGGGAAAAGCGAGGATCGGATATTCTGTGACCGAGAGCCCGTCCGCGGCGAGCGCAATCAGTGTGTCGGCATTGTCGCCTGTCGCGAGCACACGGCCGTCGGGAAGCGGCAGCAATGCTGTCGGTTCAGCGTCTGTTTTTGTTCGCGCTATGACCCGCACGCGATCGCCATAAAGTGCAACCGTGACCAGTTCGCGATCACGCGGCACCGAAACGACCGCGCGGTTCGACGACACCATGGCAATTCGGAAGGGATAGGTCCCTCCCGGAACGCCGCGCTGGGCAGCATCGATCTTGCCCGGGCGAAGGTCGCGTTCGCCGACCACGTGGCGCGCGCCGATATCTACCAAGGAGACGGAATCGTTGAAAAAGTTGGCGACGAGGAGCCGGTCATTGCTCGCCCACGTCACGCCGGCGGCTGCAGGCATGACGCGCAAGCCGAGCCCTTCCTTGTGGCCAAGCCCGATCGGCGCGCCATCGGCCATGAGCGACGTGCCGTCCCATCGGTAGACTGCAACCGCATCAATGACCCCCAACGTCACGGCAAGTCGTTTGCCATCGGGCGACCATGCCAAGCCGCTGAACGTGGCAAGAAGGGGAACTTCAGCAATCTTCTTCGCTCCCGATGAGCCGATCCGGAACATCATAAGGCGCTCGGTCGAATGCGCGGCATCGACCTCGCCGTTTGGCAGCGCCATGCCGTTGTAGCCCGAGGTCAGGACAGCGAGTACGCTACCATCGGGATTTGCCGCGATTGCTGACGGATTGGTAATAGCTGGCGATGCCGCGGTGCCGTCGAGTGTTCCCAATTGCGTAATTTTTGCGCCCGGGATCGCCAGCGGCGTCAAGGTCATGCCGGGCGGCGTGATATTGTCGTCCCCGTCTCGCGCCGCCCTAGCGGGGCTCGACGACGAGAGCAACGTCAGCGCAACAAACAGTACGCGAAAACTTTTCATACGAAACCTTTTTTGCCAGTGACAGGGCATAGGCGTGGTATGTGATAATTTTGCGGCAGCCGCTACTTGCGCCTCAAAATGCGCATCAGCAGCGAGGCCAAGTCAGAGGTGGCTCGGTTTGTTTGAACAGGCTCGCGCGACTGTTAAGTGGAGCGTCTGCCGGTTTCATGCCGCTGCGAGAAGCGGCTGGTTGAAGTAGGCCTGATCGGGTGTCTTGCGGTCAAGTGAAGAATGCGGCCGTCGGGTGTTGTAGAACGTCAGATACTGGCCGATCGATGAGCGAGCATCGCTGACCGAGGCGTAAGCCCGCAGATAGACCTCCTCGTATTTGACCGAGCGCCACAGGCGCTCGACAATCACATTATCCCGCCAGGCGCCCCTGCCATCCATGCTGATCGCGACCTTCTCGCGGTGTAGGACAGAGGTGAAGGCGATACTCGTGAACTGACTGCCCTGGTCGGTATTGAAGATGTCGGGCTTGCCGAAGCGCGCCAGCGCTTCCTCCAAAGCCTCGATGCAAAAGTCCGTCGTCAGCGTGATCGACAACCGCCACGCCAGCACCCGCCGGCTGAACCAGTCAACGATGGCGATCAGGTAGACGAACCCGCGCGCCATCGGGATATAGGTTATGTCCGTGGCCCAGACCTGGTTGGGCCGCGTCACCGCCAGCTTGCGCAGCAGATAAGGATAGATCTTGTGCCCGGGCTCCGGCTTCGACGTGTTCGGCCGCCGGTAGATCGCCTCGATCGCCATCTTCTTCATCAGCGTCGACACGTGCAGCCGGCCGACCTTGATGCCTTCGGCGGCAAGCAGGTCACGCAACATCCGGCCGCCCGCGAACGGGAAGTCCATATGCAGCTCGTCGATCCGCCGCATGATGGCAAGATCGGACGCCGGCACCGGCCTTGGCATATAATAGACACTGCCGCGGCTGATCCCCAGCTCCCGTGCCTGCCGGGCAATCGGCAGCGCGTGGACACGGTCGATCATCGTTTTGCGCTCGGCAACAGCCCGGCCTTGCCGAGCGCCCCGGACAAAAAATCATTCACCAACGTCAACTCGCCGATCTTGGCGTGAAGCGACTTTACGTCGATCGTCGGCTCCGCAGGTCCAGTTCGCACGTCCGATCCGAAAACACCGGCGGCGCCTTCCAGAAGCTGCGAGCGCCAGGTCGTGATCTGGTTCGGGTGAACGTCGAACTGCTGCGCCAACTCGGCCAGCGTCTTCTCGCCCTTCACGGCAGCCAAAGCCACCTTCGCCTTGAATGCCGGACTGTGGTTCCGGCGCGTTCGCTTCGTCATCATCTCTCCTGTTCGACAGCCATCCTGGCCACCTTCAGGCAGAAACTCCACTTAACGCACTGTCCAGATTTGCCGAGCCACCTCT
>JANXSN010000081.1 GCA_025352685.1 Sphingomonadales bacterium
TTACGGCTGCGGAGCGTAGCTCCGCGCTGCGCGAAGCGGAGCAGCCCGCTGTATCAGCGATCTCATTATTGGCCTGCTTAAGTCGTGACCGCCTCATTCTGGTGAAGCGCTTTGGACCCAAAGATCATTTCGTGGACTTGCCTGGCGCGCCATAGTTTCATCCGACGCTGCAGCGTGCGAAGCAACAGGCTCGGATATGCATTGCCCTGCTCGTCCTGGAGCCGCGCAAGAAGCTCGCTTGCCGTTCGCCACGGTTCCGCCTTGAACCAGGCTTTCCAGTTTTGGCGTCACCGCCAACAACGGGTCAGGGCGCCGCCGTCCTCGTTTTGTCTTGGGCTTTGATCGTGCAGTCGGCCTTACCTCGCCGTTTTGCCACGCTGTTCGCAGGCCCGTGAGGAACATATCAAGAGCGGGCACGTCTCCTGCCTCGGCCGGACCTCCTGGCGCGTCGGCGATCTCGACAAGGCGCTGCTGGCCAGCTCGCATATCGCGCAGCAGGCGCACCGGATCGAGCGTAGCGTACACCGACTTCACCGTTTCGCGAACGTCATCGGCGGTGCGCGGGTCCGTCAGCAACCGCTGATAGGGCGTTGCGGGCTTGTGGTAGCGTTTGTGGACCCGTGCGCCATCACGATGTTTCTCCGCCAGCTTGAACGAAGGCTGGAAGAAGTTCACGAACAACCGAACCGTCGCATAGAGCTCCGCCAGCGCTGTTGCTGCCACCAACCCTTCAAGCCGCCGATATCCGACGATGCGTCGAACGATCGATCCGTTTTTCTGCTCAACCCACGCCTGGTCGTTCTTGCGGTAAGGTCGGCATCGCGAGAAGCTGATGTTCTGCGTTGCACAGTAATCCCGCACCGTCGCATTGATGAAGACGCTGTCGTTGTCTGTGTCAAAGCCGAGCAATGCAAACGGCAACAGCTTGCGGATCTGCGCCAACATCATGATGACCAGCGACTGGTCGCGCATCAGCAACGGGGCACATTCTGTCCATCCGGTCGCGATATCCGTCACTACCAGCGTCTGGACAAAACTGCCTTTGGCCGTTGGACCGCTGTGCCAGACCAGATCGGCCTCGCAGAACCCGGGCGCCGGATCTCCCCAGTCCAAAAATGTTCGAACCGGCACGGTGCTGCGGATCCCGTTTGCCGGACGGCGTCGACGCGCCTGGCCCGCGCCAGCCTTTGCTTCCCGCAGAGCACGGTCGATCGTTGCAGCACTCATCGACACAAGTCGCGTGCGCACCGCGTCCTCAAGCTGCACATGGCCGTGCCGCTCCATCGCTTCGATCATCGGCACCAGCAGTGGTTGCAGCCGTTTGCCACAGATCCGGTCGGAGGCTTCCCACATCACAATCAAGGCCGTGCGGACCGCCTCGTTGTAAAGGCGACGCTCAGGCCGAGATCCATTCTTCGCCTTGCTGCCGTCCACCCGCAATAGCCGCATCGCATGCTTGCGGTGAAAGCCCGTCAACGCCACGAACTCGTTCAGGATCAGATGCTTTTCCTGTCGGTTCCCTGCCACGTATCGACCAACCGCCGCCTGAACCAGCTCCGCCCGCGTCGCCATGCTCATTTTCCTCATCGGCCTGCTTCCAGGCAACCATCGCCCGGGAGCATTTTAGATGAGGCAACACCTCAACGTTCGAGAGCAATTCTAATGAGGCAATGCGACTCCTATCCTGATTGTCACGCAACACTCTACACAAAAGGTAGCACGTGCAGCATATTGGGACATGGCTAAAATTTTTTACATAGATACTCGCGACCGGCATCGCGATTTCGTGCTAGCCGACCGATATGGTTTCGATACGAATCACATGGTCGGTAGTTTACCAATTATCAGCAGTTGCTTGTACCTTGATCCTGGTTGGCGTCGCCGCCGTAGCTTTCAATAGTTCTCATGCGCGTCCTCAGCCAAAGCTGATGCGGGCTTCTCTCTATCAGCCACCTCCACCCGTTTTCGACGTTATGCAACGTCGAATTATTTCTGATCTTGACGCAAAATCGCTCAATGCTGCTATTCCTTTGGAAGCGGTTGGCCCCCAAGCGCGGCCATTCGTCGTACCGGTGAGCAGTGAAGCATATGCCGTCGCGGCGGAATGCTTAACTCGCGCCATATATTATGAGGCAGCGTCGGAACCCGACGACGGCAAACGAGCGGTCGCGCAGGTGGTCCTTAATCGGGTTCGACATCCAGCGTTTCCAAATTCGATATGCGACGTTGTCAATCAGGGTAGCAGTCGGGCTACGGGGTGTCAGTTTACTTTCATGTGCGATGGGTCACTGAACCGCAAACCTCAGACGGGCGTTTGGATGCGATCACGACGAATAGCAGTCGAGGCCTTAAATGGGGCGGTTTATCCGCCCGTAGGAATGGCAACGCATTACCACGCAGATTGGGTTTTGCCTTATTGGGCAGACAGCGTGACAAAAGTAGCTACTGTGGGAGCGCACATATTTTATCGCTGGAGCGGCGGCTGGGGGACGCATAACTCGTTCACGCAGCGCTATTCCGGCATGGAGCACGATCAGCGGGTCGCGTCCGAGCCTGATTCGCCCCTTCCTCAGCTGGCGGACATTACATCAGAATCGACGTCCATTGCGGATCCGCCAAAATCTAAAGGAATGACGCCCAGCAAATCGACACAACGCGATCGCTTTGTTCTTGTAGCCGATTCAATAAGTAGCGGGCTAAGGTCAGACCTTCAGGAAAAATCGGTTTTGCTAGCGGATTCCGAAGCTTCACCGCGACGGAATCGCGATCTTAAGGACCGACGATGATGGCAAAATCTGGACTTAACGGACTGCGGGCAGGGTCCGCCTTTCATGCCGCGTGACCCTCTTTTTACTGCGACGCATCGCCCCTCGCTACGAGCAGACAACCCGTAAGCACTAGTAAGGTGGTCCCGTTCGTTTGGACAGTTCGGCGGCTTTGCTAAGCTAGTCCCCGATTGTGATCATACCGCCAGTTGAAGTGTTTTGGAGGGTAGAGCTAGAGCATCGAGCGTTTAATTGGACCCATAGCCTGCCGCTGTGAAGTAGTTTTGGCATTCTTCGGGAGAGTAGAGGTCGCAGATGCTACCGACGGCTTTCCAGAGGTCGTCGATGGTCCTTGCTCCGATACGCCTGAGGTGGGCTTTGAGTTTTGAGAAGGCCATTTCAATCGGGTTGAGATCGGGGCTGTACGGGGGAAGAAAGAGGAACCAGGCGCCGCGTTCCTTGAGGATTTCCTTGGCTCGTTCGCTCTTGTGGCTGGAGAGA
>JANXSN010000041.1 GCA_025352685.1 Sphingomonadales bacterium
GCACTGTCTCGTAGCAAACATCGATCCCGCGCTCGAACAGCAGGTCCTCAACGTTGCGCAGCGACAAGGGAACCAGACGTACATCAGCACCACCAGGCGGATCACCTCAGGCGATGAGTTGAAACACCGGAACGGACTGGCGGGCTTGGCCCTCGATTTGCGGCTCATTCGCGTTCGCTAGCTTTGCCGGGCGCCCGGGTGTCACATTGGCCTGACAATGCCCAAAAAAGTCAATCTTTTGGCTCAGCGGTCATGACGTTGAGGCTACGCCTGAGCTAGATAACCGAAAGGTTCGTCAATGCTGCCTTCAGATCGTCGAGCCACGGCTCATAGTTTCGCCATTGATCGACGCCGTCGCGAGAGATCGGTCGGCGGACTTGCTCGGCGCTCGGCGTTCGAACGCTGCGTTTGTTTTCGTGAAACGAAACGCAGCCTGGTTCAAAACTGAGCCCGCAGTGCGCGAGAATTCTGCGGACACTACCCTCGATGTCGTTGATCACATCGTCATGCTGAACTCTCAGAACCCGCCCGGGTAGCGCTACATCCCAATGCTCCATCAAAGTTACATAGGTCCGGTAATAGCGCGCGATGTCATCGACGCTGTATGTAAACTCCTGCCCCTGTGAAAAGAGCTGTTTGAGGTTGCTGAAGCAGCATGCCATCGGCTCGCGCCGCGCGTCGATAATTTTCGCGTTGGGTAAAATCGCGTGGATGAACCCGATGTGGCGAAAATTGTTCGGCATCTTGTCGATAAAAAAGCGGCGATCGGTACGATAGACACGCGTGTCGGCAAGATAGCGTTCGCCATATGCAGCAAAGTCGTCGCGCCCTAACTCGGTGAGGATGCCCGGATAGCACGGCGCTTCCAAGTTCATCTCGCGGCCTTGAAGTTCGTGAACGATCGCCTGAATGTCAGGCAGCTCCTGAGTACCCTCAACTTGTGAATGCGATGCGAGTACTTGCTCGATCAGCGTCGACCCGGACCTCGGAAGCCCAACGATAAAAATAGGATCAGGGCGCAGATCTCCCCACTCCTTGCGGCGGGTAAAAAAGGACGGCGTGCAGGTCTCGATCTGCAGCATTGTGTTCAGTTCAAGGACGTCTGCCTGATAGTCGCTATCGGCGCGTTTCAGCGCGTTGCCGCGCTCGTAATACATCCAGGATTGAGTAAAATGCGCGCAATCCTCGTTCGCCTTCCCGAGCGCGAAACATAGGTGATAGCGATCGACCGGCGTAGTCTTCGGTGCTTGCTCGGCCAAACGCATCTGCTCGATTTCTGGCGCGGTGAAGCGGTAGGTTTTGAGATTGGCGAGGCTCCAATAGGCGTCGCCGAAATCGGGACGAGCTACGGCGGCCGCGCGATAAGCTGCAATCGCGTCTGAGAGCTCCCCCACCGTTTTCAAGGCATGGCCAAGCCAGAGATGGATCTCGCTCGCGCCGGGTACGAGCTTCAGCATATCACGATACATCGTTATCGCTGTCGCGTGATCACCAAGTCCAACGGCTGCGGTAGCGCGTAAGGCTCGATAGTCGACGCTGTCTGGATCAATCACGAGAAGGCGATCGACTTCGTCGCGCGCAGCGACGTATTTGTGACGCCGAAGCAAGCAGTCCGCATATTCATAACGCGCTCGCCGATGCTCCGGTGCTAGTTCGAGCGTTGCAGCAAATAACACCTCTGCGTCGTCGAGCACATCACGAGCAACGCCGATTTTTGCCAGAAGGCGCATTGCTTCGGGTTGATCGCCATGCTGCACGAGAAAGTTGCGCGTCACCGTTTCAGCGGCTGCAAGTTCCCCGTCGGCGAACAGTCCTGTCGCTGCGACGATTTCATGAGGAAGCGCCTTAAGCGCTTCGACATGCGTCGCGGCGTTTGCCGCATTTTTGAGGTCGCCGGTCATGCGGTAAATGCCGTGCAGGATGCGCCAGCTCATTGGCAGTGCCGGGTTGATATTGACCGCACGGAGTAACGACTCGATAGCCTCAGGCGCATGTTTGCGTGCCACGTGACACAGCCCGCGCTCTTCATGCAGCAGACTGTAGCCGGGGTGGTGATCGTCAAGTCGAGCGAGTGTGACGAGCGCGTCATCGATCCGTCCAAGGTGGCGCTGACTGTGCGCTGCGATAATCAAGACATCGCGATTTTCGGGAAACCGCTCGGAGAGTTTCAGCGCTGGCCCGATCGCGTCAGCGTGCCGCCCGGCGCGTTGGAGAGTGCGTAGCCGTGTCAGGTCGCGTTCGACGGATGACGGCTCCGCTGACGGCTTTTTTGGGTTTGTCATCGTGGCACGATCGATAGAGGACTGGACTGGTCCTCTATCGTCGCGATTGCCCGGCTACCAGTTGTCAGAACGTCATACCAACCTTGAGGCCGTATACCCGTGGGCGCACCGGCGCTTCAGCGCGGATAAATTGTCCCGACGAGGTGAAGGTGCTTGAGTTAACATTTGTCAGGTTGGTTCCGAATATTTCCGCATGCCAGCGATCATGGGTGACACCAATCGACGCGTCGACAGTCGCATAACTCGGTATGCGATAGCGCAAGATCGTTGTTCGAGGGATAAGGACGCCATCGCCCGAAGGAGCTCCGGCAAGTACATTGTATTGAAACCCAGTGAAATTGACCCCGACCTGGACGAACGGTTTGTACTCGGCCATTTCCCAGTCGTAGCGCACTCGCCCGCTCCCGTGAAAATAAGGCGATAGTGCCAGCGACCCGCCAAGGGCGCCAAACGGATTTCCAAACGGCACCGCGCCTTGGCCGTTGACGAAGACGGTGGTGATTGGTTTGCCAAAAGTCGCACTGGCAGGAATATTGCTAATGAAGCCCGTGGGAGAGGTCGTTTGCGCGCTTTCGTTATACGCGCCCGAACCCTCGATCGTCAGTCCGCGGATGGGGCGGGCAACGAACTGGACTTCGACGCCTTTGACCCGGAAATCGGGGCCGTTTACGTTGAACGCCGAGTTGCCCAGGATCGGCGGGTAGAACAAGCCGAGCTGAACATTCTTCCAGTCCTGTATATATGCCGAGACGTTCAGCTGTAGTTTGCGATCGAAAAGCTGCGTCTTGATCCCGGCTTCAAAACTGTTCAGCGTATCAGGGCCGAAACTGATTTCGCGCTGATATTGCGGCGGCCCCTTTGTGACGACGCCATTGGCAGTAACAGGCAGCGGCGCGACCTGTTGGGTTGTGCGATTAAAGCCACCGGGACGATAACCTTGCGAGAAGGTAAAATAGGCAATCGTGCGCGGATTGACGTGCCAGGTGATGTTCGCCCGACTTCTAAAGCCTGAGTCGACCCGATTTTGGTTGATCGCTGTCTGTGATGCGGCACTGGGGCAAAGTCCGTTTGCGATGTTCGCACACCCACCAGTCGTAAAGTACAACGTGCCCTGTTCGAACCCGCTATACCGAAAATAGCGTGTGCCTCCGGTAACTGTCAGGACCTTTGGAATAATATCGAAATCGACTGACCCGAATACTGCGAACTGCTTGTATCCACGAACGACGTCTTCACCAAAGGCGGTGGCATCGCTTCGTGTCGTGGGGTCATTGGGAGCTAGATTGGGTAACGGGCCGACATTTGCGATGCAGACCGGACCGCCAGCGAGCGACGCAGCCAGCCGCACTGGATCGCACGATGGGATCGACTTATAATTGAAATTCTGATTGTCGTAGATCTTGAAATCTTCGATGAAAACGCCCCCGATCGCACGCAAGCGCCACGTATCGGGCGTGCTGATCCGGAATTCGTTCGTGATCTCTTTGTTGCGTACGGTGTCCTGCCAATAGCCGAGCGCCGAATAGCACGTTGTTGGCTGGCCGGGATTGCCGAAGCCGCCATTTGCCGCAACGGTGGCCCCGGCGCATTCATAGTAAGTGCCGCCACCCGTCCGCGAATAGTTGCTGTAATCCTGCTGCTGGAAAATGCGTCGGTCAAGGTAGGCGCCGGTATATATAACACTCAAGGGCCCAACTTTTCCGTTTATCGTCAATGCCGTGTTGCTGTACTTGTCTTTGTCGGACGTCGGGTTGAAGAACGTCGTCTGCAGTTTTTTGAGCGTCTGGAAATCCGAACCAATCGGGAACTGGAAATTGACGCCTTGCGAGTTGAGCTCCTGCAAGCTCTCAGAGATTAGAACATCCCAATCGTCATTGATTTTCAAGGCCGCCGAAAGCCGTGCTCCGGTATAGGTTGCCGGGTTGCTGTCTTTGCCCGCGACCGTGATGTTGTTCTGAACCGGCGCAGCCGGTGCGCATGCGTTTGTGCCCGATGCAGGCAGACCGTTCGGACAGATATTTTGCGCGTTTGGCCGGATGCCAAAATAAAAGTTGGCAGGGTCCGAATTCGACCGCGTGAAGTTGCTCTGCACGTTTTCAATGTAACCGCCACGACGGTCGTTATAAACCGTGAGCCGAACGGCAAAACGATCCTGGACGACCGGGACGTTCAGCGTTGCGGAAACCGAGTTATTTGCTGCACCCCCGGTCGTGAAGCCGTAGCTGGCGTCCGCACTGCCCTCAAAACGAGTGAGGTTGGGCTTGTTGGTGATGTAACGAACCGCGCCAGCTTCCGCGCCCCCGCCAAAAAGCGTACCCTGCGGACCCTCGAGGACTTCGATTCGAGCAAGATCAGCTGGATAAATGTCGACGTTGCGGCCGGGGAATTGGAGGGCTTGGTCATCCAGATAGATCGCCACGTTGGGAAACGTGCCAATTGTCGCGCTCGACTGATTGCCTGCGAACCCGGCAGCGAGACCTCGGATGAAAACTGCGCCCTGGCCGGGACCGTTCGTGCTTAACGTGAGGTTGGGGACGTATTTCGCAAAATCGTCGAGGTTGCGGACGTTCAGCTTGTCAAGCGTTTCACCTGTGAAGGCCTGGATGGTCGATGGCACATCCTGCAGCTTTTCCGAGCGCCGCTGGGCGGTCACAACGATGTCGTTTACAACAGTAGATTGTGCGTCGTCGTCGGCAGCCAGAGTAGTCGACCCAGCTGTGCCGTTAGCTGCGAGCGCCCCACTTTGTCCGCACGCGATGGCAACAGATGCGCACGATATTAGATATCGGATTTTCACAAAGATTCCCCCGGCGTTAAGCTTTTCTCACGAAAAGTGAGCAACCCAAGTCGTGCTTTCGCACGGCGCATGCACCCCCGGGGTCCCACGCCTGTGCATGTAGAAAGCCAACATGACATTTGGGTGACTGCGTGGATTTTTCTTGGATGCGTGCGATACGTTTAGGGTCGTGTCCCATTGCGTGGTGTAACTTCGCGAGGGACACGACCCTGCGCTCACGCGGAAGATCGATGATTTTTTGTGCTGAGCTGAACACGGTGCGGAAGGAGAGCAGCGTGCCGCCAGCTAAGAAAAGCGGACTACACAGAATTTATCGGGCATGCTGTGCGACCCATCGTGGCCCGATATCCGCAATAAAGCTGTTCAAACTCAATGTCGTCCGCGCGTAAAGGGCGCCGAGGCCAGCTAAACGACTGCAAGCAACGCGACCCGCGGCTTGCTCATTTTTCGTCGGCTGTGATGACGGTTAGTCGGGTGCCGGTGCCCGCACTCCTGATCGAATCGCGCGTCACCAGCAGCGTCGTTCCCGGTGTAAGCACACCCAATATCGCGGCGCGCAATCCGTCCGGGAGATGTCCTCTTGCGCGTTCGGCGGCTGTCATTTGCGCGCCCGCGCTGACCGTTTGCCCCGGCAGCGGCAAGCGCAGCCAGTGGGCGCCCTCAGCGTCGACACTGTTCAGCGTGAACGCCTCGGTCTGCGTGACCGGCCCATCGATGATTATGCCACCCGATCCGATCTCAACTCCATTTCGCAGGACGACAATGCGGCGGTCCCGCCCGCTCACGACAACCGTCACCGGACCCTTGGGGGCTTTTGCGGGCTGCCAGCGATATGACTGGCCGACAACATGGCCATCGCTTGCCGCAGCGTCGAGAAGCCCTGGCGACGACACGATTTCGGGCGCAAGGGGATTGTCGGTGATGACTACAGTGAGCCCGAGCCTCGTGATACCGAACAACAGTTTGGCGAACGCGGCGGGAAGGCGGATACAACCGTGCGATGCTGGATAGCCGGGCAGCTTCCCGGCGTGCATCGCGATACCGTCCCAGGTAAGCCGCTGCATGAACGGCATCGGCGCAGCGCTGTATTTGTTCGATTTGTGGACGACTGCCTTTTGCAGGATCACGAAGATACCTGTCGGTGTTTCGTGGCCTGGCGCGCCCGTCGAAACCGTCGAGACGCCGATCGGAACGCCGTTGCGATAGGCATAGGCTCTCTGGGTGGCAAGGCTGACGATGACAGTTACCGGTCCCTGCGGCGCAATCCTTGGAGCCCATAGATACGAGCCCGCTTTCAACTCCTCGATCGCCCCGTCGAGCTGTGGCGGCGGCGACTGGGACCAAGTTGGACTGGCAACAGCTACCAAGAAAAGAGCTGTTGCGGCAAGCGCGTGCGACCGGGTCATCAGCTTACTTCAAGTGCCGCTGTACGAGCACGAGCACCGGATCGTCGGGATATGGGCTTGCGACGAACCCCATCTGCCGCTCCATGTCGATCGCAGCGTGGTTGTCGCGCGACTCGATCGATTGGATTGTCGTCAGCCCTTTTGCCTTCGCATACGCAGCAATATGAGCCAGCAGGTCCCAGCTGATTCCCTTTCCCTTGTAGTCCGATCGGATCGCAATCGCGACTTCGCCGATCTCCATGGCGTCGTCGCACGCCAGCATGGCTGTGGCGATGATTTCCGCCTCGCCGTCGACGAACGCAAGAAAATTCTCGGTTTTCCGGTGGTCGATGTCGGTCATGGCAACCAGACGGTCGTGCCCGACCGTCTTGAGACCGGTTAGAAAGCGGAATCGCAGATCCTCGACGGAGACATGCGAGAAGAAGGCGCCAAGGGCCGCTTCATCCGACGCCTTGGCAGGGCGTACGTTGAACTGGAAGCCCGTATGGGTCGTGAGCTCTCGGCTCCAGTCGTCGTGCATGTGAAATCCTCAAATTCTTGACCGGCATTTTGAAGCACAGGTCGCAGAAAGTGGGAGGCATTGCAGGGATCGGAAACTACTCATGTTGCCGCGTGGCCGAAAAGTTCCACTTCATGCGCCAGCACGAACGCGAAACGGGGCAGTCGGAGCAACTCCTATTAGATTTGCTAATCCTTGGTCCCTACCTTGAAATTATGATTCATTCCCGTCGAGATTTCATTAAGTTAGGCGTTACGGCAGCTGCTCTTTCGGCGAGCGGGCCAGCTGTTGCACAGGCGCTTTCAGGTGCACCAGCACCCGCACTTCCTACTCACATATTGTCACAGGCGATGACCGCATTTACGCGGCATCGGGCACGCTTGGCCCACACCGACCGGATCGGCATCGTTGATTTCTCTCGCCAGTCGTCGGCGCCACGGCTGTTCGTCGTCGATGTGGCAACAGGCACTGCGCAGGCGCATCTGGTGGCACACGGGCGCGGATCGGACCCGGCCCATACGGGCTGGACGCGCCGCTTCTCGAACGAACCCGGTTCGTTCGCGTCATCGGCAGGATCATTCGTCACTGCCGGCGAATATCGCGGGCATCACGGGCGTTCGATGCGACTTTCTGGTCTCGACCCCGAAAACTGCAATGCGGAAAGCCGCGCAATCGTGGTGCATGCCGCATGGTATGTGTCGCCTGAGATTGCGGCGCTGACCGGCATGCTCGGCCGGAGCGAGGGATGCTTTGCAGTGTCGTCCGCCAGCCTCGATCATGTGCTCGATCGGCTGGGGTCTGGTCGGCTGCTTTTTGCCGCGAGAGGGTAGGCATTCAGTTGACAAATCAGCCATCCGCCAAGCGCGGGCGGGCGTATCGCGAGGACCCTCTACTGCAGATTGTGTCGCGTCACGCCATTAATGGCCGGGCGACCGCATGGGTCGGGCGGCGTAGCGACATCGGCATCGGGGAAGCGCTACCGAAGCGGACCACGAGGTCGGGTCGCTGGCCCTTGATACCGAGCAGTGTCGCCAGTTCGGTCCGCACAGCCGAGACCTCGACTGCCTGATTGATCATCGCCAAACGAATATTGAGTGCGGTCGCTAGCAACGCAAAGCGCTCGAAACTTCGCCCGACGCGCATCCAGTGATCGGGATGGGCCTTGTCACCGGTAAACACTGCAATGGCTGGCGACGACCGGATCTGGGCGGCGTATTTGGTATTCTCATCAGTCTTCCCCAGAACCATGCCGAAGAAGCAGTCGCCGACCCACGATGGGAGCGCGGGGCTTCGTGAGCAGCGCGGAGAGAGGCCGTCGCCGTGCGTGAGGGCGACCGGCGCGTTGAAACGAATTCGGTGCTTCAGCTCGGAGACGAATGCTGGACCGTCCATCTGGGCATCATTGCTCACGACGATCAGATCGAGGATCGCGTCGCGCCTCCATGTGTCCGTCAAGATTTGTACCGACACGCCGTCAGCCGCTACCGCCGCCTCGAGCGCAGCCAATGCCGGTCTCGGGTGCTGTCAATGTTGTGCGAACCCGTCTCTCCACGATGGAGCTCCGTCTTTGATGCTCTCGGCTCGGGCGGCGATTTGACGCCAGTTGGCTAGCGCTGCTGTGCGGCGCTCCTTGAATATTTTCCGGTCGACGAGATGGCGTTCCAAGTTGAAATGGTTGTCGACGTTGGCATGGACCGAGGCGAACTTTTGTAGCGACTTCATCTGTCGGAATCGGAGCGTCGCTCTCTCGCTTCGTCGGAACGGCAGGTGGCTGTTTTCCATCTTGTTGTTGGCCCAGCGGCCGATCTCCTGTTTGTGTGCATTGCCCAGCTCGTTCATTGCTGCACCGTATGACCGTAGCCCATCAGTTGTGATCGCTTCGGGCGATCCGTGGCGCTTCAGCGCCTTCTTCATAAATGTCAGAGCAGCAGCCTTGTCCCGGGTTTTTGTTGACGAAGCTCTCAAGTACTTCGCCCTCGTGGTCGACTGCTCGCCA
>JANXSN010000052.1 GCA_025352685.1 Sphingomonadales bacterium
CGCTGAGCAGTCGCGACTTGTGCTGGACGTAGGCTTGGTCACGCCCCTGACGCGATCAGCGCCAGTCCCAGCGTGTCGGTGACGTCCTCGGCCCGCATCGTGGAGCACAACTTCCAGGCGATGATGTAGCGCGAGTAATCATCGAGGATCGCCGACAGGTACATCCAGCCCGAGCCGATGATCTTGAAGAAGGTAAAATCGGTCTGCCCCATCTCGTTTGGTCGTGTCGTCTTGTCGGTAAACTCGGATGCCGCCTTGATGACGATGAAGGCCGGGCTGGTGATCAGATCATGCGCCTTCAACAGACGGTAAACCGTTGCCTCGGATACGAAGTAACCCCGCTCGTCAGTGAAGCGAACCGCCACCTCGCGCGGTGACTGCGATGATTGCTCGACGATCCTGATGATCTCGACCTTCTCGGATGCGGGATAGCGCGTTGTGCTGTGGCGCCTGAGCTGACGTCAGGTGAGACCGAGCGCCTCCAGTTTCAGGCTGTTGCGACGATCACTCGAGCGGACATTTCTGCATCGATTCGATCCGATCCAAACGCCGTGGCAAGCGCCTTGGTAGCCACCCCGCGTTGCTGCCTCAAGGTCTCCCCGAGCTTCGATCTCGTTTCGTAAGGGTGTGCCATGGTATAAGCCGATTGCTGTTGTTTTGCGCTCGATGCAACGCCAACTTTGGTCACTGTTTCCAACGTGATTTCATCGAAGCCCGCATGGCCATGCTAAGCTTCACAAGTCGCCTTAGGTTTACACCTCCAAACGCCGGCGTTTGCGGTTTTACGCGGTACATCTCGCTAATGCACACTGTTGGTGATTTGCTGATGGAGCCGTTATCAACAACCCGAACACAGACAATCTCTAACTACCGCCAACGTGCACATTCTAGAACGCGCTCAAGCACGGAGCACACTGAATACTGCTTGCACTACCACATGCAGTTACGCGTATTGTTTCGGTACAATAATAACATTTACATATTTATTTTCGCATTCACGAAACCGAATGCTTTTCATTTCGTATTTGTTTGGGGTTGGGGAAAATGCAGCAGGAGTGCTCGTATGACCGACCCTACCATGACGATCGAAGTTTTAGACGCGCGTGTTAAAAGGCGCGGGGAGCGCAGAGACTTTTTTCGAAATATAACAGGGGGCGCCGCAGCTCTCACTGCTGGCGCCGCTTTCTTTTCAGGAACCGCCGTCAATGCGCAGGCAGTTACCGTCAGCGATCCTGACATTCTCAACTTTGCGCTGAACCTTGAATACCTCGAGGCGCAATTTTATTCGTATGCCGCTACCGGTCTCGGATTACCGAACAGCCAGCTGACGGGAACCGGCACGCAAGGCACCGTCATTGGCGGTCGAAAGGTCAATTTCACGGACCGTTTGGTTGCTGCTTACGCCAAGGAAATTGCGCAAGACGAAGTTGCGCACGTTGCGTTCCTTCGCTCAGCGCTTGGCTCAGCCGCCGTTGCCTCGCCCTCGATCGATGTCGGCGGAAGTGACCCCAACGGCGCCTTCTCCAGCGCTGCTCGTGCTGCAGGACTTGTCGGCCCCGGTGTCGCCTTCGATCCCTATGCGAGCGACGAGAATTTCCTGCTCGGCGCTTTCATATTCGAAGACGTAGGTGTGACGGCCTACAAGGGCGCAGCCACATTGATCTCGAACAAGACTTACCTCGAAGCGGCAGCAGGCTTGCTTGCCGTGGAGGCCTACCACGCTAGCCTTGTGCGTACCGTCCTCTATGGAAAGGGCATCGCCACGCCGTCGCTTCGTACATCTGCTGACGCGATCTCGAGAGCGCGTGACAGCCTGGATGGGCCAGCGACCGAAGATCAGGGCATTACGGGCGACAGCACGACATCAAACATTGTGCCACTCGACAGCGATGGCCTCGCATTCAGCCGGACGACAGGCCAGGTGCTCAACATCGTCTATCTGAACAAACTCGCGATCAACAAAGGCGGTTTCTTCCCGAATGGGGTGAACGGCTCGATCAACATGAGCGCTGCAAACTAAGCAACCGCTTTTCCTTTTATCGCCCACACAGGAGGCGAATACCATGACAACCGAAAACACGATGATCGACCTGCTAGAATCGCGCGCAAAACGCCGCGATGACCGCCGGGAATTTTTCAAAACAAGCGGCACAGCCGTTGCCGCCGTCGCAGCAACCACCATGTTGGCTGGCTGCTTCGATGGCGGAGGCAGCTATCAAGCTCCCGATTATCCCGGTCCGACGACAACTGCCGTCACGGACGCAGATATCCTGAATTTTGCCCTTAATCTTGAGTATCTCGAAGCGCAGTTCTATTCCTATGCAGTGTTCGGCACCGGTCTGGCTGCTAATCAGCTGACGGGAACCGGCACACAGGGTACAGTGACAGGCGGGCGCAAGGTAAACTTTACCGACCCCGTAGTCGCGCAATACGCCAAGGAAATCGCGCAGGACGAAGTGGCGCATGTTGCGTTCCTTCGAAAGGCACTCGGCAGCTCGGCCGTCGCACAGCCAGCAATTGACGTCGGCACCGATCCAAATGGCGCCTTTTCCAACGCAGCCCGTGCAGCCGGTCTTGTCGGGTCCAATGTTGCCTTCGATCCCTATGCGAGTGACGAGAACTTTCTTTTGGGCGCCTTTATCTTCGAAGATGTCGGAGTGACTGCCTATAAGGGTGCGGCACCGCTCATCAGCAGCAAGACGTACCTCGACGCCGCAGCAGGAATTCTCGCCGCAGAAGCCTATCATGCCGGACTGGTCCGGACAGTGCTGTACAGTAAGGGCATTGCAACCCCGAGCCTCGCGACCGCCACTGTCAAGATCTCGGACGCCCGCGACAGTCTCGACGGGCCCAGCGACGACGATCAGGGCATATTGGGTGCTGATGCCTCGGTCTCCAACATCGTCCCGACCGACAATAACGCCTTGGCCTACAGCCGGACGACAGGACAGGTGCTCAACATTGTGTTCCTGAACAAGCTTGCGGTCTCACGCGGTGGATTCTTCCCGGCAGGGGTGAACGGCAACATTACGACGAGCGCCGCCAACTGACCGAAGCGGGCGATCGCAAATCTGCGGTCGCCCGTTCTTCGCGTCAGGCACTACCTTTGCTCGCTCGAATTTTACCTACTCCGGGGCCGCATTGGCCCAGCCTTCAGGGAAGTGCGCAATGAGTCCGCCTTTTTCACCCGTATCCGCATCGATGGACGCATTTGACATTCCGGTTCGCTCGGTCACTCTTCCCGAAGTCTACCGCAGCATTGCAGTGCCCAATGGCGACGGCAAATTCTGGCGCAAAATGGGTGCCTTCGCGGGACCCGGCTATATGGTGGCAGTCGGCTATATGGACCCCGGCAACTGGGCCACCGACATCGCGGGTGGGTCACAGTTCGGCTACACGCTGCTGAGCGTCGTATTCATATCCAATTTGATGGCGATGGTCCTGCAATCGCTCTCCGCAAAACTGGGAATCGTTACAGGTCTCGACCTCGCGCAGGCATGCCGCGAACGCTATGGCCCCAGAACACGCGTGATGCTTTGGCTGGCATGCGAGGTGGCCATCGTCGCGTGCGATCTCGCCGAAGTAATAGGGACCGCCATCGCGCTTCAATTGCTATTCGGCATTCCGATTATTTGGGGTGTCTGTCTGACTGCGCTCGATGTCATGGTCATCCTGCTTCTCCAGCGGCGCGGCTTCCGGCGACTCGAAGCATTTGTCGTCGCGCTTATCGTCGTCATCGCCGTCTGTTTCGTCGCAGAGCTTGCTTTCGCCCAGCCGAGCATTGTTGCCATCGCCGGGGGTCTGCTTCCCAAGAAGGAGGTCATTGCGAACCCAGCGATGCTGTTCATCGCGATTGGCATCATCGGCGCGACTGTCATGCCGCATAATCTCTATCTGCATTCCTCGATCGTCCAGACGCGCCGCTTTGAACGAAGCGAATCGGGCAAGCGCGATGCCGTTAAATTTGCCACAATCGACAGCACTGTTGCGCTATCGTTGGCATTGTTCATCAACGGGGCAATCCTCGTTCTCGCTGCGGCCGCATTTCATACGACCGGACGTACCGACGTCGGTGACATCGGTCAGGCTTATCAACTATTAAGCCCCATGTTGGGAGCTGGAACCGCGAGCGTGTTGTTTGCTATCGCGCTGCTAGCCTCGGGCCAGAATTCGACGATTACCGCGACGCTTGCCGGACAGGTGATCATGGAGGGGTTCGTCAATCTGCGCCTGCCCGACTGGGCCCGGCGAATGGTGACGCGCTCGCTTGCCATCATTCCTGCTGTCATGGTCGCGGCGCTTTACGGCGCACAGGGTACGACGAAGCTGCTGATCTTGAGCCAAGTTGTACTCAGCCTTCAACTGCCGTTTGCAGTGGTGCCTCTAGTGCGGTTTACCAGCGATCGCGCAATGATGGGACCGTTTGTGAACGCGACGTGGTTGAAGATCGTCGCTTGGGGGATCTCGGCGCTCATTATTGGGCTGAACGTCAAACTGTTGATTGATATGCTCTAAAGTTAGCAAGGGCTAAAAAGGTCGCTGAAGAAAGGCGAAGCAATAATTTGAGGCATTTCGTAATCATAATTTGAAGCTTATCGACGACCATAGGTTCTTGGTCAGAAACGCGTACGTAAGGGTTCGCCAAACGGGCTTATCACGACCCAGTCGCCAATTTCGGCGACCCTGGATCCCGACAAGGTACGAGATCGAGCCGTCCGAAAAGAGACCTATTCGGCATTCGCAAGGAAACAACGTGGCGAAGCAGTTGCCTGCTTTGGACCAATGTGTTGATGTCGAAATGGGCTCAGCGGCGAGGCATTCAAATGTCCCGCCGCGATCTTCAGCCGAGTATAGGGTTGCGATTAAATGCGCCCAGCCGACCGTGATGGCTGGACCACGAGCCACGTTGCCCATCGAGAACGACAAGGCGTGCAATGCCTTGGTCGAACTGATCCTGCGTCAGGTCGATAATTAGCGTCGCGCCGTATTCGACTGGTCCCCGCGGCCGCCAAATATTCACCATTGAACAACGAGCGCGGGAAACTTTCTGGCGATTTCATCGTTCTTGGTATCGCGCCCATGTGTTGGAATGGTGCGGCGAACTGAAGTTATTCAATATGCTGAATTCGGAGGCGTTAATGACCATTCCCAACGATCCTCTGTATTATGCCGCGCGCGCCGAAGTTGCTCGAAAATTGGCTAGCAAAGCCCTTGATCGCGAAATTAGGCAGATGCACGAACAGATGGCCCGCGATTACGAGAGCTTGGCGTTGGATCTGGCACGGCCGAGATTGCGGCACGCGGCAACCTGTTAGGAATTCAAGGTTTTGACTGCGCCGGTGAGCACCCCGCCTAGCAGCGTGAACCAGACCTAGTCAGCGCTGCTGCGCGGAGCAAAGTTGTAATGGACCAATAGCATTGCGTTTTTGTCGTCGGAAGCGGTTCCGAGCCGGCTGCAACGCTCGCCCGTTACCTGCAGGCTGAGGGATTCAGCCCGTGTCTATTCTCCGATTGGCGGATTGCTGCCGTCGCCGTGAGCAACGGTAAGCCCGCAGCAGTCCTCCTTAATATCGGGTTGTCGAGAATCCGCGGGGTGACGATCTGTGAGGCCGTGCGCCACATGAGTTCTATGCCGATCCTCATCATGACCGGGTGGTACGAGGAGGTGGATATTCTGCGCGATATCGATTGCGGCTTTGACGCCTACGCGTGCGAACCCTTTAGCGCGCGAGAAGTCATCGCCCGGCCGCGTGCCATTATCTGAGCCGTCACGGTGCGCACGAAGCGGCGCAGCGAACCCGTCGAACAGCCCCGGCTTCAAGCTCGGATTAGCACCACGCTGGTTGATCGCACAGTCGCTTCATAATTTAATGCGTTTGGCTCAACCCTTTGTTGGAAAACGCTGTGGATATCCGAGAATGGGAAATCGAAGGGACGCTTCTGCACGCGGGTCGGGCAGCCATAATCGCAGCCCTGGAATATTGCGATCATTGTAGCTCCGCTGCTGCCGCCCGGCTGCGCATCAGGAGATCCACTCTCTATCGTTTCATGGCGGCTTATGAAATCGAGAGCTCGAAACAAATTGCGCGTGCTTCAGCCACGCCGTTCACTCGTTGCGACAGTACTAAACGCGACCTGTCTGCCCGAGAAAGAGGGCGACAAGACCGCGGAAGACCATTTGTTGAAGCCGACGGTTCCGCGCGCGCTTCGAAAATCACATTAGAAGAGGGAATTTGGCGGCGCGTTCCCGCATGACGAAACCAGTGGCTCGATGAGTAGTCGTTGTCGCCGAGCGCGGCGATGGAACTGGCGTGGACGGATATTCGCGCTCGAGATACGGCGGCAAAGCGGTGCGCCGAAGAGGCATTTAAGCCATTGGTTAAAGTCCGTTGAGAACGTCTTCAAATGTTGAGACGCACATGTCAGGTGGCAGACAAGCTGCGAACTTTCCCCACCTTTTTTTGAAGTTCTGCGCGAAAGTACGCTCTCCTCCGGCTTGTGCTTCTTCGATGGCATTCCCAATCCCCTTTGCAATCCAAAATAATATTGATTTTGGACCACTCAGAAGGGGGCAGATCAGCGCGGTTCAATGCCCGGGGTTCCGACGGCCTCCTTGACGGCAAGGCACCGGGCAAACCTCCCTTGTTGAATGATGCCCAGCGGCAAGCGCTTGCTGAGATCGTTGAAAGTGGCCCTATCCCGGCGATCCATGGAGTTGTTCGCTGGCGGCTGATCGACCTGAC
>JANXSN010000017.1 GCA_025352685.1 Sphingomonadales bacterium
CGCTTTACGCCCAGTAATTCCGAACAACGCTAGCCCCCTCCGTATTACCGCGGCTGCTGGCACGGAGTTAGCCGGGGCTTATTCTCCCGGTACTGTCATTATCATCCCGGGTAAAAGAGCTTTACAACCCTAGGGCCTTCATCACTCACGCGGCATTGCTGGATCAGGCTTTCGCCCATTGTCCAATATTCCCCACTGCTGCCTCCCGTAGGAGTCTGGGCCGTGTCTCAGTCCCAGTGTGGCTGATCATCCTCTCAGACCAGCTAAAGATCGTTGCCTTGGTAGGCCTTTACCCCACCAACTAGCTAATCTTACGCGGGCTCATCCCTGGGCGATAAATCTTTGGACTTACGTCATCATCCGGTATTAGCAGTCATTTCTAACTGTTATTCCGGACCCAAGGGCAGATTCCCACGCGTTACGCACCCGTGCGCCACTAGACCCGAAGGTCTCGTTCGACTTGCATGTGTTAGGCATGCCGCCAGCGTTCGTTCTGAGCCAGGATCAAACTCTCAAGTTTGATGTTCCGACAAGCCCCAGGTGGAATTCCCGAAGGCAAGTCAGCTCATTTCAAGGAGCCGTTCCTGCACAAATCAATTACGTATGGATACGTGAAGGACTTGCGAGTAACGACTAATTTAACCGAGCACCCGACGCCTTAAAACCGTCGGACCCGGAGCCGCCGCCCACATGTCCCTTCATCTAAACCAACAATGTCAAAGAGCGCAAAACACCGACGCCTAGTCTTACCCCGTTTAACCGGGGTGACCGGGCGTCTGTGATAATGCAGAAGCAGCTCTGAAACTTCACGTTCTTCGCTCCGGAGAGGAAGGCCGAAGTGGCTCAGCGCCGCGACGAGAGTTCCTATATGAGGCGAGTTTTTTCCCGTCAACAGCTTTCTGTAGGAAAAGCATCACAAAAGTTCGGCAGCCCTGCGTACCGTGCGGTAAAGGCTTTTTCACCGGTGCACGGTATGACGGTTTTCACAGACGCGTCCCACGACCGGATCGCGCGGAAAACTGGGCGCTCAGCGTATGATCCTTCCCCGCATCAGCGTCGCCATGAGCGTTTATAACAATGCAACCTATCTGCCGCACGCCATTGAAAGCATTCTGGCGCAGACCCTCTCCGACTTCGAGTTTTTGATCGTTGACGATGGATCGACCGATGAATCGGGCGCGATCATCGATCGATTCGCCCATCTCGATTCGCGAATCAAGCCGATCCACCAAGCAAACGCGGGTCTGATCGTCAGCCTCAACTACATGATCAGCTTGGCACAGGCCCCGCTCATCGCCCGCATGGACGGTGACGACATTGCCCTGCCCGAACGCTTTGCTCGTCAGGTCAGGTTTCTCGACGCCCATCCCGGCATCGGCGTGTTGGGTACAGGCTGCTCGTGCATCGACGAACTCGGCAAACCGAGCAGCTATAAGTTCGACAACGTCACGTCTCCCCAAGACGTCCTCGACGATCTTCACAACGGACCGCCGCTTTGTCATCCGTCGGTAATCATGCGTCGCGACGCAGTCCGCGCCGTTGGCGGCTACCACCGCGCCTATACACATTGTGAAGATTATGATTTGTGGCTGCGGCTTTCAGAGCGTGTCCGCATGGCGAACTTGCCTGATCGGCTTCTTCTCTATCGCCAGAGCGAAACCCAAGTCAGTAACCGCCACGCCTATGTACAAAAGATAGGAGCCGCGATCGCGTGGGAGGCCCATGTCGAAAGGCTCGCCGGACGGCCTGATCCGACCGAGGACCTCGACTCCCTGCCAGCGATGGAAGACCTCGACACCGTGTTCGCGCGCCCAGGAACGTATCGATGCGTCCGCGCAAAGGTAACGTTGGGCAGCGTCTATACATGCGCGACACTGCGCGGTGACGGGTTTGAGCTGATGCTCGACCATATTCGCGACGGTGGAGCGACCAACGGGCTATGGCGTACCGTCGTGCGGCTGGTCACGCTATTGGAACCGGTGCGCGCGCTGCGGCTCGCCATGGCGCTCGTTCGGCAATGACCGCAGCGCCCTCCGTCCGCACCGCAGCCGTCTGGAGCATGGCTGGGCAATATGTCGTTTTCGCGGCGCAGTTCGCAACATCTGTTGTCATCTCGCGTTTCTTCCTGACGCCCGGCGAAGTCGGCCTGTTCGGCACTGCACTCGCAGCGGCGATGATGGTCGCCGTCTTCCAGGATTTCGGAATCGGACGCTTTATCTCGGGCGAGCCCGACCTCGATGACGACAAACTGCGGCGGTGCTTCTCGGTTTCGATCGTCATCGCGCTCACGATTGGAGCGGTGATCGGTGCGCTCGCCTGGCCGATTGCCGGTTTTTATCATGACAACCGACTGTTCCCGATTCTGGCTGTGATCGCTGCGTCCTATCTGCTTGTTCCCTTTGGGATCGTGCCTGCAGCGCTCCTCCAGCGCCGCCTTGATTTCCGGGGGCTGTTCATCGTCAACACGGGCGCGGCGTTCACCATGGCGGCCGTAACCATCGGCGCCGCCGCGCATGGCTGGTCAGCGATGTCGCTCGCAATCGGAACTGTGGCCCAGGCGGGCGTCCGCGCAGTGCTCGGCATCTGGATGTGCGGCGAGCACCCGCGCCTGCCGCTCAAGCTTGATGGTCTTGCGCCTATCCTCAAATTCGGCTCCGGTTCGTCGGCGCTCATCCTGAGTGGCGCCCTTGGGGTCCGCACCCCCGAGCTGATTATTGGGCGGTTGATCAACTTCATCGCGGTTGGGCTGTACGGCCGGGCGGTCGGCCTTTCGGGCCAGCTCCGCCAGCTTGTGAGCGGCGCAATCGGTGGTGTCTTTTTCCCTGCATTTGCCCGCATGCGCGACCGGGGCGAGGCCTTTGCGCCCGCCTACCTGCGCGTCGTGGCCGCCTACAGCGTCACCACCTGGCCGGCGATGGCGTTCCTCGCTGCAGCCGCCGTCCCCGTGGTCGACCTTCTCTACGGCCCGGTCTGGGCAGGAGTCGCGCCGCTGCTCATGTTGATCGCGCTCAGCGAAATCCCGTTCACCGCACTCCCGCTGCACATGGATGTCCCCATTGTGCTGGGGCGAATGCGCGCACTCTTGATGTTCAACAGCATCGACACAGCAGTCTCGATGGGCCTGATGATCGCTGCTGCCTTCATCAACGTCGAATGGGCCGCGGCCTCGCGCATTGTCTATGCGGTGTTGTGGTTCGCGATCTACGCCAGGTTCATGCGCCGCCTGATCCAGTTCAAATGGTGCGAAATGATCCGCATCTATGCGCAAAGCCTTGCCTGTACTCTGGCAACCATCGCTCCGCTGGCATTTGTCTACGCCGCCGGGCGAGCGCCCATCGATCTCGGCTTTGCGCTCCTGGCTGGAACAGGCGTTGCCGGATGCCTTTGCTGGGCGACCATGTTGTTCGTCGTCCGCCACCCTGCCCGGCTTGAGTTCATCGACATCGCCCGTGCGGGGCTGACGCGCCGCAAGCGGACGACAGCCTGAATTCAGTCAATCCGGTGGCTGACCATTTGCCCCATCAACGCCATCTGCGCGACCACCGTGTCGAGCTGGTCGCGCACAAATTCCTTGGGATCGCGATAGACCATCCGCCAATCGCGGGAGCGGCTTCGCGCACGGACAAACGAGCCGCCACAAACCTCATCGCCTCCACGCAGGCGTTGAGAAGCGATCGATCGGGCAAAAATATTCGTGCGGCGCAACGTTGGATACGCGGCTCGCTATCGGGGCCGGCAGCGCCGCATCGAGCGCCACGTACAATTATCGCGAAGGGAACGCTCGCTCGCGCGCCGACGCGCGGTCGAAGCGCAGTCGACGCTCATTTGCAGCGCCGTAACGTCGAGCGCCATGCCTCCGACCTGCACCTGGCAGGCCCGGACAACGCTTGAAAGAAAGGGCCCGCTACCAGGATAGTAGCAGGCCCTTTCCAAAGGACAGATCGTCTGATGCTCGGTCCGAGGCGATTAGCCCATCAGCTCCGCTTCGAGCTTCTTTGCCATGTCTTCAATATTCTCCGGCGGCCATCCGGGGATGTCCATGCCAAGGCGAAGCCCCATGCTGCTCAACACCTCCTTGATCTCGTTCAGCGACTTGCGACCGAAATTGGGCGTCCGCAGCATCTCGGCCTCGGTCTTGCCGACGAGGTCACCGATATAAATGATATTGTCGTTCTTCAGACAGTTCGCGCTGCGCACCGACAGTTCCAGCTCGTCGACCTTCTTCAACAGGTAACGGTTGAGCTGATTGGTGTCGCTCTCGCTGACAGACGCGGAGCCCATGCCGCTGGGTGCAGCCATCCCGATGATCGGCGACTGGCTGACCGCCTGACTGTCGTCAAAGTGGACAAACAGGCTCAGCTGGTCCTGCAGGATGCGTGCGGCATAGGCAACCGCATCATCCGGCGTGATCGTACCGTCCGTTTCGATCGTCAGCGTAAGCTTGTCGTAATCGAGCTCCTGGCCGACCCGGGTGTTTTCAACCTTGTAGGCAACCTGCTTGACGGGCGAGTAAAGTGCATCAACCGGCACAAGACCGATGGGGGCGTCAGCCGGGCGATTGCTGGCCGCGGCGACATAGCCTTTGCCGGTGTCGGCCGTCAGCTCCATGTTGAGCGTCGCGCCTTCGTCGAGATGGCAGATTAACAGATCGGGGTTCATGACCTCAATGTCGCCCGACATCGCAATCATGCCGGCCGTAACGTCGGCAGGACCAGTCGCCGAGAGCTGCAGCCGCTTGGGTCCCTCTCCCTGCATGCGCAGCGCAATCTGCTTCACATTCAGCACGATGTCAGTCACGTCTTCGCGAACACCCGCGAGCGAACTGAACTCGTGAAGCACGTTCTCGATCTTGATTGATGTGACGGCGGCGCCCTGAAGCGACGACAAGAGCACGCGGCGCAGTGCGTTCCCCAGCGTGAGGCCAAAGCCCCGCTCGAGTGGCTCGGCGACGAACGTCGCGCGACGCTTTGCATCACCCGACGGCTTCTTATCGAGCGCAACAGGCTTCTTCAGTTCCTGCCAGTTCTTGGAATTGACGGCCACGGTGGTGTTCCCCTTGGGGTTGGGCGATCCGCTCGTCAGCGGGTCCGCCGGAGACTCAGAATTGGTGCCCTCACGGAGCATGAACGCGTCCAAGATTAAACGCGCCGACGCTTGGAGGGCCGTACGCCATTGTGCGGGATCGATGTCACGTCGCGGATCGACGTGATGTTGAACCCGACGGCTTGCAGGGCACGCAGCGCGCTCTCGCGCCCCGAACCCGGGCCCTTGACCTCCACCTCGAGCGTGCGAACGCCGTGTTCGGCGGCCTTCTTGCCCGCGTCTTCGGCGGCAACCTGCGCAGCGTACGGCGTCGATTTTCTGGAGCCCTTGAAGCCCATCGTGCCTGCCGACGACCAGCTGATCGCGTTGCCCTGGGCATCGGTAATGGTGATCATCGTGTTATTGAAACTGGCGTTCACATGCGCAACGCCAGAGGTAATGTTTTTGCGTTCGCGCTTTTTAATGCGCTGAGGTTCGCGTGCCATTGTTGTGCTGTCCTAAACGAGAAGCGAGGCTGTCAAGCCGTCAGCTTATTTCTTCTTACCGGCGATTGGCTTGGCTTTGCCCTTGCGGGTCCGCGCATTGGTGTGTGTACGCTGGCCGCGAACCGGCAACCCTTTGCGGTGGCGCAGGCCGCGGTAGCAGGCCAGATCCATGAGGCGCTTGATATTTTGCGACACGGTACGGCGAAGGTCGCCCTCCACGGTGTAGCCAGCATCAATAGCTTCGCGGATCTGCAGAACTTCCTGGTCCGTCAGATCCTGAACGCGGGCCGACTCTGCAATGCCGAGCTTGGTGGTAATTTCCTTGGCTTTGGTGTTGCCGATGCCGTGGATATAGGTCAGCGCAATGTGTACGCGCTTGTTGGTGGGAATGTTAACTCCCGCAATACGTGCCATCTAAAATATTCTCCCAGCTCCACAGGGCGTCTGGCAAGCCGCCCCATCTCAAAGCGTTATCCCCGAAACGACGAAAACGCGGCGCGTGCAAAAGCACTCGCCGGTAATCGGGCTGCGGGAAGTGAGTGCCGATACGGTCGGCTCCGCAAGCTGTCAAGCGCGTCGCAGTGAAAAAACGCGATTCAAACGACCCCGTACGCAAGCATCGCATCGGCCACCTTCTTGAACCCGGCGATGTTGGCTCCCTTCACGTAATCGCAGTGGCCAGTCGCGTCCGTTCCATATTCCAAACAACGGCTGTGAATGCCTTCCATGATGTCGAGAAGAAGCCGCTGGAGCTCGTCCTCCTTCCAGCTGATCCGTGCCGAATTCTGGCTCATTTCGAGCCCTGAGACGGCAACGCCGCCCGCGTTTGCCGCCTTACCGGGCGCAAACAGGATCCTGGCATCCTTGAAGACGTGAACACCGGCCAGATCGGTTGGCATGTTGGCGCCTTCGCTCACGGCCATGCATCCGTTCGCGATCAGCAGCCTGGCGTCGTCACCGAGCAGTTCGTTCTGCGTCGCACAGGGCAGCGCCACGTCGCACGATACGCCCCACGGCGTCTTTCCCGGCGTGAAACTGGCCCCGGAAAACGCGTCGACATACTCCTTGATCCGACCCCGTCGCACGGTCTTGAGCGCCTTGACCCAGTCGATCTTTTCTTGGTCGAGGCCAGCCGGATCATGGATGAAGCCCTCGCTGTCACTAAGCGTCAGCACCTTGCCACCGAGCTGGACTATTTTTTCCGCGGCGTGAGTAGCGACGTTTCCCGAACCCGAGATCACCGCCGTCTTCCCGGCCAAGTCCTGCCCCTTGGTTTTCAGCATGTTGGCGAGGAAATAAACGGCGCCGTAGCCTGTAGCTTCAGTCCGAATCAGCGAACCGCCGTATTCGAGCCCCTTTCCCGTCAGCACGCCCGTGAACTCGCCGGTGATGCGCTTGTATTGGCCAAACATATACCCGATCTCGCGTCCGCCAACACCGATGTCGCCTGCCGGGACGTCGACGTCGGCGCCGATGTGGCGGTAAAGCTCCGTCATGAGCGACTGGCAGAAGCGCATAACTTCCCCGTCCGACTTTCCTTTGGGATTGAAGTTCGAGCCTCCCTTGCCGCCGCCCATTGGCAGGCCCGTCAACGCGTTCTTGAACGTCTGTTCGAAGGCAAGGAACTTGAGTACGCTCTCGGTCACGCTTGGGTGGAAGCGGATACCACCCTTGTACGGGCCGATCGCGTTGTTGTTCTGGACCCGCCAACCACGCTGAACACGAATATGGCCCTCGTCGTCCTGCCAGCACACGCGAAAAGAGATCACGCGGTCAGGCTCGGCAATGCGGCGCAGGATCTGCGCGCTGTGATACTTCTCTTTATCGGCCATGAAATCGAAAATGTCCTCGGCAACTTCGGTCACCGCCTGGACAAACTCGGGTTGCCCCGGATTGCGCTTCTTCACGCCTTCGACAAATGAACTCAGATCAACGTGATCGTGTACGGCCATGGTAATCGCCCCCTGCAGCTGATGTACGCAGACCCCGCCGCCCTCTGAGTCGGGGCGATGGCAACAGGCTAGCAGGAAAGTGCGCGGCGTGAAGAGCGCCTCGTTCGCGACCCCCACAAGTCGCGAAGGCTGCTATTGCAATACCGCGTCGACTGCCGGCGCATGCGCACGCGGGTCCATCCCGAAATTAGCACCAACGACGTAACGAAGACGAACCTGTGTCACAGTGCCCACCGGCACGAACTCGAATGTCAGCACCGCACAGACACCCATCGATTGCAGCGGTCCGAGCGGCGCGGACAGGCGCAGCGCGATGCCCGGCACAGCCTGAACGACGCGACCATACTCGGCCTCGCCCCCCTTCCACCTTGCACAGAAACAACCACCGGCACGACGGTCGAGAGACATGTTGGCAGCTTGAGCCGATCAGCTGTGCTTGCTCGACGACCACAACTCGGGCCGACGAATGAGCCGCGTCGAGGTTGCTGCCGGGGCCGACGCCACGCTAACGCGTTGCGCAATCGCAAGACCGCACTCGTTGACGGAAACGACGTCGGCGTTTGCACGGGTGGCGGAAACAGCCGGCGCGACGACCGCCAGCATGCCGCAGCGTGTCACCCCAGCATCGCTTCGATGGCGGCGCTGACTGCGTGAATGTCGGCCATTCCATCGATCCGCTGCAACAAGCCGCGTCGCTCATAGATCGGCAGGATCGGGGCGGTCTTGGCTCGATATTCAGCCATGCGCGTGCGCACTGTTTCGGCATTGTCATCGGGACGCCGTTTGAACTGAGTGGAGCCGCAAACGTCGCAAACACCGGCAACCCTGGGCTGGGCATAACGATCGTGGTAGCCCGCGCCGCACTTTGCGCATGTGTATCGTCCGGTGATCCGATCGATCAACGCGTCCTCGTCGACCTCGAATTCGAGGACGTGATCGAGGGTCCGCTTGCGCGCCGCCAGTAACGCGTCGAGCAATTCGGCCTGACGTGCCGTGCGGGGATAGCCATCGAAGATCACGCCCTTCGACGGGTCGATCTCGTCGAGATGCTCACCGAGAATCTGGGCCATCAATTCGTCAGGGAAGAGCTTGCCAGCCTTCATGATCTCATCAGCAATCTTGCCGACGTCTGTCCCGGCCTTGACTGCGGCCCGCAGAATATCGCCGGTCGACAACTGGACCATGCCGCGCTCGGCAACGAGCCGCGCTGCCTGCGTACCTTTGCCTGCCCCGGGGGGGCCAAGCAGGATGATATTCATGCGATCGCCCTCCCCTTTTAAAGCAGTTCGCCTGTTAGCGGTTCCGTGCACCCTTGAGCTTCGACTTCTTGATCAGGTCGCCATATTGATGCGCCAGCAAGTGACTCTGGATCTGCGTCACCGTGTCCATCGTCACGTTGACAACGATCAGCAAGCTCGTTCCACCGAGCGCAAGGCTCGTGATCCCCATCTGCGAAATCGCAAACTCGGGCATCAGGCAGATGAAGCTCAGGTAAGCGGCACCAATTACGGTGATGCGCGTCAGCACGTAATCAAGATAGGTTTCGGTCGCCTTGCCCGGACGAATGCCCGGCACGAACCCACCGTATTTTTTTAAATTCTCGGCAGTCTCTTCCGGATTGAACACGACGGCGGTGTAAAAGAAGCTGAAGAAGATGATGCCGGCGCCGTAGAGCGCCATGTAGAGCGGTGAGCCGTGCTGGAGCGCACCCGTCACCCGCAACATGATATCGCCCCATGCACTCTCGCCGGCCACGCTCTTGCCGGCAAACTGCGCTACGGTCAGCGGCATCAAGAGCAGCGACGACGCGAAGATTGGCGGGATCACACCCGACGTGTTGATCTTGAGCGGCAGAAAGCTCTTGTCACCCTGCATCATCCCGCGTGCCGTTTGCCGCTTGGGATATTGGATCAGCACACGGCGCTGCGCGCGCTCCATAAAACAGATGAACGAAATCAGGCCCACGGCCAGGACCAGAATCACGAGGATCAGCAGCGGGTTCATCGTCCCCGTCCGCGCCCCTTCGAACAGGTTGACGACAGCGCGCGGTAGCTGGCTGACGATGCCCGCCATGATGATGAGCGAGACGCCGTTACCGATGCCGCGGCTGGTGATCTGCTCGCCCAGCCACATGAGGAACATCGTCCCGCCGATGAGCGAGACGACGCAGGTCACGCGGAACAAGAGCCCCGGGTCGACGACGGCCGATATCCCTTGGGAGGCACCCCAGTTTTCGAGACCGACGGCGATGAACCAGCCCTGGATCGCCGTCAGGAACACGGTGCCATAGCGGGTGTACTGGTTGAGGCGCTTGCGCCCGCTCTCGCCCTCTTTCTTGATCGCGGCAAGCTGCGGTGAAAGCGAGGTCGCAAGCTGTATGACGATCGAAGCCGTGATGTACGGCATGACCCCGAGCGCGATTACGCTCATGCGCTCGAGCGCACCACCCGAGAAATTGTTGAAGAAGTCGAGCACGCCCCCACGCGTCGTGTTGTAGAGGGTCGCCAGCGCCCGCGGGTCGACGCCGGGGAGCGGCACATGGCTGAGAAAACGAAACACAACGAGCGCGCCGAGCGTAAACCAGAGTCGTTTGCGAAGCTCGGTGGCCTGGGCAAATTTGCCGAGACTGATGTTGCTGGTCATGCGGTTGGCTGCGGATGCCATGAGTGATTACGTTCCTGAAACTTCGGCCTGGAAGGCCCAGCGCGTCATATAGAGCGGCGCAACGCGTTGTCTAACCGCCCTCAATGAATCAGGCCTTGGCGGCAGCCTTTTTCGCTTCCTTGTCCGCAGCCTTTGCCTTCTGGACAGTGCGGTGCTTGGCTTTCGCCTTGTCGGAAGCAGCGACAACTTCGATCACTTCGACCGAGCCGCCGGCAGCCTCGATGGCTTCGCGCGCGCCCTTCGAAACACCCGCGACCTTGAACGTCAATTTCGTCGAGAACACGCCCTTGCCAAGCAGACGAACCCCGTCCTTGCCTCCCCGTGCCAGGCCGACGGCCTGCAGCGCGGCATGATCGATCACGCCATCAAATTTGGTGCCACCGTCGACGAGCTTTTGGATCATACCAAGGTTTGCCTCGGCATAATTTTTGGCAAAGATATTGTTGAAGCCGCGCTTTGGCAGACGCATGTGAAGCGGCATCTGGCCGCCCTCGAAGCCATTGATACTGACACCCGAACGGCTCGTCTGGCCCTTCTGGCCCCGGCCGGCGGTCTTGCCCTTGCCCGAGCCGATGCCACGCGCCACGCGCATGCGGCTCTTGCGAGCGCCGGCGTTGTCTTTAATTTCGTTCAGTTTCATTGCACTCGCTTTCGCTTTTGTCGCGCTAGTGGATCGCGAGCTACAGGGTTAACCCTGCACCTCGACCATGTGCCGCACCTTGCGGATCATGCCCCGGACTTCGGGGCTGTCCTGCAGCTCCGAGATCTTATGCATCTTGTTGAGCCCGAGCCCTTTTAGCGTTGCGCGCTGGTCCTGGGTACGGCGGATGGGCGAACCCGTCTGTTTGATCTTGATGGTCGCCATCGAAATTACTCCGTGATCGCCGCAGCATCGGCTTGCGCCGTCTGCGAACCGCCGCGACCGAGCAGGTCAGCAATCTTCTTGCCACGACGCTGGGCGACCGACTTCGGTGAAGTCTGCTCGCCAAGCGCTTCGAAGGTCGCCCGGATCATATTGTACGGATTCGACGTACCGACCGACTTGGTCACAACGTCCGCAACGCCGAGCGATTCGAAGATGGCGCGCATCGGACCACCGGCAATGATGCCGGTACCCTGAGGCGCCGAACGCAGCGTCACGCGACCGGCACCAAAGTGACCATTGCCGTCATGATGGAGCGTGCGACCGTCGCGAAGCGGAACGCGAATCATCTTCTTCTTGGCTGCCGCCGTCGCCTTGGAAATGGCTTCAGGCACTTCGCGCGCCTTGCCGTGACCAAAACCGGCACGACCCTTGCCGTCTCCGACGACAACGAGTGCCGCAAAGCCAAAGCGCTTGCCACCCTTCACTGTCTTCGAGACGCGGTTGATGTGAACAAGCTTTTCAATCAGCTCTTCGCCACCATCATCGCGCGACCCGCCGCCATCGCGGCGTGCACGGTTGTTGTCACGGTTGCCACCACGACCCGGGCCGCTGTTACCGCCACGACCACCGCGGGGACTGCGTCCACGTGGAGCTTCGGTCGGCGCTGCCTCGACTTCGGGAGCCGCTACAATTTCGGTTTCGTCAGCCATTTAGAACTCCAATCCGCCTTCGCGGGCACCCTCGGCCACCGCTTTCACGCGGCCGTGGAACAGAAAACCGCCACGATCGAACACAACACTGGTGACCCCAGCAGCCTTCGCGCGTTCGGCAACGATCTTGCCAACAGCCTGTGCTGCTGAAACGGTCGCGCCCGTCGAAGACCGTGTGTCCTTGTCGAGGCTCGAAGCCGCAGCGACGGTCGTCCCAGCCGTGTCGTCGATGATCTGGGCGTAGATGTGGCGGCCCGAGCGGTGCACCGACAAACGCGGACGCGTCGTGCCCTTGGCGCGCAGCTTGGTGCGCACGCGCTGGCGACGCTTCGCAAAAGGATCGAGCTTGGCCATTACTTCTTCTTACCCTCTTTGCGGAAGATGAATTCGCCGCGGTACTTGATGCCCTTGCCCTTGTACGGCTCGGGCTTGCGCCAGCGGCGGATCTCGGCAGCGAGCTGGCCGACCTTCTGCTTGTCGCTGCCTGAAATCTCGATTGTAGTCTGGTCAGGTGTCTTGACCTCGATGCCTTCCGGCACTTCGATATCGACGTCGTGCGAATAGCCGAGCTGCAGCTTAAGTTTGCGACCCTGAATATTTGCCCGATAGCCGACGCCCGTGATCTCAAGCGTCTTGGTGAAACCGTCGGTTACGCCGGTAACAAGGTTTTGCACCAAAGTGCGTTGCATGCCCCAGAACGCGCGCGCTGCCTTGGTCGCGTTGGCGGGCTGCACCGAAATACTCCCGTCCTCAAGACCGTAGCTTATCTCGTCGCGCATCGTCAGCGTCAGAGTACCCTTGGGACCCTTCACCGACATGATGCCGCGGTCGATCGTTGCCGTTACGCCGGCAGGAACCGGGACAGGCCGTTTGCCGATGCGGCTCATCAGAACACCTCCGCGAGGACTTCGCCGCCGACGTTGTGCTCGCGTGCTTCGGCATCCGAAAGCACGCCACGCGGCGTTGAAACGATTGTGATGCCAAGACCATTGCGCACCCGCGGCAATTCCTTGCTGCCCGAGTAAACGCGGCGACCTGGCTTCGAGACGCGCGCAACGTGCCGGATGGCAGGTTGGCCCTCGAAATACTTCAGCTCGATGCGAATACCCGCATGCCCGGCGACTTCTTCCGAAGTGTAGCCGCGGATGTAGCCCTCGCGCTGAAGCACGTCGAGCACGCGGACCCGCAACTTGGAAGACGGCGTAACCACGCTGTCCTTCTTTGCCTGCAGTCCGTTACGGATGCGGGTGAGCATATCACCCAGCGGATCGGTCAGTGCCATGTCTCTACCCTTACCAGCTCGACTTCGTGACGCCGGGGATCATGCCTTTGTTGGCCAGATCACGCAGCTGAATACGGCAGAGCCGGAACTTGCGATAATAGGCGCGCGGGCGACCGGTGACTTCGCACCGGTTACGAACGCGCGTCGGATTTGCGTTGCGCGGCAACGCGGACATCTTGAGACGCGCCATCAGGCGGTCGGTGTCGTCCGCCTTCTGGTCGTCGGCTACTGCGCGAAGCGCTGCGAACTTGTGAGCGTATTGCTTCACCATCGCCTTGCGCTTCTCGTTCTTATTGATCGAGCTTTTCTTTGCCATCGCTCAGGCCGCCTTCTTCTGTTCGGTTTCTTCAATTGGGAACGGGAAGCCGAACAGGCGAAGCAACTCACGTGCCTCGTCGTCGGTGCGAGCCGTCGTCGCGACGATAACGTCCATCCCGCGGGTAACGTCGACCCTGTCGTAGCTGATCTCGGGGAAGATCAACTGTTCCTTGATGCCGCAGGCGTAGTTGCCACGACCATCGAAGCTCTTGGGGTTCAGTCCACGAAAGTCGCGAACGCGCGGGAGCGCGATCGTGATGAACCGATCGAGAAATTCGTACATGCGCTCACGACGCAGCGTGACCTTGCAGCCGATCGGCATGCCTTCACGAAGTTTGAACTGCGCAATCGAAGTCTTCGCCTTGGTGATCACCGGCTTCTGGCCCGCAATCGCCTCCATCTCGGCAGCGGCTGAATCGACGCGCTTTTTATCCTGCGTCGCGTCGCCCACGCCCATGTTCAGGACGATCTTGTCGAGACGGGGAACCTGCATCGAATTCGTGTAACCGAACTTTTCGGTCATCGCCTTGATGTAACGCTCTTCATAGAGCTTTTGCATGCGTGGCTTATATTTGGACTCAGCCATTGATCAGCTCCCCGGACCGCACAGCGACCCGAACTTTCTTGCCATCGCGAACTTCGAAACGGACACGCGTTGGCTTGCCCGACTTTGGATCCTCGATTGCAACCTTTGATACGTGCATCGGCGCCTCGAACCGGTCCAACCCTCCTTGCGGATTTTCCTGGCTCGCCTTGCGGTGACGCGTGGCGATATTCACACCCGACACGATGACCTTGCCGTCCTTGGGGATCGACCTGGTTACTTCACCGTGCTTGCCCTTGTCCTTACCGGACAGGACAACAACCTTGTCGCCTTTCTTGATCTTCAGCGCCGACATTACAGCACCTCCGGAGCGAGCGAGATGATCTTCATGTAGTTCTTGGCACGAAGCTCGCGACACACCGGGCCGAAGATGCGGGTGCCGATCGGCTCCTCATTCTTGTTAACCAGCACCGCGGCATTGCCGTCGAAGCGGATCGTCGAACCGTCCGCGCGGTGAATGTCCTTGGCAGTGCGGACGATGACAGCGCGGTGCACGTCACCCTTCTTCACCTTGCCACGAGGCGCAGCTTCCTTGATCGATACCACGATCACGTCACCAACGCCGGCAAAGCGCCGCTTCGATCCTCCGAGCACCTTGATGCACTGGACACGCTTCGCGCCGCTGTTGTCTGCGACGTCGAGGTTGGACTGCATCTGGATCATTACGCGTTATCCTCGACCCCGGTGTCGGCCGCGCCGCCACCATCGATGACTTTCCACGTCTTCAGCTTGCTGATCGGTGCGCACTCTTCAATGCGAACCGTCTGGCCGAGCTTGAACACGTTTTCCTCGTCATGAGCATGATACTTCTTCGATCGACGGATGATCTTGCCGTAGAGCGGGTGCTTGACCTTACGCTCGACGTTTACAACCACGGTCTTGTCGCCCTTGTCGGAAACGATCATTCCGGTGAGCACGCGCTTGGGCATGTCCTGCGGTCCCTTACTTCGCTGCAGCCGCGTCGCGCGCGGTCTGGAGCGTTTTGATCTGCGCGATGGTGCGGCGCACCTCGCGAACACGGCTCGGCTTTTCGAGCTGATTGGTCGCCGCCTGGAAGCGCAGGTTAAAAGCCTCACGCTTCAGATCGGTTAACTGACCTAGCAGCTCGTCGTCGGTTTTGACGCGGAGATCGGCAATCTTGGCCATCCTATTTGGCTCCCAGATGCGAAAAGTCGCCGAGACGGGCTACGACCTTGGTCTTGATCGGCAGTTTTTCCATGGCGCGGCTGAACGCAATAGCCGCAATCGGCCCTGGAACGCCGTCGAGCTCGAACAGGATGCGGCCCGGCTTGACGCGTGCTGCCCAATACTCTGGTGCACCCTTGCCCTTGCCCATGCGGACTTCCGCAGGTTTTGACGAAACAGGCACATCGGGGAACACACGGATCCATAACCGGCCCTGTCGGCGAATGTGACGCGTGATCGCGCGACGGGCAGCTTCGATTTGACGCGCCGTCAGACGGTCCGGCTCGAGCGCTTTTAGCCCATACGAGCCAAAGTTCAGATCCGTGCCGCCCTTGGCGTCACCCTTGATCCGGCCCTTGAAAGCCTTGCGGAATTTGGTCTTTTTAGGTTGCAGCATCTCTGTTCAGCCTATCAACGACGGTCGGACTGTGGACGGACGCCGGAGGTCTGCGCTTCCATCATCAGCCGCTCTTGCGAGAGCGGGTCGTGACCCAAAATCTCGCCCTTAAAAATCCACACCTTGACGCCGCACACACCGTAAGCCGTGTGTGCTTCATGCTCGGCATAATCGACGTGCGCACGCAGCGTGTGCAGAGGGACACGACCCTCACGATACCACTCGGTCCGTGCGATCTCAGCGCCGCCAAGCCGACCGGCGCAGGTGATCCGGATGCCTTCGGCACCCAAGCGCAGCGCCGATTGAACCGCGCGCTTCATGGCGCGGCGAAAAGCAATACGACGCTCGAGCTGATCGGCGACGCCTTGTGCGACCAACTTGGCATCGATCTCGGGCTTGCGGATTTCGACAATGTTAAGCGAGACGTCCGACGACGTCATCGAGCCGATCGTCTTGCGCAGCTTTTCGATATCGGCACCCTTTTTGCCGATGATGACACCCGGGCGCGCCGCATAGATCGAGATGCGGCAAAGCTTTGCAGGTCGCTCGATCACGACCTTCGAAATCGCAGCCTGCGGCATGGACTTGAAGATGAACGACCGGATTTTCAGGTCTTCGAGCAGCAGACGACCATAGTCGGCACCTTCCGCATACCAGCGGCTGTCCCACGTACGGTTAATCTGGAGCCGGAGCCCGATCGGATTGGATTTCTGACCCATGATTAGGCTTCCTGATCCTGAATTTCGCGCACAACGACGCGCAAACGACTAAACGGCTTGACGATGCGCGCCGAGCGACCGCGCGCCCGCGTAGCAAAACGCTTCATACTGAGGCCCTTGCCGACACTGGCCTCAGTGACGACAAGGCTGTCGACATCGAGATTGTGGTTGTTTTCCGCATTCGCGATTGCCGACGCGAGGCACTTGCGAACATCGATCGCCATCGACTTGGTCGAAAACTGGAGGATGTTCATCGCATCGCCAGCCTTGCGGTTGCGAATGAGCGCCGCAACGAGGCCCAGCTTTTGGGCCGAGCCGCGAATTGCGGTCGCAGTCGCCAGCGCCTCGTTATCGGCAACGCGACGAGGGGATTTAGGCTTGGACATCAGCGCTTGCCCTTCTTGTCGGCCGAATGGCCGGGGAAGTAGCGTGTCGGCGCGAACTCACCGAGCTTCATACCAACCATATCCTCGTTCACCGAGACAGGCACGAACTTGCGTCCGTTATACACGCTGAACGTCAAGCCGACGAACTGCGGCAAGATCGTTGAACGACGCGACCAGGTTTTGATCGGCGACCGCGTGTTGGTGTCCTGTGCGGTCTCTGCCTTTTTCAGCAGATGCAGGTCGACGAACGGACCTTTCCAGACTGAGCGGGCCATGACTACCTCTTCTTCTTGGCGTGACGCGACCGGATGATCATCTTGTCGGTCGATTTGTTGTGGCGAGTACGCGCGCCCTTGGTCGGCTTGCCCCACGGCGTTACGGGATGACGGCCACCCGAGGTGCGGCCCTCACCACCGCCGTGCGGATGGTCGACAGGGTTCTTGGCGACACCGCGGGTCAGCGGGCGAATGCCCTTCCAACGGTTGCGGCCAGCCTTGGCAAGATTGGTGTTGGCATTGTCGGGATTCGACACTGCACCCACTGCCGCCATGCAGGCCGAATGAATGTAACGCTGTTCGCCTGAGTTCAAGCGGACGATCACCATGCCGCGGTCGCGACCGACCACCTGCACATATGTTCCTGCAGAACGGGCAATTTGCGCGCCCTTGCCGGGTTTCATTTCGACGTTGTGGACGATCGTCCCAACGGGCATCTGGCCGAGCTCCATGGCGTTACCCGGCTTCACGTCGGTTTTTTTGCCAGCTACGACCTTGTCGCCCACGGCCAGACGCTGCGGCGCGATAATGTAGCGCTGATCGACCTTACCGTCGGCGTCAGTCCCGTAGTTCACCAACGCAATGAACGCCGTGCGGTTGGGGTCGTACTCGAGGCGTTCGATCGTGCCTTCGACATCCCAGTTGCGACGCTTGAAGTCGATAAAGCGATACCGCTGCTTGTGGCCGCCCGCGATGCCGCGGCTCGTTACATGGCCTTTGTTGTTACGACCGCCGGTCTTGTGCTTGCCTTCGGTCAGCGCCTTGACGGGCTTGCCTTTCCACAGCGACGATTTGTCGACGAGGATAAGGCCGCGGCGTGCGGGGCTGGTCGGATTATAATGCTTAAGTGCCATGGCGTTAAATTCCCGTGGTCACGTCGATCGACTGACCTTCGGCCAGACGAACGATTGCCTTTTTGAAGTCTGACCTAGTGTAGGGCACGCCCTTCCACTTCTTGGTCTTACCCTTTTGCACGATGGTGTTCACGTTGAGCACGTTCACGTTGAACAGCGCCTCGATAGCCGCCTTGATCTGCGGCTTGGTAGCCGAGTTGGCGACCTTGAACACAACGGCGTTGTGCTCGCTGACCATCGTTGCTTTTTCGGTGATGTAAGGCGCGACGACCACGTCATAATGACGCAGCTCGACCGCCTTTGTTGCAGGGGCCTTAGCCATTGAACCGTGCCTCCAGCTTTTCGACGGCCGCGCGGGTCAGAACCAGCGTGTCGGCCTTGAGGATATCATAGACGTTCGCACCAACGGCTGGCAGCACATTGATCATGTGCAGGTTGGCCGAAGCATGGGCAAAACTGGAATCGACCGTATCGCCGTCAATGACGAGAGCGCGCGTCGCATTCCAGCTGGCGAAACTCGACGCCAGCGCCTTGGTTTTCCCCTCGGCGATCGCCAGGCTGTCCATGACGATAAGCTTGCCGTCGCGCGCCTTGCTCGACAGCGCCATCTTCAGACCCATGGCCCGAACCTTCTTGTTCAAGCTCGGGTTGAAATCGCGTAGCCGCGCACCGTGGGCCTTACCGCCCCCGATGAACGTCGGCCCGCGGCGGTTACCGTGACGGGCGGTACCTCCACCCTTCTGGTTACCAAACTTCTTGCCGGTACGGGCAACATCGGCACGCTCACGGGTGGGGCGTGCTGTCGCCCGACGCTTTTCAAGCTGCCAGGTGACAACCCTGTGCAAAATATCGGCACGCGGCTCAACGCCGAACACGGCGTCATTCAGTTCAATGGACGCCTTGCCGGCGCCTTCGAAGGTTGAGATCGGGAGCTTCATGATCAGCCTTCCTGGCTCGAGTTGGCGTCCGGATCGACCTGACCTGCGCCGGCCGCGTTTGCGGCTTCTACGCCGGCAGCGACGACATCGTCGCCGGGCAACGGCTCCAGCTCGTGGACGGCGCCGGGTTGAACCTCGGCAGTCACGGGCTCTTCGTCATGCGCCTTGCTGCGCACCGAAGCCGGGTACGGTGCGTCGGCATGCCGCGCGACCTTGACCGAGTCCTTGACCGTGAGCCACGTACCCTTGTGCCCGGGAACCGAACCCTTGACGAACAAGAGGCCGCGAGCAACGTCGGTTGATACGATTTCAAGGTTCTGTTGCGTGCGCTCCTTGTCACCCATGTGACCGGCCATCTTTTTGCCCTTGAAGACCTTGCCAGGGTCCTGACGCTGACCCGTCGACCCGAGCGAGCGGTGTGATACCGAAACGCCGTGGGTCGCACGCAGACCGCCGAAGTTCCAGCGCTTCATACCGCCCTGGAAACCCTTGCCCTGGGTGTGGCCAGAGACATCGACCAGTTGGCCCGCGACGAAATGGTCGGCGGCAATTTCTGCGCCGATATCCACCAGAGCATCATGCGAGACGCGAAATTCTGCTAACCGGGCTTTTGGCTCGACTTCGGCCTTGCCGAAATGGCCGCGCTGCGGCTTGGCGACGTTCTTGGCTTTGGCCGTACCGGCACCCAGCTGAACCGCGATATAGCCGTCACGGTCGGCGGTCTTGTGCGCGACGACCTGATTATTCTCGAGCGCCAGAACAGTAACGGGCACATGGCGCCCATCGTCCTGGAACAAGCGGGTCATCCCCATTTTCTTCGCGATCACGCCAGTGCGCATGACCAAACTCCTTTATGTCAGAGGCGCAGAGCAGAAGACCCGCTATGCGCTTGGCTTGCCCAGGATTAGCTGCGTGCCCCGTCCGGGCTTTTCCCCTGCAAGAGCGGGGGAGGACGGGGACGCGGCCCGGACGAATCCGGCGGTATCCCTTATCTCGGTCGCGGCGAATCACTTGAGTGACTCTCGCGGAGCGCGGGCACTAGGCCAGCTTGATCTCTACGTCAACGCCAGCGGCCAGATCGAGCTTCATCAACGCATCGACCGTTTGCGGCGTCGGTTGCACGATATCGAGCAGACGCTTGTAGGTCCGAACCTCGAACTGCTCGCGCGACTTCTTGTCGACATGCGGGCCGCGGTTGACGGTGAATTTTTCGATGCGCGTCGGCAACGGGATCGGACCACGGATAAGAGCACCAGTGCGCTTGGCGGTGTCGGCTATGTCGCCTGTCGCCTGGTCAAGCACGCGATGATCGAATGCCTTCAAACGAATACGGATATTCTGCGTGTCCATGGTTCCACCGATGCGAAAGAGCCTGCCCGCTTTCACGAGCTCTAAAATAGGTCGAGCCGCCCGGCTGCTTCAAGACAACCGGGCGGCTCTGATTCGGTACTACTACTTCGTGATCGAAGCGACAACCCCCGAGCCGACGGTACGACCGCCTTCACGGATCGAGAAACGCAGACCCTGTTCCATCGCGATCGGCGCGATGAGCTTGACGCCGAGCTGCACATTGTCTCCCGGCATTACCATCTCAGTGCCGTCTGGAAGGATGACTTCGCCGGTCACGTCCGTAGTCCGGAAGTAAAACTGCGGGCGATAGTTCGCAAAGAACGGCGTGTGACGGCCACCTTCGTCCTTCGACAGCACATAGACTTCCGAAGTGAATTCGGTGTGCGGCTTGATCGAGCCGGGCTTGCACAGGACCTGTCCACGCTCGACCTCTTCACGGCCGACACCACGGATGAGCGCGCCGATGTTGTCGCCGGCCTGGCCCTGGTCGAGCAGCTTGCGGAACATTTCCACGCCGGTGCAGACCGTCTTTTTGGTGTCCTTGAGGCCAACAATTTCGACTTCCTCACCAACCTTGACGATGCCCTGTTCGACACGACCGGTGACGACGGTGCCGCGACCCGAGATCGAGAACACGTCTTCGATCGGCATCAGAAATGGCAGGTCGAGCGGACGCGCAGGCTGCGGGATCCAGCTGTCGACAGCCTCCATCAGCTTCACCACGGCGTCATGGCCAAGCGTTGGATTTGTATCGTTCAAAGCGCAGGTCGCCGAACCCTGAATGATCGGGATGTTGTCGCCGTCGAAATCATACTTCGACAACAACTCGCGGATTTCCATTTCGACAAGTTCGAGGATCTCGGCATCGTCAACCAGATCGACCTTGTTCATGAACACGACGAGCTGAGGCACGCCGACCTGACGGGCCAGCAGAATGTGCTCACGGGTCTGTGGCATCGGTCCGTCAGTTGCGGACACGACGAGAATACCACCATCCATCTGGGCTGCGCCTGTGATCATGTTCTTCACATAATCGGCGTGACCCGGGCAGTCGACGTGCGCATAGTGGCGGTTAGCCGTCTCGTACTCGACGTGCGCGGTCGAAATGGTGATGCCACGGGCGCGCTCTTCAGGTGCCTTGTCGATGTTGGCATAGCTGGTGTACGTCGCGCCACCAGTTTCGGCCAAGACCTTGGTGATCGCTGCCGTCAGCGAGGTCTTGCCATGGTCGACGTGACCAATGGTGCCGATGTTGCAGTGCGGTTTCGTCCGCTCGAACTTTGCTTTCGCCATTTTTCCTACCTTCGTGCTCTAAATCGTTGCGGGGAGAACCGCGTGCGGCGGTCCCCATAATGACAAAACTATGATTACGCCAGCTTCGCCTTGACCTCTTCGGCCACGTTGGCTGGAACTTCATCATAGTGGGAGAATTGCATAGAATATTGCGCCCGGCCTTGCGTGAACGAACGCAACTGATTCACATAGCCGAACATGTTCGCCAACGGGACCATGGCCTCGACCGTTTGTGCGTTACCGCGCGAATCGGTGCCCAGGATCTGTCCACGACGTGAGTTCATGTCGCCGATGACGTCACCCAGATAATCTTCCGGGGTCACGACCTCGACCTTCATGATCGGTTCGAGCAGCTTGATGCCCGCCTTTTGCGCCGCCTCGCGCATCGCGGCACGGGCACAGATCTCAAACGCCAACGCCGAAGAGTCGACGTCGTGATATGCGCCGTCATAGAGCGAAATCTCGAAGTCGATGATCGGGAAGCCGATCAGCGAGCCCGAAGCAGCGGTTTCGCGCATGCCTTTTTCGACCGACGGGATATATTCCTTTGGAATGTTGCCGCCCTTGACGTCATCACTGAAGATGATGCCGGAGCCACGCTCGCCCGGGGTCGCTGTAAACTTCACGCGACCAAATTGGCCCGATCCACCCGACTGCTTTTTGTGGGTGTAGTCGATATCGACCTTTTTGGCGAGATATTCGCGATAAGCCACCTGCGGCGCACCGACATTGGCTTCGACCTTGAACTCGCGCCGCATACGGTCGACCATGATTTCAAGATGGAGTTCGCCCATCCCCTTGAGGATTGTCTGCCCCGATTCGTGATCGGTCGAAACGCGAAACGATGGATCCTCCCGTGCAAGACGGTTGAGCGCGACCCCCATTTTTTCCTGGTCAGCCTTGGTTTTCGGCTCGACGGAGACCTCGATAACCGGGTCGGGAAACTCCATCCGCTCAAGGACGATCGGATCCGCCTGCGAACACAGCGTGTCGCCTGTCGTCGTGTCCTTCAGCCCGGCCAGCGCCACAATATCGCCCGCATAGGCAATCTGAATGTCTTCGCGGTCATTGGCATGCATCAAGAGCATGCGGCCAACTTTTTCCTTCTTGTCCTTGACCGAATTCTGGACCGAGGACGCTGTCTCCAGCTTGCCAGAATAGATGCGGGCGAAGGTGAGTGTCCCCACGAAGGGATCATTCATGATCTTGAACGCGAGCGCCGAGAACGGTGCGTCGTCGCTGGCGGCGCGCGCATCTTCGGTAACACCGTCGAGTTTCAATCCATTGATTGCCGGCACATCAAGCGGCGACGGCAGGTAATCGACCACCGCATCGAGCAACGGCTGGACGCCCTTGTTCTTGAATGCCGAACCGCACAGGATCGGCACGAAGGCAGACGACAGTGTGCCCTTGCGGATCAGCGCCTTCAACGTCGCGACATCAGGTTCTGTGCCTTCAAGATAGGCTTCCATAATGTCGTCGTCTTGTTCGACGGCCATTTCGATCAGGTCGGACCGCGCCTTGGCGGCCTTGGCAGCGAGATCGGCAGGGATTTCTTGATATTCAAACTTGGCGCCCAGCGATTCCTCGAGCCAGATGATCGCGCGGTTTTCAACCAGATCAACCAGCCCCTTGAATCCGCCTTCGATACCGATCGGCAGATACAAGACAGCGGGACGCGCACCGAGGCGGTCCTTGATCATGTCGACGCACATTTCGAAGTTTGCGCCGGTACGATCGAGCTTGTTGATGAAGCACATCCGCGGAACGTTGTATTTGTCAGCCTGGCGCCACACCGTCTCCGATTGCGGCTCGACTCCGGCGACGCCATCAAAGCAGGTGATCGCGCCATCGAGCACGCGCAGCGAACGCTCGACTTCGATCGTGAAATCGACGTGCCCGGGGGTATCGATGATGTTGATGCGATGGTCGTTCCAAAAGCAGGTTGTCGCCGCGCTGGTGATCGTGATCCCGCGCTCCTGCTCCTGCTCCATCCAATCCATCGTCGCGGTGCCCTCATGCACTTCGCCGATCTTGTACGACTTGCCCGTGTAAAAGAGGATCCGCTCGGTCGTCGTCGTCTTGCCGGCGTCGATGTGCGCCATAATGCCAATATTGCGATACATGCTAAGCGGATGGCTGCGGGCCATGACGTTTTCCTTGGAGAATGGGGGAGCCGGACAATCCGGCCTTCCCCTAAATAATGTTTACCAGCGGTAGTGCGAGAAGGCGCGGTTGGCTTCGGCCATCCGATGCGTATCTTCACGCTTCTTGACGGCGTTGCCGCGGTTGTTGGCAGCATCCAACAGCTCACCCGAGAGGCGCGCGGCCATTGTGGTTTCGCTACGATTGCGCGCGGCCGAAATCAACCAGCGGATTGCCAGGGCCTGCGAACGCTCGGCGCGCACCTCGACGGGCACCTGGTACGTAGCGCCGCCGACGCGGCGGCTGCGGACTTCGATGCCGGGCTTCACATTGTTGAGCGCGTCATGGAACACACCGATCGGTTCACGCTTGGCGCGCGATTCGACCGTCTCCATCGCTCCATAAACAATGCCTTCAGCAACCGACTTCTTACCATCGAGCATCAGGTTGTTCATGAACTTGGACAGGGTGATATCGCCGAAGCGAGGGTCGGGTAGGATGATCCGCTTTTCCGGACGACGACGACGAGCCATTTTAAATTCCTTCGTTCTTCAGCCATGTCCGGAACACGTCCGGGGCTTACTTGAGGCTTATTTAGGACGCTTCGCGCCGTACTTCGAACGCGATTGCTTGCGGTTCTTCACCCCCTGTGTGTCGAGCACGCCGCGCAGCACGTGATAGCGGACACCGGGAAGATCGCGGACGCGTCCTCCACGGATCAGCACGACAGAGTGCTCCTGAAGATTATGCCCTTCGCCGGGGATATAGCTGATGACTTCGCGCTGGTTGGTCAGACGAATCTTGGCCACCTTGCGAAGCGCGGAGTTCGGCTTCTTCGGCGTCGTTGTGTAGACACGCGTGCAAACGCCCCGCTTTTGAGGGTTTGCTTCCATCGCAGGGACCTTTGATTTGGCCTTTTGCGGTTCGCGGCCCTTGCGGACCAGCTGGTTGATCGTCGGCATGAAGCCCTTCACCTTTATGTTACCGGATAAACCGGCGGTTACTCTACCGATGCGCCGAAACGTAAATGACGCAAAGGACCGCGAAAGGAGGCGCGCAACCCCCATTTCCGGTCCTCACACGCATCGGTAATGTTCAAGCGTATGCTTTATCGCGGCAGGCCAAGGCTCGTCGCGAAGGCGCGCCATTAACGGGGGAATCAAAAACGGTCAACGGGGTTGTCTCGGCACGGGTTATCTCGGCACGGGGGTGTCCCGGCACGGGTTTGGTTGAAGCGGGCCGTCGGTCGTGCGTCAGCCACGCCCGCGACAAGCACAGACCAGAGTCGCAAGCCTCGAAGATCGCTGAACCGAACACGAAGCGGTGCACACGTGACCGATCGACCTTGATTTCACCGTGCGTGCCTTGCCGCGCCGCGTCGATGTTCCCAGTCCTGGCAGCGTTCTAACCCACGCATGAGCGTCACGCCTCGTCTTGCAACCGCCTTCTGCATCTGCCACCTGCCTCGTCATGTCTCGACCTGAACCGTGGCGGCTCAATCAAAGCGCCTATTCCTTTACCGTTGACGTTCCGACCCGCTGGGCAGATCTCGACCTGCTCGGGCATATCAACAATGTTTCGATGGCGGGGTTGTTTGAGGAAGGGCGTGGGCTGTTTAACAGGTCGCTGATGCTCACCAGGCCAAGCCGCGACGTTCGTTGGCTGGTCGCGGCGGTGTCGCTCAACTATCTTGCCGAAGCCCACCATCCCGGCGACGTCACGATTGCGAGCGGCATCGGCCATATCGGCAAACGGTCGTGGACAATTCAGTCGGGCGGGTTCCAGAACGGCGTGTGTGTTGCGACATGCGATACGACATTGGTCTACACCGACAAGACTGGCGCCACGCCGTTTCCCGAAGGGTTTCAGGCAAATCTTGAGCGCGCAAGCGTATCCACAATCTAGGTCCCTTGGACTGTTGGACCGTCCCTGTGGGGACAGGCAGCAAGCGGCTTCCCCGGCGCCCAGGAACGCCCCGGGGTCAATCGAGCCCTGCTCAATCGATAAATGCGGGCGTGCGCTTGCTCATGTTGGCGGCGACCGCCTCCATCATGTTCGGCTTGCCAATCACCGCGACTTGTTCCTCGGTTTCGGCCAGGAGCATGGCCCGTGGATCGGCATCGTGCGCCATGTTGCATAGCCTCTTGGCCGCTCGAACCGCGTGCGGACTGCGGCCGGCGATCACGTGGGCCAGATCCAGCCCCGCGACTCGCGGATCATCGGCAATGCGCGTGATGAAGCCGTGATGAAGCGCCTCTGCCGCATCGAATTCGCGCGCCGTATAAACCAGCTCACGCAATACATCATCACGTACGAGACCGCGCCAGATCGCAAAGCCGGCCATATCCGGGACGAGGCCCCAATAGGTTTCGCGGATCGCAAAGCGGGTGCCGGGCGCAGCGATGCGAACATCGGCACCCGACATGATCTGAAATCCGCCACCGAAGGCAACGCCGTGAACCGCTGCGATCACGGGCATCGGCAGATTTCGCCAGCCCCAGGTGACATGCTGCGGTGGTATGGAGCCCTGTGCATTTCGTTCAACATCCGACAGGCCCGATCCGCCTGCCGCCAAGCTCGCCATATCGAGACCCGCACAAAACGCCTTGCCTTCGCCGGACAGGACCACGCAGCGGACGTCGGTGCGCGCCGCCAGCGAATCGATCACCGCGCCGATATCGAGAAACATGGCCGGGTCGATGGCATTCATCTTGTCCGCACGCGTCAAGCGGACGTCTGCGATCCCGTCGGCGACAGCAATCGAAACACGGTCAGACACTGCGACTCTCCTTGGCCCAATAGGCGTCACGGATCAGGCGCTTGTAGAGCTTGCCCGTGTCGTGACGCGGTAAAGCTGCCGTGAAGTCGATGCGACGCGGCGTTTTCACCCCCGACAGACTCTGGCGACAATAAGCGATCAGTTCGGCGGCGAGTTCGTCGCCTGCATCGGCCATATTGACCGGTTGAATGACCGCCACGACTTGCTCGCCCAGATCGTCATGCGGCGCGCCGACGACCGCGGCATCCGCCACCTTGGGATGGCCCACGAGCAAATTTTCGACTTCCTGGGGGTAGATATTCACGCCCCCCGAAATGATCATGAAGCTCTTGCGGTCGGTGAGATACAGATAGCCTTCCTCGTCGACCCAGCCGACATCGCCCAACGTCGTCCAACCATGCTTGTTGCGCGTCTGGGCCGTGCGTTCGGCATCATTGTGATATTCAAAGGGGCGCGGTCCCTGAAAATAGACCGTGCCTTCGCTGCGCGGTGGCAGCTCGTTGCCCTCCTCGTCGCAGATGTGCAGCGTTGCCTCGCCCATATTACGCCCGACCGAGCCTGCCCGTTCGAGCCATTGAGCCGCCTTGATCGCGGCAAATCCGTTACCTTCGGTTCCAGCGTAATATTCATCGATGACCGGGCCCCACCAGTCAATCATCGCGCGTTTGACTGGCACGGGACACGGCGCTGCGGCGTGGATTGCAACCTTGATGGACGACACATCGTATTTCGCACGGGTCTTGTCGGGCAGTTTCAGCATCCGAACGAAATGGGTCGGGACAAACTGACCTGAATTACATTTGTACTGTTCGATGAACGCCAAGGCGGCCTCGGGATCAAACTTGCGCATGAGCACGACTGTCCCCCCGAGCTTGTGCAACGCCATCGTCCATCCGAGCGGCGCCGCATGGTAGAGCGGCGCGGTCGACAGATAGATACTGTCTGGTCCGAGCCCGAAAAACCCCTGGGCAAGCATCGTGAGCGGCGTAACGGCGTCGATGGCCGGATCGGGCGGGGTTGCGTGGCGGATGCCCTTGGGCCGCCCGGTTGTACCGCTCGAATAGAGCATGGCCGCGCCTGCGGTCTCGTCGGCAATGGGTGTCGCCGGCATCGCATCAACCGCATCCTCCCACGAACTGAATCCAGCAATCGCGCCGCCGAGGCTGAACCGGGCGCAGGGCACCTCGAGCGCCGTCGCGACGGATGCCAGATCGGCGCCCGCCACCAACAGCTCGGCGCCGCTGTCGAGCAGGATATAGTCGACCTCCTGCGCCGTGAGTTGGGAAGAGACCGCAACGAACCGGAGCCCCGCCCGCTGCGCGCCCCAGAGCAACGCAAAATAATAGGGGGTATTGGTGAGGAAAAAGGCGACGCGCGCCTCGGACTGAAGGCGCCGCGCCCGAAAAAACTGGGCCACCCGATTCGACGCGGCATCGAGATCCGCATAAGTCATAACCGCACCGGTTTCGGCAACGATGACGGCAGGTTTGTCGGGCGTTACGGCTGCATGACGGAACGGATGCATGATTATCCTCTCGATTTGCCAACTTAGCGCAGACATCGTGTGTGTCACGCGACTTTACGCAAACGTAAGGTTGCGGCTAGGATAGGCACAATGACCGACTTAGATCCCGTCCAGATCCTCGCATCCTTTCGTCAATACGGCCATAATGCGCTGACCGGGGTCGTGTATCACGCGCATGGTGACGATTGGGTCGAAATGACACTTCCCTATCGCCAGGCGCTGGTCGGCGACCAAGAAACCGGCATCCTCGCTTCCGGACCGATCTTCACCCTGATGGACATGGTCACCAGCACATCGATCTGGATCAAGTCGGGCGTGCTTCGGCCGCAGGCGACACTTGACTTGCGGGTCGATTATCTGCGCCCCGCGGAACCCGGCAGGAATGTGATCGGGCGCGGCGAGTGCTACAAGCTCACCCGATCAATCGCCTTCGTACGCGGTGAAGCCCACGATGGCGATCCAGCTCATCCGATCGCGCACGTCGCGGGTACCTTCATGTTCATGAGCGCGGCCTAGCGATGGCCGTCGCGTTCAATTCCCCGTATGCCCGCGAACTGAGACTCGTCCAGCGCGTTGACGGCAACCGGCGAATCGTCACCATGCCCTTCTTCGATGGCACGGTAGGGCGTCCGGGCTTCCTCCACGGCGGTGCGATTGCTGGTTTGCTCGAGTACGCCGCGTGGATCACTGTCCTCGATGCGCTCGCCGGCGACACCGCCCGCATCAAGCCGATCAACATCACGGTCGACTTCATGCGCGGCGGCCAACTGATCGATTCGCACGCTTCAGCCGTCGTCGTCCGCCTCGGTCGGCGGATCGCCATTGTCGTCGCCACCGCATGGCAGACCAACGAGGCGAAACCAATCGCCAGCGCAAACCTCAAGTTGATGCTGGAGCGAACTGCTTAAGCGTCGATGCTGCTCCCGACGGCGCCGTGTACAAGCCCCCCATCCACAGTGATTGTGTCGCCGACCACATAATCTCCCGCCCGCGATGCCAGGAAAATCGCAGCCGCCGCCAGGTCTTCGGGCGTGCCCAGTCGCTTTGACGGAATGCTCGCCGCCACCTCGCTCCCCCGGTCGCGCGCGGCGCGATTCATGTCTGACGCAAACGCCCCCGGCGCCAGCGACGTCACGTTGATGCTGTCCTTGATCAACCGCGCCGCCATGACCTTGGTGAGATAGATGAGCGCCGCCTTCGACGTCTGGTAACTATAGGTTTCCCATGGGTTCAACCGCTGCCCATCGATCGAGGTGATGTTGATGACCTTGGCAGGTTGGCCTGGCGATGCGGCGGCCTTGAGGGGCTCCAGAAGTGCCTGCGTGAGGAAAAACGGTGATTTGACGTTCAGGTCCATGACCTTGTCCCAGCCAATTTCGGGAAACTCGGCAAACCCGGCACCCCAGGCTGCGCCTGCATTGTTGACGAGGATGTCGAGCTTAGCTTCATGCTCGGCGAGTTGCGCGGCCAGTGCCTTGCAGCCTGCCACCGTCGAAACGTCTTGCGGCAGTGCGATGCAGTTTGGCCCAAGCTCGGTCGCGGTCGCAAAACAAACGTCTGCCTTGCGCGACGATATATAGACCTTTGCCCCTTGGGCGATGAAACCCTCGGCAATCCACCTGCCGATATTGCGCGACCCGCCGGTGATGAGCGCGATACGCCCGTCGAGACGGAAGAGTTTACTGGTGTCCATGCGTCTGTTCTCCGTCAATTACCCGCCGCGTTTCATGGTCTCGCGGGCGATGATCAGTTGTTGAATCTGGCTGGTGCCTTCGTAAATCCGGAAAAGCCGAACATCACGGTAGAAGCGCTCGATGCCATAGTCCGCGATATACCCGGCACCCCCGAAAATCTGGACGGCTTTATCGGCAACCCGGCCGACCATTTCGGAAGCAAAATATTTCGCGGCCGCCGCTTCCATGATGACGTTTTCGCCTGCGTCCTTGGCAACAGCGGTCTGCAGTACCAACGCCTTTGCTGCCAGGCATTCGGTTTTCATGTCAGCGATCATGCCCTGGATCAGCTGATGCTGGGCAATCGGCTTGCCGCCTTGAATGCGTTCGCTGGCATAGGCGACCGAGTCAGCAATGAGCCGTTCGGCAGCGCCAACGCAGACAGCCGATATATGCAGTCGCCCGCGGTCGAGAACACGCATGGCGACCTTGAACCCATCGCCTTCGGCCCCGAGCATATTTTCGGGCGGCACCGCGACATTGTCGAAATTGACGTCGCAAACGTGCGCGCCGTGCTGGCCCATTTTTTTTTCTGGCGTGCCGATCGTCAGGCCCGGCGAATTCGCCGTTACGAGAAACGCCGAGACTCCGCGCGCGCCGTCTTCGCCGGTCCGCGCCATCACCGTGAAGAGCGAGGCCTTGTCGGCGTTGGTGATATAGCGCTTTGTGCCTGTGAGCTTCCAGTGGTTGCCATCACGAACCGCCCGTGTCTTCACGTTGGCGCTGTCCGAGCCGATGTCAGGCTCGGTCAGCGCAAAGCTGGTGATGATTTCGCCGCTGGCGATCTTCGGCAGCCACTGAGCCTTTTGCTCTGCGGTCCCTGCCATCACGAGGCCTTGCGAGCCAATGCCAACATTGGTCCCAAACGATGAACGCATCGCGGGCGAGGTCTTGCCGAGCTCGATCGCGACCTTGATCTCTTCGAGCATGGACAGACCCAGCCCACCGTATTGCGGATCGATCGACAGGCCGAAGAGACCCAGATTCTTCATCTCGGCAACGAGGTCATCCGGGATTTGATCGCTCTCGGCGACGACCGCCTCACTCGGCCGCAACCGCTCGCTCACAAAGCGGCGGACCGTGTCGATCAGAGCATCGAAAGTTTCGGTGTCCAGGCTCATTCTCAATAGCCGCTCATCCGCGCCACACGCTCAGTGTGAAAACGCGCATCACCAAAGAACTCTTCGAGGGCGCGGTCCCGCTTCATGTAAAGGCCGATGTCGTACTCGTCGGTCATGCCGATACCGCCGTGCATCTGAATCCCCTCTTGTACCGACAGGCGAACGGCCTTGCCGGTTTTGGCTTTGGCGACGGCAACAGCGATCTCTGCGCGCGGATCGCCGGCGTCGAGAAGTTGCTGCGCTTTGAGAACCGTCGCGCGCGCGACTTCCATTTCGCCGTAGAGATGCGCGGCGCGGTGCTGCAGCGCCTGAAACTCTCCGATCAGCTTACCGAACTGCTTGCGCTGCTTGAGGTAGCCGATGGTCATGTCCATGGCGGCGGCGCCGACACCGACCATCTCGGCCGCAGCGCCGACGCGGCCCGCATCGAGCATCGTGCGCAACACGTCCCAACCACCATCGACCTCGCCGATGATGGCGTCTGCATCGACCTCAACGCCGTCGAAGCTGACATGGCTCGCAAGCGAAGAATCAACGAGCCGGCGCGGATCGGTGGTTTGTCCGGCATCCTTGGGCACAGCGAACAGGGTAAGCCCTGCAACCTCGCCTGCCGCACCAGCGGTACGGGCCGCAACGATCATCATGTCGGCGACATGCCCGTTCAAAACGAAGGTTTTGGTACCCGACAGCTTGAAGCCGTTGCCCGAGCGTTCGGCCTTGAGCGCCGTCGCTTCGGGCCGATGCTTGGCGCCTTCGTCGATGGCGAGTGCAACGATCGCGCCGCCCGAAGCGATTTTGGGCAGCCATTCCTCCGAGAGTCGAGCGCTTGCCTTGAGCGCTTCGACGGCAGCGACAGCCGTCGTCAGAAACGGCGACGGGGTCAGATTGCGACCGATTTCCTCGAGGACGATTCCCGCCTCGACGTGGCCGAGGCCAAGCCCACCATTGGCTTCCGGGATCATGATGCCCGTAAAGCCCATCTCGGCAAACTGGCCCCAAAGATCGCGGCTGAAGCCGGTGGCGTCATTGCTATCGCGCAACCGTCTCAGGTGTTTGACCGGGGCGGCGTCTGCGAGGAACGGCTTGGCCGTGTCGCGGAGCATCGATTGGTCTTCGTTCAGATAGAGCGCCATAACTGTAATTCCCTTTACCCCAGCAACGCGGGGGTCTGTGGTGTCGGACGACCGCGCTGTGACCCGTGACCAGGATGCGCGGGCGTGATGAGCGCGGTTGCTAGGCTCCCGGCAAATCCAGGATGCGCTTGGCCACAACTCCCAACATCACTTCACTTGTCCCGCCTTCGATGCTGTTGGCCTTAGTGCGCAACCAGCCCCGCGGTTTGGCGCCGCCACGCGACTCGCCGGATTCCCACTCGAGCGCATCCGAGCCATCCGCCGACATAATCAATTCATGACGACGCTTGTTGAGCTCGGTCCCAACATATTTCATCATATTGGCGCCGGCAGGATGCCCCTTGCCCGCCTTCATTTCGTCGACGAACTTCTCGCTCATCGCCCGGAACGCCATGACCTCGACGTCGAAGTCAGCCATGTCCGCACGCAGCACGGGCTCGTTCTCCGCAGTAGCTTTGTACTGTGCGCCGATCGACATCATGTCGGTGCCAAGACCACCGCCAGAAATCATCTCGCGTTCGTGGCCCAGCAGATATTTCGCAACATCCCAGCCGCGGTTCAGCTCACCGACAATCTGCGTCTTGGGCACGACGACATTGTCGAAAAAGGTCTCGCAGAATGGGGAATTGCCGCTGATCAGCAGGATTGGCTTGGTCGTTACCCCTGGCGTCGTCATGTCGAACAACAAAAAGCTGATGCCTTGGTATTTGTTCGTCTTGTCGGTCCGGACGAGGCAGAAGATCCAGTCGGCCTTGTCTGCGTAGCTCGTCCAGATTTTTTGACCGTTGACGACCCAGTGGTCACCCTTGTCTTCGCCGAAGGTCTGCATGGAGACGAGATCGCTGCCCGAACCCGGCTCCGAATAACCTTGGCACCAGCGGATTTCCCCGCGCGCAATCTGGTTCAGGTAATGAACCTTTTGGTCTTCAGTTCCGAACTTGAGCAATGCGGGTCCGAGCATCCAGATGCCAAAGCTCGACAGTGGCGACCTGCATTTCAGCGACTGCATCTCCTGCCGCAGAATTTTCGATTCCTCGGGCGTCAACCCGGCGCCGCCATAGGCTTTCGGCCAGTCGGGCACGGTCCAGCCCCTCGCAGCCATCACATCCATCCACTGCTTTTGTGCAGGGCTCTTGAACTTTGGATTGCGACCACCCCAACAGGCATCGGTTTCGTCGCGCACCGGCTCACGCATTTCGTGCGGGCAATTGGCCTCGAGCCAGGCGCGTGTTTCCGCGCGAAAGGTTTCCAGATCGGACACAACTCTCTCCCAAAAGTGACTGATTTAAACGCTACGCTATGCCCGCTTGACGTTTACGGCAAGCGGCATTCGTCGGTTCAAGCTTGCCGTAGCGGCAGATTATCGCGGTTGACCGCATGGCGGGTGCCACCCATCGTGCCTCCAGAAAATAAGACGAGGAAGCTATGGCCGGAGTCGCGAGCTTAAGGGTCGCCGCATGAGCGCGACTGCCAGGGTGCCATTTGGGACAAAGGTCAACTACGGCATTGGTGCCATCGCCTACGGCATCAAGGACAACGGATTTTCGGTGTTCCTGCTGCTTTATTACAATCAGGTCGTGGGCTTGCCCGCCAGCGCGGTCGGAAGCGTCATTGCCATCGCCCTCGTGTTCGATGCGCTCATCGATCCGCTGATCGGCGCGCTCAGCGACCGGACCCATACACGCTGGGGACGACGGCACCCCTGGCTGTACGGCTCCGCCCTGCCGATTGCGCTCAGCTGGTTGCTGCTCTGGCACCCGCCAGCCGGGTCGCATGCGACCATCCTGGGCTGGCTCCTTGTCACAGCCGTACTCACCCGCGCAGCCATTGCGACCAACGAAGTGCCGTCGCTTGCGATGGCGCCCGAGATCACGACGGATTATCACGAACGCATCTCGGTGCTTGGCTATCGCTATTTGTTTGGCTGGCTCGGTGGCCTTGTCATGCTGATGCTCGCCTATGGCTGGTTCCTGTCGCCGCCACGCGGAGCCTTGTCGGGACCGCTCGCGCAGCATGGCTATGAGGCCTATGGGCTATGGGGTGCCGTTGCGATGGCAGCAACTGTCCTGATTTCGGCGCTCGGTACCCACAAAAGTCTCGCACACCCGCCCACAAAAAGGATTGCAGCGCAATCGGTGGGCGCAACGCTGAAGGCAACCGGCGAGACACTGTCGAACCGCGCTTTCCTCGTTCTGATGCTGGCCGGAATTTTCGGCTATTCCAACCAGGGTCTTGGCTTTGCCATGTCGACGTATAACCTCAACTACGTCTGGCAGTTCAAGACCGGCGCTCTGCTCATCTACGCCGTCGCGCTTTTCGTTGGCGTCGTTGCAATCTTCTTTACGCTCTCGCCAATCGCAAAAGCGCTCGGCAAGGTCCGCGCCGCCGCGCTCCTCATGATTGTTTCTGCGATCTTCACCGTCTCCACCTATTCGCTGCGCCTGCTCGGCTTGTTTCCGGCGGCAGGCTCGCCCGAGCTGCTGCCGCTGTTTCTCATCCTCAATACCCTCGGCACTGCGGCCGGTGTCGGATCGACAATCGTCGGCGGGTCGATGATGTCGGATGTTGTCGAGGCTTCTGAGGAAAAGACCGGGCGGCGCGAAGAAGGATTATTTTTCGCAGGCGCATTATTCATGCAAAAATGCGCTACCGGCATTGGCATCTTCGTGACTGGCCTGATCCTGACAGCGGCACAGTTTCCCGAACGGGCAGTGCCCGGGCATGTCGCACAAGCCGCTCTCGATCGGCTGACACTACTCTTCATCATCACGACGCTTGTGATTTCGACAATTTCCGCGCTGATCTTTCTTTCCTTCCCATTCGGCGAGGCCGAACATAAGGCACGGCTTGCCACGCTTGCCGTAACGTCGGGAGAAAAGGGCTAGGCAAAGCCTGAGTCGGCGCGCCATAGGCTTTACCCAAACGTCAATTGGGAGAGAATGATGGACTTCGACCTGACCGAGCGGCAGCGCTATTGGCGCGACCGGGTGCAAGAGTTCATGGCCCAGCATGTCGCCCCTCGCCAGCAGGACTATTACGACCAGCAGGCTCAGGGGTCACGCTGGAAGATTCTGCAGGTCATTGAGGACGAGAAAGCCAGGGCAAAAGCGGCCGGCATCTGGAACCTGTTCATGCCGCCAACGTCAGGGCGTGTGCATGTCGACGACACATTCGAGTTCGATGGGCCGGGCCTGACCAACCTGGAATATGCGCTGTGCGCCGAAGAGATGGGTCGGATCGGCTGGGGGAGCGAAGTTTTTAACTGTTCGGCGCCGGACACCGGTAACATGGAAGTCCTCCATCGTTACGGATCGCGCGAACAGAAAGAAAAGTGGCTCAAGCCGCTAATGGAAGGTGAAATCCGCTCTGCCTTCCTGATGACCGAGCCGGCCGTCGCCTCGTCGGATGCGACAAATATCGAAACGTCCATCCGCCGCGAGGGCGACGAATATGTCATCAATGGCGTCAAGTGGTGGTCGTCAGGGGCGGGTGACCCGCGCTGCAAGATCGCCATCGTCATGGGAAAGACCGACTTCGAGGCGCAGCGCCATTCGCAGCAGTCGATGGTGCTGATGGAACTCGATGCGCCCGGCGTGAAGATTTTGCGCCACTTGCCCGTATTCGGCTACGACGACGCGCCGCACGGCCATATGGAAATCGCTCTGAACGATGTCCGTATCCCGGCGAGCAATATGTTGCTTGGCGAAGGTCGAGGCTTCGAAATTGCACAGGGTCGTCTGGGGCCAGGCCGCATCCATCACTGCATGCGCACAATCGGCGCAGCCGAAGTCGCCCTGGAAAAGATGGCGAAGCGCCTGCTCAGCCGGGTCGCCTTCGGCAAGACCATTGCGAGCCATTCGATCTGGGAACAGCGCGTCGCGACCGCACGCATCGATATCGAAATGTGCCGTTTGCTGTGCCTCAAGGCTGCCGACATGATGGACAAGGCCGGCAACAAGGCCGCCCAGGCAGAAATCGCAATGATTAAGGTCGCTGCACCCAACATGGCACTACGCATCATCGATGACGCCATTCAGGCCTACGGTGGCGCCGGGGTTTCCGAAGATGCCGGGCTTGCGATCGCGTATGCGCACCAGCGCACGCTGCGTCTCGCCGATGGTCCCGACGAGGTCCACAACCGCGCCATCGCCCGCCTCGAGTTCGGGAAATACGGGTCAAACAAATGAAGGCAGCGGTCTTACGCGAAGCCAGGTCGCCACTGACGATCGAAGACGTTCGTGTCGACAAGCCGCAGGCCCATGAAGTGCTGATCAGAACCGCGGCATGCGGCGTTTGCCGATCGGACCTGCACTTCGTCGACGGCGCTTATCCGCACGCCATGCCCTGCATTCCGGGGCATGAGGCGGCTGGCATTGTCGAGGCGGTCGGCAGCGAAGTCCGCGCGGTCAAGGTCGGTGACGCCGTCGTGACCTGTCTGTCTGCCTTCTGCGGGCAGTGCGAGTTTTGTGTGAGTGGCCGCATGTCGCTGTGTCTGGGGGCCGAAACACGACGCGGCACACATGCAGCGCCGCGGTTGACCCGACAGGCCGACGGCACGGTCATCAATCAGATGCTGAACTTGTCGGCCTACGCTGAAATGATGCTTGTGCATGAACACGCGTGCGTGCGGATCAACCCCGAGATGCCGCTCGATCGCGCCGCAATCCTGGGCTGTGCGGTCGTCACCGGTGCAGGGGCGGTGTTTCACATTGCCCGCGTCTCGCCCGGCGATTGCGTCGCGGTCATCGGCTGTGGCGGCATCGGCCTGGCGGCCGTTAATGCCGCGCGAATCGCAGGTGCCGGACGGATCATCGCGTGTGACCCTGTCGAAGAAAAGCGCGCGCTGGCGATGAAGCTGGGTGCAACCGACGTCATCGATACAAATGACGAAGATGCAGGCAAACAGATCATCGAGATGACGGGGGGGGGCGTTCACCACGCGATCGAGGCGGTTGGACGACCAGCCTCCGGCGATCTCGCGGTCAAGGCGCTGCGGCGCGGGGGCACCGCGACGATCCTGGGCATGATGCCGCTCGATCATAAAGTGGGCCTGAGCGCGATGGATCTTTTGGGCAGCAAGCGGCTGCAGGGTGGGCTCATGGGCGGCAATCGCTTCCCGGTCGACATTCCGCGCCTTGTCGACTTTTACATGCGCGGCATCCTCGACCTCGACACGATCATCGCCAAACGCGTGCCCCTGACCGAAATCAACAGTGCGTTCGACGACCTGCGCAAGGGCGACAGTGTCCGCACTGTCATCGAATTCAACTGATGGACGCGACCACCGCCTTTTCCGGCACCATCGAGGCCACCGGCCAGGACAAGCTCGACGAAGTAAAACTCGCGGCATGGATGGACGCCCATGTCGCTGGGTTCACCGGTCCGGTAACAGTACGCAAATTCGCAGGAGGGCAATCCAACCCCACCTACCGGCTCGACAGCGCCTCGGGCTCCTATGTCCTGCGTCGCAAGCCGTTCGGTGCGTTGTTGCCCAGCGCCCACGCCGTGGACCGCGAGTTTGCCGTGACCGCGGGACTGCATTCAACGGGCTTTCCCGTTGCCCGCCCATACGGCCTTTGCACCGACGACAGCGTGCTCGGATCATGGTTCTATGTCATGGACATGGTCGAGGGTCGGACGCTTTGGGACGGTGGGCTGCCCGATCTGACGCCGCCGCAACGCACGGCCACCTATAACGCGATGATCGATACGCTCGCGGCACTGCATTCGGTTGATTACGAGGCAGCAGGTCTCGGTGGTTACGGCAAGCCCGGCAACTATTTCGACCGACAGGTGGGTCGCTGGACCAAGCAATATCGCGCGTCCGAAACCGAACACATGCCTGCGATGGAATCGCTCATCGAATACCTGCCGCGTACGGTACCCGAGCAAACGCGCACCAGCATTGTCCACGGCGATTTTCGCATCGACAACATGATCTTCGACGCTGCTGAACCGCGCGTTATTGCGGTCCTTGATTGGGAGCTCTCGACGCTCGGCGATCCGCTTGCCGACGTTGCTTATCTCCTCATGAACTGGGTGACGGAACCCGAGGGGCGATCAGGTATCCTCGGCTTGGCAGGTCCCCAAACCGGGATCCCGACGCTGGACGAGGTAGCGAAGCGCTATTGCGCAGCGACGAACCGCGATGGGATTCCAGACCTCAACTGGTATTTTGCCTATAATCTTTTCCGTCTCGCCGGTATCGTCCAGGGGATCAAGAAACGGGTGATCGACGGCACCGCATCGTCGGCGCACGCTGCCGAAATGGCCACGCGCGTCCCCCGCCTTGCCGAGGCAGCCTGGGGTTTCGCTCAACAGGCAGGAGCATGATACCGATGTCACAGTTCGATATGACCGGCAAAGTAGCGGTCATAACTGGATCTTCACGTGGTATTGGCGAAGCGATTGCCCACCAAATGGCCGATCACGGTGCAAAGGTCGTCATCACGAGCCGTACCATCGGCGCCTGCGAAGATGTGGCCGCTGCCATCAACGCGAGGCACCCCGGCGCTGCCATCGCGCTCGCGTCGAGCCTGTCGTCAAAAGATTCGCTGCAAGCAATGGTCGACGCAGGCCGCGCCGCGTTTGGGCAGATTGACGTTCTGGTCTGCAACGCTGCGTCCAACCCCCATTACGGCCCGATGGCAACCATCACGGATGAACAGTTCCGCAAAACGCTTGATCACAACATTGTCGCTCAGCATTGGCTGATCACGATGGTCGCGCCCGAAATGGTGAACCGAAAATCGGGTTCGATCATCCTGATCTCATCGATCGGTGGCTTGCGCGGTACACCGATCATAGGCGCTTACGGGATTACCAAGGCCGCCGATATCCAAATGGCGAAAAACCTCGCCCGGGAGTTCGGCCCGCACAACGTCCGCATCAACTGCATTGCGCCCGGACTCGTGCAAACTGATTTTGCGCGTGGGCTCTGGGAGAACCCTGACAACTTGAAAAACTCGACAGCCAACGCGTGCCTGGGCCGGATCGGCCAGCCTCATGAAATTGCAGGGGCAGCCGTCTTCCTCGCGTCCGAGGCTTCGAGTTTCATGACCGGACAGACAATGGTTATCGATGGGGGAGTCGTCGTATGAGACTAACAGGCAAAGTCGCGATCATCACGGGTGCAGGCTCAGGCATCGGTCGCGCCTCGGCGCGGCTGTTCGCGAGCGAGGGCGCCAGCCTCGTGATCGGCGATAAGGCTGCCAGCGTCGAGGAAACGGCCGCGCTCATCACTGAAGCGGGCGGCACCGTGACTGCAATGCAGATGGACGCCGGCATCGAAAGCGATGTCGAAAAAATGATCGCAACGGCAATCTCGTCTTATGGCGGGATCGATATCGCTTTTGCCAATGCCGGGATTTCAGGCGGCATGGAGGGGATCTTCGAGACCACGCCTGACCACATGGCCGAAGTTTTGCGCGTGAATCTCATCGGTCCCATGCTGATGGTCAAACATGCAGGCAAACGCATGTGGGACCAGGGACGCGGGGGGTCGATCATCCTGACGGCAAGCGTCGCCGGGATCCGCTCCGGCGCTGGCGGCCCATCGTATTCAGCGTCGAAGGCAGGCGTCATCAACCTGGCGCAGACCTCGGCCCAGCAGCTCAGCGAAACCGCCGTGCGGGTCAACGCTTTGTGCCCCGGCCTCACAGAAACCGGGATGACCAAACCGACTTTTGACTATGCACGCGACAAGGGTGTCGAGGAGAAGATCGGTCGCCTCAATCCGCTGCGTCGTGCAGCCCAGCCGATCGAACTCGCCAACGTTGCCTTGTTTCTGGCATCCGACGAGTCGAGCTATGTGAACGGCCAGGCCATTGCTGTCGATGGTGGGCTATCCAGTTCTCATCCAGTCACTCGCCAAATTACGGGGAAAACAGCAGTATGAAGTATCGTAAACTCGGCGACAGCGGCATATCGGTCTCCGAAATCTGCCTCGGCAGTTGGCTGACCTACGGAGTCGGTGTCGAGGCAGACTCAGCCCGCGCCTGCCTCGACCGCGCGTTCGACGAAGGGATCAACTTCATCGACACCGCTAATATTTATGGGCGGGGGGCTGCAGAAACGTTTCTGGGAAGCGCACTCAAGGGCCGTCCGCGCGATCGCTATGTGATGGCGACCAAGTTGTTCTTTCCGATGACCGACACTGACAAGGGACTGTCGCGCCAACAAATAGCCAAACAGATCGACGCCAGCTTGATGCGACTTCAAACCGATTACGTCGATCTCTACCAATGCCACCGCTACGACGACGCGACACCGATTGATGAAACGATGGAGGCACTCAGCGAGGTCGTTCGATCCGGCAAGGCCCGCGCGATCGGTTTTTCCGAATGGTCACCCAAAAACATTAGCGATGCGCTTGCTGTCCCGGGCACCGTCAAATTCGTTTCGTCACAACCGCAATATTCGCTGCTGTGGCGCCGGCCTGAAGCGAAGATCATCCCGCTTTGCGCCGCCAATGGTATCTCGCAAATCGTCTGGTCCCCGCTCGCTCAGGGCGTCCTGACGGGGAAGTATAAGCCGGGGGCCACGCCGCCAGCCGGCAGTCGCGCGACAAGCGATGCCATGGGCGGCTTTATCAGCCGTTTCCTCGAGAGACCCGTACTCGAAACTGTTGCCAAGCTTGCGCCGCTGGCCCAGGAAGCCGGCTGCACGCTTGCCCAGTTCGCCCTCGCCTGGGTGCTGCGCGAGCCCAATGTCGCCAGCGCCATCGTTGGCGCCAGCCGTCCCGATCAAGTCAGCGATAACGCCAAGGCGAGCGGGCTCGCGATCGACCCGGCGCTGTTTGCCAAGGCGGCGGCCATCGTCGGAGAATTGCCAGCATGACGCTGTCCACTCTCGCGGATCCGGCCGAGCTCGGTTTCGACGCCGGTCGCCTCGCGCGCATCGATGCCCATCTGAAAGCGAAATATATCGATGGCGGCCGCTTTCCGCATGCCGCGTTACTGATCGGGCGCGGCGATGAAATCGCGCATCTGTCCGTGATGGGTGACGCCCGCGTGGGCGAACCGCTAAAGCTGGACGCCATCTTCCGCATCGCTTCGATGACCAAGCCGGTGACTTCGATCGCGTTCATGCAGCTGGTCGAACAGGGGCGCATCGCACTCAGCGACCCGATTACCAAAGTCCTGCCCGAATTTGCCAAGACAGGCGTGTTCGTCAGCGGCGGCGGCAACACGCCGTTCGTCACCCGTCCGCCCGCGTCGCCCATTCGCATGATCGACCTCCTGCGTCACACTTCGGGTCTAACCTACAGCTTTCAGGAACGCAGCAACATCGATGCCGCATATCGCAAGCTCGGCTTCGAGCGCTGGGATACAGAATCGCTCGACGTCTTTGTCGAGCAGCTCTCGTCGCTCCCGATCGAGTTTGATCCCGGCACGGCATGGAATTACTCGGTATCGACTGACGTTGTGGGCGCGATCATCGAACGCCTGTCGGGCCAAAGTCTTGACGCCTATTTCGCCGAACACATCTTTGGCCCGCTCGGGATGGTCGACACCCAATTCGATGTACCCGCCGACAAGCTCGACCGGCTGCCCGACTGTTATGTTTGGGACCCGGTCAAGCGCATGAAAATGTACGATGCCGGCGCCGCGTCCGCCTGGCGCCGCAAGCCTGGCTATTTCTCGGGCGGCGGTGGATTGACCTCGACGCTCGCCGATTATCACCGCTTCGCCCGGATGTTGCTGAACGGAGGCGAGTTGGACGGCGCGCGGATCGTCAGTCCCCACACTCTCAAACTCATGACGACCAATCATCTCCCGGGTGGCGGCGATCTGACCCAGATGTCGAGATCACTCTTCAGCGAGGCAGAGAATGCCGGGATGGGTTTTGGTCTCGGTTTTGGGACAGTGATCGACGCACCGGCGACAATGACGCACGGCAACGATGGCGAATTTTATTGGGGCGGCATGTTCTCGACCGCGTTCTTCATCGATCCGGTCGACGACGTGATCATGATTTTCATGACGCAATTGATGCCGTCGAGCGCCTACCCGGTGCGCCGCGAGATCAAGACAATGCTTTATTCGGCCCTCATCGGCTGACCCTTCGGAGAGACACAATGAGCGACAACCCGATTACCACCGAGCGTCACAGCGACATCCTCGTGATCGTCAGCAACAATCCGCCGGTGAATGCGCTTGGCGCCGCGGTACGGATCGGTCTCGCGCAAGGGTTAAAGGAAGCCCTTGCCGACGACACCATCAAGGCCGTCGTCGTTCGCTGCGACGGTCGGACGTTTTTTGCCGGCGCCGACATCACCGAATTCACCAAGCCGCCGGTCGAGCCGATGCTGCCCGGTGTGATCGACGCTTTCGAAGCCTCGCCCAAACCCGTGATCGCTGCGATCCACGGCACGGCGCTTGGCGGCGGCTGCGAGGTGACGCTCGGTTGCCATTACCGGATCGCTGTTCCTTCGGCAAAGATCGGCACGCCCGAGGTCAAGCTGGGCTTACTGCCAGGCGCAGGCGGCACCCAACGCCTTCCTCGCGTGGCGGGGATCGAGACTGCCGTCGAGTTGTGCGCAGGCGGGTCGCCGATCAGCGCGTCCAGAGCCCTCGCTGTCGGCTTGATCGATAAGCTGGCAGGCGAGGACAGCCTGGCTTCGGACGCCATTACCTTCGCCCGCGAATGCATTGCCAAGGGGCCCCGTCCCTCACGTTCGTTGCCAGTCAAGGGCGAGGTTGCCGCGATCGAAGCCTATGCAAAGGCCAACGCACGCAAATTCCGCGGCTTCGATGCGCCGGCGGCCAACATCGCCTGCGTCGAGGCGGCAACCCGCTTGCCCTTCGACGAGGGAATCAAGTTCGAACGCGACCAGTTCATGAAATTGATGATGGGCAGCCAGTCGGCAGCCCAGCGCCACATCTTTTTTGCCGAGCGCCAGGCCGCCAAGATCGACGGGATCGGGGCCGACGTGAAGCCACGCGAAATCAAGCGTGTCGGCATCATCGGCGCGGGGACGATGGGAGGGGGAATCTCGATGAACTTCCTTTCGGCCGGCATCCCCGTGACGATCGTCGAGATGAAGCAGGATGCGCTCGACCGCGGCACCGGCGTCATTCGCAGGAATTACGAGGCGACCGCCGCCAAGGGGCGGATGAAGCCCGAACAGGTCGAGACCGCCATGGCTGCACTCAAACCTACGCTGTCGCTCGAAGACCTTGCCGACTGCGATCTCGTCATCGAGGCCGTCTACGAAGAAATGTCGGTCAAGAAGGATATTTTTGGCAAGCTCGACAAGATCTGCAAGCCGGGCGCCATTCTTGCATCGAACACCAGCTATCTCAACGTCGACGAGATCGCTGCCAGCACGTCGCGCCCCCAGGACGTCCTCGGCATGCATTTCTTCTCGCCGGCCAACGTCATGAAGCTGCTCGAGGTCGTTCGGGGCGAAAAGACAGCACCCGATGCGCTGATGACCGCGATGGGCCTGGCCAAGAAGATCGGCAAGGTCGCGGTGGTTGCCGGTGTCTGTCACGGTTTTATCGGGAACCGCATGTTGATGCCGCGTCAGGTTGAGGCAATGAAGCTCCTGATGGAAGGGGCCACGCCGCAGCAGATCGACAAAGTCCATGTCGATTTCGGCATGCCGATGGGGCCATTCCAGATGAGTGATCTCGCCGGTGTCGACATCGGCTGGCACCGCGACCCGACCCGCGTCGAAAGCATTCGCGACGCGCTTTGCGCCGTCGGTCGCTGGGGCCAAAAGACCGGTAAGGGCTTTTATGACTACGACGAGAAGCGCACCCCGACACCCTCGGCAGAAACTCAGAAGATCATCGACGAGTTCGCGGCAAAATCGAATTTGCCGAGGCGTGAAATCGGCGACGAAGAAATTATCGAGCGCACGCTCTACCCAATGGTCAACGAGGGCTACCTCATCCTCGAAGAAGGCAAGGCCCAACGAGCCTCCGACATCGATGTCGTGTGGATCTATGGCTATGGCTGGCCGGTCTATCGCGGGGGCCCGATGTTCTGGGGCGATCTCGAGGGCGCAAAAAAGATCGTGGCCGGACTCGAAAAACACGGGTTTGCCGTGGCAAAGAGCTTGAAAGCGAAAAGCTAACAGGAGGCGATCGCTTACGCGAGCCGATCGGCGCGCTGGTCGGGCGGTTGCATCCGACAATGTGTGAGCGGGCAAAACGTGGTCATTGTCACGCTTTTGCCGCTTGCCGCGTCAGCGCGCCGGCGTATCACGCGGTCCCAGCGTTTAAGGATGCCACGCTGCACGACCGCAGCGTCCCCGGGCCAGCGCCGAACAGGCGCTGGCGACGGCGACCTCCAACAGGGCTTGTTCGCGCCCCAACATCGGGTTCATCAACTGTCCATCATCGCCGTACGATATTAGGATTTGCATGAACCGAGTTCGCGTCCTGATCGCGGTTGCCGCCGCGGCACCGATGTCCGTTTGGGGGTGGGCCTCGAGCGCCCCTGCGGCAACAATCGCCACGACTGTTTACGGCGCCGATCCTTGTCCCAAGGCGAGAAGCGATGAAATCGTGGTCTGCGCGCGTGAGCCCGAGAGCGAACGATATCGCATCCCCAAAAGGTTTCGTGCCGGTCCGCGCGTCGAAAGCGGCCCTTCGGCCTCATGGGCATCGCGCGTCGAGGGCCTCGAGGCGGCGCAGCGCCCGACGCGCCCCAATTCATGCTCGGCAGTGGGCAGCAACGGGCAGACCGGCTGCATGCAGGCGATGCTCCACCAATGGTATCTCGAGCGCCATATGGCCCACGACCTGCAGCCCTGATTCACGCCCGCCTGGCGCATCGACGCGCTGAGGCGGCACGTTATTGCCCGAGACTGGCCGCGCGAGCCCGCCAGCCCTCGGCCAGTTCACGCAGTCCCGCCAGGTCTCTGAGCGTCGCGACGTTGCGTTCGCGGCCTGCGACAATGATCCCGGTCACGCGTTCGACACTCCATTGAGGGTGCGTCCGCTCGGTCCGCACCAACGTGTCGCCTGCGGCAACGGTCCCTTCCTCGATGACCCGGTAATACCAGCCGCTCCGCCCGCTTTTAACCATCGTGGCGACGACGCTCTTGTCGTCGAGCCGATGAGCCTGTTTCCAGCAGGGCTGCCGTCCCTGACACACTTCGACGAGGGCTGTGCCGAGGCGGAAGCGGTCACCGATACAGACGTCTTGCTCGGTCAGTCCGTGCGTCGAGATATTCTCGCCAAACGCGCCGGCCCTCGTGAGCAGTGGCTGATCCGGCAGCCGATCATACCACCAACCATAATGATCGCGGGGGTAATGGTGGATCGCCTTGTCGGGGCCCCCATGAACCAAAAGGTCAGCTTGGCTGTCGCCTTCGAGGCCCCGAAAACCAATACCGACCGGTCCGTGGACCGGATGCTTGGCAATGGCGCTCGTCTCGCCGGTGTCGGTGAACCGTGCGATTTTTCCGGTGAATAATGCGTCAATCTGCCACATCGTGCGCGCGTCTCCAATATTGCAAACTGCCTATTAACCTTCTCCCGGTAGCCACGAAACCCGTGATCTGTCGGGGTAGACTGCTGTGCGCCGTTCGAGTTTCCTCATCGCGTTAATCGCTCTGACTTCGGTGGCACCTGCGTCGGCGCAAGAGCCTTTTTGGCAATGCGCCCAGTTCGCCCGACAGTTTTCCGGGATAGAAATTCGTGGCGATGCGTGGACATGGTGGGGTCAGGCCGAGGGGCGTTACGAGCGTGGCAACAGCCCGCGCGTCGGCGCTATCTTGTCCTTTGCCCCTTACGGACCGATGCGGCTGGGCCATGTGGCGACGGTGACCCAGGTACTGGGCGACCGCGAGATTTCCGTGACGCACGCAAACTGGTCGCCCATCAACGGCGCCCGCGGCCAGATCGAACACGACGTGCTGATCCGTGATGTTTCGCAGGATAACGACTGGAGCCAAGTTCGCGTCTGGTTCGCCCCCCTCGCCGATCTTGGTACAACCGCCTGGCCCGTCGACGGATTCATCTATCCGGATGCCGGGTCGAAACGTGCCGTTCCCCCGATACGTTTCGCCAGTGTCCAGATACCAGCGCGACGAATTTCACCGCCGCGCCTCGCCTATGCACGCGTCGACGCGCTGGCCGTTGGTAAGGTTTCGCCAAGAACCCTGCGGCTGGGGCAGGACGTTATTCGCCTGGCGATGCTTGAGGATCGCCGGGGACGCTAGCAGCCGCATCGGCCCCGACATCTCGAAACCAGACTTCGACCGGCCCTGACAGCTTGAGCGTCAGCGCCGCTCCCTTGCGGTCGACCTTCTTGCCGAGCGCAACGCGAATCCAACCCTCGGATACGCAATATTCGTCGACATCGTTGCGCTCTGTCCCCTTGAAGCGGACACCAATCCCGCGTTCAAGCAGCGCGGCGTTGTGGAACGGCGAGGACGGGTGAGCCGCTAAGCGGTCTGGCGGGGTGTCAGTCATCTCGGCGTCCATGCCGTGGACCAGCCTGAAGGTAAAGCCTGACCCAGGCTGCTCAATCGCTTGACGTCGCGGTCCGCGCCGGGTCGGCGTCCATCTTCGCCAGTGTGCTTGGCTATTTGCCGCCTGTCGGCGGTCCCGAGGGCCAGTGCCCCGTCGCAGGCGCCGGCCTTGCCTACGCATTGTGCGCTGCGGCGCGGGTTGGTTGAAGACCCAGGGATTGCCGACGGCTGTGTGCCGGCGTCCAACGATGAGATAAAGCCGGTGCGTCCCCGGTGACGGGCCCGCTACCCGATTACAGGTCTAAAGCCCAGAACAGGCTGGACGAGCCGCACTGTTCGCGCAATTTGGCAAGCGCGACCTTCTTGATCTGACAGACGCGGGCAGCCCCCACATTCATGACGTGGCCAATTTCTTCCAGATTCATTTCCTCGAAGAAATAGAGCTGGAGGACCAGCTGGCTTCGCTCATCGAGTGCTGCGATCGCATCGCGCAGCCGGGCTTCTCCCGCGGCACGATCAAGGATCTCGTCAGTTTGTTCGAGGTCGTCCGAAAACGTCATGTTATCGTCGGAATAGACATCGTCGAGCGGTTCGACCGATCCGGTGCGGGTATCACTTTCCATGCGAAAATAGGCGTCGAGCGATACGCCCATCCGTGCTGCGATTTCGGGAGCAGTCGCAGAGCCAGCGCGCGTTGTTTCGATGGCTTTACGCGCTGCCTCGATTGCGCGGCGTGCCGACGAAGCCCCCCGCGATTGCCCCGACCCGCGGCGCAGATGATCGATCATCGCCCCCTTGATGCGGACCGACGCATAGGTTGAAAACTCAAACCCCCGATCCTCAAATACCCGCGCTGCCTCGACGAGCGCGACCATGCCCGTCTGAATGAGCTCCTCGAGCTCGGCAGCCGATGAAACGCGTCCTTGGACGTGCCAGGCAAGGCGGCGCACGAGCTGCAGGTGCGTGTGAATGAGCGTGTCGACGTCATTGGCTCTGCGCGGCGCACGCTTCTTGGCGGCGGCATAGGTCATACTTGGTCTCCGGTATGAGAATTCGGGGTCGGCAACGCGGGGTACGCGGACTGGGAATTGTCCGCGCCGACAACGGCGAGAACGTCGACAGCGCGGGCCGGCGGAATTTCGAGGAAAGACAGCACCGGAACGTCGGATATTTGCGTGCGGATGAGCCTCGATACCGCAGCGCGACACGCCGGTGCCGTAACAATTGCAAAGGCGCGGGCCTCCGCGGTGAACGGGTGGGTGGTGGCAGAAAGTTCAGCAAGCAAACGGTTGGCGAGTTGGGGCTCGAACGGCCAAACAGCGTCGGGTCCGGTGCGCACGGCGTGAACCAGCAACTGCTCCAGCGCCCCATCAAACGTGACGATGGGCAGCGGCATGCGCAGCGGTACGAGCGACTGGACGAGAAGCGAGCCGAGCCGCTGACGGATTGCTTCGATGAGTGCGGCTTGGGGCAGGCCCTGCGGTGCGAGCTCGACCATGGCTTCGGCAACACGACGAAAATCGCGAAGCGGCACACGCTCGGCGAGCAGCGCGCGGCAGACGCCAGCGACTGCTGCCAGCGAAAACGGCTGCGGACTGAGGCTGCTGGCGAGTTGGGGGCAAGTTTCCTTGAGCGCATCGAGCAGCGCCTGGGTCTCGTCGAGGCCAAATAGTTCGGCCGCCGCCGCCGTGAGCAAGTTGTTGATATGCGTCGCAACAACGGTCGGCGCGTCGACGACGGTGTACCCCGCCACAACGGCATCGGCCCGTCTCTCAGGGGGTATCCACAGCGCTTCGAGACCAAAGCTGGGGTCACGGACACGACGTCCATCGACTCCAGGCAGGCAATCACCAGCGTCGAGCGCAAGCAAATCCTCCGGCCAGATTTCATCTTCGCCGACCGTCACACCACAGACGATGATCCGGTATTCGTTGCCGCCAAGCGCCAGATTGTCCTTCACCTTGACGAGCGGCAGGACAAAACCGAGCTCGCGCGACAGTTGTCGGCGCAGGCCCGTGATCCGCGCCATGAGCGGCGCTCCTTTGCGCTCGTCGATGAGACCGATCAGCGCATAGCCGATTTCGAGCACAATGGGTGCCGACTCCCCGACGTCAGCCCAACCGATTTCGCGCGGTGTGTCACTGACCGGCAATACGACGATGGCCCTCGCCGCGCGGTCGCGCTTCATCAGGCGCCAGCAGATTGTCGCGGCAATCGCCGCACCGGCCATGATCAGCACATGTGGCATACCTGGCAGGACCGCGAGGATCGCCATGATAGTAGCCACCGGACCCCACGCGCGCGCCGAGCCGAATTGTGAGCCGATCTGACCCGACAGGTCGAGCGGTGACGCCACGCGGGTGACGATGGCGGCCGCTGCGATCGACAACAGCAGCGCGGGCACCTGTGCTACCAGCGCGTCGCCGATTGCAAGCATGATGTAGGTCTTGGCGGCCTCGCCCAATCCCATGCTGTGGCTGACCACGCCGAGGACAAGGCCGCCGAAAATATTGACAAACAGGATCAGGATCCCCGCGACGGCATCGCCCTTTACGAATTTTGACGCCCCATCCATCGAACCATAGAAATCGGCTTCGGTTGCGACCTCCTGGCGACGAGCCTTGGCTTCGTCGGGTGTGATCAGACCGGCATTCAGGTCAGCATCGACGGCCATTTGCTTGCCGGGGAGCGCGTCGAGAGTGAATCGCGCGGACACTTCCGAGACGCGCCCCGCACCCTTGGTGATGACGACCAGATTGATGATCATCAGCACGGCAAAGACAAGCAGCCCGACGATGTAATCGCCCCCGATGAGGAACTGGCCGAATGCTTCGATGACACGGCCCGCTGCTTGCTTGCCGGTGTGGCCATTGACGAGCACCACGCGTGTCGACGCGACATTGAGCGCGAGACGGAACAAGGTTGCTAGCAGCAGGACCGTCGGGAACGCCGAGAAATCGAGCGGCTTTGCCGCATTGAGCGCAATCATCAACACCGCGAGCGACAGCATGATATTGGCAATGAAGCCGGCGTCCAAAATGAAGGTCGGCACCGGTACGATCATCAGGACGACAAGCGAAAGAATGGCGAACGGGAGAACCCCGCCGCGAATAACTTCGCCCCAGACCTTCATGTTGAGCATCTGCGTCATGCGCCGAGCCCGGCAAGACGTTGATAGGCGCGCGCGGCAAAATCGAGCGAAAGTCGCTGCGGGATCGGCTCAATCGACGCCATTTGCATCGGTGTTCGTTCGCTCGCCTCGGCTAAGGAGCGCTGTGTCTTCGTCCAGCTCGACGCGGTTGTTGTGGCCGGCGACGGCACGCCGTCGAGTTTGGCTGCAAAATTGGCACGGATTTCGCCAAGACTGCGCGGCGCGCCACCCGGCCCGTAAAAAACTGAACGGTTTGCTGCTGCGGCCGCCGGAAACAGCGGCGCGGCTGCCGCGTCGGGATCGGCATCTTGCGCTGCCAGGAAATTGACCGCCCCTGCGCCACCGAGAAAGTGGGCCAGATAGAGATCGGCGGGCTCGGCGCTGCGACCCAGCCCGGTTTCGAGGTGGGCGCGATTGTCAGACGCGAACTCTGCCGCCATCGCGGAAGCGAATTCTGGATCGTAGCGCAGCTTGTCGATTGCGGTGCGCTGCTGCGGATCGGAAACGTTCAATCCCGATCCGGATTGCTCGATGGCATGTGCCGCCCAACCCGCGCCATGATCGGCGCCGTGCGCCTTGACGACTTGCAGCCAGGTCTGTTTGGTAAACTGGAAAAGACCCGCAGCACTCGATGTCCGGGCCTTGGCCTGCGGATCAAGACTGCTTTCGAGGCGGGCCTGGTTGTACAGAAAGCCGAAGTCGACACCCGTGCTGTTGGCGGCCTGCGCAATCGCGGCGCGGATACGGGGTTCGTTGGAAGCAGTCGTGGCTGATATAGTGGGCATGAGCATTCCGGGTGGTTACCCGTCATTCCCAGCAAGGGGCGTGCCAAGCCCGTGTTAGCGGCTGAAAACCGCGAAACGACCTGCAGAATTATAGGTCGTAGGGCATCGTACGCCACGCCGCTCGGCCAAACGGTCGAGTCTTTGACGGGTTCGGTCAGCCAGATAATTGACGCGGGCGCGTGCCGCATCGGTCTGCCTGAGTGCATGCCCGACCCGGTCCGGGCTTGTGCCGGCGACCACACCGCTTGCGCGAACAACCAGAAGAAGGCGCGACAGTGCCCCCGTGGTTTCCTCGATCGCCCCGATATCGCCAGCATCGAGCGCCGCGATCAGCGCTGTTTGGGCCGCGATCACGGCCTCGATGTCGATTTCTGTCATTGTCCTACGCTTTCGGCGCGAAGCTCACGATGGATTGGGCCAACGCATCGGCATCAATCTTGTAACTACCGTCTGCAATTGCTCGGCGGACCTGTGCAATTCTGGCATAATCGAGCGGTGGGCCCGCGTGCGCCAAGTCGGCAACCAGATCGAGGAGGCGTGGCAAGGTGACATTTGGGGCGACCTCCAGCGGCCTGACGACATCGACGGGGTGTTGCGCCTGACGACGGACGTCACGGCTGACAGCCGCATTGACGACGATTGAGGTGACCGGACCCGTACGGACAGGATCGATCATGGCTCGGCTCCTTCGTTCTCACCTGACGGAAAATCGACAGGCTTTCACAAAGAGGTAACGGCAGGTCGTTCAGGTTGTTTAATCACCGATTGCAGCGGCGCCGGGACCGCGGACGCGGGCGGTCACCGGAGCGGTACCTGTCGAGGTTTTGACACGCACGACGCCACCGACGCGGCCATCGTCTAGCGCTGTAGCGCCGGTCGTAATGTCAAATCCCGATCCCAGATAGGCAAGCTCGACCGCGTCGCCGCGACGAATAACGATCTCAGCCAGTTGCCCAGCGGTGCTTGCGTTCAGCGCGACCCTCAGGCGCCATCCTTTCGACGCGCAGTAGGCCGCGATCGATCCCATCGCCGGCGGATCGAATGAGACGCCCTCGGGGCACGCAACCATGCGCAGGCGCCGATCGACGGGTTGGGCACGCTGGCCAGCATCCGCGGGCGTTCCGCCGAGATACACCGCGATCCGGGCATCAAGAGTATCCAGGTCTTCGAGCGCTGGCAGCGCGGCGCGAGCACCGCTGGAGCTGACCAGCAGCAGGGCGAGGATGATAAACTGACGCATCATATGGTCTCCAGCGTGTCTGGCTCCCCTTGAGCAATTCGCGTGCCAGCATTGCAAATACGGCGATCGCACAGCGTTTCTGCAGCGGGTGTCGAATAACCGACACGGCAACTGAATTGCTCGGTCTGCGCCTGGTTTTCGGCGATTGGCACGCTGTTTGCTTCAGCTCTCGATGACGCGCTCATGGGGAGCGGTCGATGGAGGTTTGCATGGCTGCTACCGACCTGTTCGGCATTCACGGCACCGCACTCGGACTGCGCGCTCAGCGCATGTCGATGCTGGCCTCGAACATCGCCAATGCATCGACGCCCAACTACAAGGCGCGCGACATGGATTTCAGCGATGCCCTGCATCGTGCCGAGTCTGGCCAGAACGTGAGCAGTGCAACGCGGTACCGCGTCCCGCTTCAGACTTCACTCGACGGCAACACGGTCGAACTTTCGACCGAACAAACGGCGTTTGCACAAAACGCTGTCGCCTATCGCACGACACTTTCGTTTCTCAATGGCCGCATCTCGACGTTGTCGCGTGCGCTGAAGGGCGAATAGCGATGGGACAGATTGCCAATAAGCCGATGTCGATCTTCGATATCAGCGGACGCGCGATGGCAGCACAACTCGTTCGCCTCAACACGACGGCGTCGAATCTGGCAAACGCCGGTTCGGTCGCGGGAAGTGAAGCACAAGCCTTTCGGTCGTTAAAACCGGTTTTCCGTGCCGTTACCGGCGCCGATGGCCAGGCGACTGTCGTCGTCGACCGCATTACGCAGTCGACGGCGAGCCCGACCAAGCGACACGACCCCAACCATCCGCTGGCTGATGCCAATGGCGATGTGTGGGAGGCCGCTGTCGACAGTGCATCCGAGCTCGTCGAAATGATCGAGACCTCGCGCCAGTATCAGAACAACGTTCAGGTATTGCAGACCGCAAAGTCGCTCACTCTCGATACCTTGAGGATAGGCCAATGACATCGCTTCCTGCCGGCATCTCGTCGACCTCGACGATCGCTGCAACCAAGTCGCGCTCGCAGTCCGAGCTCGGCACGACGGATTTCCTGCGCCTTATGACCGAACAGCTCAAGCAGCAGGATCCGTTCGCGCCCACCGACAACACCCAGATGGTCGCGCAGATGGCCCAGATGTCGTCATCATCGGGCATCGCCGAAATGAACACTTCGCTCAAAGGCATCGCCGCACAGATCTCTGCCCAAACCACGCTGTTGCAGACGCTGACCAAGCCGAACGCGACCACGCCGCCCGCCGTTTGAATTTTACACCGACTTCCAAGGGAGACGCTCGATGTCCTTTTATACTTCGCTTTCGGGTCTCAAGGCGGCTCAGCTCGACTTGTCTGCCATTTCGAACAATATCGCCAACGTGGGTTCGATAGGGTTCAAAAAGAGCCGTGCCGAATTCGGCGACTTATTTTCAAGCGCGCCAACGCAGACGACAAAAATGATCGCAGGTCAGGGTACGCACCTGAACGGTTTGACGCAGCAGTTCTCGCAAGGGACGCTTGAAGGGACAGACAAGACGCTTGACCTCGGCATTTCGGGGGAAGGCTTTTTTGTCGTCGAAGGGGCCGCACCCCGCAAGGGCATTACCTACACGCGCGACGGTGCGTTTGCCGTTGATGCCAACAACAATGTCGTTGACACGACGGGATCAAAACTCAAGCTTCTGCCTGTCGATGCGAATGGCACCGTAACGTCGACCGCTTTTGCCGACATGACGAATTTCGTCCTGCCGACGAGCTCGCCGACCAATGCGTCGGCGGCCCTATCCAACGTGTCGATCAGCCTCGACGGTCTCGTCGTCGCCACATTTTCCGATGGGTCCAATCAAAAGCTCGGTAAAGTCGCCATGGCAAGCTTCACCGCAATCGAAGGACTTCGGCCCGTGGGCGACGCCCACTGGCAGTCAACCGGCGACAGTGGTGCGCCCAACGTCGGCGGCGCGGGCACGGGTTCGCTCGGGTCGGTCCGCTCGGGCGCGCTCGAACGCGCCAACGTCGATGTCACCGAAGAACTTGTTGCGCTGATCTCGGCGCAGCGTAATTTCCAGGCGAATGCGAAGGCGATCGAAACCGCCGGAAACATGACCCAGGCGATCTTCAGCATCCGTTGAGCTGATCCGGCATGGACCACCTCATCTACACAAGTCTGTCGGCCATGCGGTCCAGCTTGGCCCGCCAAACCGCGACGGCGAACAATATCGCCAACGCGCAGACGCCAGGCTTTCGCGCCGACATGGCCGAGGTGCAGGCCTTATGGTTGCGCGGCGGCGCGGCGGAGTCGCGCGCTCCGGCGTCCGAGGAGGTGCTTGCCGCGAACATGACACCGGGCACCGTGGCTGCCACCGGCCGGCCGCTCGACGTCGCAGCCGAAGGCGAGACGATGTTCGTCGTCCAGTCGGAGGAAGGTGAGGAAGCCTACACACGGCGAGGCGACTTCCAGCTAAGTTCGAGCGGCCTGCTGACGACCGGCGACGGACGCCCGGTGATCGGCTCGGGAGGTCCGATCACCTTGCCACCGGCCGACAGCATTTCGATTGATGCCCAGGGGCGGATCAGCATTGTTCCCGCTGGGGGCGACGCATCGCAGCCTCAGGAAGTCGATCATCTCAAGCTGGTCAGTCCCAAAGGGACCGACACGGTGAAGGGACTCGACAATCTGTTTCACGTCCGCGGCGGCGGCGTCCTGCCCGACGACCCTAACGCTCGTGTGAAATGTGGTCACCTCGAAGGCTCGAACGTCAGCACGACCCAGGCACTCGTCGACATGATCGAAGCAAGCCGGTCGTGGGACACCCAGTTGAAGCTCATCGCCGACGCTCGCGAAAACGATACCGCGACAGCAGAGCTGATGCGGCTACCCGAATGATTTTGCTGAATAAAGGAGACCGACAATGAGCAATGCTGCCCTCCACGTCGCACGGACCGGCCTCGACGCGCAGAATATGAGGATGCAGGTCATCGCCAATAATTTGGCGAACGTTAATACGACCGGGTTCAAGCGCGATCGGGCTAATTTCTCGACTCTTGCGTATCAGCTGGTGACGCAACCCGGCGCGGCATCGTCAGCCGATAACAAATATGCAGTTGGCCTCAACCTGGGGACCGGCGTTTCGATTGCGGGCACCGAACGTATCGACACGCAGGGGACGCTGAACACCACCGGCAACACGCTCGACATGGCGATTCAAGGCGACGGTTATTTTCAGGTGCTGACGCCCGACGGTCGTACCGGCTATACCCGCGCCGGTAATTTCAGCCTTTCGGCTGAAGGCAAGATCGTCACAGGCGACGGTATGCCCCTGCAGCCGGCAGTGCAGATACCGAACAACACGACGTCGATCACGATAGGCGCCGACGGGACGATATCGGCCACCGTCGACGGCCAGACCGCGCCAACCCAAGTTGGCAAGATTGAGACGGCCCGCTTCGTTAACGGCGCAGGACTTCAATCGATAGGCAATAATCTGCTGGTTGAAACCGCCGCATCGGGCACGCCGCAAGTCGGCGCGCCCGGAACCGAGGGCCGAGGTTCGGTCAAATCCGGTGCGCTCGAAGCATCGAACGTGAACGTCGTTGAAGAACTCGTCGATATGATCGAGACCCAGCGTGCTTACGAAGTCAACTCGAAGATGATCCAAGCAACTGACGAAATGCAGCGCAATGCCAATCAGCAGCTCTAGGCGCGCGGTTCTGATCGGGCTTTTGCTCGCGAGCCCTGCGCTGGCGAAAAAAGGAGTACCGGTCGAGGACTTTACCCCGCCCTTCCCCGTCGAAGTCCCCGTGCCCGCAACGCCAGGCGCCATCTTTAGCGCCGGCTATTCGGCGCTGACATCGGGCGCACGGGCAAGCCAGGTCGGCGACATCCTGACCGTCGTCCTTGTCGAACGCATGCAGGCCACCAAGTCGAATTCGGCCAAGACCGGGCGAAACGGCAGTCTCGGCCTGACCCCACCGACGACCGGCCCCCTCGCGCTGTTCAGCAGCAGCGATGTCAGCATGGGCGGAACATCGGCGTTCACGGGAAAAGGCGAAGCGGAACAATCCAATGCGCTCAGCGGAGAGCTCAGCGTGACGGTGGTGGCCGTTCGATCGAACGGTACGATGCTGGTTCGCGGCGAAAAGGCCCTGACACTCAACCGCGGCGACGAGCACGTCCAGCTTTCGGGCATTGTTCGCGCCTCCGATATAGGTCCCGACAACCGAATCGCTTCAACGCGCCTCGCCGATGCGCGGATTTCCTATACCGGCAAGGGCGAGATCGCCCGAGCGAGCCGGCAAGGTTGGCTGCAGCGGTTTTTCTCCATGGTGAGTCCCTTCTGATGCGCAAACTGGTTCTCTTCCTGGCGCTCGTAGCACCGGTGTTCGCCCAGCCCGCATCGGCCGAACGCATCAAGGATATGGGCGCGTTCGAGGGGCTGCGTGTCAACCAGCTGACCGGATATGGCATCGTTGTGGGTCTCAGTGGGACCGGTGACGACAGCCTCGACTATTCGACCCTCGCCATGAAGGGCGCCGTCTCGCGTTTTGGTCTGACCCTCCCCGAAGGGGTCAATCCGTCGTTGAAAAATGTCGCGGCCGTGATGCTGACTGCAGAGCTCCCCGCATTCGCCAAGCCCGGGCAAAAACTCGACGTGACCGTATCAGCCATGGGCAAATCGAAATCATTGCGCGGCGGCACGCTTGTCATGGCGCCCCTGTATGGCGCCAACGGGCAGATATACGCCATGGCGCAGGGCAATCTGGTCGTTGGCGGTCTGGGTGTCGATGCCGCAGACGGATCGAAGGTGTCGGTCAACATTCCGTCGGCGGGTCGCATCGGCGGCGGTGCAACGGTCGAACGTGCTGTCGATACCGGCTTCACGTTAGGAACCCAGCTCACGTTCAACCTTTCGACTCCCGACCTTACGAACGCGCGTATCGTCGCGGCTGCGATCAATTCGTCGCTGGGCGCGCCGCTCGCGCGTGCCATTGACGGGGTCTCGATCGTGATCGCGGCCCCCGTCGGCGCCGAGGCGCGGACCGGCTTGATGAGCCACATCGAGAATATCGACGTCAACCCGACCGCACCGCCCGCCCGCGTCATCATCAATGCGCGGACGGGCACGGTCGTCATCAACGGCATGGTCCGCATCCTTCCCGCGGCTGTGACGCATGGCAAGCTGGTCGTCCGCATCGACGAAAAACCGAGGGTTGTTCAGCCCCACCCACTTAGCCTGGGCCAGACCGCCATCCAGCCGTCGAGCCAGATTTCGGTTGAAGAAAGCGCAAGTCCTGCCTTCATCATGCGCGGCGCTTCGCTTTCCGACATCGTTGCCGCAATCAACCGGATCGGAGCCGCACCGGGCGACCTCGTCGCTATTCTCGAGGCGCTGAAACAAGCGGGCGCTCTCCAAGGCGAACTGGTGGTAATATGATCGTCACGTCGACCCCTGCGGCGGCGGCCACGCCTGTCGCGAAGCCCGAGCTGAAGGCGGCTGCGCAACGCTTCGAAGCCGTGTTTTTACGCGAAATGATCGCAACGATGCGCAAGGCAAAGCTTGCCGACGATATTGTCGGGTCAAGTGCGACCGACAGCTTCCGCGAAATGGCGGACGCGCGTACAGCAGATGCGCTGGCAAAGCAGGGCGCGTTCGGTATTGCCGGGCTTGTCGAACGTCAGCTGGACGCCAAGAAATGAGCGATTTGCTCAGCCTTGGTGCTGCAGGAGTTAGCAGCTACTCGCGCGCGTTGCAGACCATTGGCGACAACATCGCCAATGCGCAGACGCCAGGCTACGCGCGACGCACAACGGTACTTAGCGAGCAGACGAGTACTGGCAGTTCCGTCCTCTATCGCGATCAGGCTTCGGCCAATGGCGTTCTAGTCGAAGGCGTAAGCCGCGCTGTCGATCCCTGGCTGATCGAGGACGCCCGCGCTTCCTCCAGTGACGCCTCACGCTCAGGTGCGCGGCTAAGTGGGCTCTCCGCTGCTGAATCGGCACTTGCCGACGGGGGTGCCGGCGTCGGTGCGTCGATGACCGCTGTGTTCAATCGCGCAGATGAACTTGCCGCCGACCCGGCCAATACGACGCGGCGGGGCGCCTTCCTCCAGTCGGTCGATGATGTCGCCTCGACGTTTCGTCGTACCGCTGACGGTCTGTCGCGGGCCGCTGACAGCGTCACGGGTGGTGCTGGTGCGACGGTCAGTCGGCTCAACACTGACATCGCAGCACTCGCCAAGGTCAACGATGGTCTCCACCGTGCGCGCGCCGGTTCGACAAATGAGGCAAGCCTGCTCGACGAACGCGACCGGCTAGTCGATTCTATTGCTACCGCGTTGCCCGTCAAGGTCGCCTATGATCCCAGCGGAGCGGCGACGCTTACGCTTGCAAGCGGCACGCTGTTGTCGGGCACGGACCAAGCGACACTCTCGCTAGCGACCGCTGCCGACGGTCGACTGTCGCTTTCGGCGACGTCGAGTACCGGCAGTTTTGCCGTTGCCCCGGTCAGCGGCGCCCTGTCGGGCCACATTGATGCGGCCGACCATATCGCCACCCAGCGAACCAGCCTTGACACATTAGCGACGCGTTTTGCCGCCACCATCAACGCCCAACATGCCGCAGGTCGCGATGCAGCGGGTAACCCCGGCGTTGCCTTGTTCACCGTCGCAGCCGGTGCATCCGATATTGCCGCGGTTCCTCTGACGGTCGCCGATGTCGCGGCCGCCGATGCCACCACCGGCAACGGCAACGCGCTCTCGTTTGGCAACTTGCGCGGGAGCAATGGCGCCGAGGCCGGCTGGGCAGCGCTTGTCGCCCAGCAGAGCCAGACGGTCGCGAGCGCCCGCGCACAGGACAGCGTCGCCAGCACGCGGCGCGACGGCGCGGCCACTGCGCGCAATAATCTCAGCGGCGTCAACCTCGACACCGAAGCTGCTGATCTGGTTCGCTATCAGCAAGCCTATCAAGCATCCGCGCGCGTCCTCCAGGTCGCACGTGAGACGATGCAAACAATCCTCAGTTCGATCTGAAAGCGAAGGGTGAGATGACGATCAACGCCACCGGCAACCGGATGACCAGCGAGATCGCGCGCCAGTCCCAGCTGGCGCAGGACATCGAGCGCACGCAAATTTCGATCTCGACCAAAAAACGTATTCAGACCGCGTCCGATGATCCGGTCGCCGCCGCACGCATTGCGACCATTGCGCAGGCTCAGTCCGACAGCACGACGTGGAGTGGCAATTTGTCGTTTGCCCAAGCCCAGTCGGCGCAATCAGATACAATCTTGTCCAGCCTGTCCAACGGCATGATCCGCGCCCGCGAGATCATGGTTGCCGGCGCGAGCGCCACGGCGACGATTTCAGATCGTGCGGTCTATGCCAACGAGCTGCGATCGATTGCAGCCGATGTCGCCAGTTTCCGCGCCACAAAGACGTCATCGGGCGAGCCGCTGTTCGCGCCAGGGTCCGCCGCACAGCTTCGTGTCGGCAACGGCGTTCTGCTCGCGCCCGTCGATAGCGCCGTCAATATTTTCGAGCGCGCAGGGGTGCCGCTCACGCAGGATCTGACCGACGCTGCAACAGCGTTGGCAAGCGGCGATGCCACAAAGATCGGTGCAGCCCTTGACCGGGTCAGCACGGGCATCGATCATGTCTCCGACGCCGCAGCAGATCAGGGTCTGCGCGCCGCGCGTGTCGACAAGGCAATCGAGCGCAGCGCGACGCACGGCATCGATCTGGCCGCCGAACGTTCGGGACTTGAGGACACTGACCTCACCACAGCAATTGCAAAGCTCAATTCGCAGCAATTGACGCTCGATGCGGCGCAAGCTTCCTTCGCGCGTATCAACCGTCGGACTTTGTTCGATATTCTTGTCTGATCGCCCTCAATTTTCCAGCCTGATCGTCGTTAACGATAAGAGGCTTCCGGGTTGGGTTCGGAACAAAGAGGTGGGCTTTGCATGTTTCCGGTAATCGGCCTCGTTGTCCTCATCGGTCTGGTATTCGGCGGCTTTGCGTTCACGGGGGGCAATCTGACCCCCGTACTCGAGGCCATGCCACATGAAATGCTGATCATCGGCGGCGCTGCAATCGGAGCGCTCATTATCGGCAATTCGGGCGGCGAGCTGAAGGCGCTGGGCGCCGCGATGGGGACTGTATTCAAGGGTCCACGATACAAAAAGCAGGATTATCTCGACGCCATCTTTCTGACGTCGCGCCTGATGAAGATGCTTCGTACCGACGGTCCGGTCGCCGTCGAGCCCCATATCGAAGACCCCAAGAGCTCTGCCATTTTCACCCAATATCCAAGGCTGATGAAAGATCAGACGCTGATCCACCTCATCACCGATGCTCTTCGTCTGGTGGTCGTTTCGTCCGGCACTCTCGATCCGCATGCGGTCGAGGACGTGATGGATAATACGGTGAAAACCCACCACCACCATGCCATCCGACCGGCGGACTCGCTCCAGAACCTTTCCGACGCCTTGCCGGCGCTTGGCATCGTCGCAGCCGTACTCGGCGTCGTCAAAACCATGGGATCGATCGACAAGCCGCCAGCCGTACTCGGCGCGATGATCGGGTCAGCGTTGGTCGGAACGTTTCTCGGCGTCCTGCTATCCTACGGAATGGTTGGCCCTTTTGCCGTACGGGCAAAAAGTGCGATCGAAGAAGACGCCGCAATTTATCACGTCGTGAAGCAAATCATCATTGCCTCGCTTCACGGTCATCCGCAGCCGCTTGTGATTGAAGCAGCCCGGTCAGGAATCGCCCACCACAACCAGCCGAGCTTTTCCGATGTGTTCGATGGCATGCGAGCCGCCCGATGAGCCGCAATTCGAACCAGCTCCGTCCGATCATCATCAAGAAGATCATCGAGGCGCCGCATGCTGCCCACCACGGTGGCGCGTGGAAAGTCGCCTATGCCGACTTCGTCACGGCCATGATGGCATTTTTTCTGTTGATGTGGTTACTGGGTGCGACCACCGAGAAACAGCGCAAGGCCTTGGCCGACTATTTTGCGCCGACGCTCGTCGCGAGCAAGCAGGACAGTGCCGGGTCCGACAAGTTCTTTGGCGGAGAATCGATCACGTCGGTCGACAAATATCCCAATCGAGCAGGTCAGACAGGGACGCGCTCGATAACCATTCCGCGCGATGCAAAAGGGGGGCCGAAAGAAGCATCCGGTCGTCAAGCCGACGTTACCCATTTCAATGCGCTGCAACGCGCCCTTGCAGTCAAGATGCAGCGGAGCACCGGACTGAAGAGCCTGGCCGGCAAACTTCGCTTTACCGAAACGCGCGACGGGCTTCGCATCGACCTCGTCGACGATGCCGACTTTTCAATGTTTGCGAGTGGTACCGATCAGATGACGCCGCAAGCGCTGGCGCTGCTGCGTGAAGTGGGAGAGGCCGCGCGCGACCTGCCCAACGGCATCACCATTCGCGGTCATACCGATTCGGCTCAATGGACACGCGATCCAACAATGAACAACTGGCGATTATCGGCAGCGCGCGCCGAAACGACCCGCAAAATGCTAATGTTGCAAGAGATACAACCATTTCGGATCGTTCGCATCGAGGGAGTCGCAGATCGCGAGCCTTATGATCCCAAGAACAGGCTAAACCCAAGTAATCGCAGAATTTCTATCACGCTTACCTGGAGCGACGCGCACCCGGAACCGACCGGCTAGGCGGACAAACACCGCGCCGTTCATCATAGTTACCACCAGATTGACAACAATGGTTTACGCTCGTTAACCACCGTGCGCCGAATGAGTATCCGTGCAAGGGGCACTTCGTTCGGGGGACCATATGGCCGAAGCAATCATTCGTAGCCGACCTGCCAAGGGTGCTGTCGACCGTCGCGTCGATCGGACGGCAGCGGACGCCTGCATCGTCGGCGGTAGCGCGGCAATGGCGCATTTGCGCAGCATTGTCGCCCGCGTTGGGCCTTCGTGCGCGCCGGTGCTTGTCACGGGTCCCTCGGGATCGGGCAAGGAAGCCGTAGCCCGCGCGATCCACGCCACGAGTGCGCGTGCTGACAAACCCTTTGTTGCGATCAATTGCGGCGCGATCCCGCCCGAGTTGATCGAATCAGAACTCTTCGGTCACGAAAAGGGCTCCTTTACCGGGGCCGCTGGCCGCCGCATCGGTCGCTTTGAAGAAGCGCACGGCGGCACTTTGTTCCTCGACGAAATCGGCGACATGCGCTTCGATATGCAGGTCAAACTGCTGCGCGTGCTCGAAGATGGCGTCGTCCACCGGGTCGGTGGCGGCGCTGCCGTCCCCGTCGATGTCCGCATCATATCGGCCACCCACCACGATGTGCATGCGGAAATCGGCGCGGGACGTTTTCGCGAGGATCTTTATTTTCGCCTCGGCGTCCTGCCGGTCAAAACACCAGCACTCGCCGATCGTCCGGACGACATACCCGATCTCATCGAGCATTTTCAGACCAAGATGGGACCAGTCGGTCGCGTCCGGTTCGATGCGTCCGCAATGACCCGGCTCAAGGCTCATCCCTGGAACGGCAACGTACGCGAGCTGCGCAACGTGATCGAGCGGGGCCGCGTTCTTTTTGCCGGCGAAACTCTGAACAGCGATCATGTCGACCAGCTCCTTGGTTTTGCGCCGATTTCCAACATAACCTATATTGCAAAAGTACGTCCGGAAGCGACGATCGTCATACCGCCGGCGAACGCCATCCGCTCGCCGATCAACCTGAAGGATCTGCTCGAGACTATGGAGCTGGAACGGATCCAGATGGCACTCGACATGGCCGATGGCGTCGTTTCCGAGGCCGCGCGGATGTTGACGCTCAAGCGGACGACCTTGATCGAGAAAATGCGCAAATACGGCGTCAACGGCTAGGCGCTGCAATCCTAGACGGTGATGCGCGCCCAGGCTTCGGCCAGGCTAGCCACACCGTCTCTCACCTCTTTGATCGCGTAGACGTCGCCGCTGCGGGCAGCGAGCAGCCGCCGCCGCATTTGCCGGTAAATCCCGGCCAGCGACATCGCAAGCTCGCCGCCTTTTACCAGATCGAGTCCCGCCTCGAGCGTGTGGAGGATCGAGCTGGCTCGCTCATGCTGTTGCAGCCGTCGAGTGACATCCCCGTTCTCGGCTGCACGCACCATCACGTCGAGGGCAGCTGACAGCTCACTGTACAGCATGCAAACCAGTGCATGCGGCGTCGAGCCCTCAATCCTGCTGGCAAGGTCGACTTGCTGGTAGCGCAAGGTCGGTGACCGGCTGCGTAAGCTCAGGCTGGGCGCCGAACTCACTTGTTCGATGTCCAGACCGCAATTTGCTGGGTCAGGTAGCTCTGTGTCGCCTTCAGCGCCCCGACACTCGAATCGATACCGCCGAACTGCTTGTCGAGCCGAGCCTTGTAGGCGGTTTCGCGTGCCTCCATTCGAGCGCGATCATTGGTGAGAGCCTTCGCCTGGTTGGTGAGGCGGGTCGCCAAGGTGTCCAGCGATCCGTTTGTCGCGGTGGCGGTTGTATTGAGGGCGGCCAACGCAGTGCCGATCCCGGGATCAGTCGTCGTCGTATGCGTGGCGTCTCGCCTCGGCGAGAAGATGGCTTCGACGGCATCAGGTGCGCTGGCGTAAGCGGCGTTGAACACTGTCTGATCGAACGAAATGGTTCCGTCGCGATTGGTCTTGACGCCGATCGCCGAAAGGCTGGCAGGTGAGCCGCTTGTTATCGGTTGCGAGACAAGCTCTGAGATCTGGCGGTCGAGCGTTTGCATCGTCTGATCTCCGCGCGTTGCGGTTCGGGCGCTGGCAATGTGTCCCTTGAGCGTATTAAACACCGAGACAAAGTCTGCGATCGTTGACTTCAGCGTGTCGCCTGCGCGGGTCACGCCGATCGAAACAGGGTTACCGACTGCAATTTTCTTCAGCGTGAGCGTGATGCCCGGCACGACATTGTCGATCGTGTTGGACGCGCGCGAGTAGAACAGGCCGTCGACCTTGAATTCGGCGTTTAGCGCTGACTGGATCTGTGTCATTGCACCGGGATAGGTAAATTTCGACAGGCCGGGATCGCTGCTCGAAAGCGTAAAGGCAGATGCCGCGCCGGTTGCCCCCTTCAATAAGAGCCGAGCGCCCGCGGTATCGGTGACGACACTGGCTGTCACACCGCTCTTTGCGTCGTTGATCGCAGCAGCCACGCCGTTCAGGCTGTCATTGCCGCTGCCAATTGCAATCGAATACGGCGTTGTTCCTACTGTCAGGGTCATTGCCCCCTGCCCGACAGGATCAGTCGCCGCTGCAACAAAGTCGGACGCCAGCGTCTGCCCGCGGGCAAGCTGGGTAACTTCGACGGTGCCCGAAAAACCGGCCATGCTGGCACCGACACGGGCCTTGGCATCAAGGATCGATGTGTCGGCCACGTTTGGCTGGCTCTGCAACGTGCCGCCAGAGACAAGATTGGTCAGCGAGGTTGCAAAACCCTCGAGATCAGACCGGGCCTGAGCGACAGCACTGATGCTCGACTGTACCGCTTTGTCGCGGGTATCGAAAACCGCCACCTTGGGATCTCGCGAGGCAGCGGCAAGGTCAGTGACCAGTTTTGTCACGTCGATACCCGAACCATAGCCAAGAGAGTAGGCGATCGACGAAACCATAAATGTTGTCCTTCCCTCCTAAAAACGGCGGCGGGGATGAAATGTTTAGCCAGCGCGGCGCCCGCTCTCGTCGAAGGCCTTGGCAGGGGGGACGACAACGGCAGGTTGAGCGACGCCTTCAGCCATGGCGCGGTCGAGATTGAAGACGAACGCCATGATCGTCGCGACTGCCAGATAGAGATCGCTCGAAATCGGTTGGCCTGCGCGGGTGGTGAAATAGATGGCGCGGGTCAGCTGCGGATATTCGAGCTGTGGCACATCGGCTTCGCGCGCGAGCGCCTTTATCGCTTGTGCGGTTTCGCCGCGACCGCGCGCAACGACCGTCGGCACGGCGTCGATATTCGGCCGATAACGAAGAGCAATGGCGAAATGGGTCGGATTGGTGAGGATCACGGTCGCCTCGCCCACCGCACGACGGGCCGAGCCGTTCAGAATCTCATGCCGCCGCTGGCGTGCCAGATTCTTGGTTTCGGGGGAGCCTTCGCTTTCCTTGTTTTCTTCCTTGACCTCGTGGTGCGTCATCCGCAGCCGGGCGGTGCGCCGCATGAACTGGATCGGTGCGTCGACCATCCCGATGACCCCAAGTCCTCCAGCCATCCACAAGACGACTGTCACAAACTGATTGCCAAGCAGCGTCGCCGCACGCTGGTGATCGATCGCGGAAAGTCCCATCATTGCGGGCAATCGCGCCGAGATCAGCCACCATCCAATTCCGCCGAGCAAGACAACTTTGGCAAGGGATTTGCCAAGCTCGATCAGTCCTTGCGCGCCAAAAATGCGCTGTAGCCCAGTCAACGGATCGAGTTTGGATGGTTTGGGCGCAAACCCGCTCGCCCGAAAGCCGAGCGATCCCAGCACGGCCGGGCCGGTAATCGCGGCAAAAACCGCCATCGCGAACAACGTGGCAAGCGGGCCTGCGGTCTCCAGTCCAAGTCCGACGGCGCGGGGCCATGGATCGAAACCATCAAGATCGGGGCGCCCGATAGTCAAGCCATGACGCAAGAGCGTGCGCATCCCGTCGATGAACCAGGGACCGGCCAACGCCAGCCACGCACCGCCCGAAACCACGATGAGCGCCGTCCCCAGTTCGCGCGACTGAAGGACGTCGCCCTTTGCTGCCGCATCCCGCTTTCGCTTGGCGGAAGGTGCAAGGCTCTTCTGGTCGCTGTCGGGAGCGTCGGCCACGAGCTACAACCTTGCGAGGTGCTGCGCCTGCTCCAGCGCAAGTCGCATCGCATGTTCGAGAGCCGCCGCCATCACCGGCGTTGCTGCCGCCAAAAGAAGGACACCGGCCAACACGGTTGCCGGAATGCCGACTGCAAACAGATTCAATGCCGGTGCCGAGCGCGTGATGGTCCCCATGACGATCTGAACCATGATGAGGGCAAAGGCGACAGGCAGGGCAACCGACATGCCAGCGGCAAACATCAGTCCGCCAAAATCGACAAGACCGCGCAGTGCGTCCACAGTTACCCAGCTTGCCCCCGGCGGCATTGTTCGAAAACTGCTGATGATGATGTCGATGAGCGCGAGGTGACCGCCCGTCGACAGAAACAGTGCCGTACCGAGCATGTTCAGCAACTGGCCGACAGCTGTACTCGAGTGACCCGACATCGGATCCTGCATCGACGCAAATCCCAGGCCCATCGCATTGCCGATCGCTTCGCCCGCAACCAGAGCTGCCGCAAAACCGATCTGCAGCGCAAAGCCGAGCGACAGACCGAGCACGACCTCGCCGAGGATCATGAGCAGGCCCGGCACCGAAATAACACCGGCGACCGGCACAACGATTCCTGCAGCTGCCGCCGACGGTATGCCGACCGCAAGCGAAAGGATGATCCGTACCTGAAGCGGCACCGACGTCGAGCCGAACATCGGCGCCGCAAGCAATGCCGCGCCCGGTCGTATCATCGCGATGAACCAGATGAGGAGTTGAGCCTCAATACCCCCAAACTCAGCGGGGATCACCGCACCAGTTCCGGGATCCGTGCGTACATATCCTGCGTCAGATCGACCATCAGCATCATGATCGCCCCGCCGAAGAACGCCAGGCAAATACCGAACACGATAAGTTTTGGGACGAAGCTGAGCGTGGCTTCATTAATTGACGTTGCCGCCTGAACCATGCCGAGCAACACGCCGACAACGAGCATGGGAATGAGCAACGGTGCAGCGCCAAGCGCCAGCACCCACAGCGCGTGCTGCGCGGCGTCGATGAACATGTCTGCTTCCATTACCCCACCCCGAACGAGGCGGCGAGTGATCCCATCGTCAACGCCCACCCATCAACGAGCACGAACAGCAACAGTTTGAATGGCATCGAGATGATGGTCGGCGACAGCATCATCATTCCCAGTGACATGAGCGCGGACGCCACGATCAGATCGATCACCAGAAAGGGCAGGAAGATCAGAAACCCGATTTGAAAAGCCGTTTTAAGCTCGCTGGTCACAAAGGCTGGAAGCAGAATTGTGAATGGAATGTCCTTTGCTGCGGTAACCGACGGCGCCTTGGCGAGCTTTTGGAACAGCGCCAGATCGGTCTTGCGCGTTTGCCCGGCCATGAAGCCGTGAAAATGCTCACCGGCCTTGGCAATGCCCTGCTCCAACGTGATTGTGCCCGAATTATAGGGTTGCAGCGCTTCCTTGTTCACCTTGTCGAGCACGGGTGCCATCACGAACAGCGAAAGAAACAGGCTGAGCCCAACGAGCACTTGATTGGGCGGCGTCTGTTGCAAGCCCAGCGCCTGTCGCAGAATTGAAAGAACAATGATGATTCGGGTGAAACTGGTCATCATCAGGATGAGCGACGGCAAAACCGTCAACAGGCTCATCAGAATCAAAATCTGGAGTGACAGCGACAACGACTGACCGCCCGCAACCTTGCCAAGCGTGCCTTCTAATCCCGTCGGCCCGGCTGCCTGCGCCATGGCAACAGCGGGACAAAGCGCAATGCCGACAAGAGCAGCGCGCGCGAGCCTATGCATCGATAAAATCCCCGTCGCTTTCGGCAATGAGCGAGATGCCCTGTCGCGACGCTGCAACCAGCAATGTTTTGCCGCCAAAGGCGACGACAGCGAGCTTTCCCGACGTCCCCATTGTCAAAACATCGACAATCTGTGCCGGGCGATCGACAGGTCGGTGCGCGGGCAACCCCAGCTGAACCCGCTTCCATAACCATAGCGATCCCCACGCCAGGCCACCCACGAGGGGCACAAGTATAAGCAAACGAAGGAAATATTCGGTCATTAATGTCTCCGGTCGATACCCAGCGCGGCATTGTCGGGCGCAACGACGTCGATCACCCGAACGCCGTAGCGACCGTCGACCGTCACTATCTCTCCCTTTGCAATGAGTGTGCCATTCGCCATGATGTCGAGCAGGTCATTGGCCTGACGGTCGAGTTCGACCACGCTCCCTTCAGCGAGATTGAGCAAATCGGCGAGTCGCATGGCGGCCGATCCGACTTCGACGGATACGCGAACCGAAACCCCGGCGAGCAAGGCCAGGTTACGATCGGGGCGCGGCGCTGTGTCGAGGCTTGGTACGTCGGTGGAATAGTCAGTCATCGAAATGGGCTCCCTGTTCGAGTTTGTCGATCTTGATGGCGGCGCGGCCATTGGCCTCGCCGATTGTGCCGTGCGCGAGCAGGCGTCCGGCCACTGTCACAGGCACCCGCGGGGGCAAGGTCACCGGAATGAAGTCGCCGGGGGCAAGTGACAGCAAGCGGCTGAGCGTAACAACGGGCCGAGCGATCACAGTGCGCACGGGCAGCCGCGACTGCATGACCGCATCCAACAAGCGCAGACGCCACGCCGGGTCTGACTCTTCGGGGGCAACATCGACCGCAGCCTGAAGCCCAGGAATGCTGCGGAGCGCCGCAAGCGGGTAAACGATCTCGATGCACCCTTCCCCGGCTTCGCGGTCAGCGGTTGCAAATTTTTGAATCACAACCAAATCTTCGGATTTGCCGAATGCGACGTCATCAGCGGCAAAGGTGCTGCTGACGAAAACGGGCGCCAGCTGGTCGACCTCGGCCCAAGCGGCGGCCATGGATTCGACCGCCTTGCCGCTGAAGCGATCAAAGAGTCGCTGTTCTGCTGCGCCGAACGAAAGCCGCGCGGGGTCGATAGAGCCGCTGCCGCCGTAGAAAATATCAACCAGCGACGCCACGATTTTCGAAGGCACCGACAGCAGTAGACCGCCTTTGATGATCCGGTCGCGATAGCGCGCCACTGCGACCGCTGGCTGCAGCTCGGCTTTCCATTCGGCGAACGTCAGCGTGCGAATATCACCGCCAGCCACACTCACAGAACCGCCAGCCATCGCCAAAGCGTCGGCAAGCCCGCGCGCAATCTTTGCACCGATCCGATTGAGTCCGGGAAAGTCCGGACGCGCCGATACCGTGGCGCCCAGCTGCACACGATCAACCGGGCCTGAAACCGCCGCAGCCATCATTGGACCACCAGATTGGTGAAGTAGACATTGTCGATACCGCCAAAGCCCTCTTTGTCGCGGAGCACCTGGTTGATCGATTTCGTCAACTGCCGCTGGAGCATTTGCTTGCCTTCCGGCGTTGCCAGGACGCTCGACTGCTGGTCGGACAAGACCATCAGGATTGCCGAGCGGATCGGCACCATTTGCCGCTGCAGATTGTCCCCGACGCGGCTGTCGTAGTAAGTTCCCATACTGATCCCGAGCTGGGCAAAACCGCTACCGTCGGCCAGGTTGGCCGTGAAGCTCTGCTCGATCGGGTAATAGGCGATTTCATACTTGTGCGGGTCGATAGGCTTGCCTTCTTTCTCGACCGAAACCGTGCCGACGCGACGCGGCGTTGCCTTGTCCTCGCCATGGCCACTTTCGGCAGCTTCGGGCGCTGACGAACTGCGAAGGACGAGCTTTGGACGACGAGGGTCCTCATGCTTTGCCACGCCGACCATGCCATAACCGGTCGCATAGACACCGGCACCGACACCGCCCCCGATCAGAACAAGGCCGCCGACACCAAAAATGATGATCTTTTTGGCTTTTCCGCCTGCCTTTTTTGGTGGCGCATCGTCGGTAGCAGTGGTCGTGGTCATTGATTTACTCCAGGTCAGGCGTAGCGGCCACTGGCCACCGGCTCAGCGGGTGAGGGCGAAGCGACCGCGCCGAGGGAAAGGGCGACATCGATCGGCAACCCGGTTGGCTGGCGCGGCGCACTTCCGGTACGGTCGCCACCAAAGCCCGATGCGTCGGTCGAAACTTGCGTCCCGGCGACCCGGACACCTTGCGCGCGGATTTCGTCGACGATGCGCGGTTGTGCCGCAGCCAACATGTCGCGCGCGGCCTCGGTGGTTGTCGTCATATGAATGTTTACGCCGGCGGCACTTTGATGAATTTCGACATTCATCCGGCCCAACGTTTCAGGCGCCAGCCCAAAATTCAGCCGCCCGCCATTCGTCGCAGTCGCTGCGATGTCGCTCGCAAGGTCGTTGAGCCATGCGTCCCCGCGCGCGAGGTCGAGATGGCGATCGACAACAGTATTACTGGGTTGCGTTGATGCGGTGACACCCGTGGTCCCCGTCGATACGAGCTCGCGCAGCATCCCCGCCTCTGTACCCGCGGGGATGACAGCGTCGACGGAGTCGTGGAGCCTGGACGCGGCGGTGTCGCGGTCGCTGTCGACACCGGTTTTTGTCCCGATAATCGACAGTTGTACGGCGCCCAGCCTGTCATTCGATGCCGGTGGCGTTACGACCATAGCCAAACCAGCCTGCGCTGCGGGCGTTGGCTTTTTTGACGCGGCCGCCGTCAACGCTGTGCTGGCATCTGCACCCGAGGCCTCACCCGGGGTTGCTGAAGCAATCGTCGGCAAGGCGGATACGCCAAGCAAGGCACAAGCCTGCGGCGTGAAGAGTGAAGCGGCATCGGCCATCGGCGCGGCAGCGTCGCGATCCGCTTTTTCGTTTTTGTCGACTGATGGATTGACAGGCGGGCCTGCAACCGGTGGCCGCCACAGCATTTTAGCTGATCGGTCGAGTGCTGAAACCATGGCAAGCGTGGCCGCAGCCGGGGTGGCAGGCGCTTTTGACGTGCCTTCTTCCTGATCCGACCCTTGAGTTTTCCGGGAAGGGGGAAGCGGCGGCGCGGATACGGGACGATCTTCGTTTGCGCGCGCCCGGGCATCGACGAGCGCACCGAATTTGCCATCGGCGCTCGGATCGCCCGACTGAGCCGCCGATGATGAGGCCGGCGACGGACCAGATGATGCTTTGAGCGACAAAGACGACATGATTGTCATATCCGCGTTCCCGTATGCTTTGGTCGCGGGGGACGAGCGGCGGCGATCCGCAGGTCACGTTCGACGGCTTCCCGGCGCGAGGCATCGATGTGTACACGACCGGTCCGCTCCTCGGCGATATGCGCAGCGACGCGATCGGCATCGCGCGCATCGCGAATGTGCCTTGCTTCGCTAAGCGACTGTTCGAGCCCTATGCGTGCACGGTCTAACCGCTCGGAGAGTTCCGAAAAGCTTTGCAGATGGGAGCCGCTATAAGCCCCCGAGGGAACGATGATGCTCGCGCGGAGCTGAGCAACACGGTGGGAGACATTTGCCACCGTTGCATGTGCGACATCGGCGGCGACCAGTCGGACAGCGGCGACGCGGTGTTCGATCGTCCGAAGGCGCAGCAAGCGGGCGCGACGGGCTGCAGGCGAGCTCATGCCCCGAAACCCTGAAGCAAAGCGGTGCGCGAGCTTGCGTAGTCGACATGGTGGTTGGGCGCTTGCCGCAGAAAATCGAGCATCATGTCACGCCGCGCGATGGCCTCGTCGACAACCGCGTCGTTTCCCGGTGCATAGGCGCCCATCAAGACCAGATCGCGGTTTTCGTCATAAGCCGACCACAGGCGTCGAAAACGGGCCGCAGCAAGGGCGTGATCGGCGTCGACGATGTCGGTCATGACGCGCGACAGCGACCGCGACACGTCGATCGCAGGAAAGACCCCCTGTTCGGAGATCGCCCGCGACAGCACGATATGGCCGTCCACAATCGCGCGCGCCGCATCGACCACGGGATCCTCGGTGTCGCCACCGTCGGCAAGCACCGTGTAGCATGCGGTAATCGAGCCGCCGGTACGCCGGTCCGCCCCAGCGCGTTCGACGAGACGCGGAATCAGGCCCAGTGCCGAAGGCGGGTAGCCCTTCATCGTCGGCGGTTCGCCGAGCGCCAGACCGATTTCGCGCTGCGCGTGGGCAACGCGGGTCAAACTGTCGAGAAGCAGGAACACTTTCTTGCCCTCGGCTCGAAAGAACTCCGCGATCGCTGTGGCGCGCATTGCCGCGCGCAGACGCAGGAGAGGAGGATGGTCGGCGGGAACCGCGACAACGACCGAGCGCTCGCGCGCTGCGCCCGTCAGCTTGGTCTCGACGAAGTCGCTGACTTCGCGACTGCGTTCGCCGATAAGACCGACGACAATGACGTCGCAATCAGTGCCGGCGAGCATCTGGCCCATAAGCACCGACTTGCCGACGCCCGAACCTGCGATGATCGCGATCCGTTGCCCCTCGCCCGCAGTCAATAAGGCGTTGATCGATCGGACACCAAGATCCATCGGCCGCGTAACGCGCGCGCGGTCGAGCGGGTTGCTTCGACGTCCACCGATGGGCCAGGCAAATCGGCTGGTGATCGGACGACGTCCGTCGAGCGGGGCTCCATGCGCATCGATCACACGGCCCAGAAGCGCCGAACCACAGGCAACATAGCTCGCATCACCGTCGGGCTCGACCCGGCTGCCGACCGAAAGGGCGGTTCCGTGTTCGAACGGAACGATCAGGCTGCGCATGCCCCGAAAGCCAACCACTTCACCGTGAACGGTCTCGCCTGACGGCGACACGACGCGAGCACCCGATCCCAGCGGCAGGGCAAACCCTTCAGCCTCGAGCATTTGCCCGTCGTGCGAGACCAGGGTACCGACACGGCGTGGCGCATTGCCGGCCAGTGTCGCGGCATCGAGTGCCATGCTTGCGCTTTTCATCAGGCGACCGTTCATGCTCCTACCTCGATACCGAGGGTGGCACGCAGGGCATCGAGGTGGAGCGAGCGACTGTCCTCAATCCAGCCCAGCGAACAATCGATCCGCAGGGCGCCGCGTTCGAGCATCGTGTCGGTCTGCACATCGAGCGCCAGATCGACATCTGCAAGCATGGCCGCGTCGTCCGGGTGCAGCCAAAGCGTACGGGCCGCGTCGGCTTCGCCGATGAAAGCCATCGCGCGTTCGATGCGGCCACTCAGCCAGAACTTTTCGACCGGCATGATCCCGACGAGTTCAGTCATCAGCCGTTCCACTGTCGTCGCGATCATGGCCGCAAGTTCTTCCGATGGTTCGGCCTGCAGAGCGTTCGCCGCTGCAATAAGCGCCACAAGGTCAGCACGCTCTTTGGCAAAAGCTTCAGCAGCCAAACGCTCGCCCTGTGCAAACCCCAGTAAAAAGGGATCGTCGGGTGCGTTTGGGCCAGGCGCCGTCGACGGCCCGGCAGCACTGATCGAGCGTGCGCGCATCGGAATGAACGCGCTGGTAGGCGCGCGGGCATCGACCAGGGAAACGCGGGCAAAACCAGGCTCAGACATAGTCGTCGTTCTTTCCGCCGAGGTTGACTTCGCCGTCCTCGGCCATCCGCCGCGCTACGGCTGCAATTTCCTTTTGCGCCGCCTCGACTTCGGCACGCTTGGCAGGGGCGCTTTCGGCCATTTCATCGCGAATGGTTTCGGCAGCACGCGCTGACAGACAGGCGAGCATTTTTTCGACCGTTGCCGGCGAAGCGCCGCGCAAGGCGAGTGTGAGCATCTGGGTGTCCACTGAACGCAGCAGGGCCCCCATATTCTTGGAGTCGAGCGCGGCGAGATCGTCGAACACGAACATGTCGTCCTCGATTTCCTGACCCAGTGTCTTGTCGCGTTTCTTCAATCGCTTGAGAACGCGTTGATCGATCCCTTTGGGCAGGTTGGTCACGATCTTGGCAGCATCGCTGCGCCCGCCGACCTTCACCGCAGCGCCCGTTGCCGAGACGAGGACGTACCGGTCAAGCAGCTGCTCAAGCTCGTCGAGGGCAGCGGCGTTGACACTGCCGAGCGAGGCCGCGCGGTAAATGAGGTCGCTCTGCTGTTCCTCATCGAGCTTGGCCAGCGACTGCGCTGCCATTTCGGGCGTGAGGCAGGCGAGAATCAAGGCTCCCACTTGCGGATGTTCGCCGGTCAGCGCTGCGGCGATCGCGTCCGTGCTCATCCAGCGCAGTTTGTCGAGCGCGCTCGCAGACGTCTGAGGTGCGATCTCGGTCAGAATGTTCTCAGCACGCACGTTGCCCAAGGCCGCCTTGAAGACCGACCGGACCCGGGGTGCAGCATCGAGGCCGAGGCCCGTCGTCGCGCGGCTGCGATTGACGAACATATCGAGCGCGGCCTCGACATCGGCCGCACTGGCTGTTGCGACACCCAGCATCGCCACGCCAATACGACGTGCCTCTACCGGATTGAGCGCACCAAGAATTGCGGCCGCTTCGGCTTCCCCCAGAAGCGTCAAAAGAATGGCGGCAGCGGCATCGCCATCAACTTTGGTCGACGCTGTGTCAGCGAGCATCTCGTCAAACATTGGGGGTAGTCGCCATTAGCTGGCGAACGACGTTGGCCGCCTTGGCAGAATCCTGACGGACGAAATCGCGAACGAGATTTGCCCGCGCTTCATAGCTGGGTGCTGCTTCGATCATGTCGAGCGTGACGGGCGCCCGTGCTTTGGTGACACCAAGCAAATTGGTCGTGATCAGGGCCTCTTCCTTGCCGCGCTGCGCGCGTCCACGCAGTGCACGCAGAACCGGCCGACCGATGAGGAAAAAAGCGAGGATGGCTGCAATCAGCGCACCCACCTGACGCACGACGGACATGAACCAGGGCTTGTCATAAAAGGCGACAGGCTCGACTGGTGCGGCTTCAGCAAAGGCGTGCGAAGCAATGGCGACGACATCGCCGCGCGTTGCATCGAAGCCTACCGCACCTTTTACAAGCGATTCGATCGCCGCAACATCCTGGGCAGTTCGGGTCTTTACGCCTTTGACCTCACGCAGCGCGACCGCAACCGACAGCCGGCGCAAACGCCCGATGGGCTGGTGCGTCACGGAGATCTCACGACCGACGTCGAACGAGCGGGCGTAGGTCTCGTCGCTCGAACCGGCTGCCGACGGCGGCTGGCCTTCGGCTTGGACCGGCGCGGTCAACTTTCCGCCCGGCGCCGAGGACACCTGCGTCGCGAGTGGCGGCTGGTTCGACAGCGCGCCCGGTATGCCGATTGCCGACGGCGTCGTTGTCGAACCCGACGTCTTGTTGCCCTCTTCACGGCGCAGAGCGCGGTCGTCTTTGGGATAGGTTTCGCGCGTCGACTGGCTCTCGGACGGATCGAGGTCGGCGTGTATTTCTACCGAGTAGTTTTCGGCACCGACCATGGGACCGAGCAGCGAGGCGACGGCGCGGCGGGCTCGATCCTCGATCTGGGCCTGTTGGGCGAGATTGCGGTCGTCAAGTGTATCACGCTGCGAGAGCAAGGCGCCGCTTTGATCCACGATCGAAACTTGGTCAGCCCCGAGCCCGGGCACCGAGGACGCGACCAGATGGCCGATAGCGCGAACCTGTGCCTCAGCAAGCGTCCGCCCGGTTTGGAGCGTCAGCATCACCGAAGCCGCAGGCGCCGACTGGTCGCGCAAAAAGGGGCTAGGTTCGGGCATCGCGAGATGGATGCGGGCGGTCTTAACCGAATCAATGGCCTCGATGGTACGCGCCAGATCGGCCTCACGGGCACTGCGGAGCGTTTCGCCTTCGACGGCACGGCTCGCCCCCATCGGCAACGCGCCAAGCATGGCATCACCCGAAGGAGCCGCTTTGGGCAGACCTTGTGCGGCGAGCATCATTCGAGCCTTGTGAAAGTCGTCTTCGCCGACGGTAATGGCGCCCGTCGACCGATCGATGGCGTGGACAATCCCTGCCGACTGCAGCGCGTCGGCAACCGCAGCCTTGTCCGCGTCGGCAAGCCCTTCGAATACGGCTCGTTGGGTCGGTGACTGGAACGAATACCAGGCGACGCCGGCAAGCAGCAGGGCGGTCATGCCGCCGAGGGCGGGAAGGGCACGGTAGACGGCAGGCTGCGCAGCGATATTGCGCAGTGAGGACAGGCGAAACGCCATGGGCATGGCGTTGGCTGAAGGGACGAGGTCGCTCATGTTATACCGGCATGTTCATGATGTCGCGGTACGCGCTCAGGAGCTTGTTGCGGACCTGAATGGTCGCCTCGAAACCGAGCGACGCCTTCTGCCGCGCAAGCATGACGCCCACGATGTCGTTGGTATCGCCGCGTTCATAGGAAGCCGCAGCATCGCTGGCTTTGGTTTGCTGGGTGTTGACCGCCTTTACCGCGTCGGCAAGCGCGTCGCCGAACCCCCCTGTTGCGGCCGGCGCGCCCGGCGTCCCGGCTGCCCGTTGCAACGCCGAATTTTGACTGAGTATCGTGCTGCGCAATTGCAAAAGTGCTGTCGGGTTTACCGCGGTCATCGTTCCACCTGGCCAGTTGTCTGATCGGACATGAAGCCAGACAAGCAAAGGCCGTGCCAAGCCTGCAATCACGCGGCGATCCCGCGACCTGCACAGATAGAGGGCGCGTTTTGTCAGTTTCCTGACATACCTTTTTTACGACAGTCCGGCGGCAATTAAAGATCGTCCGAGCCGGCCGTTAACGCTTCCGAGGCCGCATTCCGATCATCGGGGCTGCCCCCACGGCGGTACAGCCAAGAAAAGGACGACAAATGACTGTCATCAATACAAACGTGAGTGCGCTCCGGGCCCAGGAAGGGTCGCGTATGGCCAACAAGGAGCTATCGACTGCCATGGCCCGCCTGTCGAGCGGCAAGCGGATCAACAGCGCCAAAGACGACGCAGCCGGTCTCGCGGTAGCGACGCGCATGGGCGCCAACATTCGCGGGTTCCAACAGGCAATTCGTAATGCCAACGACGGAATCTCGCTTGCTCAGACTGCGGAAGGCGCGCTGTCTGAAACATCAAACATCCTCGTGCGTATGCGCGAGCTCGCCGTTCAGTCGGCGAACGGCACGCTCGGCACGAGCGACCGCACAGCGCTGCAGGGCGAAATTACGCAGCTGACTTCGCAGATTGGCGATATCGCAACGCGCACATCGTTTAACGGCACGTCGTTGCTCAACAGCGCGTCGACGAGCATCGCCATCCAGACCGGCGTCGCCAGTGGCCAGACCGTCACGATTTCGATCGGCGACATGCAGGCTGCAGCACTCGGCGTTGGCAGTATCGATCTGTCGACAACCAGCGGCGCATCGAGCGCGCTCACAACGATCGATACCGCGATCAACACGGTCGCAACCCAGCGTGCAGACCTCGGCTCGGTGCAGAACCGTCTGGACTCGACGGTCAACACGCTGTCGTCATCGGTCACCAATCTGTCGGAATCCAAGTCGCGGATCGAAGACGCCGATTATTCGGTTGAAACGACCAAGCTAGCAGCTGCTCAGATCCTGTCGCAGGCATCGACTGCAATGCTCGCGCAAGCGAACCAGAGCCAGCAGGGCGTCATGAACCTGCTTCGCTAACGACGGACCGCTCATGCCGCCTCGCTCCTTCCCACGCTGAGCGAGGCGGCATTTTCCATGAGATCACGAGCGGCGCAGATCGCACATCACGTGGTTTTCGATGACCGTGCGCTACGGCGCTTTGTTTCCGGGTCGGGATCACACCAATTTGGATAGCTTCTATATGATGTGGATTGGTATACCAGTCCACCACACTGACAATGCGCGGTGATAGTGTAGCTGCTCGCGGCAGCACCAGCGAGGACGGTACAGGCCACACAATCCCCCGAACAAAAATCCGGCGAATATTGAAGCTTTTTATGTCCACAGTATTGTTTTAACAAATGATGTTATTCGACCAGTCGACATGTCCGGGGGAAATTCGGTAAGTATGAGAGACAAACAGCGGCCTCCAGATAACGACAAGGCTGAACGATATTTCATCGTCGACGTTCCGATAAGACTGACCGCGGTGGAGCTCGCTCGTCTGTCGGCAACCTCGAGCAAAATGTCCTCGAAATCAGACGAGCCTCACCCCTTTTCCGCTCTGGACAGCAAAGTTGCCGCGGCCCGCAGTCGCGCGCTTGAAATTCTAGACGTGCGCAAGCGCCGCGAGACGGTTTTGGGCGACGATCTTTTCGGCGAACCGGCGTGGGATCTGATGCTGGATTTGTTCGTCCAGCATGTGGAACGGCAAAAAACGAGTTCGACCAGCGCTGCGATCGCGGCGAGAGTGCCGCCCACAACGGCGCTGCGGTATCTCAATAGCCTGGTTCGCAAAGGACTGGTAATGAGGCACGTCTCGGATCATGATCTGCGTGTGCAATATGTTGCCTTGTCGGACTATGGCTATCGCGAGATGCTGGCGCTGCTTTCCGAAGGCTACTGACCTGGCATTTGCCTTTGCCAGCAGCGCGGCTTGAGAGCGTTCCATCGGCGGGGATTGAGCAGCGCCGAGTGAAGCCGGAATGTGCTGCTACGTTCGAATACCGCGCTCGTACACGCTCATGACCTAGCGACGCTTCGTTGCAAAGCGAAAGCGCACGGGTCATTGCTGATGTGAATGGCTCTGGCTGTGCGAAGTATGAACCTCGGACTGGCTGCAAGCGTGAGCCTATGTTACGCGCAAGCGACGACGGACGGGGATCATATGTCTGGACCAGATATGAGCTTTGAGACCAAGCTGACAGGCTTGTCCGACGGACAAAAGGCTGCTTTGGCGCTTGTCGCGCAGTATAAATCGTCGAAGGAAATCGCACGCATACTCGGCATTTCTCCCCACACCGTCGATCAACGGATGAAACGGGTTCAGGTGATTTTAGGCGTCAACAGTCGGTTCGAAGCCGCCCGGTTGTATGCCGCCGCGTCCGGGGCAAACGGCGAGGACCCTGCGACGGCATGGGGCGGTTTGATATACCACGCTTCGGATATTCCGGTTGGGACGTATTCAGCAGACACGGAACCATCAGCTGCTGAAGCGAACCAGGCAGCGGACGGGGTGACGACGCTGCATCAGGCGCAGGCCGCATATGCGGATGGATTTGTCGGATGGAAGAGAAATGACCCTTGGTACTCGGTTCTTCTGGAGGCCGGACAAGCGAATGAACTGACGTTGCTCGCACGTGCACTTTGCATCGGCGGTACAGCACTGTTTGCAGTGCTCTCTCTCGCTGCAGTGGTGTCACTCGCCGAGGGGCTGTCACGAATTTTCTGAAGGCTTTTTACTAACTGCAACCCGTTATCGCGACACATGCGTTGTCCGCGAAGGAGATTTCTATGCTCAATAACCGCCTAGCTGCCGCAAAACTGATGGCTGAGAAAATTGCTGCCTGTGAAAACGCAATCGATGATGCGCTCATTAGCGCGGCCGAGCTGACTTCGGCAACGCCTGTTGCGCGACGCCAGGCCAATTTATCGCCTGTCGTATGTCAGGAAGCGCTGGCGCTGACCGGCGAAGCGCTTACTGCTCTCCATCAGGCGCGCGCCAAAATGGTATCAGCGCACTTGGCTTTTGCCGAAATTCGCGATCAGATCGGACTGGGTGCATACGCAACCGGCGATCTGTGGAAACTGCCTAAGGCAAAACATCTGTCGGTGGTTTCAGATAAGGCTGCCTAGGAGGCTTGACGTCAATTATGGGCAGCGTGGACGGATCACCCCTGGTTGGCGTCATCTACGCCACGCTGCTCATTGGAACGGTCGCCTACATTCTTGTCAGGGGCGGCATCGATGAACGCATCGTCGTCGGCGTACTCATGCTGGGGTCGATCGATACGTACCTGATTTACATGTTTTTGGATCAGAGCTTCACCGCGCTTCAGCTGCTTTTGCTCGTGAACGAGGCTGTGGTTCTGGCCGTTCTGCTCACAGTTGCATTATGGAGTAAGCGCTTTTGGCCCATACCGGTCGCGTCGTTTCAAGTGGCAGCATTCCTGTCGCTCCTGACGCCCTACTTTGGGGTGAACATCTTCTCGCACGGTCTCGGCGTGGCACAGGGTATTTGGGCTTATCCGCAACTGGTTACGCTGGTGTGGGGAACCATCCGCGGGAACAACAGGCGCGCCCGGTTCAACATGCTCAGGACCTCCTAGCAAAGCTCATTGATCGCCTCGTCGATGATCCTCAAACGCTCAGCCAGCAGCTGCTAGAGCGTTATAGAGACATCCCTTCGGTTGTCACAGCTTTTGCCGCTGGCAAGTTTCCGTCGCCAGACATGGTCCCTCGCTGTGTCGCCGAATATTTCGGTCTGATTGCCGACACGGTGTGCTGCCCCGATTATATCGAACCGACAGACACAGCGTACGTCACCTCCCCTGACGCGCTTTCGATCATGCTCAAGCGCGACATGCTTGACCTTGAAATTGAAGTCTTCAGAGTAATCTTTTTGAATGGAAGTAACGCCATTCTATCCGATCAGGTCATGTGGACCGGCACGGTAAACAGTGTCCAGACCCATCCCCGTGAGGTCATGAAACAGGCGATTTTGGTAGGGGCAACCGCGATCGTACTTGCGCACAATCACCCGTCTTCGTCTGCATACCCAAGCGCCACAGATCTTTCGATCACACGGAACATCGTTGTCGCGTGCGCAGCGATCGATGTGGAGGTTCATGACCATATGATCATCGCGCGCGATGGCGCATTCAGCATGCGATCTGCCGGTCTTCTGACACGGATGAAAGACGGCGGTCTCTTTTGGTGATCCAAGAACAAATGCCGGGAACAGCGATTAATTGGCCTCGTTCGACCGCCTAGTAACGGGATTTGGCGAAGGCGCTTCGCGTGGCAGGACACAAATTGCGTGATCAAGCAATGATGCCGACTGATGCGCACTAACCGAATCCAGCAGTTGGAGCGCCTCGATCATCAATCCTTGGGCGTGCCGGATAACCGTCTCGTGATCGGCCACATGGTCATCAAAATTCGACGTTTCGTCAGTTCCCGTGGACTGCGTTGACATGGAAGTCCCCCTCCTTGCACGCTCTTGTAGAGCTGAATGCACGTTGCAAGGCTCGTGTCTCATGACGCTGCTTCGTTTTGGCACAGAGTGCGCCAGCCGAAGGTCAGTACGAATCAACACAGCCTATGTTTAATTGGCACGGCCCCTGATGCCATTACACTATACACCATAAATTGGTTAAATTATTTCCCTAAATAAATAAAGAAATCAATTATTTCCTAATTTCCGAACAATTCTGACGGGTCGCATTTGACGCGGTACCCGCCTCGATCGAGGATGTGCTTGACAGAGTGCGGAGCACAAAAATGCAGGCGGATGTCATACCTCACATCAACTTCCTGGCGATCACCCTCGCTCACGCCTGCTTGAACAGACCGACATGCAAAGCCTCCCGGGGTTAGGCCTGCCGTAGATCAAGGCTCCGAAACGAAAAGGCCTCCGACACGCGTGGGGTACGTGCCGGAGGCCGGGAAACAGAACGTCGGGGACCAGTCCTTCGCTCTGCTACGCACGTTGCCGTACACAAGGGATTACGGCGCGAAGCCACAGACTTTTAGGCTTGCGACAAAAAAATGCGTGCGAGGGCGAACACGAAGTCTACTCGCCGAACGAACACCAAGGCTACGCGCTGCCCCAGCGGTAGCAAACTTGGCATTTTCCAGAAGACAACAATTACAACCGGAATCGGTGGATTTGGTCCGTCAGATCGGAGACATGCGTGAGCGTCTTGACCGAAGTTTGAGTGGCGATGTGTACGTCGCCTTGGAATTCGTACTCGACGTTTGGTCAGTCGAAGTCGCTCCTGGGGAGCTGAAACTGGTTGTACTCAATCTGGCGGTCAATGCGCGCGATGCCATACCGGAGGGTGGGAACATCACAATCAAGGCGAACAATGTCACGCTCGCCAACGACGATCTCGCCGGTGATTTTTTCAGACTTGCGATTGTCGACATGGGCACCGGGATATCACGGGATGTCCTTGACCGCGTGTTCGAGCCCTTCTTCACAACAAAAGATATTGGAAAAGGGTCGGAGCTTGGCCTTGCCCAAGTCCGCGGCTTTGCAACCCAGTCAGGCGGCAAGGCAGAGATCATCAGCAATATCGGGGAGGGAACAAGCATCATTTTGTTCCTGCCCCCATTCGACCTGCGTTCCTACTCTTCAAGCCCGGCACGTTGTCGATCAATCGGAACGGGGTGCGGCGCCGGGCAAAGTCACCAAAGTTTTATTGGTGGAAGATGATTATGAGGTCGGCTCGCTCGTTGCCGACATGTTCTGGCAGCCGGGCTCTGAGGTTATTCGAGCGAGCAGTGCCGGGGCAGCGCTTGGCGCGCTCGCCGATAGCCGACCGATCGATCTCGTGTTTTCGGACGTGATGATGCCTGGCGGTATGAACGGGGTTGAACTCGTACGTGAAGTTCGCCTGCAGCGCCCCGAGCTACCGATCCTTTTAGCCAGTGGGTTCGCGGGCGCTGGGAAACTTGCGGCCGAGCAGGATGGCGTCTCAATTCTGTCAAAGCCCTGTGCTTTGAACGAGCTCGCTCGAGCTGTCGCCGAAGTCAGCTTTTGTGGGACCGGTGTGCGGTAGCGATGTGCTGCGCGACAATCAGGATCGGAATCGCATTGCCTCATTAGAATTGCTCTCGAACGTTGAGGTGTTGCCTCATCTAAAATGCTCCCGGGCGATGGTTGCCTGGGAGCAGGCCGATGAGGAAAATGAGCATGGCGACGCGGGCGGAGCTGGTTCAGGCGGCGGTTGG
>JANXSN010000042.1 GCA_025352685.1 Sphingomonadales bacterium
CAAAATCCAGCGCGACGCGACAATCGCGCGACCCGTCAATGTGATTGTGCACACCCTCGACGAGGTGAACCAGGGTCTGACGCGCGGAGAATATTTTTGGGTCGACATCGCCCGCGACGGCATTGCTCTTTACGAACTGGCGGGCGTCGCGCTCGCGACCCCAAAGCCGTTGACCGCAGCCGACGCGTACGAAATGGCATCGGCATATTTGGATAGGTTACTGCCATCGGTTGATAACTGGCTTCGTATGGCAAATCTTGCTGCTGCCGAGGGATCCGATCGAGACTGGCTTAGCAAATCGGCCTTCAATCTCCATCAGGCTGCAGAGACAGCCTACGCCTGTTTTCTGCTCGTCCGTACCCACTACGTTGCTCGATCCCACAATCTCAAGTTCTTGCGTTCGCTGGCCGAGGCTCAGGAACCTCGTCTAATCGACAGCTGGCCGCGGGCCACCAAGGTAGACCGGCGTCGTTTTGAGCTCGCAAAACGTGCATATGTGGAGGCACGGTACGCGACTGACTTCGTCGTCAGCATTGATGACCTGCAAGCCATCACTGCGGCGGTGCATAAGCTACGCGACAACGTAGAAAGCCTTTCGCGCGAGTGGATCGACAGTCTCCGAAAAAAGGCTGGGCTTTAACGTTCTCGGACGCCTTTTTGCCGCGCGATGTGTCGACAAACGCGGCGAGCTAAATACCCAAGACGGGCGCGATTATCGTCCCGATGAAGGAAACCTTTTCGCAGCGGACTGATTTCCACTACGGCGTGGCGACGCAAGTGAATCAAGTTTGGATATAGACACGCGCATCCGTTTATCTTCGGCCCGATTGAACGCCGAAGTTAACCCCTTCGGTGCCGAACTTGTGCGTTTAACGGCAGACGCAAATGAGATGATTTGGTCCGGCGATCCAACGGTCTGGAAAAGGCACGCACCCATCCTCTTCCCCATCATCGGGATGCTGAATCGGGGGCAATACCGCCTCGACGGTGCAGTATTTTCAATGCCGAAACACGGCTTTGCCCGGGCATCACTTTTTCATATCGTCGAACAGGACCGAGAAAGCGTCACGCTTCGTCTCGACGACAGCGATGGAACTCGAGCGATCTACCCGTTCTCTTTCAGGCTGGAAATAACGTTCAAACTCGCCGCAACATCTCTGTCTGTGACCGCACGCGTGACAAACCTCGCTGCCCGCGACATGCCCGTCAGCTTTGGGTTTCATCCAGCATTTCGTTGGCCGCTTCCTTTTGGCGCGGCGCGTCGCGACCACCGCGTCACGTTTGCTGTCGATGAGCCGGCACCAATCCGTCGCATGGATGATCACGGACTCCTGAGATCAGTGGCCTACCCATCACCTGTCGATGGCAAGACGCTAAGGCTCAACGACGACCTTTTTGTCGACGACGCGATCATATTCGACGGTCTTTGCTCGCGTGCCCTCGATTACGGCGCTGACGGCACGCCTTCGATAGCAGTAGATTTCGCCGACCTTCCCGACCTCGGCATCTGGACCAAACCCGGCGCCGAGTTCATTTGCCTCGAACCATGGCAAGGGTTCAACGATCCCGCGGGGTTCGATGGAGATATTTGGGCCAAGCCGGGTATCGTTGCCATTGCCCCGTCGGCTATGCGCGAATTTTCCATGAATATTTCCATTAAGGGATTGCCTGATGACCGTTGAGACACCGCGCGTTGCCTTTGTGACCGGCGCTGAATCAGGCATCGGCGCTGCTTGTGCGGTTGCGCTTGCCAAAGCGGGATGGAATATCGCGGTGCTGTTCTACCGCGATCAAAATGCTGCCAACGTTACTGCGGCAGCTGTCACAGCAGCCGGCCAAAAAGCCATTACCGTGCAAGCCGACGTTTCTGAGGAAGCTGCCGTCGAGGCGGCGTTCGACCATGTGGAAAGCACGCTTGGCACGTCCGATGTCCTCGTCAATTCAGCTGGCCTCAACCAGTCGGGCGTCAAGGTCGTCGATATGGAGCTTGCCCAATGGCAGCGTCTCCTCGGCAGCGATTTGACCGGACCGTTCCTGACGTCGCGGCGGTTCGTGCGCGACCTCGTCAAACGCGGTGGCCCGGGGCGGATCATCAATATTTCGTCGATCCATGCAGACGACGTCCATATTGGAGCGGCCGATTATTGCGCGGCGAAAGGCGGACTGAAGAAATTGACTGAGACAATGGCGCTCGAGTGCGCGTCGCTCGGCATAACCGTCAACGCCATCGCGCCGGGAATGATTCTCACGTCGATGAACGCAAAAGCCATCGCGGATCCAACATATCGAAAAAGTCTTGAGGCTAATATCCCTCTGGATCGAGCGGGGACGCCCGAGGAGGTCGCAGGACTTGCCGTTTATCTGGCGTCGCCGGCAGCCGCGTACATCACCGGATCGACGATAACGATCGATGGCGGTCTTTCACTCGTCATGGCGCAAGGAGCATGAGCGACGTCAGTCTGGACTTCAACGTCGAGTCCATCGACGCTGTAACGTTGCAAGCCTCGCCACACCTCGCTTCGCGCGACTTGATGAGCCCTTATGTTTGGCAGCTCGATGAAGGCGGATTTGGCTTGCTTGTCCGTGCTGTCCCGCGCGCGGGATCGTCAGCGGTCGATACAGGCAGCATCTGGTACGGCACGAGCATCGACGGCCTGTCGTTCGTTATGGATGACGAGCCCGTCCTCAGTCCGGGTCCCGATAGTCTTGATATTGGTGGATGCGAGGATCCGACACCCGTTTTGATCGACGGGCGTTGGGTCGTCTATTACACCGGAGTCGATGCGAGCCATTCGAGCGGACAAATGCTCTATGCCGAAGGCAAGGACTTGCACACCCTTGAAAAGAAAGGGATCGCGCTGGCATCTTCAAAGACCGAAGGAAATACAAAGGAAGCCACAATCGAGCGAACCGCCGATGGACGTTGGCGCCTCTTTTATGAATTCGCGCGTGACGATGCGTCGCTGGTGGGCCTTGCACTTGGCGACGGAGTGGCTGGACCTTGGCATGAGCAGCCTGCTCCATTCGGTCCACGGGTCGATTCCTGGGACAGCTGGCACTTATCGACGGGCCCGCTGTGGACGCACGACCCAGACAAGCCAGTGATGTTTTACAATGGGGCGACGCAAGACGCGCGTTGGCGGATCGGGTGGATCGCCTTCGACCGTGATTGCACGAAGATCGTTGATCGCTGTGTGGAGCCGTTGATCACGCCGCCGCCCCAGTTGGAACGAATAGCGGCCGATATTGCATTTGCCGCCTCGGTGATTGAGCGAGATGGATTGGCGCATCTCTATTATTCGCTGGCCGATCGGACGCTTGAACGCGCAATTATCAGGCGTTTCGACTGACGGCTTTTTCATCGCGCTAAAGCAAGACGCTCTCGAAAATACCTTGCGGCTAGTGGATCAAATCACACGCGTGGTGCCCGCTGACTGAATGGCAAATACCGCCCTTGTTCTTCCCGTTCCCGTTGATGACGGCAGACACTGAAAGCTGCCAGTCGGCTACCGCCCCAAAAGTAGACATTCAGCCAGTATCAGTTTTCGTCCAATTGTAGATTTCGCCTTCGACCCGATACGGACGTTGCGGGGTCCCGGCAGACCGTCTCTTGCTTTTCCTTATCCCACCGAGGTCGTCTTTGCTGAAGCGGTCGCAGACAGCAGGAGCCGCCGCCCTCTCGGGCAGCGGCTTCCGGTCGAATGGGGTTGAGGTTCTTAAGCGAAGACAGCCTTGGTCGAACGGCTGCGAGCGCGGCGCATCGCCACACCCATAAAACCGAACCCCATGAGCATCATTGCCCAAGTGGCAGGCTCAGGGACAGCAGGTGTGAACCCATCGCCGACCTTGGCGAAAGCAGTGACTGAATTGCCGTCTGCTGAGAGCGTCGCTTGATAGGTGTTGTTTTGGTTAGGATTGAACCCGAGACCACTTAAGAACGCGAAGTTGAGGCGCGCGCTATTCTGCGTCAAATCCTTGCCCGAGCACGAGGGGCACGTTGCAGCGTTGTCGTTACCAGCTCCAAATGGATCGTAGGTGACAAAGGCATTAGTAAGAAGGTTCGTCAGTGTGATCGACGCGTTGGTTGTAGAGCCTTGGATGCTGAAGTCGAAGTTGATAGGAGTGGTGCCGAAAGCAAAGCTGTAAACGCCGTTTGCGTCAGAAGCCGGGGCAACAGCGATTTTACCATTGTGGAAACGCAGTGCCAACTCATTGGAGACAGTCGTGGATACAATAGCGTTCGCCGGCGTGTAACCGTTGCCCGTCCCATAAAGGAAGCCGTCAGCAGGCGCTGTGTTAACCGTGGTTGCTGCTAGCGCGGGTGACGCGAGCGAAAATGCGGCGACGATGGCGAGAAATTCAGTTTTCATAAGTGATCTCCTTGAGCGCCTGGTACTCTGAGCAAAAGGATGTGGGGACTCGAGATCCACTGATTTGTAGATATAATCCACATCCCGGTTTTGCCCCAAGCGGCTCGCCTCCTACCCTGCAAAACTGGCGCGAATTGCACTAACACAAGTGTTAACAGTGCATTAAACACTAGGCAACCGCTCATTTATGTTATCTCAATTAACCGAAAACCTTGAGTCGGCGATGGCCAGTTTTTAGAATTGATCGCTCAGGGCCCGCATTTCGTTCACGCAGAAGTCCGCTTTCCACCCATTTCGCGCCGGGCGCTTCGTCAATGACGGTCGCTCGTAACGGAGGGTCCGGCCACTGCCCCAATTCCAGTTGGTCAAGACGCTTGGCGTGCCTGCTTGAAGACTCTGGTGAACTCTTCCTCATTCAAGGCGCCTCGGACTAAGATTGGCCCAATCAGATACCCCGGCGTTCCTCCCAGCCCCAACTTGAAAGCCTGCATCCCATTGCGTCCTATCCGTTCGGAAATGTGCGTCCTGTTCGTCACTAGGTAGCGTTTAAGCCGCTGCCAATCTCCACCCGATTGCTCGACCGCGGCTCAAAGGTCGTCATCATTGCCTACGCCACGGGTCATCAGGCGATCATGAACAAGCGGATAGATGTGCTGAGAATCGGATGCAACGGCAACCTCGGCGGCCCGCTGGGAAGCATCGCCAAAGATTGGCCAATCTTTATAGACGATGCGCACCTTGCCGTCCCTTGCGACCGCTCGCTTCATTGCCGGATAAGAAGCGCGGCAAGCAGGGCAGCGATAGTCGGTGAAAATAATAAGCGTTAGGTCTGCCGCGGGGTTATCATCGGCGGGCGAAGATCGGTCTTCCCGGACTTCCAAGGCAAGTGAGTTGTTGCCGACGTTTTCCCCCAGCGATCCGTGGTTTCTGAGCAGATGAGTGAACAAGAAGGCTACCGCAACTACAGCGCCGAGTTGCCACATCTCATTCCGACTCGGGCTCATTCGAAGCCAATAGACTGTCGCGCCTACAATGTCCGCTCACCACCCACATTCGGCCATATCCGTCAGCTGCTGTTCGTGACAAGTCCTGCCGACAGGTGTCAACAATATATTGACGTTTAACCGTCAACCTATTATTGACGCATCGTCAAGATCTGATTGGCGGAGGGCAAAATGCAAATTGTTGAGCAGCAAGCGATCAGGGAGCAAACGAGCGCGATCGTGCTAGATTGGGCTGTGGGCCGTCACCCGCTTTTTACAGGAGAGACCGCCGAGGGGTTCCTCGAAGCAATTACCGTGGCGCACTTGGTAGCCGACGAGGGCAGGGCCAGCCTGCATCGTTGGATCGATGCTGCCCGGCGGACCGGACTAAGTTGGACGGACATCGGGAACGCCCTTGGTATTTCCAAGCAGGCGGCTCAGCAGCGGTTTAAGCCTGCAGAATCAGGGGGCGAGCTGGCAGGCGGCGAAGGCGAAGAGATCGTTCGTTTTACGGCTACCGCCTTCAACGAGCTGAGCATTCTGCGCGAGGAAGGGCAAAAGGGTAATGAACTCGTTCGTACAGGCTTGCTCACCCTCGTCTTCCGCAAGACTGATCACCCATGGGAACACCGGCGGATAATCGGGCCAACGTCAATGATGGCGCAGCCTAAGAGGGCGGGATGGGTTTACGT
>JANXSN010000111.1 GCA_025352685.1 Sphingomonadales bacterium
GTTCTCCCACGCCGCTGGGTTGTCGAGCGCACGCTGGCTTGGCTCAACCGGAACCGCCGCCTCGCCAAGGACTTCGAACAGACCATCGCCTCGGCAACCGCATGGCTGTTCATCGCCTCGATCCAGCTCTTCGCACGCCGCATCGCAAGACTATGATATCACGCCGGATAATTATGAATCAGACTCTCAGGCTCGAAAGTCCTCACATTCTCATCCAGTACAAAGGGTAAGGCCGACCGTCCATGCCATTCCTCGTAAGCGAACCACTGTCGAGCTAACGTCAGCAAATGGGCGTATTGGATCGCGGGAACTGAACAGACGTCAGAACGTTCGCGAAGGAAGACTGGAGAACACATCATGGGCAAAGGACTGTTACTGTAGATGCTGGGCGTACCGGGTATTGTCGCGATTGTCTTGCCTACATTTCACGTTTCATAGCGCATTGTATAGCTGGTTTCACTACCAATACTGCGATTTGAGCTGAGCGTTGTGGACGGTTGGCGTCATAGGCTCGTTTCAGGCATTTGCATCCACGATCACCGAATTGGGACGGCGCGAAACGCTTCAGGCCGTCACGCGCGCTATTGGGCACGGCCCAAAATCATCCGTCGAAAGGGCTAACCATGGACCACGTCTCGCATCCTCACATTGAAAAGCGCAAGAAATCGAACAAGTTTATCGGAAAGCCCAGAGGGTTCAACAACTGGCTAGCAATCAAGATTACCAACATCGTCGGGACGATGTGGTGTGCCTACGCCTTCACTGCGCTAACACTCCTGAGTCTGCCTGACGCCGTAAAGGGCGGACGCGGTCCCCTTGTCGCGTGGGTCGCACAAACCTTTTTGCAGCTTGTGCTGCTCTCGATCATCATGGTCGGCCAAAAAGTAGATGCTGCTGCCTCTGACCGACAAGCGCGCCAGACGTACGAAGACGCAGAGGCGCTTCTCCAGATCAGCGACGATATCCATCGATTGCTGAAGCAAAACACAAACGTCACCGAACAAATTGGCGAGCTGATCAGGCGAACCGAGGGAAGCGAGATGAAGTCGCTGGCGTAGCGAATGTCTATCGATAACGCGGTAACAATGTCGGCGCGCCCTCATAGGTCGGCTCGACCATGAAGTAGCCCGGCCATGCTCGCGCGTTTTGGAGCGTTCTACACAACTAGACGTGGTGCCAGGCTCTCAACCTCGGCTGGACGCCAGTTTCAGGACATGGGGGCTAGCTGGCCAAATTAAAGCGCTACAGCCGGGAGTTTAAGCAGCGCGCTGCATTTGCCTGTCGTCCGAACTTTCTCGGCTGAAACGCTCAGCGTTGCACCGGAAACGCCCCTCAATCATCAGGCCCCCGAACGCTCTTCAAACAGGGGCATCCGACACGGTTAGAAGCGAGGAAATGGCCACCACGACTTGGGCAGTTGCAAACGGCTTGGCGATCATTATGCTGCCCGGCACACCCTGTGATGTCCAATCGTGCTGGCTTGCGGCGCTGACGTAGACCACAGGTAAACCACTGATCCACTGACGCGCGGCTCTGGCGATTTCCCAGCCATCAATATCCGTCCCCAAATCCACGTCGGTGACGACACCGCGCAGTTCTTCGTTATGCTCGGACAGCAGCTGCAGTGCCTGCTCGCCGCCGTTTGCGACTACTAATCTAAAGCCAGCATCCTCAAGACCGGCGATGACTTCTCCCTGGATCAGCAGCTCGTCCTCAACATAGATCAAGAGCGGCGCTGGCAGGTCGAGCATAATTTTGTTCCTTTCTGTCAGGTGATTGCGTTTTAACGTCCCCAACGCGCGGAAGGCTCAAAAGGTCGACGGCCACAGCCGTAAAATGAGCTGGCTCGGTTTGCTTGAACAGAAATGATGCGCGATAATTACGATGAGAGCTCACAGTGATCGACGCGCGACAAGACCCACACGATTTAAAAGTCCGCCGCGTCTAACGGTTAACATACTGTAATATTATAAATAAAATTCTAATTATCCAATATGTGCGCTACTCAAATGCGTTAATTCGATTGGCGATTATCGTCTGGGCAGTCGCTAGTCATACACTTTCCGCCTGCCCTTATTCAAATGCGGAGGCCATACCCGCGATGTCGCGGGCGGTAAGACCGTGGTTGACGGCGCTAGCGCGCCACTGCGCTACCGCGGCTTGTACTTCTCCGACGATCTGTCGGGCGTCTGTTGGCTTCAATCCGCACTGACGGGCCATGCTTAGCGCCACGTCGAGCGACGCGGTGTCGTCCGCCTCGTCGATAGCAAGGCTCAGGACGCGCGCGTTCAAGTAAGTAGGCGTTGGGTTCATGTCATAGGCGGGTGACAAACTCTGTAATTAAGGCTTCGACGACTGACGGTCGCAGCTGGAACAATTGTTTCCGTCGAGAGCTATTGTGACAATGGAAGCCACATTGCTCTCCGGTCCTCCTCTGGCGGGCTCAGCTTTGCCCCGCTACGCATCGGGCTAACGTATCTGTGGCGGCACGGACGGTGGTTCGACCTTGACCAACCTGCGACATTCACCGAACTCGTTCAGGCGCGCAAACTGTGCGATCACGACAGTCGGATGCCGATGTTGGCGAACACAGTGCGGGTAAAGGATTTTGTGGCCCGACGTATTGATCGGAAGTGGGTAATTCCCAACCTTTGGCATGAGACCGCTTTGCCGGTCGATCCGCCTTGGCCGCGCCCATTCGTGGTCAAATCAAGACTCAAACATTGCGGAACCCGGCCCTCAGCCGGAGGATCGAAATCCAGATCGATTTTGGCTTTGATCGACGCATCGGGAGCAAAAACCGTTTCGGATAACAAAAACCGTTTCGGATAATTAAGGTGACGCATTAAGGCCCACTCTTAACATGAGCTGATGCCGGTCGCCCTTTGGGGGCTACTTTCTGAATCTTGATTTTTACAAACAGCACTTGGTGCGCGGGGAAATCACACCATGTATCGCTCAAGCGCCGCAAAAACCTGTTTGCTCCAGACGAGTCTTCGCAGCCGGTCTCAAAGCCTCGTGAGCGAAACGCTCGCAACGCTGACGGGACCCGTGAGCAGCGTCGCACTGTTAACGCAACCCACTCTGCTAGATACCTTAAGGTTGTCGACAGCGGGCGTTCACGAACGCCTTCATGGTCATCTCGGACTGGCAGCGGTTCAGGCAGGAACCATCGACCGTAAAGCCTACAGAGCGCTGCTCATGCGCCTCTATGGCTTTCATCGCCCTTTCGAAGTCGCGGCTAGGCTCGCGCCGCAACGAACGACGTGGCTAGAGAGCGATCTGGAGGTGTTAGGCGTCAATGCCGACAAGCGGGCGGCATTGCCCCGCTGTGCCTCTTTTTCTGAAAAAGCGCTGCGCGAATTTATATTGGGCGCGCGCTACGTCGTCGAGGGCTCAGCGCTTGGAGGTCGTAGCCTTGCGCGCCAGCTTGACGATTTGCTCGGGCCGGACATGATGGCAGGACGGCAGTTTTTCAGCGGATATGGTTCGGCAACCCGCGTCGTATGGTGCGATTTTTTGATGCAGCTGTCCGCGGTGCCTGACGTGGGAACGAAACGAGCCGCAGTCGTCGAGGGCGCAATCGAGACCTTTGCGGTTTTCGAGCAGTGGCTCGAGGGATGGGATGAACCTGATGAGTAGAGCAATCGTTGAGCATAGCCGCGTAGAACTGACAAACTGCGATCGCGAGCCGATCTAGCTTCCGGGCGCGATCCTGCCGCATGACGCAATGCTTGTGCTCGAATGCGAAACGCTCCGGGTTCTTCAGGCAGCGGACGATACAGTCGGTCTGCTGGGTCAATCGATCGAGACGCTGCTCGATCGACCGGTGGATACGCTGTTCTCGAGCGATCAGGCGCATCGGCTTCACGTACTTTGCAGGGAAACCGACCTCGTCAAACCTCGCCATTTGCTCGATCCGGTACTCCGCGTCTTCGCCGATCGCGCACTCGACGCCAGTGCACACCGTGTGGATGGCAATCTCGTCATCGAATTCGAAGCAGGCGAGCCGGGCGACAGTTTCGTTGCCGATCCGCTTGCCGCCGTGCAGATCATGGTCGAAGGCTTCAGTGCGGCCACATCGCTAAATGCGCTATGCCAGATGACGACGGCCAGCGTCCGCCGCGTGGCGCAATATGACCGGGTGATGATCTACCGCTTTATGGCCGACGGTTCTGGCTGGGTCATCGCCGAAAGCCGAGAACCTAAACTCGCACCGTTCCTCGATCTGCATTATCCCGCAGCCGATATTCCGCAGCAGGAGCGCGCGCTTTACCTGAAAAGCTGGCTCCGGTTGATCACGCAGGTCGACTATGATCCCGCGCCGCTGATCCCGACACTCAACCCGCGAACCGGCAAGCCGCTTGATATGAGCCATGCGATTTTGCGTGACGTGTCACCCATCCACCGCGAATATCTGCGCAACATGGGCATCGACGCCTCGATGTCGATTTCGATCATCGTCTCGGGTAAATTATGGGGTCTGATCGCCTGTCACAATAACAGCCCGCGTATCCTGCCGCGCCATTTGCGCGCGGTTTGCGATTTGTTCGGGTCGATGTTCTCGCTTCAGCTCGAAGCGCGCGAGAAAGCCGAACAGTTTGAGGCAAGGCTCGCCAGCCGCAAGATACTTCAGGAGTTGATGCTCAACCTCGCAGGTGTCGAGGATTATGCTTACGGCCTGACGCAGCAGACGCCCAATTTGCTCGATTACATCCACGGGGGCGACGTCGCGCTCGACGGCTCGCGCGGCGGTGGGGTCGCCGTGCGCGTCGAGGGCGAGATAACCTTTCTAGGCACAACGCATAACCGCGAACAGATCACTGCCGTTACCGATTGGCTGACCTCCTACATGGTCGAGACCGAGGGCGTCTTTTCGACCGACCGGCTCAGCGAGATTTACGAGCCAGCAAAGTCATTTTCTGCCGTCGCATCCGGGTTGCTGGTTATCGCAGTATCGCGCGATCCATCCGATTTTATTCTCTGGTTCAGGCCAGAACTTGTCGAAACCGCGCTGTGGGCAGGCGATCCTGCCAAGCCCATGGTGACTGGGCCCGACCGTGACCGTTTTTCGCCGCGAAAGTCATTCGAGGTCTGGAAGCACACGGTGCGGAACCGCGCCCTGCCCTGGACCCTGGCCGAAATCGATTCGGCGTTCGACCTTCGGGTCTCGCTGTTGCAAGTGGTGTTGCGCCGGATCGAGGCAGCATCGCGCGAACGTGCAAAGGCGCACGACCGTGACAAGCTGTTGATGGCTGAGCTCGATCACCGCGTGAAGAACACGCTGGCCAACATTCAGGCATTGGTGACGCAGTCGAGCCGCAGTGCAGAGTCTCTGGCCATCTTCGTCGAAGGCCTCGACAAGCGGATTCGTTCGATGGCGAAAGCGCACAGCCTTTTGACACAGAGCCGATGGGAAGGCGTTTCGGTCGACGGTCTGCTTCGCGAGGAACTTGAGCCGTATCGCCAGGCACTCGGCAACATCGAACTCAACGGCGTTGACGCGGTCCTGACGCCGAAATCCGCCTTGGCACTTTCGCTCGCGTTGCACGAGCTGGCGACCAATGCCGCCAAATTCGGGTCGCTTTCGACGCCCGACGGCTATGTCGCAGTCCATTGGGATTTACCTCTCGATGGCGGAATTGACCTGTCTTGGACCGAATCGGGTGGTCCTGCGGTAGAGCCTCCAACGCGGCGCGGATTTGGATCGAACCTGATCGAGCGGGCTCTGGCGCTGGAAACCGACGGTCATGCGGCAATCCGTTACGAACGCACAGGCGTTGTCTGCGATATCATCCTGCCGGCATCGTCGCTCGTGCTGTTGGCTGCAAAACCAACCGAACCAAACCAGCAAGCGGCAGTTGACGAAGTGTTCGCCGACCGTATTCCCTTGTCTCCGCGTATCCTCGTTGTCGAGGATGCGTTCATGTTAATCCTCGCCATTGAGGGTATGTGCGACGACCTCGGTTGGAAAGTCGTGGGTCCAGCCACAAGACTGAAAAGTGCAATTTTTATTGGCCTCGGCCGAGGCGTTTGACGCAGCCCTGCTCGACGTCAATCTGGATGGTGAAATGTCGTGGGAAGTGGCGACGATCCTCAAAAACCGCGGCATTCCGTTTGCCTTCAGCACCGGCTATGGTGAAGCCGAGCTGTTACCAGAAAATCCTGATCTCGCATCCTAGCCAAGCCATACAATATCCATGAAGTCGAAAAGTGTCTGCGCCAGCTCATGGCCGGTAGGGTCGAAAGCCCACAACACGCTTGATGGCGGTGTCCAATAACACGGCGCTCTTGATCACGACGGCGCTCTCATGACCGGCGCTCACCGCACCGTCTGCCCGCGCTACTGCACCTTTGCCTACGCTCCCGATCGTAGCCAGAAGGACCGAGATTATTGGCTCGGGAAGCGCAGCTCGCAGGCGGCACCAAGCGTTCGCAAACAATACGCGTGGACATATGAACATACAGGCAGCCTGAACTATGTCAGGAACGGTGACGGGGTTTGTGTTCGATCTTCTAGCTGGGTGCGCATGCGCAATAGCGCCCGTCGGACTTTGATTTTGACCGTTGTGACCGGCAACCCTGCTCGCGCGGCAAGCTGCGAATAGGTTAGTCGCTCTCTATAGATCGCGAGGACCAGGGCGGCTTGCGCCAAGTCAAGGGCATCGACGCTGGCATTCACAAGCGCACGCCGTTGGTCGGCGTTCAGTGATTCCTCGGGATCGAGCGCCGCATCGGGATAATCGTCTTCGTTACTAAATATGCCGGTGAGCGTTTTAAATCCTGCGCTTCCGCAACCGATCAATCGCTTTGTTGCGCGCGATCCGAACGAGCCAAGTGATTGGACTAGCGCGAGTCGGATCGAACCATGCACCATTCTGCCACACCGCAAGATAGCAGCCCTGTAGGGCGGCCCAGGCATCCTGATAATCTAAGCGCACCTTAAGCCAGACGGCCTCAAGTCTCCCGTGGGTCATCCGATAAACATCGTGCAGCACGGTCGCATCCTGTCGGCCAGTTCGCGCAAGCGCCGTGATGAGCGCGGCACGCCGCTCGTCGACACCGTCGCCAATGTCCACCGAACGCGCTGCGTTCCGCCATTCGGTTGTCCCTCTCGAACCGGCTTCGGCGAATCAACGATCGCTATGCTGTCGAATGTAACCGTCCAATTCATGCAACGTGATCTTCCCCCGATTGCGCAGACACCGATGATAGGCTCTGCGGAGTCAGGAGGTTTACGATGGCGAAGACAACGAAGCGTCGGTTTACCGATGAGTTTAAGCGCGAGGCCGTTGCCTTGTGGGAAACAAGTGGGCGGACGCAAGCCGGGGTTGCGCGCGATTTAGGGATCATGCCAACAATGTTGCAGCGGTGGCAACGCGGGCTCGGGGTTAATTCAGGGAAGCCTGCGGCGCAGCCACCGACATCGATTATGGCATCCCCTGCAGATCAGGCGTCAGAGATTGCCAGGCTGCGCCGCGAACTCGACCGGACGCGGATGCAGCGCGATATATTAAAAAATGCCGTGGGCAGCTTTGCGGAGATGCCACGATGAAGTGCGATTTTATCGAGCAGCATGCCGCGACCCATCCGGTGCGTGTTACGCGCCGCGTGCTCGGCGTGTCAGCCAGCGGATATTATGGCTGGCGCACTCGGCCGCCGAGTCTGCGCGCGATGACCAACATTGCCTTGCTCGGTAATGTGCGCCGGCTCGAGGCGCGACATCAAGGTCGCTATGGCAGCTCCAGGATGCATGCCGCCCTTCAGGCGGAAGGTCACCGATGCAGTCGCGGGCGCGCTTAACGCCTGATGCGCCGTCAAAATATCCGCGCGTTGGCAGGTCGTCGATTCGACCCTGCACAACTGACAGTCGCCATTACTTGCCGATCGCTGCGGACCTGCTCGCGCAGCATTTTGTGGCACCTGCACCGCCGCGCGTAAGGCAGGAGCCGCACACCTCGAAGCGGGGACACTGGTGACCGACCATAGCTTTTCCGACATGCGGATCGCGCTTTCCAATCGACTTGTGGCTTGGCTCGCCCAGTTCCAATGCTGATCGCCGAGTGTCATACTCCTGTGCCGTTTTGGCCAGCAGCGCAAAGAGCGGCTGATCTCCAAAGCCCGCGAGTAGTCATGCCACGCCAAGAGACCGGGGGGACGGTCGTGATTCGCGTTTAACCAAGGGCGTTTCTCCCCCTTTGCGGCGGTAGAGGCCGAGATCTCTTACCAATCAGACAACACCATCACCTTTGGACTAATGGACATGACTTCACTGCGTCCTCGAACTGGCGCAAACGTCCATTGTAAAAACTTTGCTACATTCGTGAAAATCCACGACAGGACGTCTCATGCAAAAACTAGATCTGGACGTCGCCAAGGTCAGCGAAATCATTGAAATGGCTTTGAGCGACGACGTCAGTTTCGGAAATATCCGAACCGTGCATGGACTGGGTCCTGACGCAGTGAAGGCGTTGATGCGTAGCGAATTAAAACCGGGGAGTTATCGCGCGTGGCGCAAGCGTATCCGGCAGTTTTCAGATCGACGAGAGGTTTACAAATAAAGCCTGGTGAACGGCTTTGCCGCCGAGCAGACTTAAACCCATCTTGACCCATTTCCCGACTTTTAAGCGCTTGTTTTGAGTGATCGAAACCGTCAAACTGAGGTGGTCCGGGTTTTCCGACAGGTTGGCGGCTAAAATAAGCTCCCCTGTTTGGTGTCACGCCGCCAGTTTGGTATTCAGATCAGGGGGGATATATCCCCTCTGATCTGAAAATCCGATTTTCCCATATGCCTCGGTTGGAGTTTGGCCCGCAAGGGTCGAATGTGGGCGACAGTTATTGTAATAATCGAACCATCGGCCCAGGCCTGCGCGCAACTCGGAGCCGGTTTCGAAATCGTTCAGGTAGACGCACTCGTACTTGAGTGATCGCCACAGTCGCTCGATGAAGACGTTGTCCATCCAGCGACCCCGGCCGTCCATGCTGACCTTGATCCCGGCGGCCCGCAACACGCCTGTGAATGTATCCGAAGTAAATTGGCTGCCCTGATCGGTGTTGAAAATCTCGGGCTTGCCGTAGCGGGCCAGCGCCTCCTCCAAAGCCTCCACGCAGAAACTGACGTCCATGGTATTTGATACCCGCCAGGCCAGCACCTTGCGGGTTGCCCAGTCCATAATCGCTACCAAGTAGAGAAAGCCCCGCCGCATGGGCAGATACGTTATGTCGGTACACCAGACGTGGTTGGGCCGCGCTATCTCCAGCTTGCGCAGCAAATAGGGGTAGATCCGGTGCTCGGGGTGGGGATCGCTGGTCCGGGGACGCTGATAAATTGCGGCAAGCCCCATCCTGGCCATCAGGCGCCGCACGCGGTGGCGACCGGACTCATGTCCGAGCCGGTGCAGGTGGCGCACCATTTGCCGACTGCCGTACCACGGGCAATCCAGGAACACCCTGTCGATCACCTGCATCAACGCCAGTGTCACCTCGCTCTCCGGCACCGGCGGATAATACCAGCTCGACCGGCTGATCGACAAAAGGCGGCATTGCGCCACGATCGACAGGCTGGCGTGAGACGGTTCGACCATGTCATGCCGCCGTTCCGCGCTCATCGACCGGACGCCTTCGCTAAAAAATCCCGTTCCACGAGCAACTGCCCGATCTTCGCGTGAAGCTTTTCAACATCGGCTTCACTGACTGTCTTCACGGTCGGCTCTCCAGCGTCAAACACGCCAGCAAGACCTTCGGTCGCCTGCCGCTTCCAGCCACCGATCACCGTCGGGTGAATGCCATGCTTGGCGCCCAGTTCCGATAGCGTCATCTCGCCCCGGATCGCATCCAGCGCAACCTTCGCCTTGAAATCCGAACTATACCGCTTCCTTGTCGTCTTCATGCCCGATTCCTTAAGTCGCGGCGAGCTTAGCGTCCTGTCCAGATTTCCCGGACCACCTCATGCCTCCGAAAGAAAATTGTTGAATCGGATGAACCAGTTGTGATTCATTCACGAGCACCGTGATTTTGTTCGTGAGGTGCGCGATGCAAGCCGAAAGCGAAAAACTGCTGCTTGTGGGTGATCACTGGTCGAGCAGCGAGGTTGATGAGACCGCTTTCAGAGATGCCCGTCTCGGGCGTCGGTTCGGCGATTTGCTTCGCCGCCTGAGCGACAGAATGGGAGGAACAATACCTCTGGCGTGTCAGGACTGGGCGAGCACCAAGGCCGCGTATCGGTTCTTTTCCAACCCAAAGGTCGAGGAAGGGGACATCCTTGCAGGCCATCTCGAAGCGACGAAGGCGCGGTATGCCGCGGCTGACGGACCGATCTTGGTGCTTCAGGATACGACAGAGTTCACCTATCAGCGCCGGAACCCGCACGACGTCGGCTTCACCAAAAGCGTGAACAGTGGTCGCGACAAGAGTGGCCGGCTCCGACACCATGCGGTTTGGGGAATACTTATGCATTCCAGTCTTGTTGTCACCGAGGAGGGGCTTCCCCTCGGCCTGGCCGCAGTCAAATTCTGGAACCGCGATAAGTTCAAGGGCACTGCCCAGCTCAAGCGAAGGATAAATCCGACGCGGGTTCCGATCGAAGCAAAGGAGAGCGTTCGTTGGCTCGATAATCTCCGCCAGTCGGTCGCTCTGCTGGGGCAGCCGGATCGGTGTGTTCACGTCGGCGATCGAGAGAGCGACATTTACGAACTCTACTGCCTCGCCAAAGATCTCGGCACCCATTTCGTCGTCCGCACCGTAGTCGACAGGCTCGCTGGTAACGGCGATCACACCGTGAAAACCGAAATGCATGAGGCCCCAAGCGCGGGCATGCATTGCATCGAGGTGAGGGTCGATAATGATACGGTCGAACGTGTGACCCTTGATATCTGGTTCAAACGAATCCCCGTCTGCCCGCCGATCGGGAAGCAAAAACGCTATCCGGCGCTCGATCTAACGGTGATCCATGCATCGGAGGTCGGTGCCCCATTGGGCCGCAAGCCGATCTTCTGGAAGCTCGTCACCGACCTGGAAGTTGCCGACCTCGACGCGGCGATCGAGAAAATACGTTGGTATTCCGCGCACTGGAAGATCGAAGTCTTCCATAAGATCCTGAAATCAGGATGTCGTGCTGAGGATGCCAAGCTCCGCACCGCCGATCGTTTAGCCAACCTTGTCGCGCTGTTTTGTATCGTCAGCTGGCGCGTGATGTGGATGACTATGATGGCACGTGCCGCCCCCAACGCCGACCCGGCGATCGCATTTACAGCGACGGAAATTACAATCCTAGACCGCCTTGTTTCCGATAGCGGGAACCGCCGAGCAAAGCCGGGCACCCTCCAACTCTATCTCACCAAATTGGCCCGCCTTGGCGGTTATCTCGCGAGGACGTCCGACCCACCGCCTGGAAACACCGTCGTCTGGCGCGGCCTACGACGCCTGGTCGATATCCAGATCGGCGCGGAACTCGCCACTTGTGGGTAATTGCAAGCCTCACCGGATGCTTACGTTTCGTGCGGTTTCTCATCTGATGCACAACCGGTGAGTTTTGCATTTGACCTTACGGTGCCCGACCGCTGCCGGGCACCTTATTATCAAAAATCAGACGTAGCGCAGCACCGTCTGCCGCTGACGATAGCGTAGGCCCATGCCCATCAAACTGAAGCCGACGATCATCATCGCCCAGCTCGCGGGTTCAGGGACGGCAGCGATAGCCGAAACGCTGCCAAGAACTTGCACACCCGTATACGTTTGTGCAGTGTTAACGCCGTTCTCGGAATAAGCCGCAACGTTTCCCTGATTCCCATAAGCACACGATCCATTGCTTGGGCCGAAGCAGATAAAGCCGCCAGTAGGGGTATTAAACACGGTCTCAGGCTGGACAGACGCGCCAAAGTCCCAGGTAAGCCGTGTCGTGGATCCCGAAAAACCGCTACTACCCGACAAGGCGCAACTGCCGTTGACGCAGTTGGAAGTAGTCAAACTATCGGTCGCCGTTAGATTGTACGCGGTTATATTCGCGAGAGACAGTGCTCCGATAGTGCCGTCGGTGGTGATAGTTCCTGACAAATTCCACGTCGAAGGCGCCGGAAGGCTGATATTGTAAATGATCGGAGCCGCCGAAACTACTCCTGGCATCCCTATTGCAAGCAGGGCAACGCCAGCCAAAAATTCCTTTTTCATGATTGATCAATCCTCACTACTGAACCGACCTCTCGCTTAGGAGAGCATCAACCATCTTGTCATCTGACAAGTTAGGACACCGAACTGACACAGCGATGTCGGTTCGAAAATGGCACATATGTCCTTGGTGCGAGTGGAGTCTGACAAAGCAACGCGATGTGCTAAGCTCTATAATAAGAGACTGTTGAGCCGCATCGCCTCGCGTTGTCGCTTCAATGTTGGGAGGCGGCGGCGTGGATCGAAGGTGCTAAACGGCTGGAAGGCGATCGCTGGTTATCTTAAACGCGACGAGCGTACCGCGATGCGATGGGCGGCAGAGCGGGACATGCCGATTCATCGGGTGCCGGGAACAGGACGTGGGTCAATCTATGCGCTGGAAGGTGAGCTGGACGCCTGGCTCGAAGCCGATCGCACGCGATACGAGCATGGTCGATCAGTGCCCGTTGTCATTGGGCTGATCGATCCGCCATCGGTTAGAACGTCACCGATCCCATGGTGGCGACGGCGATGGATCGCGACCGCGCTGATCGCCTCAGGCGCACTGCTAGTAGGCGCGGGCGCGATGACGCTTCACCTGTCTCAAACGGAAGTGTCAGTCCCAGTCCCGGCGTTTTCCGACCCGACGACGAAAGCGATATTCCTTCAGGCGAGCTACGACTGGAATCTGCGCACCCGCGACAGCCTGACGCGGGCGGTACGGGAATATGGCGACACGATCACCCGCGACCCGCGCGTGCCGGCCGCCTATGTCGGGCTGGCGAACAGCTATCTGCTGCTACGCGAATACGGCTCGCTGCCCGACGCCGACGCCTATCCGCGCGCGGAGGCGGCCGCAAAGGCGGCGGTGGCGTTATCGCCGGGTTGCGCAGAGGCGCACCGCGCACTGGCGTTCATCACCTTCTGGTGGCGGCGGGATCGCGTTACCGCCCGCCGCGAGTTCGGACGCGCGCTGGCGCTCAAGCCCGACGACCCGCTGACCCACCACTGGCTGTCGAACGCACTGCTTGTCAACGGCGAGCCGAAGGCTGCGCTGCGCGAGATCGACCGGGCGCGGGACATCGATCCCGTCTCGACCTCGATCATAAGCGACAGGGCATTGACCATCTACTACACCGGGCACCGCGCGGAGGGACTGGCGGCCCTGCGCGCACTGGCACGGGATCAACCCGAAAACGTGAGCACACATCACACGCTAGCCGAGATCGCTTTGTACGAGGGCCGCCCCGATGAGTTCCTGCGCGAATTCGCTACGACCGCACGTCTGCGTGCCGATGCCGCCGGCCTGGCCAAGGCCAAACGATGGCGATCGGCAGGACGCAACGTGCGAGGCATAGCAGCGATGATGCTGCACGAGGCCAGACAAAGCCGGGCGGGCTGGTTCCAGATCGCACGATCGGCGGCCATGGCCGGCCGTCACGATGAGGCGGCGGAGGCCCTCGCCCGCGCCTGCCGTGCCGGCGAACCCGATACTATCGTTGCGCCGGTGGACCTGTGGCTCTCCCGCGCGCTCTCCCCCGGCGAGATAACCGATCGATGCGGACGCCCGCTTCCACTTTCTTGAACTGTACCCGTACATAGCAGAGCTACAGGTGACGGATTGCATCCATGCGCTGATGCATGATGCGGATGACGGCGACCCCGTAGCTGGTCGGCCGGAAATAGATGACATGCTGCTCGACACCGCGCCGCCGATAGCCTGGCCGAATATTGGCGCAGCCTTGCGCCTGCTGCGGCGCTTCGGCCAGATCGGCGCAAGCGGCTTCGATTAGGTCGGTGTAGCGCATCGCCTGGGGCAAGCCCCAGTGCGTCACGGTATAGTCGAACACCCCATCGAGGTCGCGCTGCGCCCTCGGGGTGAGCCGGTATTCAGCCATGCTGCGCGGCTTTGCGCTGCTTGAACGCGGTGAAGTCGAACGGCTCCGACTCCCCGCTCTGCTCGCCCTCAATTAGCGCTTGGCGGATGCTCTCGATCTCCAGTCCCCGTTCCTGCTCGCGCCGGATAAGGTCGCGGATCGCCTCGCTGTCGTTGGTATAGCTGCCGGCATCAATCTGGGCGGCAATCCAAGCGTTCTGCTGCTCGGTAAGGGTGATGGTCTTGCGTACGGTCGCCATATCGGCCTCCACCTCATACTATTGGTGCTGTTTAGCGCATTACATAGCCGCTGTCATCGTCCGACGCCGATATCCGGCCCGTCCCGGGGTCACTGCACGAAAGTGAACTTTACGCACGCTAGAGGCGAACGAACGCGGAACGTCAGGCTGTGGCTTTAGCGGCGGCCCCTTCGAGCGCCTTGTAGAGCGCGGTTTTGCCAACCTTGAGGCGCGTTGCGGCTTCGCGGACCGTCAGCCCTGCCGCGATATGGTCGCGTGCCTTGCGCAGCTTGTCAGGAGTGATAACCGGGCGTCGGCCGCCAAGGCTTCCCCGCTCGCGTGCTGCCTTTAACCCGGCATTGGTGCGCTCGCGGTTTAGATCGCGCTCGAACTAGGCAAGCGAGCCGAAGATGTTGAACACCAGCATGCCGCCTGACGTGGTGATGTCGATTTGCTCGGTGAGCGAGCGGAAGCCGACGCCGCGCGCGGCGAGTTCGCCAACTTTCTCGATCAGGTGGCTCATCGAGCGGCCAAGGCGATCCCGCTTCCATACGACCAGCGTGTCGCCATCGCGCAGATAGCCCAGCGCCTCAGTCAGTCCCGGCCGATCGGCCTTTGCGCGGGATGCATGGTCATCGAAGATGCGCTCGCACCCGGCCGCGTTCAGCGCATCGTGCTGGAGCCAGCTTCTGGTCGCCGGTTGATACCCGCGCATAGCCGATTAGCGCCATGCGTGCTTCCAGAGTGTCGGTTTTCCTGTAGATATCAGCGTTAATTGGCACGGTTCTGTCAGCGATAAATGGCACTTTGCGAAGCGGTGCGGGGTTCCCGGAATCGATCGAGTTTCGGGATTTACCCGCACCGTCGTATCGTGGTGACGATCGAGGATAAAGGGAGTGCGAAGTTGACCGGATATGTGGCCCTGCTTCGCGCTGTGAACGTCGGTGGCACCGGCAAACTGCCGATGACGACGCTGGCTCAAATGTGCAAAACAGCCGGGTTCGAGAAGGTGAAGACCTATATCGCCAGCGGCAACGTCGTCTTCCAAAGCGACAGGCCCGAGGATCAGGTGCGATCCGCCCTTGAGGATCAGCTACACGCCTACGCCGGCAAGAGCGTCGGCGTGATCGTCAGAACTGCGTCCGAAATTGCCGATGCGCTTGCCCGCAACCCCTTCGCAGACGCACCGGGCAACCGCGTCATGGCGTTGTTCGTGAACGGGGCGCTTCCTGCCGATCCTCTCGATGGCGTCACCGGGATCAACAACGAAGTAGTCCGCCTCGGGGAGCGGGAACTGTTCGTTTTCTACCCGGACGGTATGGCGAATACCCGCCTTCGCATCCCCAGCGGCAAGCACGGGACGGCGCGGAACATGAACACTGTTGCGAAACTCGCCGAGATGACCGGAGCGGTCGCTTAATCCAGCAGCGTATAGCGGAACTGGTAATCGTGCCGGCCCGGTGTGACGACGATGTTCATCGTTCCCGTCAGTCCCGCTAACCCGCCGATGGCAGAGTCCGGCACAACGACGACCGTCAGCGATGGCGCGCCCTTGTCCATCAGTCCGCTATGCTGGAGGGTGAAGGAGCCTTCCCGGCCGCCAAGGGTGCCGGTGACGCGCTCCATCGCGACATAGCCGGCGGAACCTTCGACACCGCTACGGAACGCCAGCATCTGGCCGATGCTGGTGCCTTGCAGGTCCCCGTGGAAGGTCTTGTCGATCAACATGCTGCCGATCGGGCTTTCACCGGAGCCGATCGGCGTGAGCTTCACGTCAAAGGTGCCGATCGCTTCAACTTCCCTCATGTCCTCCTTCATCCGTTCGCAGTTGGATTACCTCAACGATGCTTAGTTTGAAACGACGAAGCTTGGGTGCCTCTCCGTCAGCCGGACGTTCCCGATTGGGAACGGTGGTCGAGAAACCTGGAACCTTCCCAAAAGGATCATGAAACGGGAAGTCGGTTCGCCTAAACCCGGTGACCTACCAAGCGCCGCTGCCCGTCGCCCCGGATCGATATTCGCTAATACGGCGAACCGTCGCGGCCGACGTGGAAGCGGGTACTTGATCGAGCGGAAACCATCGCGCTTCCTCTATTTCCATTATGTCGGCTTTCGGTAAGTCGCTTGACGTGTCTGAAACCGTCCGCGCAACATATATGATAATGTGGTCATCCTTTGCCTCGCGTCGGCTGTGATAAACGCCAAGCACACGCTCAATCTGTGGGCCGACGACCGCAACTTCCTCTTCGAGTTCTCGAAGCAAGGTGAACCGCGCCGGATTTGCCGGAGGCTGTTTGGTTTGAGTCATGCGACCATAGGCCGTTGTTCGATCATGGCATAGTATTGCTCCTCAGCTTCGGCGGGCGGTATGTTGCCGATGGGTTCGAGCAGCCGCCG
>JANXSN010000043.1 GCA_025352685.1 Sphingomonadales bacterium
AACCCATCGGCAACATTCCACCTGCTGAAGCCGAACAACGCTACTACGCCATGCTGGACGAAATCCCCATGGCCGCGTAACTTAAACCAAATGGCCTCCGGCGTTCCCGGGGCGGTTCAGACATCTACTGGTATGTTGGAAGTAAGGAGATGTTTATGTCCGTCAAGGTTATTGCTTTCGTCAGCGTCAGGCCCGGGCAGGAGGATGCATTCGTAGCCGCGGCGAGCATCTGCATCGCCGCGTCGCGCGCCGAGCCCGGCGTGCTTCACTATGACCTCTGGCGGGAGGTCGACGGCGAACGGCGGTTCGTCTTCAACGAGCTGTACATCGACGACGCGGCGGTGCAAACGCACAGTTCGTCCGACCATTTCAACGCGTTCGGCATGGCCGCGCGCGACCTTGCGGTGGCGCAACCAATTATAACCGTCACGCACGCCGTCGAGGTGGCGAGCTGATATGACGCCACGCGTGCTGGCGTTCGACGTATTCGGGACGGTGGTCGACTGGCGATCGGGCATCACCCGCGAGTCCGCTGATTTCTTGGCGAGGATAGGCCGTTCTGACATCGATGCCGCTGCATTCGCGGACGAATGGCGTGCGCGTTACCAGCCGGCTATGGCGGCGGTACGCGACGCCATGCGGCCGTTCGTTATCCTCGACATCCTGCACCGCGAGATGCTCGAAGCCGCCTTGACTGAACGAGGTGTCGAATCCGCCGCGCTCGACCCCGCGTTGCTGGAGGATTGGACCCGCGCCTGGCATCGCCTCGATCCGTGGCCCGACGCCGTGGAGGGGCTCACGCGACTGAGAGTACGATCCCCTGTCGTCACACTGTCTAACGGCAACATTTCGCTCATGCTGGAGTTGGCGCGCCGTGGCGGGCTGCCCTGGGACGCGATCCTCGGCGCTGAGGTGACTCGCGCTTACAAGCCGGCGCCCGAAGCCTACCTCGCGACCGCCGCGATCCTGGCTATCGCGCCGAGCGAACTCTGCTTGGTGGCGGCTCATCATAGCGATCTGGCGGCCGCCCGACGCGCCGGGCTCCTCACCGCCTATGTCGACCGCCCCATGGAACGCGGCGGCGCGCCGGCACCAGACCGCGATCAGCGTCGGGATTGGGACTGGCAGTCGGACAGCCTGACCGATTTAGCGGTCCAGCTCGGTTGCTAGTAGGCGAATGGATTATCGGCTGGCAGAGGAGACGCCGCATTGTGTTCCAGCGGCGGCGGCATGCGGCGATATTGACCCAGTTGCGGCCATTGGCATCGCCAATTCCGTTACCCGAAACCCGACGCTCGTTCGCGCGTGGCCAGACGACTAAATCGGGCCGATTGCTGACAGGCAGGTTTCGGTTCAATTCCGCACCAGAGCTGACGTTTCCACAAGTATTCCGCCTCCCTTTTGAGACCAGTCTTTGACTCCGGACGTAGTGCGCGCATGATCCCGGATACGTGGCGTAAGGCTGGACCTGGCTGAAGCGTCCGATTGCGGTCTTCGGGGGAGCGGGGCATGGGCGAAGCTTTTGATTTCATCGTCGTAGGCGGAGGTTCGGCAGGGGCAGTCATCGCCGCGCGGCTTTCCGAAAATCCCGATATCCGAGTTGCATTGATGGAAGCGGGAGAGCGCCCGCCCGAACGCGAGTTGATGCCCGCCGCCTGTGCGAGCCTGCAACTCGATCCCGAGACCGACTGGATGTTCTGGGCCGATCCGGGCAAGGCCGGACTGGGCCTGAAAGAGCGGCGGATGCGCACGCCACGTGGCAAGATGCTTGGCGGATCGTCTGGCATTAATTACATGGTCTGGGTGCGCGGCCATCCGCAGGACTTCGACCACTGGGCCGAAATCGGTGCCGAGGGCTGGAGTTACGATGCGGTCCTCCCGGCGTTCAAACGCATGGAAGACCTTGTTCCCAGCAACGAAATCACGATCGACCAGGCCGCACACGGCACTGGCGGGCCGGTCGGGGTGGCGGTGCGATCCCCCATGATCCCTGCTACCCGCCAGTTTGTCGAAGCCGCCGAAGCGGCGGGCATCCCGCGTGGCGACTATAACGGCAAGGACCGCTTCAATCTGGCAGGCGTTTCCTCCGCGCATCAGACCAATACGCGCCAGGGTAGACGGGCGAGCACCTATCATGCCTACCTGGAGGGTGAGGCCGAAGCACGGCCCAATCTGACGATCATCACCGGCGCGCATGTGACGCGGATCGTGCTGGAGGGCGAAGGCGATACGTTGACCGCGACCGGCGTCGAGTATCGCGACGTCTTAGGCGTCAGCCAAACCGTGCACGCCAGTCGAGAGGTTATCCTGAGCGCAGGCGCAATAGGCTCGCCGCAGATCCTGATGCTGTCGGGCATAGGTCCGCGTCGGGAGCTGGAAGCCGCAGACGTGGCTTGCCGACACGAACTATCCGCCGTCGGCAAGCATGTGAAGGATCATCCTTTCGTGCCGATGACCTTCCATGCGCCTGGCATCGGCGTGCCGTTGAACGAGATCGGCCTGTCGATGGGCCCAGACGTGTTGCGCGCCCCCGGTGGGCCATTGCCAGCCGACCCCGCCGACGACCTCCAACTGAGCGCAGACCTGATCGATCTCAAGGCCGAAGCCGAACGGCGGCTGGAGGAATGGCAAGCAACTGGCAGCAGCCTGGTCGCATCGTCCTGGAACGATGCCAGCGCCTTCTTTTCGAGTGGATTGGGTGCTGATTACAGCCATGACGTGCAGATCAGCTTCATGGCGGGCGGTGTCGATGTCGGCTTGCTCAGCGGCCAGGCCAACATGGATATGGCGATGTACGCAAACGACGCAGACGCGGTGCTAGGTCCGGCGGCGGAAAACGTCTATCTGATCGTCCAGCTCGAGTTGCCGCGCAGCGAAGGCGAAATCGTCCTGCTCAGCGCTGATCCGTTCGCGCCGCCTTCTATCAACATGAACTATTATGCCGATCTCGTCGATCTGAAGGTGATGGTCGCGGCGATGCGGCGGTCGCTGGAGATTATGGCGCACTGGCCTGGCAACGACAAACCTGGTGCGTGGATCGCCCCGCCGGAGCTCGCCCGCAAGCACGGCCACGTGGCGGGGGAGCGCCCCAGCGATGCGCTGCTGGAAAACACCGCGCTGCATTTTTCGCACACGACCTATCACATCAGCTGTACCTGCCGGATCGGCCACGTCGTCGATCCGCGCCTGCGTGTTCTCGGGGTCAAGAATCTGCGCGTCGCGGATGCGAGCGTCATGCCTGAAATTACCAGCGGCAACATCAATGCCGTCGTCATCATGATCGGGGAAAGGGCGGCGGAGCTGATCGCGATGGATCATGGGGTGCGTTTGCGGTGGATGGCGCACGCCGAGGCGCCGCAGTCATGACCCTGCTAAACCTGCCGCCCGACGACCTGTGGCCGCTGACGCAGGACAATGCCGATGTCTTGTTCGACTGGGTCTTTGCGCCGTGGGTCAAGGAGATGGGCCTGACCGACTTCGTCGGGCGCGAAGGCTTTGTGTCGATGCGCCTGCCGCTCAATGATCGCCTGAAATTCTTCTCGGGGACGGTATGCGGTCAGGCTGTGATGGCGGCGATCGCTTAGCTTGTTGCCTCCGCGATCAACAGATTGGCAATGAAGTGGAGCAATGCGCGTGATTGAGAAGACGGTTGAAATCAAAACCAAAGATGGGGTGTGTACCACATTTATCGTGCATCCTGATCGCGAGGGCCCGCATCCTGCCATCTTGTTTTACATGGATGCTCCCGCAATCCGCGAGGAATTGCGAGACATGGCGCGCCGCCTCGCCAGCGCAGGCTATTATGTCATGTTGCCCAACATGTACTATCGTTCGGGCGTAATGGAGCTGGGGACGATGGACCTTTCGTCCGGTTCGACGTGGCTTACGCGCATGTTCGAACTCATGCACGCGCTCACTATCCCGCTGGTGATGGACGATACCGCTGCCTGAGTTGGTTACATCGATGCCGATCCCGCAGCGCGGCCCGGCAAGATCGGCACTTTTGGCTATTGCATGGGCGGGCAATACGCGATCAACGCAGCAGCACAATATCCCGACAAAGTGGCGGCGGCTGCCTCAGTCTATGGAGTGTCGCTCGTGACCGATGCGGAAGACAGTCCACACTTGGCTGCGCGCAAGGCCAAGGGCGAACTGTATTTTGCTTGCGCTGAACGAGATGCCTACGCGCCGATAGAGATGGTCCGCGAACTGGACGCCGATCTAAGGGCGAACAAGATTAACGCCGAGGTCGAGCTGTATCCAGACGCCGATCATGGTTTCGCTTTTCCCGAGCGTCCAGCTTTTCATAAGGTATCTGCAGAGCGTCATTGGGCACGTCTCCACGCCTTATTTGCGCGAAATCTACCGGGGCAGTGACGTGAGAACGTATGAGTAGCTGCCATCAGCAAACTCGACAAATATCATCTGCTGATCCTCAATGACCCGGCCTATGTCACCAAGGACCAGGCTGAAACGTCGGTCCTCTTCGAGCTGATCAGCGCCCGATACGAACGGCGCTCGATCCTGATCACCGCCAACCAACCCTTTGGAGAATGGAGCCGGATCTTCCCCGACCCCGCAATGACGCTCGCCGCTGTCGACCGCCTCGTCCACCATGCCACGATCTTTGAAATGAACGTCGACAGCTACCGTCGGCGGACCGCCGTCGAGCGAAAACAGCAGGGCGCGGGACGGCCCCCGCAGCCGCATTGTCTCATCCAGATCGTCGCGCAACACAGCAGGTCAAATCCAGCCCTTCGCACACGAAAAATGCCCGCTGAGTCGCTGTAGTGAAGGACGCGACGCACACATCGATTTGATCGCTGCACTCCAGCCACTCCGTGAACGACCGCTTTACTTTGGTCGACGCCGGACACCTGACCGTCAGCAATCGGCCCAAAAAATCAGTGGCCCGCACCTCAGCGTTCCTTCCTCGGCTAATCATGGCCGAGGAGAACGAACAGGGGCTACTCAGAATTTGATCCCGCAACTCGGGGCCGAGCGACATGGAATGCAGGAAAAGCGGTCGGCACGAAGCGGCCTCTTACGCAGAAACAGATTTGGGCGATTCGGTTTTTCCTGGACCGTGAAGGTTGTTTGCGTGACCATGCGCTCTTCGATCTGGCGATCGACAGCAAACTTCGTTCTCGCGGCGGCATTTGCATCCACCGGAACGTACCGCACAATTCTCGCGGCCGACATTCAGGTCAGCATGTCGCTCGCGATCCTGGTCAATCTCAGCGCCGCTCGCCTGCGCCAAAAGGAGCCGAATCTGCAGCGGCCATTTAGAATGCCGCTCTTTCCTTTGCCCGTGGCGATCGCAATCGCTGTTAACCTGGCTCTGCTTGCAGCCCTGATTTTCGACGACATTCTGCACAGTCTCGAAGGCTTCAAGTTCTTGGGAAGCATCGGGCTTATCTATTTGGCGGTCCGCTAGGTGCGAACACGCAGCGAAGCTCTTGCGGGGGGAGAGCCCCCATGAGCCCGAGGAACGAATGTCCGCTTTGCACCCAATATCGGTCGTTTGCGGACGCGGGTAATTGGGTACCAAGCGTATGATTTTGACCACTCTCATGTTTGCCTGTTCAAGGGGTGAGCGCGACAAATAGTTTTCTGCCACAAAGCGACAGAAATCAGTCGACCGGGTCTGCGCCCGGGCAGAGTAGGAGGCACGACTTCAAAACGACGGTTGATCATGCTCTGAT
>JANXSN010000046.1 GCA_025352685.1 Sphingomonadales bacterium
CTAGACCACATGTTTGCCTGAGACTGGGCGCTCTCGTCTCGTAATATGCAGGATCCGAGGCCGTGTCGGGCTGATCTGGCGCGTCCTCCTGCATGGAGGCGACAATGAGACAGTCGATGATATATGTGGGCCTTGACGTCCACAAGGACACGATAGCGGTTGCGGTGGCGGAGGACGGCAAGCGCGCGGAAGTTCGCGAGCATGGCGAGATTGCCAACACGCCGGCGGCCTTGACGAAGCTGCTCGGCAAGCTGGGCGGACCGGACGTCGAGCTGTACATTTGCTACGAGGCGGGCCCCTGCGGATACGGCATTCAGCGACAGGTGACGGCCTTCGGGCATAATTGTGCCGTGGTTGCCCCATCGCTGATCCCCGGCGCCCGGGCGATCGGATCAAGACGGATCGCCGAGACGCGGTGAAGCTGGCCCGACTGCACCGGGCGGGCGAGCTGACGCCGGTATGGGTTCCTGACAGTGCACATGAAGCGATGCGCGATCTTGTCCGGGCACGACTGGCCGCAGTGCGTAGCCTACGGCATGCCCGCCAGCAGCTGTCAGGTTTTCTGCTCCGACACGGCCACCATTATCATCGCCCAGCCTGGACACAGATGCATCGGCGCTGGCTTTCCGGACTGCGATTTGCCGAAGACGCGCATCATATCGTGCTCGAGGACTGCATTGCGACGATCGACGCCGCAATGGACCGCCGGGATCGACTGACCCAGCAGATCGAGAACCGCCTGTCGGATTGGACGCTGGCACCCGTGGTCGAGGCAATGCAGGCGCTACGAGGGGTGGCGCTTGTCGCTGCGGCAACGATCGTCGCGGAGTTGGGCGACATCAGCCGCTTTTCGAAGGCGGAGCAGTTAATGTCCTACCTGGGACTGGTGCCATCGGAAAATTCCAGCGGGAAGCGCCGCCGCCAGGGTGGGATCACCAAGGCCGGTAATGGCGCGGCCCGCCGCGTGCTGATCGAGGCGGCCTGGAGCTACCGGTTCCCGGCGCGGGTCAGCCGGGAACAGCTGTTGCGCCAGGAACAGCTGGCCGCACCGATCCGGGCGATCGCCTGGAAGGCGCAAGAACGGCTGTGCCTTCAATATCGCAAACTCAGCCGTGCCGGCAAACCGATCACGACCGTCACCACGGCCATCGCACGACAACTCGCCGGCTTTGTCTGGGCCATCGCGCACGAGGTCAGCACGCCGACAGCGTGAAAACGCCTGCAGCAATTTCATAAAAGGAGATCGATAACCCGCTTCCTCCTTATCTGCACCTGGGCAGAGTTGGGGGCACGACTACGGTAGGAGAACCCTCGTAACCACTAACAGCCGGGTCTCGATCCGACGCTGGTTTTCTAGACAGAGGCAGCTCCGCGACGCATCAGGTCCGGCGGTAACCAACCCACGTATCAGAGCATGATCAACCGTCGTTTTGAAGTCGTGCCTCCTACTCTGCCCGGGCGCAGACCCGGTCGACTGATTTCTGTCGCTTTGTGGCAGAAAACTATTTGTCGCGCTCACCCCTTGAACAGGCAAACATGAGAGTGGATTGATTCCACCGTTTGGTCCCCAATTGCGGGCGTCCGCAAACGACCGACATCGGGTGGATAGCCGACCGTCCGCTTCCGGCGTGTGCGGCTACCGCGCTCAACGTTACAATTTGGGTGAATAAGCGACAGCTATCTTAGCGCGGAAAATGCGTGAGCAGACGCGAAAGGTCTTTTACTGAAAGAGCCGCCGGCCTTTTGACTGACGACCTTCCTTGAAGTTTGCATTGAGGGCGAGGGTGCTCACGCGAACTTGACGTTTGCGCTCACCTTGGGCCGCTGCCGCATGGCAAAGCCCACCAAGCCGAAGCCCAGGATCATCAGCGCCCAGCTAGCGGGCTCGGGCACGGCTGCCGTGGGGAAAGGTAGATTGATTCCACCGCCGAAGCCGTCACTGAGCTGTATCGTGAAAGGTCCATGGACAGTGAAGGTCGGATCGAGGTTCGCAAAGGCAGAAGCCGCCACTAGCGAATTAACATTGGTTCCGAAACGCAACCCTGCCGTCGCGTCCATGTGTACGTTGTACAGCGTATTCGTATGAAGCAGGAAGTCATTGTTCACCGCGAATGACTGCGTGCAATTGACCAGTGCCCCGAAGTTTGAGCTACACCCCACGGCGTTCCCCGAAACACCAAGGGATTGGTCAAACACAAGCTCTGAGCTCGCGGCCGTCACCAGGAAACGCAAGTTTGCGTTGGCCTGTGCCAAGCTGAAGGGACTGATGCCGACGCTACCAGAAGCGTTAATCGTGACCGGAGCGTCACCCGAGCCGAAGACCATGAACGAATAGTCCGTGTATCCTTGCGCACTTGCTATTCCGCCCCCAGGCGCGGTCGTGCTCCCAGACGCCAAAGCATCAAGATGGGGTGTTGGCAGGTCAAGCCCGTTGATGCTGGCGAAGCTCAAGGTCGTACCTACGTCGAGGGTTTGAGAATAATTTCCGGTCGGCAGGTTATTCTGGATATTGTTGACGAAGGGATGGGCTGTGTCTCCAGCCTCTAGACCAAGAAAGAGATTGGTCGTCCCTGGTGCAGGCCCGGCTACTGGGGTCGCGGCGTAAGCCGCCTGCGCCGAAGTTATTAAAATCGCTGTCAGCCAGATATTGATACGAGCGCTCACTGCTTTTCTCACGACTAGTCCTCGACCCTCACCGCCACCAAAACATCAGGACCACTGATTACGCGATCGTTGCGCGCGCGCCGACCTGGCGCATGTTGCGACGCACCGCCATTCCGATGCAGCCAAAACCAAGAAGCATCATTGCCCAAGTAGCCGGCTCGGGAACTGCGACGACTAGCTGCGTAATTAAGACGTCGGAGTCCTGCATAGGTGGCTGGCCAACGTTAGTGACCGCAATACCAGCACTTTGAGATATCAGAGCAGGTAAAAACCCAATTAAAAAGTCGTCGGTCCCAGAGGCGATGACGTTTGCACCATTCAGCGTACCGCCAATATAATAGGTGGGCGCGAATGAAACGAGCGAAGTATTCGCGCTCGTAAAATGGTTGCCGCCGGCGAGAATGTCTGCTGCGCTGAAGGTGTAGACGCCGGCGTTAAGATCGAGCGCGAACGTGCCAGTGGCCGGGCCACTTACGGTATAATTGATTGTGACTGCCTGCGCCGGCGCAGAGAATGATGAGGCAGCAATTGCGGCCAGTGCTATAGCGGTCTTGTTCATAAGTGTCTCCCAGACGGCCGTCGGCGAGAATAGGTTGCAAATTCAACCTGGCAATGAATGTTATACTAGGTTTACCGCAGTTTTACCAACAAATATTGCGCCGCCTGCAGTATCAAAATGAGACATCGCGGGATAGGTATTGATCAATCTGAAGGCGGCGTTTCAAGCAGGGTCGCTGGCTGGAACTTTTGTTCCCCGCGCGCAGGTCGGAGTCCAGGCGGCGTTGACCCGGGGACTAGTGGAGGGTCACGCAGCTGTAGGCCCTCCGTTCGCCAAAGTATGCGGGAGCGCCGGCAATAGAGTCGACACAGGCCCAGAATGTCCACAGTTGGGTCGGTAGCTGCGATTATCCCCATGGGTACCAATTGTCGGATTTTGACCAATGGCTGTGATCAGCAACCTAAAATCCAGTTCAATGCCGCGCAAACCGATGAGATCACCTACATTGCTCGGGACGCCACGGCACAGGACCGGCTCCGTCTCGACGCGATCGAGGCGAAGTTAAAGTTGCCGAACGGTGGCGAAGGCTGCCGGGGTTGGCGATCAACCGGCTTGAGCATTTAGGGGAGGCGCCCGCAGCCTTTTCGTCAAGCCAACTTTGGAAACAAGTTCTGGGGTGGTGGTGACCAGTCGAACACCCCGCGGTGCTTGTGGTCGATCTGCCGCATGATCAGATCAACGAGCGCGTCGCAAGCTTCGTCGTTCTGGATGGGTAGCTTGCCGCGCAGTCCTGCGATCACGGTCGGCGGGGCGCATTTGATCGCGACAAAGATGTGATCGTGGAGGTCCCGGCGGGCGATTCGGTTCATGCCTCATATGAGAACGCAGAAGGAACATGCGCAAGCGGCTTACGAGGCGCTGGGCTGTTCCGAGCCGAATTACCGTTCGTGCGCGCGCCAAAACGTCTCGAGCACTTGGAACAGGTGGACCGCGGTATCGGCGGGTTCGGAGAGGACAATCTGCTCGTGTTCTGTGGACGTCAGCGCGGCTAGGTCGGAGAGCCCAAGTACGCCGCTGAAAACGATGCGCTATCGATCGGCGTTGAAGCCGACGTGGCTTTTCATATCGCGGTCAACAGTCGGTTGGCCCTTCGGCGTCTAGCAGTTCCGCAACAACATCGAACCCTTCGAGAACCGTGACGCGCTGGCCCTTCGTGAGCTTGATCTGCATGTTGTCGTCACTGGGCGCAAACGGGGCCACTGTCGCCGCGTTGATAGCTACTGGGTTGCCGTCCCGCTTGGAGAAAGTGGCGAACGATGGCTCGATGCTGGCGCGGACGTAGCACGAAGATTTGTGCGGAGGAAATATTCGCTGGCGGCAGGCGGCAGGCTGCAGCGTCAGCGCCTTGCGGCCCGCCCGCGGACCGCGACCCTTACGTGTTCAACACAATCATTTACTAATGGAGCTGGCGTCTCCGGACTTCGCCGCGTTTCCGCTAGCTAAACGTATCGTCAAGATCCAGCGCGGTTTAGGCCGACTTGCCGATGATCGCCCAAACTAGCGCGACTACCCATCCGACGCCGGTCCAGCCCAAGACGATGTTGAGGGCCAACACGATCCATTGTTGAGCGTGATCGCGCGCAAAGGAACTGCTGGGCGATAAAGGTTATGACAGCGACTGGTTCCGCGCGGCACTGACAGCGCGTGGCATCACCCCCTGCATCCCGCCAAAATCTAACCGCAAAGTGCAGCATCATTACGACAAAGTGGTCTACAAAAAGCGCCACCTCGTCGAAAACCTGTTCGCCAAAATCAAAGACTAGCGGCGCATCCACACCCGTTACGACCGCTGCGCTCACACCTTCATGTCCGCTATCGCAATCGCTGCAACCGTCATCTTCTGGTTGTGATCAATGAGTCCTGACCCTAGAAAAGGGCAGAAAACGCCGCAATACTTTTGAGGCGGGTCCAGTAAAATTTCTGCGAGGACTGGCCTCTAGCCATCCCCAGATGCCTTCTCAGGGCGCGGCGCAGGGTAAGGCGTCTTCGCCGCAGTGCTTGAACCGCCCCACATTCCACCCGCACTCACATAACTGAAGAGCATATTTTATCTCGGTGGGTGCCTGGTGGGTGCCAGATCGAAACGGCCACCCGATTATTCAACTATTACCTCGCCTAAGTTACTGAAAGTATTGGCGCGCCCGACTGGATTCGAACCAGTGGCCTCAAGATTAGAAGTCTCGTGCTCTATCCATCTGAGCTACGGGCGCGTCCCTTGTGCCCTAGCCCGAAACCATTCTAGGCTCCAGTCATGACCGCTCGAGACATACCAAAGCACGTTAGCGCCCGCGATGTCGGCCGCGACGGATTTCGCTACTTTGATTTCACGATGGCTGCATTTGTGGCGATTTTGCTGCTGTCGAATGTAATCGGCGCAGCGAAGCCGGCGCAGGTTTGGGGCTTCACCTTTGGCGCCGGCATACTATTTTTCCCCCTGAGCTATTTGCTGGGCGACATACTGACGGAAGTTTATGGCTATGGGCGCGCGCGGCGTTGTGTCTGGGCGGGATTTGCCGCGGTGTTGTTCATGGCATTCATGTCGTGGGTCGTGGTGTCACTACCGCCTGCGCCCGGTTGGAAGGGCCAGGCAGCCTACGAGAGTGTGTTTGGCCAGGTCCCGCGTATCGTCCTCGCCTCGGTCGCGGCATTTTGGGCGGGCGAGTTCGTCAACGCCTTCGTCATGGCCCGGATGAAGATCGCGACGCAGGGCAAGCACCTTTGGACCCGTACGATCAGTTCAACGCTATTTGGGCAAGGAGTCGACAGCCTAATCTTCTACCCGTTGGCGTTTCTGGGGGTTTGGGAAACGTCAACGGTGCTTCAGGTACTAGCGACCAATTGGGCCCTGAAAGTCGCATGGGAAATCGTGCTGACACCCGTCACTTATGCCGTTGTTGGATTTCTGAAGCATCGCGAAGGCGTTGACGTTTTCGACGAAGGGACCAACTTTACGCCGTTCAGCGCGAAGATTTGAGCACCCGGTTAGGCAAACGTCAGCAAGGCTTCGAACAGTCGCCGCCCGTCTGATCCTCCATGTGCGGCGTCGATCATGCGCTCGGGATGCGGCATCATCCCCAACACATTGCCGGCGCCGTTGACAATGCCTGCGATGTCGCGCGCGCTGCCATTTACGGCCTCACCATAGCGAAAGGCAACGCGGCCTTCGCCTTCGAGCCGGTCAAGCGTCGCTGTGTCAGCGAAATAATTGCCGTCATGATGAGCGACCGGAATCGTGAGCTGTTCACCTGTGGCGTATCTACCCGTGAAGCGTGTTTGGCTGCTGGTGACGATCAACGCAACGTCGCGGCCCACAAAGCGCGTATCCGCGTTACGCATCAACGCGCCAGGTAACAGGCCCGCCTCGGTCAGAACCTGAAAGCCATTGCAGATACCAAGTACAGTGCGGCCAGCGTTTGCCGCCGCCACCACTGCGCGCATGATCGGAGATTGCGCGGCCATCGCGCCCGACCGGAGATAATCACCATAGGAAAATCCTCCCGGTATCCCGATAATATCCAGCCCGTCGGGCAAGCTCGTATCGCGGTGCCATACCATCGACGGGGCGGAGCCCGTTACAGCCTCGAGTGCAACGGCCAAGTCCCGGTCGCAGTTCGATCCCGGAAAGACAACGACGGCGCTTCGAGTCATCGCTCGATCCGGTAATTCTCGATAACCGTGTTTGCGAGCAGCTTTTGACACATCGCATCGATGTCGGCGTCGCTGGTTGTGCTTGCTACATCGAGTTCGATCGATTTGCCTTGGCGAACATCGTTGACGCCGGTGAACCCCAGTCCTTCGAGGGCGTGATGAATGGCTTTGCCCTGTGGGTCGAGGACGCCGGGTTTGAGAGTGACGATGACACGGATCTTCATGCGGCCGAGCCTATGAACGCGCATGCGTACCCGGGCAAGTCTTCATCGATCAATGGGAGAACCCGGTTCCGGGTCCGCCGCCCGAGTATGGTGCCATGAAGCTCGTAACTATCGCATGGTAGTCGGCATGTTTGTATCTGCGCGACAAATGGCCGGCTATGCTGCGACCTCGCGGTGGGGTCGATACGGAGCGCGCACTGAAAACGCTGTTCTAGAAATAACGCGCAAGGTTGAGAGCGAACCGCTGCCTTTTTGTGTCGTAAAGCGTTAATGAACAATCGTCCCGGGTGATTGTGTACGTCGCACTAGGTGACAAGCCAAACAGCTTGACCGAGCGCAGGCCGACGTAAATGCGGGCGTTGTACCGTGTGTCCTTTCGTGGCGCCTGGGCTTGGAAATAGGGATCACTTTCATCGTAGCCTGCGCGGCTTATGCCTCCTGACACGCCGGCGTTGATGCCGTGCGAAAGTTCACCGCCAATGCCGAGGTTTATCCCTGCCTCGGTGCTTGAATATGATCCAGAGCGTAGTCGGTCGGTTCGCGTGAACAGGCTCGCGCTTGCAATGAACCTGCGCATCACCACGCGCTCATACGTCGCATAGGCTCCGATCGACCAACCGTCATAGGCGGGACCGAACCCTGAATTGGACCGCCGGGCGTCGATCGTTGCGCCGACTCGTTGACCTTCCTTGAGCAGATGCTCGAACTGGACCCTTGCACCGAACTGTTTCGTTGGCGGGCTATCGCCATACCAGCGGCTGCTTGCCGTCGCCTGTACGGTTATCTGGTCAGCGTCGCTGAGATCCAGCTGGGGGCCAAATGCTCCCTGCACCGTATAATCATCGAACCGGACACTTTTGTAGTTCACGCCTTGGCCATCAACATCGGCAAGTAAGGCCGTATGCGGGTTGAGCCGGAATCGATAGCCGGCAGAAATCGAACCCGACACGCCGGTGCCGGATTGAGCGCGCGAATCCTGGTTCAGCGTGAAGCTGCTTTCGCCACCCGCAAAACTCAGGTCAGCCGTCTGGGCTGCCGTCGCATTATTGATGTTTGTGTCGGGAGCAAGACCGACATCAAAATTCAAATGCCACGGGCGCCTGTCGCGTAAAAGCGTGCGCGCCGCCTTTATCGTCGCCAGGATTTCAGAGGGTAGCCCATCGTCCTGCTCTGCGAGCTGGTAGTTATAGCTTGCTGCACCATCCTTGCGTTTCATCATCAAGGCTCTGGCAAGCTCAAGACGGATCCGTGTTTGGTCGGGGTGACCATCAAGAGCGGCCCTGAAATGCTTAATCGCTGCGTCGGTATCCCCGGTTTCGACGGCGATATAGCCGTTCAGAAAGTGTACCTGCATCGAAAAGGTCGGAATATTCGCCAAAGCCATAACCATCGGTCGAGCTTCATCGAACTGATGCGTAAGGACAAGTTGGGTTGCCTTGGCGAGTAACTGTTCGGGCGTGAGGACAACGCTGCACACACCGCGCGCGCACTTGCCAGACACTTCGGCAGCATGGCTGGGAAGGGAGGCAAGTAACGGGACGGCGAGCAGCAGACCTGTCAAGGTCTGCTTCATCTTACGGCTTCTTGCCGATGAACGCGCCTATAATATCGACCCGTTGGTCCGGCACGCCACCGACGACACGGAACGAGGCTCCAATTTCTTCTGCCTTGGGACCGTAAAATGCGCCATCGAGCGAGCTGCCTACAATATCGACGGGCTTGGTAACTCCGTTGCTGACGAAGGACGCGGAACCAAACTGACCAGTGAATCCACCCGTCTTGACCAGATCGATTGCTGCGCTCGACGTCGCGCTGAAGCTTGAACCCGTAGCAATAGCGGGAGCTGGCGGCGTAAAGCTATTGGTCGATGGCTTGATTGGCGTCGCATCAAACAAAGGGGCTCCAACCGTGCCAGTCAGGCTTGTGTTGACTACGCCGCTACCAAAGTTGACGGCCACGGTGGCGGTACCCGAAATCCACTGGAAATAAGTTCTCGCAGCGGGATCGATGTCGAAATCGGGATTGTTGACCATCGAGGCGATCATGTTGCCGGTGTATGTTGCGCTACCTGAAACCGGAACGGCGTTGTTGCTAGTCTGTTGGCCAAAGACGAACGCCGCGCGGTCAAGCTTCGTAGGGCGCCGAATCAGTGCGTCTTGACCGGTGGCGGTATCTTTCAGAACTGTCTCGGTTGGGGCATCGTAATGATTGCGCACGTATCCTGCATAGGAAACGTAATTGTTTGTCGCGGTGGTGGGCAATTCATAAAAGAATGTCGTCACGTCATAGACCTGGTCCGTGCTTCCGGAATCGACCTGTAAATACTGAACGCCTTTTGTGCGCCACTGGCTCGGATCGCCAACTTCGAGATTTGGCACACCCCGCTGCGGCGTTGTCGCGCCCGAAAAGTCGGTACGATGCGCGGGATCTTGAAACGAAATGTTGGCCCCAGCGCGCGTATCGTTAATCACAAGCGTGAATTGCGCATTTCGCGGGTCGTAGGTTACCGTAGAGGCCGGCGATCGCACCGTTGAGGCATTGGCGGTGTACAACTGCTTACTTTGAACGGCATCGACTACGGTCCGCGAATTGGGATCGAGTACCAAGACTGGTTTGCCGTTTGCGTCCACCATAGGCGCACCTGTCGCAGGGTCAGTGCCCTGCACTTTGCTATAGTGGACATGCTCGTCATAGTTATAACTGTACGACTGGGTTGCTGTCTGCGCCTGATAGATTTTGATCGTTGTTGGTGCGACGAAAGTGTCAGTCGGGGTTCCACCCGTCGTAACCGTGCCGGTTGACACCGATCCTGCGCTGCCCACAGTCTGCGCGTCGCCTCCACAGCCGGCAAGCGCCGTTGCCGTCAACAAAATTGCAATATTGCGCATCGGTCGTGCTCCACGGGGCCAAGTGACTTTCCACGTCGAGTTACGCCGCAATGGTTAACGCGTTGCTAAAATCGGTAACGAATTATGCCCGATCCACGCCTTGGCTTTACGTCTTAACGTCCCCGCTTCTTCCGCTGCGCCTCAAGGTCCAGCACAACATTATCGGCGCCCTCGGGCAACAGACCTAACCGTCGCGCGACTTCCTGATAGGCTTCGACCTCGCCACCCAGATCGCGACGGAAACGATCCTTGTCGAGTTTTTCGTTGGTGATCATGTCCCACAAGCGGCATCCATCGGGGCTGATCTCGTCGGCGAGGATCACGCGACTATAGTCGTTGTCCCAGATGCGGCCGAATTCGAGCTTGAAATCGACAAGCTTGATGCCGACCCCGGCAAACAGGCCACACAGGAAATCGTTGGTGCGGATCGCCATATCTGCGATGTCGTGCATCTCATCCTGCGACGCCCACCCGAACGCAGCGATATGTTCGTCGGTGATCATCGGATCGCCCAGAGCATCGTCCTTGTAATAATATTCGATGATGGTGCGAGGCAGTTGTGTCCCCTCTTCAATCCCAAGGCGCGTCGAGATAGACCCCGCCGCAATATTGCGCACGACGACTTCGATCGGTATTATTTCCACCTGACGGATCAGTTGCTCGCGCATGTTCAAGCGACGCATGAAATGGTGCGGCACGCCGATGTTACCCAGCAGGGTGAATATATGCTCGGAAATCCTGTTGTTCAGCACACCCTTGCCGTTAATCGTTCCCTTTTTCTGGGCATTGAAGGCGGTCGCATCATCCTTAAAATATTGGATCAGTGTGCCGGGCTCTGGCCCCTCGTAAAGGATCTTGGCCTTGCCTTCGTAAATCTGACGGCGGCGGGTCATGGGCGGTTCCTGAAGTCTAAAAGCGCAACGCCCCGGCAAACGCGCTAGCAGCAAGCGCGCGGGCCGGGGCTTGACTGAGATATAGCGACCAACACCGAGCTGCGCAACGAGGGTGGGGTCGGCAAGGGGCAATGGCAGGTCCGCGATCATCAACTTCGGACCCGGTTTGCACCCACCTCCTTGTGTTCCGGGTGCCCGGTGCCTGCGTTGGCGCCCACAAGAGGGCCAGCACGTTGGGGCAAAACCCCGCGACAACCAATCGGCTCTTCAGCCATTCTCTCGACATGCAGGTGGGGGACGGCAGCTTCAATTGTAGCGATGTGGTCGGCGCCAGGCTTGGGGTCGCTGCGGTGGGGACAGTCGTGCCGAGGTCGCTCGAATATAAGGCGGGTCGTGTGCGATCAACCGGTGCTCCAAACGCTGCCCTCGAGCTGGACGGACCCCGCCAGGACGCCGACGTTGGGATGTCGGGGGCGGTAACTCGGTATGTCCGCTCGGTCCGATTTTTGGTATTTCGCCGAGGCGGCCCACGTGGCGCGTGACCAGATTGAAACTCTTGCCTTAAACAGTTTTAACCGTGAGCACTTGTCCATGACAACGGCGCCGCCTGCCGGGCAAGATTGGAGATTATAGGCCGACCGCCTCGTGCTTTGCCACGCGCACATTTGCGCCCCAAACTTGTCGACCCGTCAAGAAGACCCACCATCCCCAGGCGGCACCGGCGTGACGCAAAAGCTGGAAAGTTACTGGTTCAACGACGGCTGCAAGCAGCGCGCCCTTGACCGATAAGCCCTCGGTCTGCCCCGTCCAGCGCTTGTAAAGCAGCAACGAACGCAGCAGCCAGCCCAGATCGATCAATATTTTGACCAGCATGGCGATGAGCACGGGCCAAATGATGTTAAAATTTCCCGTCTTGAGACCAACGACGATGAAAGCGATCAACAGCCCGAACGCGGCGAGACCGTAAAGCGGCTGGACAGTGTCGAGTGCCTTGACCGGCAGCATCGACATGCCAAGCGTTCGGTATTTTGGGTTGCCGATCATGTCCCGGTTCCACAGCTGCGTCTGAAGGAATCCTGCAAACCAGCGGCGTCGCTGTCGCAGAAACGTCATAAGCGTGGCGGGGCTGTCGGTCGTTGCGAACGCCGCACCGATCACGCGGACTTCCCAACCCAGACAATGATCGACGCTGAAGCGGTGAAGCCGGTGCATGACCTCGTAATCCTCAACCAGGCATTCGGGATCGAACCCGCCGATCGCTAACAGCGCCTCGCGTCGGAACCCAGCGAACGCACCCGAGATAAGGAGGAGGCTGTGCGCTTCCATCCACGCATAGCGTGACAGGAAATTGCGGACGTATTCATATGTCTGGAACCACTGGAAAACGCGACCCGACAGCGTCGGCGGGCAGGTCGGGCGCAGGACCCCGGTTGCGGCGGCAAGCTGCGGTTCGCGCTCGAACGCAGTGCGCATTGCTGATAGCGCTCCGGGTTCGAGCAGCGTGTCGGCATCGACCGTGACAAGCACGTCGCAATCGACAAGGCCAACGGCTATGTTGAGCGCGCGCGCCTTGCCTCCCCGGGGGAGGTGCAGCCACCGGATGGTCCGGTCGTTGGGGGCGGGAGCGCTGACTGTGCCAAGCGTTGGGGCTGTCAGGCCATACACTCTGCCAAGAACGCCCGCAGTGTCATCGTCTGATCCGTCGTCGGCGATAATGATCAGATCGGGCGGCACATCCTGCCGCTGAAGCGCTTCAATCGTTGCTTCGAGGACGGCGGCTTCATTATATGCTGCGATGACAACACCAACGCGCACACGGGTTGGCTCCGCAAGCACGCGCGCAGCGCCAATTGCGTGCGTTTGCCGGGCGACGAACATCAACAATACGGTATCATACATGATGTAGACGATGCCGACTGCCCATGCCCCGACACCCGTCCGGATAAATCCCTGGGCGAACAATAATATAAAAATGGCGACCGCTGCGCCCCAGATTGCCATGCCGCGCCAAGCGCGCTGCGGCGGGTTCAGGCGTGGCGACAAGGCGTCAAATGTTCGGGTCAAAGTAGAGAGCAAGTCGAGAACCTCCGGTAGACGGGCGCGAGATAGGTGTTGGACCCGCCGCGCGCTACCGCTAGATTGTACGCACCCATAACTGTGACCAAACTTAACGGGAGCCGAACGGATGGCCAAAACGCGCTATACGGGCGTTGCGATTGCGCTGCACTGGATCATCGGCGTTTTGATTATTGTTAATGTCGCGCTCGCCTGGATTTGGCCTAATGTCGCGGATGAACATGTGCGACCGCTGATCAATAACCATAAAACGATCGGGATTTCGGTTCTCGCGCTGGTGACGATGCGGCTTTTGTGGCGGTTGACGCATCCTGCGCCGCCGTTGCCCCACCATCATAAATCGTGGGAAAGGCAAGCGGCGCATTGGGTCCATGTCGGGCTCTATCTCATTATGTTTGCGCTTCCACTGAGTGGTTGGGTCATGGATTCGGCCTACAAGGATGCGGCGAGCCATCCCAATTTGTGGTTCGGCTTGTTCGAATGGCCTCGGATCGGATGGGTGATGGCGCTTGATCCCGTTAGCAAGAAACAAGTGCACGATTTTTTTGGGGGTGCGCATGCGATTTCAGGAAAAATTCTTTATCTGTTATTCTTCCTCCATGTCGGTGGGGCGCTTAAGCACCAGTTCATCGACAGGGACCGCGAGCTGGCTCGTATAGGCATAGGGCGGGCGCAAGCTTGAGCGATCTGTTGGCGACGGCAGTCGCCGAAATCGTCGCTCATGCGGCGACAGTCGCAGATCGCGGCAAGGTTGCCGACTATATCCCGTCGCTGAGGCGGATTGACTCTGCCCGTTTTGGTATCGCCATTGTCGCGGCGGATGGCGCTGTTCACACCGGCGGTGACGCCGACGAGCCATTTTCGATTCAGTCTGTCTCGAAAGTGTTCGCGCTGACGCTTGCGCTTGGGAAAGTCGGGGCCAGTTTATGGCGGCGTGTCGGTGTCGAGCCGTCCGGCACCGCGTTTAATTCAGTCGTACAGCTGGAGGCGGAGAAGGGCATACCGCGCAATCCTTTCATCAATGCCGGGGCGATTGTCGTCAGCGACGTGGTGTTGGGCGCAGGCAAACCGCGCGATGCGATCGGCGATATCGTGCGCTTTGTACGCTTCCTATGCGGAGACCAAACCGTTTTTATCGACAGCGACGTCGCCAATTCAGAAGCTGCGACCGGCTTTCGCAATATCGCGCTCGGCAACTATATGCGGTCGTTTGGCAATATGCACCACGGCGTCGAGGATGCGCTGAAGGTCTATTTCCATCAGTGTGCGATCGCGATGTCATGCCGTCAGCTCGCCATGGCGGGGCGCTATCTTATGCTTGAGGGAATTCACCCCGACACAGGCGACGCTGTCGTGACAGCGTTGCGTGCGCGGCGCATCCTGTCGCTTATGCTGACCTGCGGCCATTACGACGGCTCGGGCGAATTCGCTTTCCGAGTGGGTATCCCCGGTAAATCGGGCGTCGGCGGCGGCATTCTTGCGATCGTGCCGGGCAAGGCGAGCATCGCAGTATGGTCACCGGGCCTGAACCACCGGGGCAATTCGAAACTTGGTAGCGAGGCGCTTGAGCGTCTGGCTGCAGCAATGAACTGGTCAGTCTTTACGTCATGAGTGTAGCTATTATGACAACGCCACGCTGACGCCGAGAGCGCTTGGCGCACCAGCAAGCGCCGCTCGTTGGCTAACCGGCGTGGGGTTAGTCCAAAGACAAGCAGCGGCGGCGATCGACTGTATTTCGAGGCGCTTGCCAGTGCACCACTGCGCGGTGCCGCGCTTTTCCGATCATATCAGTATGAGGAAATAGGCGACGAAACATGACATCCCGCTTGTTTTGAGAAGTTGGGGACAATCTGCCGTTGACTACTGGTTTACCAGATCGAGCTATCTAGGGGGCGATGATCCATGATGTCGCACTCTCACTACGGGACCACGCTGCTGGCGCGCTGCTTTCGCCCAGTTCGTTTCTCTCGATCTGGTCGTTGTCGGCGGCCCTCTTGATTGCGGCGGGTGTGGCGCTTGCGAAGCGACGGGGCCGTCAAGTCTCCCTGCGGGCAATGGCGCGGGCCATGTTCCCTCGAAATCGCTTGTTGTGCGCATCGGCACGCGCCGATGTCGGCTTCACCCTGCTATCGGTATTTGCGAGCGCTGCGCTATTTAACTGGGCGGTGATGTCCCACTTCGGCGTCGCCAAGGCAGCTAGGCATGCTTTTGGACAGCCGCTGGAACTTGGCTTGCCACAATGGGTTGCGGTTTTGGCAATGACGCTTGCGCTCTGGTTCTCCTATGAGTTCGCCTATTGGTTCGATCACTTACTCAAACACAAGATTCGCGTGCTCTGGGCGTTCCACAAAGTTCATCACAGTGCCGAAGCTCTGTCGCCGCTGACAATCTTTCGCGTTCATCCGGTAGACAACATCATCTTCTACAACATCGTTGCGGTCGTGACTGGGACTGCCTCAGGGGCGATGCACTGGCTGGTCGGTACGGGGGTCTCGCCTTGGACGGTGGCGGGAGCGAATATCTTGACGATTGCGGGCCTGATGACGATCAAACACCTGCATCATTCGCACGCCTGGATCGCCTGGGGCGGGATATGGGGGCGAACGATCCTCAGCCCTGCGCACCACCAGATTCACCATTCGTCAGCGATCGAGCACCACGACCGAAATTTCGGCGGCGTCCTGGCGGTGTTCGACTGGCTTGCAGGCACGTTATATATTCCAAACATAAGGCGCGAAGCGCTGACCTTTGGTGTCGAGGGTGTCGGCAACCCGCACGGCGTGCGCGGGTCGCTCATACAACCATTTGCCGATGCCATCAGTCCGCTTTGGCCACGAACGGCGCGGGACGGCGCGTCGAACCCTGCATCGCATGCATCCAAGCGGGGCATTCGAGCGGCAATCGACTAACCTTGTCGAGGATTGCGAGGTCTTCGGGCGACAGCCGCATAATGACGGCTCTCAAATTGTTCTCCAGTTGCTCCTGCCGCTTGGCACCGATGATGACTGTCGCAACGACTGGTTGATGCAGCAGTCACGCTAGCGCAACCTGGGCAACAGTCGCGCCGTGCGCATCCGCAATGGGGGCATAGCGTCGATGCAGTCAAACGCGCGCGACTTGTCGACCGGTGGAAAATCGAAGGCGACCCGACGACCTTCCGCGTTCGCGCTGTCGCGCTCGTATTTGCCCGACAACAGCGCGCCCGCGAGCGGCGACCAAACCATCAGGCCAAGTCGTTCGGAAGTCAGCAACGGCACGATATCTCGTTCCAGATCGCGCCCCGCAATCGTATAATGCGTCTGCAACGTCTCGAACCGCGCCCACCCTTTAGCCTCCGAGCGCCCGAGTGCGTTGGCGATTTTCCACGCAGACCAGTTCGACACGCCGACATAGCGTACCTTCCCCGACGCCACGAGGTCGTCGGGTGCACGCAGCGTTTCATCGATTGGCTTCACACTGTCGTCGGCATGAATTTGGTAGAGATCGATATGATCAGTGCCAAGGCGCGACAGACTGCCTTCGATCGCATCCATAATGTGGCCGCGCGACGCTCCCTTGTCGTTAGGCCGACTGCCCATCGCGCCACACACTTTGGTCGCGATGACGACGTCGCTGCGCTTGATGCCCAGATACTTGATTGATGCATCCACAATTTGTTCGGAAACGCCGTTCGACGAGACGTCGGCGGTGTCGATGAAAATAATGCCTGCTTCCACGAGCCGCTTGACGATCGCGTCGGCGCCTGCCTCGTCCAAACCCGGCAATCGCCCCCGCCCCGCCACATGCTTCCGTTCGTTGCTTCGCCAACGGTCGTGGTGCCGAGGCAGAGTTTGGAAACGAACATGCCAGTGTTGCCGAGCTGGCCATAGCGCATGGAAGTGAGGCTCCTTGGTTGGTTTCCGGAGCTGGGGACCCGCGCATCCGATTGCATCCCCAGGCGATTGCATCCCACCGATCGCCTGCTAAGCGCGTTGCATGCCCACCGACCTAAGCGATCCCGGCGATCCCTTTGACGCCATCGTTGATGCCCCTTTCGATATTGCGCTCTCGGACCGCTACCTCGTCTATGCAATGTCGACGATTACGGCACGGTCGTTACCCGATCTTCGCGACGGGTTGAAACCGGTACATCGCCGTCTGTTGTGGGCGATGCGTCTGCTTAAACTGTCACCGAGCGAAGCGTACAAGAAATGCGCGCGCGTCGTCGGAGATACGATCGGCAAATACCATCCGCACGGCGATCAGTCCGTTTATGATGCGATGGTCCGGTTGGCGCAGGATTTTGCGCTCCGCTATCCGTTGGTCGACGGTCAGGGCAATTTCGGTAACATCGACGGTGATAATGCGGCTGCGTACCGCTACACCGAAGCAAGACTTACGCAGGCAACGATCGATCTGATGGCCGGGCTCGACGACGGCACCGTCGATTTCAAGCCTACTTATAACGGTGAAGAAGAAGAGCCTGAAATCTTTCCCGGCTTGTTCCCCAATCTGTTGGCGAACGGTGCGAGCGGAATCGCGGTTGGCATGGCAACCAGCATTCCACCGCATAATGTCGCCGAGGTGATCGATGCCGCGTCCTATCTCATCGACGAGCCTGCAGCACACGACGCCGACCTTCTCCAGTTCATAGTTGGACCGGATTTCCCGACGGGCGGCCTAATCGTAGATCCGCCGACGATGATCGCGCAAGCCTATGCGACGGGTCGCGGCGGCTTCCGGGTGCGTGCGCGCTGGAACGTGGAAGACTTGGGACGCGGCACTTGGATCGCGGTCGTCACCGAAATTCCCTATGGGGTCCAAAAAGGCAAGCTGATCGAGGCGCTGGCGGCACTGGTCAACGACCGCAAGCTGCCAATCCTCGCCGATGTTCGCGACGAGAGCGATGCGGAAATACGTCTCGTCATCGAGCCACGCAGCCGGGCTGTCGATCCGCACGTTCTCATGGAGAGCCTGTTCCGAATGTCGGAACTCGAAGTGCGCGTGCCGCTCAACATGAATGTGCTCGGCGCGGACCGTACACCACGTGTGATGAGCCTGAAGGCAGTGCTTGAGGCATGGCTGACCCACCAGATCGATGTACTCGTCCGTCGCGCTCAGCACCGCGTGGGTAAGATCGATGACCGCACCGAGCTTCTTGACGGGTATATCATCGCCTTCCTCAACCTCGATCGCGTGATTGAGATCATCCGGACAGAGGACGAGCCCAAGCCGTTGATGATGGCAGAATTCGGGCTCAACGACAGGCAGGTCGAGGCCATTCTCAATATGCGGCTCCGCAGCTTGCGCCGCCTTGAGGAAATGGAACTGCGCGCGGAACGCGACAAGCTCGCAAAGGAGCGTGCCGAGTTGGCAGCGTTGATTGAAAGCCCGGCCCGACAGAAGACGAGGTTGAAGAAGGATCTGGCGGCGCTGAGGACGCGCTATGCGCCGGAAACTGTTCTGGGCAAGCGGCGCACGACCGTGGAAGAAGCAGCGCCGCCGCGCGAAATTCCGCTCGATGCCATGATCGAGCGCGAGCCGCTCACGGTCATCCTGTCCCAGAAGGGGTGGATCCGCGCGCTCAAGGGTCATGCTGACTTGGCCAGTGCCGACATGTCGAAGTTCAAGGAAGGTGACGGTCCCGCCTTTGCATTCCACGCGCAGACGACAGACAAGATCATCATCGCGGCCGCTGATGGACGGTTTTACACCCTGGCGGCTGACAAGCTCCCGGGTGGCCGGGGTTTTGGCGAGCCCGTGCGATTGATGGTCGACCTTCCCGGAGAGGTTGGCATCGTGCAGCTGTTCGCCGCAAGATTGGAAACCCGGCTTTTGCTCGCCGCAAGCGACGGGCGTGGGTTTATTTCCAAGGTCGCTGACGTGATCGCCGAGACGCGAAAAGGGCGCCAGGTGGTGAATTTGCGTCCTGGTTCGACGCTTGCCGTCGTGTGGCGGGTCGGCGTCAATGACGACACGGTGGCGACGATCGGAAACAATCGCCGTCTGCTCGTCTTCCCGCTCTCTGAACTACCTGAAATGGGGCGTGGACAAGGGGTGCAGCTTCAGAAATTTCGCGATGGCAGCCTGACGGATGCCAAGACGATTTTGATGGCGGGGGGGCTCAGCTGGGCAATGGGCGGAGACAGCGGACGCACGCGGAGCGAAACCGACTTGATGCCGTGGCGTGCGGCACGGGGGGCAATCGGCCGGACACCACCAACAGGGTTTCCGCGCGACAACAAGTTTTAAGCCGGAACCTTTTCCGTAAACTCTGCCAGCAGAGTTCAAACATCTGCCAAATTGGTTCTTTCAGAACGATTTAACGGTTTGCCTGCTATGACAGTCCAATGGAGATCGTGGTCGCACCGACTTCCGGACCGCTGCCGGTACCCAATTTTGGTGCACCGTCAGTAGAGACTCCGGCTATCCGCGTCGTGCATCAAGCTTATCTTGATGCCTTACCGGTTGCTGCCGCCGTCATCTCGCCGGCCAAACGCGGCGCGCAGATCCTTTTCAGCAACGAGCATTTTAAGCGACTTGGCATATCAAGCCGTCGGCATGATCGGGGCGATGTTCTCGCCCGTGTTCAGGCAACCGACCTGATCCGCCGGGTTTTGGCCGGCGTGAGCGAGGGCGGGAGGTTTGACTGGCGCGACGATGGCCTCATAGATGGCCGTCATTTCACGGTCGCGGTCGCGCCGCTCGGGGCCGGTGCGGGGTCGGGCGCCCGCGCGTTGGTCACGCTGATTGACAGGACCAGCGAAGTTCAAGTCGGTGAATCACTGAGACGGCAAATTTTGTCCGATCCGCTGACGGGTCTCGCCAACCGGACCGGCTTTGTCGAAGGTCTGGAGGTGGGGATCACAGACGATGGGCCTCACAGTTTTGCAATGGTCCTCATCGATCTCTCGCGGTTTAGCCGTATCAATGAGTGTGTGGGATCGCTCTGCGGAGACGAACTTATAATCACCGTTGCACGGCGGCTGCTGTCCGTTTTGCGGGTTTCCGATCTGCTCGGTCGGACGGGCGCAAATGAATTCGCGATTGCAGTGCGTATCACCGATGGGCCAGGCGACGTGCTGCATGTCGCCCGCCGGGTGGAAGCATCGCTTGCTCAGCCATTTCGGCTGTCGGATTTCGAAATCAAAATCGACTGCGCGATCGGCTGTGCGTTGACCGACGACGGCCACACCGAAAATCTGTTTCGTCACGCGCAGCTTGCGCTCAAGTTTGCAAAGGCATCGAAACGGATCGAAGTCTACCAACCTGCGGTGCTCAATGCGGCGCGCCGGCGCTTCACACTCGAAACCGAATTGCGTCGGGCCATCGAGCGGGACGAGTTGACGATGGCCTACCAGCCGCTGATGTCGCTGGCGGATGGCAAGATCGCCGGATTCGAGTGCCTTGCAAGATGGGATCATCCCGACCTTGGATCGATCCCCCCGAGTGAGTTTATTGCCGTTGCCGAAGATTCCGGCCTGATCGTTCCCCTCGGACGCTGGGCGCTCGATCGTGCGCTCAAGACGCTGGCCGCATGGGACATGGCGGCACAGCGTGAGCTGCCGATATATTTCGGTGTAAACCTATCCCCGATTCAGGTGGCGCGCGACGACGTCGCAACCGTGGTTGCCTCCTCGCTGCGAAATCACTGCCTTGCAGGTAACCGGCTCTCAATCGAACTCACCGAAAGCGTGATCGTCGGCGATCCCGAGCGCGCGGGCAAGACGCTTGAAGCGCTGAAGTGCTGTGATGCCATTGTGGCGATGGACGATTTCGGAACCGGTTTTTCTAACCTCGCCAGCTTACAAAAACTGCCGATTGACGTGCTCAAAATAGACCGCAGCTTCGTAACAGGGATGCTCGATGATCCTGACAAAGTTGCAATTGTTCGCGCGATCCTCAGCCTCGCGCAAGCTTTGGGCATGACCACGACGGCCGAGGGCATCGAGACTGCCGAACTTGCGCGAAGGCTGGCGGCGCTCGGCTGTACAACGGGCCAGGGCTATTTATTTAGTCGGCCACTCGACAACGACGACGCGTTTGTCTTTGCGCTTAATGCGCTGCGCTGAGTTCTTCACTCACAATGGTGTCCAACTGGGCGCCAGTGGGAAAATCCGTTTCGATCCAACGCTGTTCGATGACGGCAAGGGTCTGCGCCACGACTGGTCCCCGGGCCAATCCGCGATCGATGAGATTGCCGCCCGAGATCGGCAAAATCGGACGCTGCCAATGCGTGAGCATCGCAATCTCTTCAGCTGTTCCGTTCCCGAGCAGTAGCCGGTCGATCGCGCTTTCGGTGCCTAGCCGATAGGCAAGAGCCTGCGGAGTTCCCTCGTGTGGACAAGCGGCGGCTACCAGTCGTTTTGCGGTCGCTTTCGATAATTTCAACCGTCCGCCGACAGACGCCGCGAAGTCGGCGCGGCCATCGATGAGGGCAGACAGCCGCCGGATACCGTCGCTTGCGATGCCAAAATGACGTTCACGCGTAACCAGCCGTTCGAGCGGTGCAAAGTTGACGATTTCGGGCAGGACCGGGCGCAAGATGCCGCGCGAAATCATAGAAGCAACGACGTTTACCGGGTCGTCGGCTGCGAGCAGCTTTAAGAGCTCGGCCGCAATCCTCTCACGCGAAAGCGCCATCAGATCGTTGGCGCGAGCAGCGCAAGCCGCCAGACCCGCGGCATCGGGCTCGCCGTGTCCAAAACGCGCGTGAAAGCGGAAGAAGCGAAGGATGCGGAGATGGTCCTCGGCAATTCGCGTTAACGGGTCACCAATAAAGCGGACGCGCCGTCGATCGAGGTCTTCGAGACCGCCAAACCAATCGAAAATTTCGCCGGTCAGGGGGTCGGCGTAGAGCGCATTGATCGTAAAGTCGCGGCGACTGGCGTCCTCGCGCCAGTTATCGCTGAAAGCCACGGTTGCATGACGCCCATCAGTCGCCACGTCCCGGCGTAGCGTCGTGACTTCGACTGGCCCCCCCGCCGTCAAGGCCGTTACCGTTCCGTGCGCAATACCGGTGGGTACTGCTTTGATATCTGCTGCCTTTAGTGCGGCCATTACCTCATCGGGCAGAAGCCGCGTTGCCACGTCGACGTCACTAACCGTCAGGCCAAGCAATCCATCACGCACGGCGCCCCCGACGAAACGGGCTTGGGCCGGTCCACCCAAGGCTTCGATGAGCGAGGCGAGGCCGGGCCGCATGCGCCAATCGCCTTGCGCGAGTACTACCATTTGAGCCGCGCCGACAGATTGACCAGCATCGCCGCAGTCGCGCCCCATATCCTACGTTCCTCCCACATCATCTCGATATAGGACCGTTCGTTTCCTTCAAACATCACGCGCTGTTCAGCGTGGTTAGCCGTGTCGAGGACGAACGCGAGGGGTACTTCGAAGACGGCCGCCACTTCGCGATCGTGGGGGATGAGGGGCAGGTTGGGTGGAATGACGCCGACCACCGGAACAATACTGAAACCGGTGACCGTGTGATAAGGATCCAGCGGACTGATAATTTCGACCGCCGCTGGCGGCAGTGCCACTTCTTCGTAAGCTTCGCGCAGTGCTGCGGCAATCGCGTCGGCATCGCCCTCATCGACGCGACCGCCGGGAAAGGCGACCTGGCCGGCGTGGCGGCGCATGGTTTCTGGACGTTGGGTCAGTATCAGCCCGGGCTTGGGTCTGTCGGTGATCGCGATCAGCACCGCGGCAGGCGTACCGGTTTGCTCGAACGCCTGGCGCATGTCGTTGGCATAAGGGACAGGATGCCCTTGCGTAGCGGACAGGCTGGTTCGCAGCCGATCGGCGAGGGTCATGCAGTCATCGCAAAGAAAGCGCCTTGGCTCCAGACGCCCGGTGGATCGGTTTGGTCACTCAAGGCCATTTCGACGAGTTCGTAATATACCGGTCGCGCGATCAGCGCATCGAGCCCGCTGCGGACGCTCAAGCGGGGATGCGGCCCATTCTCGCCGACCGCAAAACAAAGCCTGTTGATGGGGCCGGCGACGACAAAATCGCCTGTGTTCAAGCGGAACGCGAGGCGGCGGTCTGTCCCGGTGCCGTCACTCTTGACCTCTACGGCAAGAAAAGGTGCGTCGTCGACCGCGATGTCGAGCTTCTCACCAGGCGTAACGAGGACGAAGCGGCCGTCGGGCTCACGACGCAGGATCGTGGAAAAGAGTCGCACCATTTCGGGCCGCCCGATCAGGGTTCCTTGATGATACCAGCTTCCGTCGCGCGCGATCCGCATTTCGCTGTCGCCGCAATGCGCCGGGTTCCATTTTTCCACCGGTGGCACGTGCTGTTCTTTCAGCGCTCGCACAACTTCGGTCATCGACATCGTGGCAAGGTCAAGCGGGGCATTGATCGGCATGACGACGACTTAGGGTCTGGACGCGGCAAGCGCAAAGGCGCGCGGACCAAGCCACCCTGACGCTGGCAAACCTGAGGCGTTGCGCGCCAGCAAGCGATGCCGTTCGACCGGGCCGGGGGTATGCCAGTTGCCGGTTGCAGCGGCGGTGAAGCCAAAAAAGTGTCCATAATATTCGGGATCGCCGATCATCACCATGGGTGTATCCGGCGCAGCACGAATGAGCGTTCCCATCAACTTGCGCCCCAGCCCACTGCGTTGACGATCGGGGGCCACAGCAACGGGACCGACAAGGACGACGTCAGCGTTGCCCACGGCGACGGGCCAGCTTTGCAAGCTTGCGACCAGTCGATCGCCATCGAACGCTGCAAAGCTCAGCTCGGGCAGTACGGGCATGGCGTTGCGGATGCGGTATGCTGTTCGGTGATGACGGTCGGTCCCGAACGCTGCGTCGAGCAAATTCTCGACGGCGTCCGCAGCAGCGTGCGACAAGCAGGTTATCATGGTCGTCATGGGCGGCGCGCATTTAGCGTGAATTGCAGGAATTGAAACCATCGGCGCACACGCCTAGGCGGCGAGTCGTATGAATGATCTTCTCCAGCTTTGCGTCCACGACCTTGAAGTGCTGGTTTTGACCGGGATTTACTCGGAGGAGACGGACCTGCCTCAACCGCTGCGAATCTCGGTGACTGTCGACCTCGACGCACCTGACCGCTTCGAGCCTGAAACGCCGCTGTCAGCATCGAAAAACTACATGGATCTGAAACACGCGGCGACCGCCGCCCTGCCACCGGGATTGCATTTCAAGCTGGTCGAGGCAGTTGCCGACCATATCGCCGAAACGCTACTGTTCGGGGACCGGCGCGTCGCGCGGGTCGAAGTCGCGATCGTCAAATTGGCGCTCAGCGAAGCAGACGAATCCATCGGCATTCGACGCGTCCGGCATCGGCGGTGAAGCTGGCGCTGATTACCGGCGGTCATCGGCGTCTCGGCGCGGCGATCGCCGCGCGATTGGCCACAGAAGGCTGGACGCTGGCGTTGCACGGTGCGCACGACGCAACACCTGATCCATCGCTTGCTGCTGTGCTGTCGCGCACGGCTGTCGTTTGGCATGGATTCATCGCTAACCTGGCGGACAGCCAGGCTGTGAACGCGCTGATCCCGGCTGTCATCGCGCAATTTGGCGTTGCGCCGACCCTGCTTGTGAACAATGCGGCCATTTTCGAGGATGACGGCGCGATGACCGCGGATGCCACAGCGATCGCGGCGCATCACGCCGTGAACGCCGCGGCACCCGTGGCTTTGGCGCTGGCCCTTTACCGGACGGGTGGGTACGGTTCAGTTGTTAACATCGTCGACCAGCGCATCCGTAATCCGGTACCCGACCAGCTCAGCTACAGCCTCTCGAAAGCAGCGCTGGCCTCGGCCACGCGGACTCTCGCTGTAGCCCTGGCGCCGCGCCTTCGTTTCAATGCAGTGGCACCCGGCCTCACGCTACCGACGGCAAACTATGACGAGGCAGCGATGGCCCGGATCGCGACCGCGATGCCGCTTGGCCGTCTCGCGACACCAGCCGAAATTGCCGATGCGGTTTTATTTCTGGCGGGCGCTGAAAGTATCACTGGCCAAACCATATTTGTCGACGGCGGTGCTAACCTCAAAAGCTTCGATCGCGACTTCGTGTATCTCTGAGGGCCTTCTACGGCTGTGGACGCATGTGTGTGCACGCTCCCAATGACTGCAGCACAAATCGGTAATCCTCGCGCGCCGCTGCGGCATCACCGGAAGCCAGTTCGCCGACGGCCGCAGGCGGTAACTCACGGGGTAGAAAACAGGCGAGCTGGTACCAGCCGAGCGTATCGCGCGCCGGAGGGCGCGCGGCTTCATCGACGATTTCGCCCAGTGCAACCGCCCACTGCGGGTCGATACCGGGACGCCGCAGCACGTTGATCGAGACTGGCTTCGCGCTGCTCGTGGTCAGAAACAGCTGTGTTTCACCCTCGCCGGGCAAAGTACCGGAGCTGTGAAAGGCACTGGCGATGCCTGTGATTCGGGGAGGAGCATTGGGGGCGAGACGATCCGTGATCGCAGCTCGGACGCGGGTTTCCAGCGGCCCGCTCCAGGCTACCATGGCGTCACGGGCAGCAAGTTGCAGCTCGCCGGGACGCCCGGTTACTGGCAGTCCAGCGAGGATGAATTGCGCCTTTTTAAGCCGAGGGGTCTTCCGCTTTCCATCGAGCGGCACATCGGCGAGCCAGGCCACACGCGGTGCAATACCACCGCTACCGCGAATCAGCGAGACGACATCGCCAGCCAGATAGTAACGATTCGTCATCTTGCTGGTTTGCGCGCTGCTCGAATCGTTAACGGCTATGGCTTCGGTAACGCGCGCGGTGAGGACGATCGGCGCATCCAAAAAGACGTCGGCGATGTCGGCATAGCTCCAGGCGTCTGCCGTCGCCAATATCGGCGCCGGCGCAGAAAGTACTGGATTTCCGTAAGTTAGAGCACCAACCACCCCCATTCGAGTTATCGTAAGCAAGGCAACCTGAACGATCGTCCGTCGTGTTTTTGGAAAGATAGGCTTCACTGCAAAATTCCTGCCCGGGATTTCCTGCACCTAACCTGAGCAAGGGGAAAAGGCGATTGCGCGGGACACGCCTCGTCGGTAAGCCTTGTCAGTATGCCGCGTTCGCATTTTTCGGCACGGCAGAATAGATAAGGGTCCGAAGCGTGCCGGGCGTTACCGGCGCGAAACGTCCCTCGGGATTGTGTTGGAGGGAGTTTAAGAGCTGAATGGCCTACACTGATCCGAAACCGATGGCGCAATCGCGCATCTGGGCGATCATCATCGTCGTCGCCATTCACGTCCTTGGTATCTGGGCGATGTTTAATGGTGGCTACGCTTACACCAAGAAAGTGCTGAGGGAGCTTGATGTTATCGAGGTCAAGGAGCCGCCGCCGCCGCCTGTAAAGCTGCCGCCGCCGCCGCCGCCGGACACCAAGCTGCCGCCGCCGCCAGTGGTTCCACCGCCTATCGTGCAAACCAATTCACCACCGCCGCCGACCGTGATCTTTTCGTCGCCCACGCCGCCGCCTGTCGTGGTGACAATGCCGGCGCCGCCTGCTCCGCCACCGCCACCGCCGGCTCAGGCTGCAGTAAAAATGACGCCGCGCGGTAGCCCGCAGAGCTGGGTAACGAACGATGACTATCCGCCATCGGCCCAACGTGATGCCGTCGAGGGCACGACAGGATTTGCGCTCACCGTCGGCGCAGACGGTCGGGTCACGGGATGTTCGGTGACGTCATCGAGTGGATCCTCGCTGCTTGACGATACGGCTTGTCGTCTTTTGATGCGTCGGGCGAGGTTCAACCCCGCCAAGGACGCAAATGGTACGGCGATGGGAGACACCTTTCGCAGTCGCTTCAGATGGCAGATCCAAAAAAATTAGCAAAAACGGGGCAACGCCCCCCGTCGGATAAAACACTAATCAAGTCATAGGGAAGAAAAGCACATGATAATCCAACTCGCTGTCGCTGCCGCAGGTGCCGCGCCCAAGGCCGCTGAATATGGCCTCCTTCCTGCACTGAAGCAGGGTGGCCCCGTCACAATTGCCACGTTCTCGATCCTGGTGATCATGTCGATCGGCACGCTCTTCATTGCGTTTGTGAAGGTTTATGAGCAGCAGAAGATCATGACACAGGGTGTCAAGATCCGTGCGAGCTTTTGGAACCATGCAACGCTGGCCGAGGCTGCTGCCAAGGTCGAAAAGGACACGCCCTATCGGCAGATCGTCGACGACGGCCTTCGCGCGCAGGACCAGCACACGCTGCTCGCCGATTCGCAGGACCAGCATGACTGGACGGCAACTGTCATGAACCGAGCGCGTATCGCTATCGAGTCAAAGCTGAAGGGCGGCTTGTCGTTCCTGGCGACGGTCGGTTCGACCGCGCCGTTCGTTGGTCTGTTCGGAACCGTTATGGGCATCTTGAACGCGCTGGTGAAAATCGGTGCGTCGGGGCAGGCTTCGATCGATACGGTTGCTGGTCCAGTCGGCGAAGCGCTTTACATGACCGCCATCGGTTTGGGCGTCGCGGTTCCGGCCGTGTTGCTTTATAACTGGCTGCAGAGCCGCAACAAGCAGATCTCGGAAGAGCTGGTTGCATTTTCGAACAGCGTCCAGGCGTGGTTGTCTTCAAACGGTGCCGTTAAGCCGGCGAGCGTGCGCGCAGCAGCAAAGGCCCCTGCCAAGCCAGCAGCCGCTTCCGCCAAGGCCTAAGTAAATAGATTGGTTGGGGCGGCGGGTTTTCCGCCGCCCGCAATGACCTCCCACAGGATTTCTGACCTATGGCAATGAATGTTGGCGGCGAAGGCTCCGCCGAAGAACAGCCGATGTCGAACATCAATACGACACCCCTCGTCGATATTATGTTGGTCTTGCTCATCATCTTTCTGATCACGGTTCCGGTCGTGGTACAGTCAGTGAAGATCAAGCTGCCGAACGTGCGGCACGACCCGACCGTGACCAAGCCTGAAAACGTTTCGCTCACGGTGCGCGGCGGCGCGAACAATTCGTGCGAAGTATACTGGAATCTGACTCGTGTGGATTCCAAGGAGTTACTCGACCGTGCGGTTAACAAGCTGAAGTTCGAAATCGCCAAGCAGGGTGGACCGAACGCGCCAGGCATCGAACTACCAGAGGCCCATGTGCGTGGCGACGTGAATACGCCGTGGCTGTGCATTGCGGGAGCAATCTACAACATGCAGCTCGCCGGATTTCAAAAGGTAGGCTTCATCTCCGAACCGCCTCCCGGTGGCACTGTACGACTCTAGGGTTTGTGGACTGCGGTCCCGCCTCATCAAAGGAAAGTTTAAGCCATGGCAATGAGTGCAGGCCAGGACGACGGCGAGCCGATCATGGACATGAACACGACGCCGTTGATCGACGTCATGCTTGTGTTGCTGGTCATGTTCATCATCACCATCCCAATCCAGACACATGCGGTGAAGATAAATCTGCCTGTCAACAATCCCAATCCGCCACCGTTAATCATCAAGCCGGAATTCAATACGGTTTCGGTTGATCTTAAGAATAATATTACGTGGAACGGCTCGCCCGTTGACCTTGCGACACTGCGAACGTACCTCGATACAACCAAGACAATGGTGCCAGAACCCGAGTTGCACATCCAACCCGACCCTTATTCACGCTACGCCCGTGTGGACGAGATGCTGTCGGTCATCAAACGTTCGGAAGTGAGCAAGGTGGGCTTCGTCGGCAACGAGCAGTTCGCAAACTTTGCTAAGTAACGCAGCGCACGGGCAAGAGAAGAACACACTCTCGCGCTCATAGCTAAGGCAGGGAGCGTTCGTTGTCGGACAGACGGCGCGGTCTTTTCCCGCGCCGTTTTCTGTATGCCGGGCTTGGCGTTGACGATGGCGGTGGTAGAAGTCGCATGCAGATCCATTAGTGAGGCTCGTTGGCCAGAGGCAACCGAGTCTCCCAGAGGCGGCTTGCGCAGGAAGGCGGCGACAAAGTCTCGCTCGAATCTAATGCCGAGGCAGCGTTAATTGACCGCAAGGTCCCTGGTTCGAAGGCCTCGACGCGAAATGAGCAGTGCCGAGCGGGCAGGGATGTTTGCGCTGGTCGCAAGAGCCCTTGGGTTACGCTGCCAGCCCTTCGAACTGCAATCGCGCCAACCGCTCATATAACCCGCCGCCGCGCGCCAGCTGGTCGTGGCTGCCCTGTTCAACGATTTTGCCACCTTCCATCACCACGATACGATTAGCGGCGCGGACGGTAGCTAGCCGGTGCGCTATGACGATTGTTGTCCGCGCCCTCATTAGTCGATCGAAGGCATCCTGAACTAATCGCTCGCTTTCGGCATCGAGAGCCGATGTCGCCTCGTCGAGCAGCAGGATCGGGGCATCGCGCAGGATTGCGCGGGCAATCGCCAACCGCTGACGCTGTCCACCCGACAAGCGCGCGCCGCCTTCGCCCATGTAGGTGTCGAGCCCCATCGGTAGTTTTTTGAGAAACTCGGCCGCATTGGCGGCCGCTGCGGCCGCCCAAAGTTCCTCATCGCTCGAGTCCCAGCGGCCGTAGCGGAGGTTGTCGCGTGCCGAAGCGGCAAAGATCACGGTTTCTTGCGGCACCATCGCGATGCGCGCGCGGGCCCACGAAGGGTCGGTCGCAGGCAGCGGCACACCGTCGATGCTGACGACCCCAGATGCCGGGTCGTAGAACCGCTGGATCAGCTGGAACAACGTCGTCTTGCCTGCGCCAGATGGACCGACAACAGCAACGGTTTCGCCCGGCTCGATGTCGAGCGTGAAGTCAATGAGGGCGCTGACATCGGGACGAGTGGGATAATGGAAGACGACATGATCAAAGGTAACGCGTCCCCGCGCCGGTTCAGGCATGGGTATCGGGTTTGGGGGGGCGGCAATGCCTGGCTGCTCAGTGAGCAGTTCGCCCAACCGTCCAGCCGCGCCTGCACCGCGGAGCAAGTCTCCATAGACTTCGGCCAGCGCGCCAAATGATCCAGCGACAAGGCCGCCATACAGCACGAACGCTGCAATCGTCCCGCCGGTGATGTTACCGGCCTTCACATCGAGTGCCCCCTGCCAGATTACCGCTGTAATCGACGAAAAGACGAGCAGGATGATGATCGCAGTCATCACCGCGCGTAGGGCAATTCGCCGCCGCGCGGTCCCGAAGACGTTTTCGACGGCACCGACGAAACGGCTAGCTTCGCGACCTTCCTGGCCAAAGGCCTGGACGATCTTCATTGCGCCGAGCACTTCATCAACCATCGCGCCGACATCAGCGATGCGATCCTGGCTGCTCCGCGATACCGAACGAACCTGCCGCCCGAGCACGATTATGGGAACAAGGATCGCCGGAATCGCGAAGAGCATAAGGCCCGCGAGCTTGGGCGACAAATAGAGCAACACGCCGATACCGCCTATGGCCATCACAATGTTTCGAAGCGCTACTGAAATGGTCGTCCCGACCACCTGCTCGATAATTGTGGTATCTGCCGTAAGCCGCGAGGCAATTTCGGAAGGGCGGTTCTCCTCAAAGAAACTTGGTGACAGCCGCATGAGATTGGCCTGCACTGCGATGCGCAGGTCGGCTACGACACGCTCACCGAGCCATGAAACAAAGTAGAATCGCATGGCAGTCGCGATTGCCATCACCAGGACCAGCAAGAGCAGATACTGGAACCAGCGCGCGATATCGTCCGAACCGCTGCCGAACCCTCGGTCGATAATCAACTTGAAACTATACGGTACACCCAACGTCGACGAGGCTGCCAGCAGCAAAGCGATTGCCGCCAAACCTATCTGCACAGGATAGTTGGAAGCGATCCGCCAGATCATGAACAAGTTGCCGATCTTTCGGCTGTGCGGGGCGACGTCGGTACTGGGTTCGGCCATGCCAAGGGGCCTAGCAGCGTTCCCGATCCGTCTCAATCCGCAACGCGGCCCAGTAAATTGTGCGTTGCACAATTTCGGTGATGCGGCATACATCCGTTTTCAAGGACCAAAATCGCAATGCTCTACAACACTTACGAAATGCAACGGAATTGGCTGGCAGGCGCGTCGGCCATGGCGGGTCTATCGGCAGAGTTGCTGCAAAGTCCCGCGAACCCCTTTGCCTCTATGGGTGGGTCAGTGATGGCGTCCGCTCTTGAAGTGTTCGCGCACGCCTCGGCACCGCGGGGCAAGCCGACGTTCGGTTTCACGTCGACCCTTGTCGACGGCAGGGAAGTGGCCGTTCACGAAGAAATCGTGCTTCAAAGACCGTTCGGTCAGCTCAAGCGGTTCGTAAAGGCTGGCGTCGAGGACGCACCGCGTTTGCTGATCGTCGCGCCGATGTCGGGCCATTTCGCCACGCTGTTGCGCGGCACGGTCGAACGGATGCTTCCAAAGCATGACGTGTACATCACCGACTGGCGCGATGCCCGTCAGGTTCCGTTGTCGGCCGGTCGCTTCGACCTCGATGATTATATTGATTATCTTGCGGAATTTCTCGATCATATAGGGCCCGGCGCCCACATGCTCGCTGTCTGCCAGCCGTCGGTTCCCTGTTATGCTCTGGCATGTCTCATGTCGGCGGAAAAGAACCCCAACCGCCCGAGGACGTTGACGATGATGGGGGGCCCCATCGATACGCGTGAAGCGCCCACGGCTGTCAACGACGTTGCGACCGAGCGACCACATGCCTGGTTTCGGCAGAATGCGATTCAGATAGTGCCCTATATGTATCCGGGTTCCGGGCGGCGGGTTTATCCCGGCTTCCTACAACTGACCGGGTTCTTGTCGATGAACTTGGGTAGCCATATGGAAAGCCATTTCGCGATGTTCAAAGACCTCGTGAAGGGGGACGATGATGCGGCCGACTCGACCAAGGCGTTCTACGATGAATATCGCGCCGTGTGCGACATGACGGCGGAGTTTTATCTCCAGACCATCGAGACGGTCTTTCAGAGCCACTCGCTACCCAAGAGTGAAATGTTCCACCGTGGGACCATGGTCGACCCAGCCGCAGTCACCGATATCGCCATTCTCGCGATCGAGGGTGAGCGCGACGATATTTCGGGGCTTGGTCAGACCAAGGCTGCGTTAACCATTTCGACCAACCTGCCCGATGCCATGAAGAAATACCATATTGCATCGGGCGCGGGCCATTACGGCATCTTCAACGGAAGCAAATGGCGCACCAACATTGCGCCGCTCGTTGAGGACTGGATCGCTTTGCATAACTGATCGGAACGGCGCTCATAGGGCGACTTCGGCGACCTTGTCCTTATAGTCTTTCTTGGGATCGATGCCGATCAGCATTTTGATGCCTGCAACGATGCTCGATGCGTCAATCCAGATTTGTGCCTGCTCGGGGTCGAGGCGAATGAGGGCAATTTTGGGATCGTCTTTGCCCTGATACCATGCCGCGATGAAGGGGTTCCACAAACGGTCAATTAACGCGCGGTCCTGCGTTGTCGACAGATCACCATGGACTGTGGCCCACACATCATGTCCTTTTGACACGAAATGCGCCAGAGCGCGGCTGTGTGGCCCTATTTGCCCGTAAAGGGCATTATCTACCGATGTGAAGAACCAGATGGGGCCCCCTTCATCGCCTTCGATCTGCGCGGTCATCGGTCGCGCGTGTCCGTCGTCACCTTCGGCAAGGCCCAGCATCATTGTGCGATCCGACTTCAGAGCCTTCCAGAATTTCGATTTAATTTCGGCACTATCAGCCATGGCGAGTCTCCGTTCTAACAATAAATACAAACGGGTGGCATTCGAGATGGTTGCGTCGGGCAAGCCGAGATATTCGGTTATCGCACGGTGCAGCCGCGCGCCTGAGACTGTTGCTGGCGACGGTCACCTGGTGGATGACCGGTCCGGTGGAAAGCCCGGACTGGCTCCTTGCGTTTCAACGAGCACCGCCTACGCTCGTGGCTGTACGGGAAACCGAAATCGAGGCGGGTGACCGGGCTAAAGCGATCTCCCCGGTTCAGCGCGGCCCGTGGCGGTTTAGCCTACAAAACCTCGAATAACCCCGCAGCACCCTGACCGCCTCCAATGCACATCGTTATGACGACGTACTTGGCACCACGACGCTTGCCTTCAATCAGAGCGTGGCCGGTCATGCGCGCGCCCGACATGCCATAGGGATGGCCAATCGAAATCGCGCCACCGTTAACGTTGAGCCTGTCCATGGGAATGCCGAGCTTGTCGGCACAATAAAGAACTTGCACGGCGAATGCCTCGTTCAGTTCCCACAGACCTATGTCGTCCATCTTCAGACCGTTAGCCTTGAGAAGCTTGGGGATTGCAAAAACGGGACCGATGCCCATCTCGTCCGGTTCGGTTCCAGCAACTGCCATACCGACATAGCGACCAAGAGGAGTCAGGCCCTTCTTTGCCGCAAGCGATGCTTCCATCAGCACCGAAGCGGATGCCCCGTCGCTGAGTTGCGAGGCGTTGCCAGCGGTAATATTCATGTCGGGACCGAGGACAGGCTGGAGGCTCTTGAGACCCTCGAGCGTGGTATCGGCACGATTTCCCTCGTCTTTTGTCAGGGTGACCTCCTTATCGGTCACTTCCTTGGTTTCCTTGTTCACGACCGCCATCGTCGCTGTAACTGGGACAATTTCGTCGTCGAACCTGCCGGCCGCCTGGGCTGCAGCCGTGCGCTGCTGCGATAGCAACGCATATTCGTCCTGCCGGTCGCGACTGATCCCGTACCGCTTGGCGACCACCTCCGCTGTCTGCAGCATTGGCATATAGATATTTGCGTGCATCGCGAGCAGCTCGGGATCGGGTGCGACTCGCATTTGCGGCGTTTGGACAAGCGATATGCTCTCGACGCCGCCACCGATGGCGACGTCCATGCCGTCGACGATAATTTGCTTGGCCGCCGTTGCAATTGCCATCAATCCTGAAGCGCATTGTCGATCCACTGACATGCCCGCAACGCTGACCGGCAGACCTGCACGGAGCAACGCATTGCGGGCGATGTTGCCGGCCTGATGCCCTTGTTGCAGCGCGCATCCGAACACGACGTCGTCGACCTCGTCTCCGTCAATCCCTGCGCGCTTAACGGCAGCCTGGATTGCATGGCCCGCCAGCGTCGGCGACGGCAGGTTGTTGAACGCGCCGCGATATGCACGGCCGATTGGAGTGCGGGCGGTGGAAACGATAAGCGCGTCGCGCATTGGGATTCTCCTGTGGGCGTAAAGGCAGCTAAACGGGAATATGGGGAGTGCCGGGCTCGGGTTGAATACCGAACGCCCCAACGATCAGGGCGACGCCTTGATAAAAGCCGACGAGCTGAACGATTTCGATCTGCTGCTCCGGCGTGAAATGCGCGGCCATACGGGCATATTTCGCATCACTGAGGTGGCGGTCGTCGATCAGGGCATCAACAGTGGCAACGAGTGCAGCATCTGCCGCACTCCACCCACCTTCGTCGGCGCCGAGTTTTGCCAATGCGTTCAGCTGATCGACCTCGATGCCACAGCGTTGTGCAAACAACGCAGCATGCATGCCCCATTCGTAGTCGGCACCAATCCGCGCAGCCGTTCGGAAGATCACCAATTCGCGTTCGCGGATTGGCAGCGGGCCTTTGTCCAACAATGAGCCGGCGGTAAATTTGTCCCACGCACGCTGACTGGTCCCGACGACCCGGAACAGCATCGGCGCTTCGCCATCCGAAGGCGTTAGCCGGTCGAGGGCCGCCGCAAGTGCCGCAGGATACGGCTGAGAGAGGGGCGTGATGCGCGTCATAGGAAAAACTGGCTGATCCATTCGGCGATCAACGCAGGCTTGTCCTCGCCTTCGATCTCGAGCGTATATTCGGTCGTCTGCTGCCATTGGCCCGGTCGCTTTTCCTTGATCTCCAGCAGTTTGAAATGACCGCGCACGCGCTTGCCACTTCGGACCGGGCTGAGGAACCGTGTCTTGTTGCCCCCGTAATTCACGCCCATTTTAACGCCATCCAGCCGCGGCATGTCGGTCATCCGGGTCAGTGCGGGCATCAGCGACAGCGACAGAAAACCGTGCGCGATCGTGCCGCCAAACGGCGTCAGCTTTGCTTTTTCAACATCGACGTGAATGAACTGATGGTCGCCAGTCGCTTCGGCAAACTTATCGATCATTGGCTGGTCGACGGTCAGCCAGTCAGAGACGCCGACAGTGGAGCCGACCAGAGCCTTCATTTCTTCTGCAGTGACGACGCCCATGGTGCATTCCTCGCGTAATTTTATTACAGGGCTTCGAGTCCCGTCGGCGGCCATTACGGCGTGCCCAAAGCCCGAGTCAAAAGCCATGGATGCCGTTACGTCCGATTTTGCCATTGCGATGCGCGCGTTGCATCGCGCTCCCGAAGCCCGGGTTCTTTCGTCGTTATTGGAGCGGGCCGCGCTATCGGCCGCTCAACGCGAGCGGATCATCGACCGCGCATCGGGCATGCTCGCCGACCTTCGCGCCGCGCAAAGCAGCGGTTGGGTGAACCAGTTTCTTCAGGAGTACAGGCTGAACACGTCCGAAGGGGTGGCACTGCTTTCGCTGGCCGAGGCGTTCCTGCGCGTGCCCGACCCCGAAACGGCGGACGCGCTGATCGCCGATAAATTGGGAAACGCCGATTGGAGGGCCCATGCAGGGAAATCGGGATCGGGCTTGGTAAATGTCGGCACTTGGGGCCTTGTTATCGGGCGTGCTTTGGTCAGCGAGAAAGAAGAAGCGGGTATGCTCCGTCGGCTGATCGCGCGCGCGGGCGAGCCTTTCGTCCGGCAGGCGGTTGGTGCAGCCATGAAGATGATGGGAGAAATCTTCGTCTTGGGCCGCACCATTGACGAAGCGACAAAGCGGATGACGAGGCCCGAGAACAAGGGCTTCACCGCCAGCTTTGACATGCTGGGAGAGGCGGCGCGCACTTATCCCGACGGCCAGAGCTATCTGAAGTCCTATGTCGATGCGATTGCAGTTGTCGGTGCTAACCCGACTGCAGGACATTCGATCTCGGTAAAATTGTCGGCGCTGCATCCCCGGTATGAAGTGGCCCATTGGGACACGTGTGTGCCCGCGCTGACCGAGATGCTCGAAGGACTCGCCGTGCAGGCCGCGCAAGCCGGTATCGCGTTGACGGTGGATGCCGAAGAGTCCGAGCGGCTGGAAATGAGCTTGGCGATCATCGAGAATGTGGCGACGCTACCTTCGTTGAAAGCGTGGGACGGTTTGGGCATGGCTGTGCAGGCGTATGGCAAACGCGCTCGGGCAGTGATCGCATGGGCGGACGATCTGGGGCAGCGTGCCGGGCGGCGCATCGCGGCGCGGCTGGTCAAAGGGGCATATTGGGATAGCGAGATCAAACGGACGCAGGAGGCCGGACTGTCCGACTATCCGCTCTTCACGCGCAAGGCCGCGACCGATGTGTCGTACATGGCAGTGGCGCGGGACATGCTCGATGCGAAGTTTATCTATCCGGCCTTCGCGACGCACAATGCGCTGACTGTGGCGACCATTCTCGAATGGGCCGGAAGCGCACGCGATTTCGAATTCCAGCGGCTGCATGGCATGGGCGAGGGCTTGTATGAGCGGCTGGTGCGCGAGGACGGCTACCATTGCCGCATCTATGCACCGGTCGGCGGGCACCGCGATCTGTTAGCCTATCTCGTTCGGCGCTTGCTCGAGAACGGTGCGAATTCGAGCTTTGTGCACCAACTCGCAGACGAAAATCTGTCGGATACCGACTTGCTTGCCGATCCAGTCGCAAAAATCACTGCGGTAGCGGGCGCGCGTCATCCAAACATTCCCTTGCCGCGCGACCTCTTCGGTAAACGCGTCAATTCAAGCGGGATTGATCTTCAGGATCGCTGGATCCTCCAAACGACGGTACACTCTCTTGGCACGATGCCGGTTGCGCAGCAGGACGACGTGATCTTGGCACGATGCACCGACGCCGGCGCGGCTGTACGCGCGGCAACAAATGGCTTCGCCGAGTGGCGCAGGCACTCGTTGGAATACCGTTGTGCGGCAATCGAGAGGTTGGGCGATTTGCTCGAAACGAACCGCGACGAACTGATGGCGATCCTCATCAAGGAGGCAAGAAAGACCCTCCCCGACGCGCTGAGCGAGATACGCGAAGCGGTGGATTTTTGTCGCTATTATGCTGCGCAGGCCCGCGATGGAATTAAGCCAATCGAACTTCCGGGTCCGACCGGCGAACGTAATGTGTTGCGCATGGAAGGACGCGGTGTCTGGGCATGCATCGCGCCCTGGAACTTCCCGCTCGCGATCTTCCTTGGCCAGGTCGCAGCGGCGCTCGTCACTGGCAACACGGTTGTCGCAAAACCTGCCCCGCAGACGCCTCGCATCGCTGCGCGCGTGGTTGAGCTGGCCTATCAGGCAGGCATTCCGAACAATGCTTTGGTTTTGCTGGTAGGAGGCCCTGACGTGGGCGCTCAGCTTGTCGCCGATTCTGGTATCATCGGCGTTGCCTTCACCGGATCGACCACGACTGCCAAGCGCATTGCGCGTTCGCTTCTCGACGACGACGCACGACCCCTTGTACCCCTGATTGCAGAAACGGGGGGGGTCAACGCAATGCTCGTCGACTCGACTGCGTTGACCGAACAGGTTGTGCAGGATGTTGTGACGAGCGCCTTCCGCTCGGCGGGGCAGCGTTGTTCGGCGCTGCGCTTGCTGCTGCTGCAGGAAGACATTGCCGAACGCACGCTGGCCATGCTCGCAGGGGCGATGGATACGCTCGTCGTTGGAGACCCAGCGGACCCTGCGACCGACGTGGGTCCGGTGATCGATGCGGCTGCCCATACGCTGTTGATGCACTACCGCGCGAGCCAGACGGCGAACTGGATCCATACTGTCGCCGTTCCAAAGGACGATCACTTCGTTCCACCGACAGCAATTCGTCTGCCGTCGCTTGAGGCGCTCACTCAGGAATGGTTCGGGCCGCTTCTGCACGTGGCCACGTGGAAGGCGGGAAGTCTTGAAGCCACGATTGCGGCGGTGAACGCCAAAGGTTTTGGCCTCACGATGGGATTGCACAGCCGCATTGCACGCAACGGCGAGACGGTTGAGGCTTTGGCCCGGGTCGGTAACCTCTATGTAAATCGGAGCATGATCGGAGCGATTGTCGGGAGCCAGCCGTTCGGAGGAGAAGGACTTTCTGGTACGGGCCCCAAGGCAGGTGGGCCCCATTATCTACACCGTTTTACCGCAGAGCGCGTAACGTCAACCGACACGACAAGTGCGGGCGGAAATGCAACGCTGCTTTCGCTGGAGGATGTGGGAATTTAGCTGGGCTTCGCGCTCGCCTGATAGCTGATGCCGATGCCTTGAGCATCGAGATAGCCGAGCGTCGCCGTGATCGCCTGATGGCGCACCCGGTCGCGGATCTCGGCGTCGCCTTTGGTTGAATTGAGCATGAGTTCGAGCATGACGGCGTTCGCGTCGAAGGATGTGAGAATCGCGTGACCGAACCGGCTATCGGGAATTTTGCCAACCACGTTCTCGAGCCCTTCGGAAAGACTGCCCAGCTTGGCTGCGCTGTTGCCGTAGTGCAGCGGGATCGTCAGCAAGATGCGCCGCGATTCGATGCCATGGAAATTTCGCAGCTGCTGCTCGAGCAACTTGTCGTTCGACATGATCACTTCTTCGCCGTCGAGCGAGCGAATCCGTGTCGTTTTCAAGCCGATTGTCTGGATGCGGCCTGTGACGTCGCCAAATTTGATCAGATCGCCGACGGAAAACGGTCTGTCTAAGAGAATCGACAGCGCGGCAAAGAGATCTTTGAAGATGCCCTGTGCGGCCAGGCCAATGGAAATACCGCCGACGCCAAGGCCCGCAACAAGTCCAGTTACATTCACGCCAAGGTTGGAAAGGATCAGGATGATCGCCACGGCGAACAGTGTCACTGTGACAAGCAGACGAATGATGTTGAGTGCGCTGCCGAGCGATTCGCGGCCCGTTGCCCGATATTCAATTGATCCGATAATCAGCTCGCGGGCAAAGATCGCGGCCTGCAATGTGGCTATGATGACAAAGACGAAGTGGATGGTCCGCGCCAGATCGTCAGGCGCATGGGCGTAGTTTGCGACAATCTCGGCAGCGACCGCGATCATGAACCACAATTTGGTTTTCGCGAGTACCATGCCGAACACGCTGCGCCAATGATTACGTTCGGGATCGCTTGCGCATATTTTTCCACCCAGCGATTTCGCGCCAAGCAGAAGGCCCACGATCATGGCACCCAGGATCGCTGCAATCGCGACCTGAGTGCTGTGGTTGAAGATCCAATAGAAGCTGTCGTGCCAAAGTTGTTGGACGCGCTCCACCAATGGTGGATCGGGAAGGCCTACGGCGGTGTTCATCGAGCAGCTTTGGACAGCGCCGCTCCGCTTTCGTCAAGCAGCGCGATCAACGCGCGTTCAGTCGGGGACAACCAACGGGTTGCACGCGGTAGCCGCGCAGCAGTGAAGCCGACGTTACATATGGCCACGACATGGGAGTGCACATAGGATTTCCGTGCGATCGCCGGTGTATTGCCGAGCGCTTCGGCGACGGGGGCAAGCATGTCAGCCAGTTTGGTGCCTGTCCCTTTCTTGCAGGCAGCAGCAACATAATCGAGAGCGATTACGCTCGCGCTCCACGCCCGGAAATGCTTCGCGGTGAAGTCGCCGCCTGTCGCTTCCTTGATATACGCGTTCACATCTGCCGAACCAACCGCACACGGCGTGTTGTCTTCGCAAAGATACTGAAAAAGGTTTTGCCCGGGTAAATCCTGGACGCGACGGACGACTCTCAGCAATCCCTTGTCGGTCAGCGTCAATTTGCGCAGTACGCCCGACTTGGCCCGATATTGAAGGCTCAGTTTGGTTCTGGTGACTTTGGCGTGCCGGTTGCGCAAGGTTGTCGCGCCGAAACTCTTGTTCGACTTGGCATAGGACTCGTTGCCGACGCGGATACGTCCGATGTCGAGTAATCGAACCACAGCGGCTATTACGGTGTCTCGAGCCGTGGCCTTTCCTGCCAGATCGCGTTCGACCTGCGCGCGCAGCAGCGGCAGAGCCCGTCCAAAATCAGCGCAGCGATCGTATTTCGCAGCCTCCTGCGTGGCTCGGAAATCGGGATGGTACCGGTATTGTCGACGTCCCTTGGCATCGTAACCGATCGCCTGAATATGCCCTTTGGGGCTAGGACAGAACCCGGCATCCAAATAGGCCGGCGGCAGGGCAATCCGGTTAAGTCGGTCGATTTCGTTGCGGTCAGTGATACGCTCACCCTTGGCGTCAATATACGCCCAACTATTTTTGCGTTTGCGTTTGCGTTTGCGTTTGCGGCGCGTGATGCCGGGCATTTCGGGGTCGACGTAAGCAATCATGTCTCGGCAAATGTTTCAACGGGTCGCAGGGTTCCCTCTCGGCAAACGCTTTGCGAGCGGCTTGTCGCCGCCGAGCCAGCGTCGCGCGGGAAGCTCGATGACATGATAGAGCGCGAACGACGCACACAGTGTCAGTCCCAGATAGAGTATCCCAACCGTGATCGGAACTGTCTGCGGATCGGCAACGAAGAAGATTTTATACACCGTCCACAGCAGGAAGTGAGCAAGATACGTTGAGTAGCTGATCTCGCCCAGCGTGACTGCAATCCTCGATGACAAAGGGTTGCAAGACCACGTCGAACTCACCGCAAGCAACGGGACGAGCGCGGTGAAAGCGAGCGGGATTGCAAGCGTTTCTGGCAGCAACGCGGTGCTCCACAAGGTAAAGCTCGCGCCAACGACGAGCGTCGATAAAGCAATCATCCAACGGTCCTGCCACTGTTGCCATAAAACGCACATCGCGACACCGCAGCCGAATTGCGCAAGGCAGCGCCAGAGACCCAGCGCCGGTATGTTATGCCCAAGCGTCGTTCCGCTTTTGGCGGCGAACGCCCGATCAAGGGCAAGGATCAGCACGAGTGCAAAGCCTCCCGCGGCCGCTGGCGAGGGCTTCAGACGCGCAAGTCCGATCGCGGCAAACGGAAACAGCAGATACGCCGCAAACTCCGTCGAAATCGACCAACTGGGATCATTCCACGCAATTTCCGATGTAAAGCCCCAATTCTGGATGAGCAGCACGTGCAGGGGCAGTTCGTTCCATCGGTAATGTGGCGGCACCGGACGCCCCGTCGCGTGAACCACGAGCGCAAAGGCAATGGTCGCGCCGAGCAAGACCAGATGCAGCGGCCAAACCCGCGCCATTCGCTTGCGCCAGAATCGCGGCGCCGCGGCGATCCCTTCGTTGGTGAAGCGTGTTCCCCACGTAAGCCACAGCACGAACCCCGACAGTACAAAGAAAAGATCGACCGCCAGATACCCCTTGGCAAAGACGGCGATCACGGGGGCCGGCAGAGCATGCATCAGTCCGTCGCGGATATGATACAGGACAATCAGCCACGCTGCGATACCGCGCACGCCGGTCAAGGCGTCGATCGGCCGCGTGGGGTTCACTGCCCGCGGCTCCACGCCTCGGACTTCTTGAACGCGAAGGATGCGGTCGCCGCTGGGCGTGCATAAGTTGCAAGTCCGATCTGGAGACCGATCAGCATGAAAATAAATGGCTGGAAGGCAATCCCGACAAACAATGCGCCGACGAGATAGATGATGTGGGCTTGAAGCAGCGCGCTCGCGAGGCCTGAAATCCACATCGTTTCGGCGACTTTTCTCGTTCGCGCGCGGAGCCGCTCCATGCTGAACAATCCCCCGAGATGGATGGCGAGCCAGATCAAGAGACCTGGATAGCCCTGTTCCCCGAGCATCTCGAAATAGGCACTGTGATAGGCGCGAGCCCGATCAAACTCCACAGTGCTTGTGACGTCGGTCTGATTACCGGCTTTTTCGACACGCACCTTATCGATGCGCAGCTTGTTGCCGCGATAGGCGTCAAAGCCACCCCCGAAGGGATGATCCCTCGCGTAACCGATGGTCCACTTCCAGACGGCGACGCGCGTAGAGGCGGAGCTGTCAGCCTTGTAGCCTTGGATCGTGTCCATTCGTTTGGTATAGCTCTCGGGCAAATTAGGTATCGCGATAGCAAGCCCGAGCCCCACGATTGCCAGATAGAGCAAGCGCTGTCGGCTGTGCCGCAACATCAGCACGCCAAGCACGCCGATACAGATCAAACCGGTACGTGCCTGCGTCCCAACTGGGATCAGTAGACAGGCAAAAATCAGCGCGCCGGCAAAAAGTCTGACGCGCCAGCTTGGCGGATAGATTGTCCCGAAATTTGCCAGCCACAGGATGACGGGAATGATCGAGACCGCAACGGTAGCGAGTGTACTGCCCTCATAGAGCCCGTTATTCTGCGAGACCATCAAGTTGAGGACGCCGTAGCCGCCGCCTGAGGCCAACGTCTTCAAGCCGCCAACGATGATGATCGATGCGGCGCACAGCACCATGAACAATGCGAGCGCCTCAATGCGCAGCCGGGTGCGTAAGGTAAGCGGGAGGAAGATCGCAAAGATCAGCGCCTTCCACACCCAATCCCATTTGGCGAGCGCATCAAAGGGAAAGTCGGCAACGCTGGTGGTAACGCCACAATAGACGAGCAACAGGAGAAGCAACCCTTGACGCGGCGCGATGGTCAGCCCGCGTTTTTCGTCTGCCACCGCCCAGCCGAGGAACGCCAGCCCAAATGCGATGAGCGAGACGGGCACACTGTTCAGAAGAAAATAGCTGAGCCGTTGAGGCGAGACGATATCGACATAGGCATAGGCAAGCACAAACAGAAATGGTTGACGAAAGCCGAGTCCGATTAACGCCAACAAGAACCCGATGAGGGCGAGGTCGTGCATCTATTTACGACCCCAGCCGCGCACGTCTTCAGGCTGCGCTGCTTCGTCATTCAGGTCGGCGCGGTGGAGCAGGCGCCACGCTGCGTAAAGCAGAAGCGCATGGGTTAAGCCGAGCGAGAAGTTATCGATCATTGTTGCCTGCCCGCCTTGTGTACGAGCGCCATAACGGAATGCGGTTGACGTGGCCTTAAGTTTGCCTGTGGCACCGTATGGCGATGCGAATTCTGCACGTCCTCGACCACAGCCTGCCACTGCACAGCGGCTATACATTTCGTACGCGCGCGATCCTCAAGGCGCAGCAAGCGCGCGGGTGGGAAGTCATGGGGGTGACCGGGCGCCGGCATTATCACGCGGGCCCCAACCCCGAGACGGCAGATGGACTTGAATTTGCCCGAACGCTCAAAGGGTGGCAACCGCCAAGCCCGCTCGGTGAATTGGCCGAGATCAATGCCTTTTCGCGAAGTATCGCGGTCGCGATCGAGCGGTTCCGCCCCGACATCGTTCACGCTCATTCTCCCGTACTTGATGCCTTGGCCGCGCTCAATGCGACGAGGGCGTGGAAGCTACCGCTCGTTTATGAAATCCGTGCCTTTTGGGAAGACGCCGCGGTCGGCAACGGTACCGGCGTGGAGGGTAACGCGCGCTATCGCCTCACCAAGGCGGTCGAGACTTGGGCTGTCAATCGTGCCAGCGCGGTCGCTGTGATTTGCAAGGGACTACGCGACGACCTGATCGAGCGAGGCGTCGCACCGGATAAAATTGTCGTTTCGCCGAACGGGGTCGACCTGACGCTGTTCGGAGAGCCGGTCCCTGCGGACCCCGCGCGTGCTGCCGAGCTCGGCCTCACAGACGCCGAAGTCGTCGGGTATATCGGCAGTTTCTACGACTATGAGGGCATCGACGATCTAATTTCGGCGATGCCGGAGTTGGTCGCGGCTCGTCCGCGCGCCAAGCTGCTCCTGGTTGGGGGCGGCCCTATGGAAGCGGCGTTGCGCACTCAGGCGGCTGCCTCGTCCGCTGCCGACCGAATCGTTTTTGCCGGGCGGGTCCCGCACGAACAGGTCGAGGATTTTTACGCGCTGACCGACGTTTTAGCCTATCCTCGCAAGCGGATGCGGTTGACCGATCTGGTCACGCCCCTGAAGCCGCTCGAAGCCATGGCGCAACGGCGGCTGGTCGCGGCGTCGAATGTCGGCGGTCACCGCGAGCTGATCGAAGACGGTGTGACCGGGACATTGTTCGCGCCAGGAGATCCTCCATCGATTGCAGCGGCACTGATCAATCTGTTTGCCGACCGGGCTCATTGGACTGCACGACGGGACCGGGCGCGTGCATTTGTCGAGGCAGAGCGTAACTGGTCGTCAAACATTGCACGTTACGAACCGGTTTATCAAAGGCTCGTGGCTGCACGGGCGCGATAAGGACCGGCGTATGGCCAAGAAGCGTTCCGTGATCCAGCGTCTCCCGCTGGTCCCTGTTTTTGCCATCATGTTCGGTGCGGCGACGGCAATACTGGTTGCTTCAACGCCGCAATGGCTGTTCGACGCAACAGTTTCCTCGTCGGGGATTAGCGGGATGGTGCATGTGGCCCAGCCGCCACTCGGGATCAAGGCTAAGCTGCTCGCTGCATTTGCCGCATTTGCGGTTATTGTCCTGGCAGTCTGGTTTGTCGGACGCGGCATTGAAAGACTGGCGTCGGCTGCGCATTCGCTCAAGCACGGCGAAGACCTCGAGACTCTTGATCGGGTCCAGGTTACGCCGATCGAACCGCCGCTGGAAGCGCGCCGGCGCCCGATTTTTGCTGACCGGGAACTGGGCGCGCCCCTGATGTCCGACGAAGCCTTGGCAACGGCAGCGAGTTTTTCCGAACCGTTTCCAGCGTTTGATCCCACACTCTTCGACGAAGAGCGGGCCGAAGACGAGCTTTTTGCAACGCAAACTCGGGAGAATACGACGCGTTCCGGCTTCGATACGCCCGGCCTGATCGATCATGCTACTCTTCAGGCGCCGCTGGCCATTGAGGAGTTCGCTGTGTCAACCGGGTCTGATGAGGCGGCCGTGTTGCCCGGCGAGAGCAGCATTGACGCGTTGATCCGTCGGCTGGAGGCCGGTCTGGCCCGCCGCGCGGCCCCAAATCCGCCACACCCTGGGGCTCCGGCGATGGCAGCACCCGCAGCCACTCAACGCGACTGGTTGGTTCGCGAGGCAGACACCGCATCGTTCGACGAAGACGCCACCCGCGCGCTCGGCACGTTGCGTCGCATGGCGAGCTGATCAGGCGGCATTTATCGCCAACGGTTCGAAGCTCACGCGGGAACGCATTCAAGCGCCATGGCCGTGGACGTCGGCGCAAGTCAAAAACATCCAGCGAGAGAACCGAGGTCGGGTTCTCGGCGGTGGCCGTGCGCGGGCGTTCTCCGCATGCTTTCGATCATCCGTGTATCCGCGATACGATCGGGCGGGCCTCTGGCGACGGTGCCCATATCCGCGTCGACCGCAGCGATGCGGGCGATCGTCGCCATGCTGACAAACAAGCGAATCGGTTTGCTGGTGCGCTTGGCGTCCGGGAACCACGCTAAAAACGACCGAGGCAGCGTTTGCGCGCGCACAGCGATCGTTCCGTCCACTCTTCATGGACCGTTTGGACCAGGCTCGCATTGGCACCATGACGTGTCGTCTGGGCGGGCAACGGTTTGCTTGACCTTCTAGTGCGTGGTTAGCGACTCGACTCTTGCCAGATCAATTGCGGCAACGGCCGCTTTGAACATCGCGCCTGACGCGGCTTTTCCCTCGGCTTCAACCATCACGCGGTCGCCGACGAGCGTGCCATAACTGCCAGTTTTGGTGGCGTTGTCATATTTCTCGGTCGTCATCCGCCCATCGACTTTGCCGACCCGTTCATAGCGCGTGGCGTCTTGCTTAGATGACTGAACGTCGAGCGCTCCGCCCAGCGAAGCAAGTCCGCCCATCGCGCCCATGTCGGTGATCGACAACTTGATCTCGTTGTCGCCCGCGCCGTAGTGGGCCTCCGCGTTGGACCCGCCAATGCCGGCAGCGCCGGCCGATTGGCTTTCGATCGAGGTCCGCGGCAACCCGTTCAACGTCGTTGGCAAGATGCTCGCGAGAACGTCCGGCGCGATGACGGTAGTCGTTTGCCCGTTCTTGGCGCGGTCAGCTACCGCTTCCATTGCCTTGCTCGCTTTGCCCAGCTTGCTCATATCAACCGAACCAGCACCGGGGATGTTCAGACTTCCAGAAACAGTAGTTGGACCCCCTATCAATGCACTGCCTCCAAAAAGAGCGACGGCCGGCGCGGTGACAAGTCCTATAACCAGCGCCGCCACAATCATCGCCACCACAACAACGGCTGTATAGGCGCCCGCCTTGTCCTGCGGCGCTTTCATCAGGACAGGGAGACCGAGGTAAATCAGATACAGGCTGTACAGTCCACCGAGCACAGCCAAAAGGCTCAGCGCGGGCAGGATGCCGAAAATGCCCGCTACCCAGCCGGCCGTCCCGCCGTAGGCCGCAACTTTGAATGCTGCCATCTGATTTTTCACCGCGCCGAATTGGGGGGCGAGTGCATTGATCACGAGCGCAAAGACAAATACCATGACGAGCGTCAGCACATAACTGACCAATGCAGTCGAAACTGCGCTGAGTATCGATGGGTGATAGGTGATACCGAATGCACCGACGCCGAATGTCAGAGAGCCGATCAAGGACGCTATGGGTCCAATCGCCGCCAAGGGCATGACCTGGCTCTTGTAGATTTCAGAAATCTTGGAGGCCTCGGCCTCGATGATTGGCCATTCTGTTTTCGGCGACATCAGGATCGCCTTGACCCGCGCGACCAGCGCGTTGTCCACCTGTGGTTGTCCGATATCGCTCATATTCAGTCCCCTGTTGCATCGTAAGGGCTGTGTTCGTTCCAGCACGGGAGCGACCCCCATTTTCTCGAACCTATCTTGTGTACCCTAGCGACGCGCGGCTGTGTAGCCCAGATGGCATTGTGCGATCAGCACAGCACGCAAGGGCTTTGGCGGCGTACCAGGAGCGACTGGACGCTCCGTTTGCATGGACGGTTGCCAACCTTGGCTCGCTTGCCTAAGTGCCGCGCCTCGGTCGGGACGTAGCGCAGCCTGGTAGCGCATCACACTGGGGGTGTGGGGGTCGCAGGTTCGAATCCTGTCGTCCCGACCAGAAATCAATGACTTAGCAGGCAAGCTTCAACCCAAACCGGCCCTATTTGGGGTCTGGTGGTGCGCTGGTGGTGCAAATATTCGGCGAATCTTTTTTCCCGTTGCACCGAAACGCATCGTAATTGGACGCTCCGACGTCGTTCCGAATTGAAGATCTGGAGAATTGCACCTAGATCAAAGGCTTGAATGCAGGAGCAACTCCCTCTTCACCCCGCCGAGTTCGTCAAAAATTCGGGACGGCTTTATTGCGTTTCTCAGGCAACCGGCTGGGACGCCCATTGAGCTGGTTATTCCGCAAGAGGTTCTCGCCGCGATGGAATCGGCAGCGCGTCGCGGTCGCAAGCGACGCCGGATGCTCGATTTCGTTCGGACTGGCGCGGCCATAGTGGCCGTTATTGGTGTATTGCTGAGCCTTATGGTCGATCCGATGATCATCGGCATCGTATTACTGTTAGCTGGCGGCGCGACATTCCTCCGGGCGCACGACGGGACGAAGGTTCGCGACGAGTTGGAGATCGATCAAATTGACGCTGCACGGGATGCAATGATCCAGCGCAACCTTCGCGCACTCGATGATTTCCGTATTCAGATTGCCAGCAATGAGCTTCGCTGTGAGGAGCGCACGCCAGACGGCACGGTCAAGCCGTTATCGCCAAACATGCGTCGCGCTTTTCTGGCCGATCATGGCGCGCTTTTGGTCCTCACCCGCGAGCAAGGGTTGTGGCAGTGCATTCCCCATCGGCCAATTCCCATGAGCGCACTTTGGGTCAGGCTTGGATCGCGCGTTGCTTCCGTTTTGATCACGTCCCGGACGTTGCTCGATACTGCCGACTGCGACCTGTTCGACCGGCGTATGGAATGGCTGCTGTCGCGGGCCGAAAAGGCGGGAGCCAAGGCCAATTCGTTCCGCGAGGCGGTGCAGATGATCGTGGCTCTGCGACGTCCAGACCTCGACGGGCTGACCTTTGAGCGGAAAAAGGAACTGCTTTGCGCGGAAGGCTTTGGGGAGAGCCGGATGGAAAAGATTCACGCCGGGATTTACCCCGCGTTCAACAATTTTTTGCGGTCATTACCGATGCATGAATTTCCGTGAATGTGGAACTGAATAGCTCCCAACGCCTCTGACCGCCACGTCCTGCATTCCAGCGAATGAAAGGACGATCCCATGCCACCCAATCGAGATCAACTTTTGACCGTCTCTGACGTGCTCAACGTCACCGGCTTCAAATCGCGCACGACGCTGTATCGCCGTGCACGCAGCGGCGACTTTCCCTGCCCGTGCAGCATTGGTGTCAACGGCGGTCGGATTCCAGGCCAGTGTGGCGGAGTAAAACCAGGCTATTGATGGCGCGGGCGTAATGAGCAGGAAGGGGCCCCGCGGGGCCCCTTCCTGCTCATTCTCGCTCTTCCTGGGTCAGGCTTTGGTGATTTCGCCGGTGTTGGGATCGACGACGTCGGCGGTGGCCTGATTTTGCGTTGCC
>JANXSN010000050.1 GCA_025352685.1 Sphingomonadales bacterium
GGTGGCCGGCCAGTCGGCCGCCGCTTGGGGATCATTCTCGACGTTAACAAAGGAAGTTCTCGCCTATGATGGCGCAGATCGCAAAACCACCGATACGTTAATCGGCAGCGATGGCGCGATGTATAGCCTGTCTCAATACACTTATGATACCAACAATCGGCTGACTTGCTCGGCAATTCGCATGAACCCGGCGGCTTATACTGCGCTACCCTCATCTGCTTGTGCGTTGGGCACCGCGGGAACCCAGGGCCCCGATCGAATAACGCAGAACGTCTACGACGCCGCGGGCCAGCTCACGCAGATCCAGAAGGCGGTGGGAACGTCTTTGGCCCAGAACTATGCGACATATACCTACACGCCGGACGGGAAGCCGGCAACGCTCGCCGATGCGAGCGGCCACCTCACAACTTATGGGTACGACGGGTTTGATCGGCAGACGCAGTGGACGTTCCCGTCGCCGACTTCGCCGGGATCGTCGAATGGTGCGGACTACGAATCATACACCTATGACCCCAATGGGAATCGGCTAAGTTTGCGCAAGCGTAGTGGCGACCTCATCTTCTACAGCTATGACGGGCTCAACCGGCTGGCTTCCAAAGGTGGCGCCGCGGCAACCGTCAATTACGCTTATGATTTGCGGGGGCTGCAAACGTCGGCGCTATTCGCAACGACCGGGACTGGCGTTGCGAATTCGTACGACCCACTCGGTAGACCAGCATCGTCGACGAGCAGTATGGATGGTACGGCGAGAACGTTCTCTTATCAGTACGATCTCACGGGCCATCGCACAAGAATTACCCACCCCGACGGCAACTTCTTTAGCGCATCGTATGACGCGCTTGGCCGACTGTCAGCATTGTACCAGAATGGCGGCAGCCAATCTGTCGCGATGTCGTATACCGCCCAAGGCCAACGAGGCGCTGACACTCGTTGGTCGGTCAACACTTCCTATGGGTACGATCCGTTATCCCGATTGCAGTCGCTGTCTGCCGCGCCGAGCGGCTTCGGCGTGGTTTGGTCGCTCGGTTACAATCCAGCAAGCCAGATCGTCGGTCAGGTACGCGACAACGACAGTTATGCCTTCACCGGATACACAAACGGAACATCGACTTACGCCGCCAATGGACTGAACCAATACAGCAACGTGTCGGGCACAGTCTTTTCGTACGATGCGAATGGTAACCTCTCGTCCAACGGTGGCACGACCTATAGCTACGATGTGGAAAACCGACTGGTTTCGACCTCAACTGGGGCAACGCTCAACTACGATCCGCTCGGCCGACTCTGGCGGATGAACGCCGCGGGCACGACGGTGGGGTTCTATTATGACGGCGATAGGCTCGTTGAGGAACGTGATGGCTTAGGAAATCTTCTGCGCCGCTATGTCCACGGTACTGGCGAGGACGAACCGCTCATTTGGTACGAAGGTGCGGCGCTCAACGACCCTCGCAGCCTGCAAGTCGACCATCAAGGGTCGGTTGCATCGGTCGCCAACGGCACCGGTGCCGTGCTCGCAATCAACACCTACGACGATTACGGCGTGCCTGGTGCCGCAAACATTGGGAGATTTCAGTATACCGGCCAAACCTATTTGCCGGCCCTTGGACTCTATTATTACAAAGCCCGAATGTATTCGTCTCGGATCGGGAGGTTCCTGCAAACCGACCCGATTGGCTACAAGGATGAGAACAATCTCTATTCCTACGTTGCAAACGACCCGGTTAACCGGGGCGATCCGACAGGGTTAGCAGGTTGTTCGTCCGGGATGTCGCCCGGTGATTGCAATACCGCGTTGGCAGCTCAGGCACAGGCTCGGCAGGATATTAAGAATACGCAGGGCGCGTTGAATGGTCTTTCGAAGGAGAGAGCCGCAGTCGCAGGCGGAAGTCAGAAGGAGTTATCTGGCGGTGCCAAGGCGACTGAGTCTGCTCTTCAAAAGCAGTTCGGAGACCCTGGCGCATCTACAATTAAGAGCGTGCAGTCATCTCTTTCGGCGATCGATAAGGTGTTGGCTGACAACGGTAGCAAGTATCAGTTCGAGCATCAAAGCATTCCCGGCGATCTTGGAAAGGCGTGGCCATCTGGAAGTAAGATAACTCTGGGAGATGCGTTCTTCCGAGCGGGGACACGCGATCAGGTGGTCACAGTCCTACATGAGCCCGGTCATATTGCTAATTGGGCAGGTGATTTCGGTTACGAGGGCAGAAGTAGGAACCTGCCGACTTGGCTGCGCTTAAACAATGCTGACGATGTTGCCATTTTCGGCTACAATGTCGGCTCAAGGTGACAAGGCGGATATTGCATCATGAGAAAGACTGCTCTGACCGCCTTAACTTTTGCTAGCGTTGTCGGTATAATCGGCTCCGCGTCGTGGGTTCTGCTGTATGTGTACATTGGAGCCGTGAGCCTTGTTCACGGAGAAATATCATCGTTCTTCGAGGATATCTCGCGAGAAAACACTCCGCTATTCCTTCTTGTTGCTATGGTGGTTCTGATTGTATCCGCTATCATCTTCGTGAAATCTCGAAGGCTGCTGAAGTCGGGTTAGTTGTGGCCTCTGCTGGGGGTTCGGCTGTAACTTCCAAGACATGTTGTCATCCGATCGCCTTGGCGAGATCGGCTGTTGGTGAAGCGGCCCCCAAAATGACCTGACAGTTTCTCACACTGATGGAAGTGTGAGTTTTATGCCTGACCGTATGACTGGAAGCTGGGCACCCACATCAACGTGCCGCGCGGCGCTGATTGCGGCGCGACGACCGCGCCCGACGCGGTGATGGCAGCTTCGAGGCGCAGTTTTGAGGTGATCCGGCCAGAAAACGCCGTCGCCGGACGCAGTTATCCCGTGGCAGCTCGGCGTTCGTGGAAGACCAGGCGGTCGATGTTGTACGCGAGGTTGGCGAGCGTGATCTTCGCCTCGGCGTGCGCGATGCCGATGGTGCGGACGAACAGTCTCATCTGATCCTTCTGACGAGCAAACACATGCTCGACGCGTGCGCGGACAGCGGAGCGCTTGGCATTGGCGCCGGATGCGCGCTTGGACATCGGCTTGCCCCTGGGCTTCTTGCGATGGACGCGGCTGACCCGGCCCATCGACTTCAGCCACACCTCGTTGGCTTGGCTCCGATAGGCGGTGTCCGCCCAGACGTCGGAGGCGGTGTTGTCGCGGGTAACGACGTCGCGCAGCATCCGCCCGTCGAACCGCGCACCGTCGGTGACCTTGGCCGATCGGATAAACCCGTAGCGCCGACAGATCGCGATGCTGCTTTTGTAACCGAAGCTGGGGATGGCGATGTCGATCCCAGGCCTGCCGCCCGGTAGCGGCCTTGCTTTGGCGAACTTCTGTCAATGTCGCTGTAATTTTCCCCGAAAGCGGCGAAGTAAAATTCCCCACTTTTGCGGAACGGGTTTTAGGCGGCCTGTCGATCGGCACCTCCGTATTTTGGCGGGCGCCCGCGTCGCTTGGGGTCGGCAGGGCCGGGCAAGGTCCGACTGCTGATTGGGCGAACGAGTTCGGGCAGTAGGTCGGCGTGGCGGCGCAGCCGGTAGCTCGAGCCTTCGATCTGGACGACGATGGCGTGGTGCAGGAGCCGGTCGAGCAGTGCCGTGGCGACGACGGGGCTGCCGAAGATTTCGCCCCATTCGGCAAAGCCCCGGTTCGAGGTCAGGATCATCGCGCCTTTCTCGTAGCGGGCGTTGACCAGCTGGAAGAACAGGTTGCCGCCGCCGGGCACGACCGGCAGGTAGCCGATCTCGTCGACGATGAGCAGGGCGGGCCGGCAGTAGAACCGGATGCGCTCCCGCAGCGAGCCCTCGCGTTCGGCCTTGGCAAGCGCGCCGATCAGATCGGCGAGCGGGATGAAGTAGACGCTCTTGCCCGCTTTGACCGCCTCGACGCCGAGCGCGGTCGCCAGATGGCTTTTGCCGGTGCCCGGCGGTCCAAGAAGATGGACGACCTCGCAGCGCTCGACGAAGTTGAGCTCGGCGAGCGCCAGCACCCTCGCCTTGTCGAGCGACGGCTGGAACGAGAAGTCGAAGCCGGCCAGTGTCTTGATCGTGCCGAGGCGACCCATCACCAGCGCGGTCTTGATGCGGCGGTTCTCGCGGAAGGTCAGCTCTTCGAGGAGCAGCTGCTCGATCGCCTCGAGCGCGGTGATCTCGCCGTGGTCGAGGCGCGCAACGCAGCGGTCGACGACCTCGATGGCGCGCGGCATCTTCAGGCCGACCAGGCTGGTCTTGATGCGGTCGAGAAGCGACGCGGATGGGTCGGGGAGGATCGCGCTCATGCCGCACCTGTCACGGTAGCAAGGCGATGTCCGATGGCTTCGTAGACCGCCAGCGAGCGGCGTACGACGCGCTCGCCGCCAAGGCCGGGCAGGACAGGTGCCTGGTCTCGCTGCCGGGCGGAGCGTCGATGGCCCTCGAGCAGCGACCGCTGCCGGCGGCCGTCGAGCAGCGGATGACGGGCGATCAGCCGATCCCCTTCGAAGATCTGGATCTCGTCGGCCATGCTGTGCACCTCGACAAGGCGCCGGCGTGTCGCGTCCGAAACTGAGTAGTAGTTGCCGCCGACGCTCACCATGCCTTCGCAGCTGATCCGGCGATCGAGCTTGAGCACAGCGCCGAACGGGATCAGCGGCAACAGCAGCAGCGTCGGCTTTTCCTCGGCGAAGGCCTCGTCGACGACGCGGCCGGTCGTGGCATGCACGCGTGGGTTGGCGACATCGCCGAGCCAGTCCTTGAGCTGGCGGTTGAGATCGTCGAGATCGCGGAAGCTGCTGCCGAGGAAGAAGTCTTCCCGGATGTAACGGAACGGCCGCTCGACCTTGCCCTTGGTCTCGGGGCGATACGGCCGGCAGGCCTTGGGCAGGAAGCCATAATGCTGAGCGAGGTCGCCGAGGGTCCGGTTGTAGACGACGCGGCCATCCTCGTCCTCGCCGATCACGGCGGTCTTCATCCGGTCGTAGAGGATCTGACGCGGCACGCCGCCAAAGGCCTCGAAGGCGGCTTTGTGACAGCCAAGCACCGTCTGCATCGTCTGGCGGTGGGCAAAGCGCGCCCAGATCAGCCGCGAGTAGCCCAGCACCATCGAGAACAGCCAGACGATGTGCACGACATCGGGCTCGTCGGTGAAGCGCACGCGGAACTGGGCAAAGTCGACCTGAGCCTGCTCGCCCGGCAGCGTCTCGAAGCGAACCGCAAAGCCCTTGCCGCCGCCCGACGGCCGCAACGCCCGAACCTCGTCGCGGACCATCGAGTAGCCCCCCGCATAGCCCTGTGCTGCGATCTCGCGCAGCAGACGCTGCGCCGTCAGGCCCGGATACAAGGTCAGCCGAGTCCGCAGATAAGCGACATGATCATCAATGACACGGCCACGTGGCTGCCTTGGTCCATAAAACGGCGGCTCGAGACCACGAGCGATGTATTTGCGGACGGTCTTGCGATCGACCCCGACCTGGCGGGCGATCACGGCAAGCTTCAACCCTTGTCGATGTAAATCGAGGATCATCATCAGATCTCCAAGCTTCTTCATCGCAGCAGCCCCTCCGGTCAGGAGGAGCATGCCCGATATCGCGACGCTGCTGCTTGCCGGGGGCTAGCCCCCGGCAAGCAGCCGCAGAAAGAAGTGAGGAATATTCAAAAGCCACTTGTGGGGCAGATTACATCGCCATCAACAGTGCGGTGGTCCTTGGGTGCCGAAGGCCGAG
>JANXSN010000016.1 GCA_025352685.1 Sphingomonadales bacterium
CCACAAGAGCGAACGAGCCAGGGAAATCCTCAAGGAGCGCGGCGCCTGGTTCCTCTTTCTTCCCCCCTACAGCCCTGATCTCAACCCGATTGAAATGGCCTTCTCAAAACTCAAAGCCCACCTCAGGCGTATCGGAGCAAGTACCATCGACGACCTGTGGAAAGCCGTCGGCAGCATCTGCGACCTCTACTCTCCCGAAGAATGCCAAAACTACTTCACCGCAGCAGGCTATGGATCCGATTAAACGCTCGATTCTCTAGACGTCAGGAGGTCGCGCGCCGCATCGCCAACGGCGACAAGATCGCAACGATTCAGGTGCGCAACCAGCAAACGTAGCGCGTTCGAGAAGTCACCCAGGATCAGACATTGATCAGGGAGGGTCGGACGCGGTAAAATCGGCGAACAGGTTTTAATCTTATCGAGGCCCACGACCGTCCCACCGGCATCTTGGAGCGAAGCCAACTCACACCGACCATCTAATCGATGTCTGCCTTGCGCCCTAAAGCCGGGCGTAGCGGCTCCTCACGGCCGCGCCAGAGAACCGTCGTTTGTTAATCGTTCCTCCGGGTTCGTGTAAACGACGGGTCGTGGGACTTTGCTGCCATCCCCGTTTTTACAGTTAATCATCAGCTTTTGTCAGAAGCCGACGTCTCCACATAGACAACGTCAATTCCGTTCGCGTTCCACGTCTCGCAGCAGTGGCCGACGATGTTGAACGTGCAATCGCACCTTTCCTATGGTCGAGCCAAGACTGGGGAACAACCATGTGGTTGCTGAAACGCTAAGCCGGGTCCTCCGACGATCCCTCTGATGACGAGGGCGACCCAGCCCGCGTACGGCGCAGCGCCCAGCTTCGAGCCTCCGCCGGCAGAGCGGCCCGGCTCCCCGCCGATCGTCAAATCGGCATCCGATAGCCGTAGAATTCGTGATCCTCGTTATAGCCACCGTGTCCGGAGCCCAGATCGGCGAAGTCGTGCACGAACTCGATGGCCGTCACCCATTTGACCATCTTGAAGCCCAGCTCGTTTTCGCATCGCAGCCGCACCGGCGCGCCGTGCAGCACGCTGACCGGCTCGCCATTCATGTCGATGGCCAGCATCGTAAGCGCGTGTCGCATGTTCATCATACGATGCACATCATAGTAGCGGCCACCGTCTGCGCCGTCGGCCAGCGAGTAGAACACCGCGTAGCGCGCTTCGGGTTTCGGATGCACTAGATCGAGGATATCGCGCATCGGCACGCCGCCCCATTTCGCGACGCCTGACCAGCCCTGAATGCAAAAATGCGTCGTGATCTGCTCTTGCTGCGGCATCGCGCGCAATTCGACCAGGGTGAATTCGCGCGGCTTCTCGACCAGTCCGCTCACTCTGAGCCGGTAATCGGCAAAGCCGCCCGCGACCAGCGCGTCGAACTCGGCCGATGTCGGCATGGTGCCGTTGGGCCAGAAGTAGGGGGAAATGTCTTTCTCGCTGAGCTGGCTCTTGGGGTCCCACCACTCGACGAACCCTTTGAACCCCCCGATCATGAACTGCCCGGTTCGTTGCACGAGCCTGGCATGCCGGATCGTGAATGGTGAGGCCAGCCACGAGGCAATGCCCACCAAAGTGATCAGCGGAAGAAATACTGCGAAGCCGCTCCAGGACTCGTCATTTACGCCGGCCCACATCATGTTGAGATTGACTCGTGCGCCGGTGATGAACACCAGCGTCACATGCGCCAGGATGAACAGCAAGAACCACCATAGCGCTAGAAAGTGGATCGAGCGCGCCCGTTGCCTGTTCAGCACGCGGCCAAACCAGCCCAGATGGTTCGACAGCGAAGGACTTTGCATGAATCCGGTGATGATGGAGGTCGGCGCCGCGATGAACACCGTGATGAAGTAGGCAAGCTGCTGGAGGCTGTTGTAGCGCGTCCAGCTATGGTCGGCGGGGAAGTTCAGCGACCAGTATTGCAGCGCGGTCGAGAGGGCATTCGGAAACACCTCCCAACCCGTGGGCACCAGTCTTTGCCACTGGTCGGTCGAAAACAGCAGCGCGTAAATGGCGATGCCGTTCAACACCCACAGCACGTTGACCGAAAAGTGCCACCAGCGGGCAAGACCGATGGAATGGCGGATGCCGGGAATGCCCAGCCAGCCGGGGATCGTCACCGAATCATCCTTGGCGGTCCAGACTCGCCCGGTCGGCACGGACTTTTGAAAACGAAACCAGTCCGATCCGGGGGTGCAGTCGCGCTGCCAATAGAGGCGGGGATGATCGGCGAGGATCTGCACGCCGGAGCGGATGATGAAAACCATAAAGAACAAGTTGAGAAAGTGGCTGAATCGCAGCCAGAGCGGAAAGCCGGAGGTCACCTCGTGCGCGCCAGGCGGCACGCCGGGATAACGCACCAGGAACGCCTGGACGCCGGGGTCTGTGCGCAGGGCTTGCGCGACGGCGACACCGATGACGAGAACGACGAAGGCGATCGGCAGCACCCAGAGCACGCTATACCAGCGTTTCCCAAAGCGGATGACCGGGATTATTCCAGACTGCGGCGGCATCCAGTGACTTAGCAGGATGCGGTCGTCCGCCGTTGTGAGGCTTGCCGCGATCGGATCGTGGAAGGGGCCGCCGTGATTCGAGTTTTCTTTCATGTCAGCCTTGGTTCCACTGGAGCTATCGATCCTCGCTCGCGTGCCAAATAACCCGGATCAATTGGCACTTTCGTCAGCACCGCCGAGACCCAGAACTACGATCCTTCCGGTCACAACTTCTGTAGGCCAAAGGATCGATGTAAATCCGGCTGCAACGGCAATGCGTTGGGCGCCGTTTACGGCATAGGTGATCACACCGCCGCCGATCGCGCCGCCAATCTTCTGACCCCACAGCCGCTGTCCCGTGGCCGCATCAAGCGCATAGAAGTTTCCGCCCATATCACCGAAGAAAACAACGCCTCCAGCCGTTGGCGTCATGCCGCTGAGGATCGGATAGTTGGATTTCAGCCTCCACTTCCAGACGCCGGTGTCAGCATCGACTGCGTAGACCCATCCAGCCCAGTTTCCGAATGAGTCCGGCGTACCGTAGGTATGATAGGGGTCAATTGTCGCCATTCCCGACCATGGTTTGCCAAGCTTCACGTCATGGATTTGTTCGTCATTCTGCAGAGTCACGGTGGCGCACCAATCGACCTCGCCAATCAGGATGAGATTTGTCCGCGGATCGTAGGCCGGCCCGTTCCATTCCGCCCCGCCTACCGTGCCGGGGCAGAAATGCACGGACTTGCCGGGTGTAAATGTTGCATCGACATTTTCGATCCGGGTCACTGGCGTGCGGTAGAGCAACGCATTCGTGGCAAGATCAAACCCATAAAGATGTCCGTCTTTGGGTGCGACCGACAGAAGTTTCTTCCCACCCCTCGTCTTGATTAGCGCGGGTGCGGTGGAAACGTCCCAATCGTGCCAATCCTTCGGCACAAGCTTGAAGTGATTCTTGTAAGCCCCCGTCTTGGCATCGAGCACAACGACCGAACCGGAATAAAGATTCGAACCCTCGCGCGGGCCAACCGCGAAGTCTGGCGCTGGATTGCCCCCAGGTATGTAGATAAGTCCTGTCGTCGGGTCCAAGGTGTAGGAGGTCCAAGTTGCGCCGCCTGTGATGGGCGTGCCTGATTTGTTGTTCCAAGCCGCCATGTCGAGGGGCGTCGCACCTTGCAGTCCGCGGGTCTGGTCGCCCGGCGTTTTGGGCACGAGATAGAATTCCCAGACGATCTTGCCGGTCTTTGCGTCGAGCGCATACATGCGACCCTTCACGCCTTTGTTGTCACCACCGGCATTGCCGATGAAAACCAAGCCATTCCAGGCGATCGGAGCGGCAGGTGTGGACTCGCCGAGTTTCGGATCTGCGATGGTAGTTTGCCAAACGCGCTTGCCGATCTTGAAGTCGTAAGCCAACACGCGCCCGTCTTCGGTTCCGCGAAATAGGAGGCCATCCATGTAAGCGGCACCGCGGTTGACCGCTAAAACGCTGGCGGGTTTGTAGCCCTCATGCGTGCGCCAATTTTCGCGGCAGGTGTTTGGATCAAGCGAGAAGATGTCATGTTCGGTTGTGCCGATCATAGCACCGTTAACAACGATGAGGCCGGGCTCGAATGCAGCGTACTGTTTAGTGTCGTAAGTGCATAAAACTTTCAATTTGATAACATTCTTTGCGCTGATCTGGGCGAGCCGGGAGTAGCGTTCGGAAGTGAGCGTTTTGTTATAGCTAGGTCAACCCCCGGCGATAGCGTCTGGCGCTGCCGTCGCAGCTGAATTGGAGGCCGTTAGGGTCACAGCGCCGGATATGCCGGGCGCCAATTCCGTGAATGTCGACCCTGCCGGCGCAGAAAATGATCGAAAATAGTTGATAGCTATCCCGGCGAGCGGCACCGCCTTGTTCCAATAGACGTATATCACTCCGGCTGCGACCGTCGCAACAATCACGCAACCGAAAACCACCCATTTATTTTTCGCTGTCGCTGTCATGTTCGTTCTCGTCCATCGGATGTGCGCGCACCTATCGACAGCGACTCCAAACGCCTGCATTGTGGCGAGCGTTCGTGGTGGCAATAATCGACTAAATTCCGATGCCAATGAACGGACGCCGAACATTGGAGCCTCGGAATCTACTTAGAGGTAGGTAGTTTTGCTGAACTGCACCACGATCGCAGGAAGCCATCAGCCCCGAGAAGTTGGAGCCTGCATAAGCACGACTAACCAATGCGCGCGCGAAATCCGCTAACGCGGTGGGCGACACGGCGGACGCAGCGCTAATCGCGGCGGACAGGGTGCTCGAAGTGACACAAACTGAAGATCAGGTTGTACTTCAAGGATTTGACCCTGGGATCCGACGGGGGAGGCTGGTCCTGGCGGCGCACATGCTGCTGCTTGCCGGTACCGACGAGCAAGGCCAGATTATCGATCTCACGTTAGCGGCGAAGACATTTCGCCTCGCTACGGAGGTCTTGTCAGACTAAAACTGCCGTCGGGGCAGGGCGCTGGTAAAACGGAAAAACGACGAGGTCCGCCAATCCGTTCCGCTGTTTCAACTCATCGCCCGAGGTGATCCGCATGGCGGTGATGCTGTATGTCTGGTACCCGCTGTCGCTGCGGAAAGGTTGAAGATCTGTTATCTGAACGCGGCGTCGACATTTGCCATGA
>JANXSN010000031.1 GCA_025352685.1 Sphingomonadales bacterium
TGGTCGATCCAGGAAGTCCGGCGCATCGCCATCCGGCTCGCTCAGCGCCGCATCCACCCCGCTCACGTCATCGCATGGTCGCTCTGGCGAAGAGCGCACCAAGCCGCAGCAAGACACGCACATATCAAATCAACTTTGCAGCTGTAATGCTAGTCAACGCGATCGCAGGCGACACCGAGGAAGTCGATAAAGGCGTGAGCATAGCAAGGGATGCTATTGCACAGGGACTCGTGCGTTCGGGTGCCGTAGGCCAACTTGCCAGTGCGATGCCAATCCCGATGCTGGGCAGTGTCATGGGAATGTTTGGCGGCCTTGGGGGTAAAAAGAAGACCTACGCTGCCGGACTAAGAGTCATCAGTCCGGCAACTGGCCAGACGCTGATCTCAGGAGAGGGTCAAGCTAAGCGCTCATCGCTCGCCTTCGGCGAAGGCCAGAACGCGTGGGCAGCAAGCCTGAGCGGAACTAGCGCATCGGCCTACACCAGCTCGAAAGACGGGCAGATGCTCTCCGCCGCGTTCGTGCAGGCCTTCAACTCCGTTGTTGCGCAGGGTTCGGCGCTTGCTGCTGCCCGCGGCCCGACGGCGTCGGCGTCAAACGCCTATGTGACCGCGATCGACACCAAGATGTATGGCCAGGCAAACAAGGCCAATGTGGTGCGGACGCTTCGCGCGGCGAGCAGTCTCACGCCGACTGGTCGGCGCGACGGCCTGTTCGTTCAAGTCAGAGATGCTTACGGCACAACAGGCTGGGTTTCAGTGGAGGATCTAAAATAATCGACAGCGCGCCGCTATTCGCCAGCCCACAATTCGTGCGCACCAATCCTACGTCGGCGCCGTCAATCCTAATACCCTCCGCGTCGAATAGTACTCTCAAATAACGGCCGCATCAGGCCCATTTGGAGTTGTGCAACAAAGCCCAGTGCCCCTAACACGGGGTGAAACGGCCTGCAAAACGGGACTGGCGGAGACGGCGAGATTCGAACTCGCGGTAGCGGTTACCCGCTACGACGGTTTAGCAAACCGTTGGTTTCAGCCACTCACCCACGTCTCCGGCGAAGCGACACTTCAGTGGCTATAGCGGCCGGTTCTGAGGCGATCAACCGTCTGCGCCAGGAGAGTTTTTGAGACTGTGTTTCAGTCCGCCGCGAATTCGATTCGGTTCGCCGCGCGTTTCCCTTCCAATTCATTGCAGGGAAAGGTGGAGTGGATTCTAAAGGGATGGAAATGTGATCGCTGACGTGAGGGGCCTTTTTCGATGACCAAGTTGATGGCCCGTTGGCTGATTGTGTTGCTGACCTTGGGGGCAACGCCATCATTTGCGCAGGTGACAACGGTTGATCCTAACACTGCCGCGATACAAAAGGACGTAGCACCGCTACCCGGCGAACGTGGGACCTCGGTGACGCCGCCGCTCGGCTCTGCGCCCCCGCTGCCAACGCCGCCGCCACCCTCGGAACCCACACAAGGGCCCCCGACAGCCGCCAACGCGCCCCTCGCTTCGACGCTCGCCACGGAGCAGACGCCAACCTATCGAAAGGACGATTTGATCGGTGCGGCCGAAGGCGTTTTCGGCAAGGGCGCAGCGGGGCTCGCAGGTATTATCGAGCGGATCCTTGCTGACCAAGGCGAACCAAATGCGTATATCGCCGGACGCGAGGCCTCCGGTGCAATCGTCGTGGGTCTTCGCTACGGGTCAGGGACGTTGAAACATAAGGTCGAAGGTGAACGCCCCGTGTATTGGACGGGACCATCGATCGGGTTCGACCTGGGCGGCGACGCGACCAAGGTGTTCACGCTCGTCTACAACCTTTACGATAGCCAAGACTTGTACAAACGATATCCGCAGATCGAGGGCAGGGCGTATTTCATCGGCGGGTTCTCCGCGACCTACCTGAGACGTGGCAGCGTCGTGCTGATCCCGGTTCGCCTAGGCGTCGGCGTGCGCCTGGGCGCCAATGTTGGTTGGCTGAAGTTCACCGAAAAGAGCCGCTGGCTGCCCTTCTAACTTGCGATCCGCCAGGCTAGTGTCTCGCCCGCATGAAACGGGACGAGAGCGGCGTGGGGCGTATCGATGTGTGTCGGCACGGTTAGCGACACGCGTTCAAGCGTAATCGTTCCCTCGTTGAGCGGCAAACCGTAGAAACGCGGCCCGTGCTCGGACGCGAACCCCTCGAGCCGATCGAGCGCCGTGTCCTCGTCGAATGCGGCGGCGTAGCTTTCGAGCGCATAGGGCGCGTTAAAAATGCCTGCGCAGCCACAAGACGCTTGTTTGGCCGCGATGCCGTGCGGGGCACTGTCGGTCCCGAGGAAGAAATGAGGTGAACCCGAAGTGGCCGCAGCCCGGACCGCCAGTCGATGACGCTCGCGCTTGGCGATGGGCAGGCAATAGGCATGAGGTCGGATGCCACCGGCAAACATGGCGTTACGGTTGATCCACAGATGTTGCGGCGTGATCGTTGCGGCAAGTGTCGCAGGGCCTTCGCGCACGAAATCCACCGCGTCGGCGGTGGTGATGTGTTCAAGCACGATCTTGAGCGCCGGAAAGTCGCGAACCATCGGCGCAAGGTTCCGGTCGATGAACACCGCCTCGCGATCGAACACATCCACATCGCCGTCCGTGACTTCGCCGTGGATCAGCAATGGCATACCGATGCGTTGCATGCGGTCCAGAACGGCATGCAAGGTGCGGATGTCAGTAACGCCGTACGCCGAATTGGTGGTAGCGTGCGCGGGGTAAAGCTTGACAGCGGTGAACGCGCCGCGAGCGTAACCATCTTCGATTTCGTCTGGACGGGCAGTGTCGGTGAGGTAACATGTCATCAGCGGGGTGAAGTCGTGCCCAGCCGGTAGGGCGGCCATGATCCGCGCGCGATAAGCCTCGGCAGCATCAGCGGTCGTCACGGGCGGCGACAGGTTGGGCATGACGATGGCCCTGACGAACTGCGCAGCAGTGTAGCGCGCGACGCTGCAGAGCATCTCCCCATCACGCAGGTGGACATGCCAGTCGTCGGGGCGGCGGATGGTAATGCGGTCGGTCACGACGACTCCGGCTTGGGTTTCAGCTCTTTCGTTCCTAGCTTGGGACAATGCACCCGACCACCCTCATAGATCGTGCCATCGTCCGTCTCTCTGGCCCAGGGGTACGCGACTTTCTTCAAGGGCTCGTTACCAACGACGTCATGGGCGACCTGCCGGTGTGGGCCGGGCTGCTGACGCCGCAGGGCAAGGCGCTGTTCGACTTTATTGTCTGGGCCGACTCGGAGGATCTGCTGATCGACTGCGAGAGTGCGCAAGCCGAAGCGTTGGCGCGACGGCTTAAGATGTACCGGCTACGTCTGCCGCTCACAATCGAGATCGACGCGGAGCTGGCGGTGCATTGGGTGGCGCAGGGTGAATTGGGTGTGCGTGATCCTCGCGACGCACGCCTCGGCCAGCGCTGGATCGCCAAGCGCAGCGAAGCGGCGACGGGCTGGCTCGCGCACCGGCTGTCTCTCGGGATTGTCGAAGGCGTGGCCGAACTCGGCTCCGACGCAACGCTGTGGCTAGAGGCAAACGCGCGCGCGCAAAACGGGGTGAGTTTCACCAAGGGCTGTTATGTCGGTCAGGAAAATACGGCTCGCATGCATCACCGCAGCAAGGTTAACCGACGGCTGGGCGTGGTGAAGGTCGAGGTCGAACCTGAGGGCGCGCGGATGTATTATCCCGACCTTGGCCTTGCTGTAGTGCGAGAGCGGACCGGCTAGCGCAAGAGGTGCGCGTGAAATCCAACGCCAGGAGGACATCACGACCGGGATCGTGCGTGCCGGGTATTTTTTAATTGGGCTCGCGGAGGGCGAAACGGTCCTACTAAAGATCGGTGTTGCCGGCGCGGGCTGTAGCCACGACCGATGCGGCCTCGCTTCCCGCCGCACGCAATGCGGCAAGATAGCGCTTGGCAAAACCCGCCTGCCAAAGTGCGATTATCGGAGTGACGGCCAGTTCCATCGCCATTCCGAATTGCATGCCGGCTCCAGGTAGGCCGACCTGGGCAAGCGAAAACAGACGCGCCAGGCCACCAAGCACGACAAACGCGACAAGCATTCTCAGCCGTGCGCCCTTGCACTCAACGCTGGGTATACAGCTGCCAAATGCGAATCCAACACCCAGAAAGATGCCCGATACATAGCGGAAATGGCTGTCGAGATCGGTGGCGACGGCGCCGTGTTGCAACCAGGCAGCACCGCGCAGTACACCAGTCGAGCCGGCGCTGAGCGGAACGAGGCAAGCGACGCCGATCACGATCTGCAGCACGCGCTTCTCAAAGTCTGGCGTCATCACTTGCGCAGTTCGGATTCGAGCAGCAGCAATTCTTCGCGCACATGCAGTACCGCGACTGCAATCCGGGTTTCGCGCAGGAACAGGATCATCGCGCCGGCGAGTAACGCGATCGCGACAACGAACAGCACTGCAATTGCATCGCCTAGATTGAAGTCGATCAATTCGCCGACGAACAGCACGACGACCAGCAAGCAGACGGCCAAGCCGCTGGCCGTGCCCAGGTAGATTGCGCGGGCGGCAAAACTCATCCGCTTTTCGAGCGTTCTCAGTTCCTGGACATAACGGACAAGCTCGTCGCCACCGGCATTGCCGTGCAATTCTTCGAGATGGCGCGAGCGATCGACAACCCGAGCAAGCCGCCCGGCGATGACGTTGAGAAAGGCGCCGATCCCGGCGAGCAGGAAAACCGGCGCGATTGCGAGCTGGATGGTCCGCGCCATTTCGGAACCATTGAGTATCTCGTTCATGCCGCTCTCGCATCGAAAGTGATGAGAGCCGTGCGCACCGCGTCGGGCAAGGGGCGCGGGCGATGGTCCACAAGGTCGATGTGCACCGCGACCAGTTCAATCAACGCTCTAAGATCGTCGGCACCCGCCCCGTGAATTTCGACGAGCGTCGTCATGCTCGTGTTCCCAAATCTGGGCGTGCGCGCCATCAGGTCGAGTTCCTCGTCAGCGCGGATTGGTTTTCTGAACTCCACTTCTGCCTTGGCGACGTGGCATTCGATTGGACCGGCATCCCACAGTCCCGCATCACGGATGGCGCGCCAATATTCGGTTACGGCGATATCCGCATAGTCAAGGTAGCGAGCGTTGAACACGACCGATTGTGGGTCAACTTCTGACCAGCGGACGCGGATGCGATGAGTGTGGGCGAAATCGGCGCGGGACATCGAGCGCCGATGCACGTTTATCGCGGCTTTTTAAAGCGGAACACGAAACGGTCGGTTTTTCCACGCACCGCAGGGTCAAATACATTTTTGCTGTGATCGTCCGCCGGCATCCGCAAGATGTTGCTGCTGCCATCGAGAACAAACCCCGCACGCAGGAAATCGGCCTGCACAGTTGCAGGGTCGATACGGTGGAGCTTGTCTACGAGCGCGCGTGTGTCGCCTGCGGGACCGACATGATCGACGACCGCCACAATGCCGCCGCGCTTGGTTGCTCTGAACAATGCCTTCAGCACGACATCGGGGTCGGTATGCGGGATGTTGAACTTGACGCTCTCGAAATAGAAATCGTGGTAGTTCAGATGGATCATCGTTAAATCGTAGCTGTCGGGAGCGAATGCCTCCATCGGCGACGTAACCAGGTGCACGTTGGGTGCGCGCGTCACCAACGCGGCAAACGCGGCCTTGATCGGTTCGGGATTATAGCGGGCGGGCGAATAGGCGGTCACGCTACCCGTCGGCCCAACCGCCCGGCCCATGATCTCGGCTTAATAGCCGGTACCTGTCAGTAGATCTAACGTCTTCATGCCCTTTTGCAGGCCCATGAAGCTGAGCACTTCGGCCGGCTTGCGGCTTGCGGCTTGCGGCTTGCGGCTTGCGGCTTGCGGCTTGCGGCTTGCGGCTCGCGTCGAGCGCAAGTGCTTCGGTGGGGCGTCCCGGGACAGCCACAGCGGCGAGAATGTCCTTTTGCGGCGCGGCATGCAGGGTTCCGGCGCTGGCAAGCAGGATCGCGAAAATGATTTTCGCACGCATTTCAAGAGTCTCCCTGCTTCTTCGTACTGCTACTGGACCCGCAGGGTTCCCCGATCAAGCTAGGGGGTTACAGTAGCCTACTCGCGTTCGGGCACAGGCACGTTGAAACCGTTCAGGGTCATCGACACCATGGCATAAAGGCCCACAAGGTAAACCAGCTCGTTTGTGCCGTGCTGGCCGAATGTCTCGACAGCGAGTGCATAGGCGGGCTCTGGTAAAATACCACCATTCACCAGTGCATAGGTCACGTCATAGGTGGTACTTTCCTGCTCGGTCAGATCGTCAGGCTTCTCGCCACACACCAAGGTTGCGAGGCGCCGCTTCGACATTTTTTCGCGCTCGGCAACGGCAATATGAGCGTAGATTTCATAGGCCGCGCCGAAATGTGCGCCGACCACAAGGATCGCGACCTGGCGCACGGGCTCGGGTAGAGTTGCCTGCATCGTCATCGCGCGCGTCAGGTCCCAGATCGCCTTGCCGATGACCGGCTCATGCAACCATGGATTCCACGGGCCCATTAACGCGCCGTCCTCGCGCACGGTCTTGAAATCGTTGAAGTTGGACGAGATGCCTGCCTTCATATCGGCATAAAGCGACATTTGCTCGGGCGTCAGAGCTGCCGGAGGAATCAGAGGAAGGCGCACGAAAAACTCCTGAAGTGTGTGCGGTGGCAAAGCATATCAGGCGATTTTGGCCCCTGCGTTGACACCCATGCTGGCGAGATATTTGCGGACATTGCGCGCAGCCTGCCTGATGCGCTGCTCGTTCTCAACGAGTGCAATGCGGACGAAGCCTTCGCCGTCCTCCCCATAGCCGACGCCGGGCGCAACCGCGACACCGGCGTGGGTGAGCAATTGTTTGGAGAATTCGAGGCTGCCCAGATGCGCAACGGCAGGGGGTAGGGGGGCCCAGGCGAACATCGAGGCCCGGGGTGGTGGAATATCCCATCCGGCGCGGCTGAAGCTTTCAACAAGCACGTCGCGACGCTTGTGATAGAGGTCACGGTTTTTGGCGACAATATCCTGCGGGCCGTTGAGCGCCGCACACGCCGCAGCCTGGATCGGGGTGAAGGCACCGTAATCAAGATACGACTTCACACGGGTCATCGCGGCGATCAATTTGGCGTTTCCGACCGCAAAGCCGATCCGCCAGCCTGCCATCGAATAAGTCTTGCTCAGACTCGTGAACTCCACGGCGACGTCCTTTGCACCGGTTACCTGCAGGATAGAGACTGTCGGACGGTCATCGAAATAGAGTTCCGAGTAGGCCAGGTCAGACAGTATCCACACCTTGTTTTCGCGCGCCCAAGCGACGAGTCGCTCATAAAACGCGAGATCAACCGTTTCGGCCGTCGGGTTCGATGGATAGTTAACGACCAAGACCGATGGCCGGGGCACGGTGAACTTCATCGCGCGCTCGAGCGCTTCAAAATAGCGCTCGTCAGGTGTTGTAGGCACACTGCGGATCGTTGCGCCTGCGATGATGAAGCCAAAAGTGTGGATGGGGTAGCTCGGATTAGGAGCAAGCACGACATCGCCTGGTGCAGTGATTGCAGTGGCAAGGCTCGCAAGACCCTCTTTTGACCCCATGGTGACGACGACCTCGGTTTCGGGATCGACCTCGACCCCGAACCGCCGGGCGTAGTAATTCGCCTGTGCCTTGCGTAAGCCGGGAATTCCGCGCGAAGCCGAATAGCCGTGGGCGTCGGGCTTTTGTGCAACCTCGACGAGTTTGGCGATGACATGGTCGGGGGGCGGCAGGTCCGGATTGCCCATGCCAAGGTCGATGATGTCTTCACCCCCCGCACGTGCTGCGGCCCGCATCGCGTTCACTTCGGCGATGATATAGGGCGGCAGGCGCTTCATGCGGTAGAATTCGTCGGACATCGTTCTCCCTTTCGAGAACCTCTCCTTACGGCATTCCCGCCAATGCGGGAATGCCGTAAGGAATAATTTGGACAAGGAGTCGCCTATGGCCGATAACCCGGGAACTGTTGCCGAACACGACAAGGCCCTCATTCCCGACCTGAGGTCAGGCGTTCGGGCGATCCTCGACGGGTGGGGCGCAATACTGGCCCCCGTTGCAGCGGTAAATCGCGACAAGGTCGACCTCAACGACAAGCGCTTTGCCGGGCCTGAATGGGATCACCCGGTCTTCGACCTGATGCGACAAGGCTATGCAATCATGGCCGACGCGATGATGACAGCAGTCGATCAGTTGCCGGGGGATGCCGAGAATAAGGCGCGGATGACCTTTGCAATGCGCACAGTGGTCGAGGCGATGTCGCCAGCCAATTCGCCGTTCACAAACCCAATTGTGCTCGATCGCGCACTGGAGACTAACGGCGCGAGCCTCGCTGCCGGGTTCCAGCATCTCATGACCGACATGCAGCGCGGGCAATTAACGCATACGTCGGCAACGGCCTTCGAAGTCGGCGTCAACATCGCGACGACGCCAGGAAAAGTAATTTACGAAACGCCGCTTTATCAGTTGATTCAGTATGCGCCGACAACGCCGACCGTGGCGAATACGCCGCTGGTGATCTTCCCGCCGTGGATTAACCGCTTCTACATCCTCGACCTCGCTCCTGAAAAATCTTTCGTCCGATGGGCGGTCGCCGAGGGACTGACTGTTTTCATGGTCAGTTGGAAGTCGGCAGATGCGACGATGGCCGAGGTAATCTGGGACGATTACATTGCGGCCCAGATCGATGCGATCGACACGGTCCGCGATCTGCTGGGCGTGAAGTCGGTTCATACTATTGGATATTGCGTCGCGGGAACCACGCTCGCCGCGACGCTTGCGGTGATGGCGGCGAAAGGCAAAGCCAAGCGCGTTAAATCTGCGACGTTTTTTACCGCCCAAGTCGATTTCAGCCAAGCTGGTGAGCTGCTCAACTTCATCGACGACGCCAATCTGGCGATGATCGACAAGCTGACGACCAACGGGTTCCTCGACGGGCGCTATCTCGCGCTGACGTTCAACTTGCTGCGCGGCAAAGACCTGATCTGGAACACAGTCGTGAGCAATTACCTGCTCGGCAAAGCGTATCCATCGTTCGACCTGCTGCACTGGAACGGCGACGTAACAAACCTGCCTGCTAAATGGCACAAGGCCTATCTGACCGATCTTTACCGCGACAACCTTCTCGTTATGCCGGGCGCGCTGTCAGCGCTTGGGGAGCCAATCGATCTAACCAGGATCGAAACCCCAGCCTATGTTCAGGCCGGCCGCGAGGACCATATTGCGCCGCTCGCGAGCGTGTGGAAACTGACAGATCATCTACGCGGCCCGTTGCGCTTCGTGCTGGCAGGTTCGGGACATATAGCGGGCGTTGTCAACCCGCCGGCCGCTCAAAAATACCAGCATTGGGTCAACGGGCCGATGACGGGGCTCGACGACTTTGTGCGCGGTGCCACCGAAGTCAAAGGCAGCTGGTGGCCCGACTGGATTTCGTGGATCCGCGAACTCGGTGCACGCGAGATCGCCGCAGATGGGGCCCGGGTGCCTGGCCAAGGCAGTCTGGCAGTAATCGAAGACGCGCCCGGACGCTACGTCAAGTCGCGTTGAACCCAGTCTGGCCGGCTTGGTCACAAGGCAGGGATCCGCAGGATATGACAATTATGTTGCACTGCAACATATCGCTTGCAATCATGAAACACGGCAGTATATTGTGCGTTGCAACATAACTGGTGGGAGGCCATCGTGGCCGAAGTTCCGACGCCGAAAAAGTCAGTGACCAAGGGCACAAAGCCTGATGGTGCTGCACCCGTCAAGCCAGTGGCGACTGCCCCCGTCGTCGCCAAACAGATCGCGGCTGAGCGGCCATTGGCCAAGCCCGCGGTCGCAATCCCGGTGATCGTGAAGGCTGTGCCGGCAACGGTCCACAAGAACGCACCGACCACGGCGAAGGCACCCGTCACTGCGGCTCAAGACAAGATCGGTGCTCCTGCAGATGTTCTACCAAAGGTTGAGTTGCCCCAGATCAAGGCTGCCAAGATCGAAGAGCCCAAGGTCGAGGCGGTTTCGATCGCACCGCTCAAGGTTGAGACGGCCAAGCTCGAAACCGTTGAGCCCAAACCCGAAACAGAAAAACTTGCCGCTACCCCTGTTATGGCTGCGGTTTCCATGAAAGGAATTACCATGAACGACACGATCAAGACCGCGACTGAAGACATGCAGCAGCGTGCCACAGTCATGTTCGGCGATATGAACACCCGTGCCAAGGACGCAATGTCGAAGAGCACGAAAGCCATCGAAGATCTCGTCGAGTTCTCGAAGGGCAACGTTGAGGCAATGGTCGCTTCGGGCCGCGTCGCGGCCAAGGGCGCAGAGGAATTCGCCAAGTATTCGGCTGAGTATGGTCGCAGCGCCGTCGAAAAGGCCAATGCGACGGCCAAGCAGTTCGCTGCCGTCAAATCACCCACCGAGTTCTTCCAGCTGCAGGGCGATGTTGCCAAGCAGGCACTCGACGCGCTCGTTGCCGAGGGCTCAAAGTTCACCGAAAGCTATCTCAAGCTTATCGGCGAGATCTCCCAGCCGATTTCGAACCGCCTTGCTGTGGCTGCCGAAAAAGTGAAGACGACGATTGCCGCCTGAGCGAACGCGATAACAACACAGTCGGGCCGCATCGGGACACCGGTGCGGCCTTTTCTTTGTCCGTTGCCCTTGTCGAGTTACCCAGCTTTGCCATATCTGCGATAACAGGATGACTCTCAATATGGCTTCAGACGATCGACAAGGCGACGAGGGACGCGGCACCGGGGCGGGCGTCGCCACGCGGACGCGCACGCGCACAAAGCAGCCTCAACCGTACAAGGTTTTGATGCTCAACGACGATTATACGCCGATGGAATTTGTCGTGTTGTGCTTGCAACGCTTCTTCCGAATGAGCTTGGAAGACGCGACGCGGGTCATGCTTCACGTCCACCAGAAGGGAGTCGGCGTATGCGGGATCTTCAGCTACGAAGTTGCTGAAACAAAGGTTACGCAAGTGATGGACTTTGCACGCACCCAGCAGCACCCGCTGCAGTGTACGCTCGAAAAAGCCTGACCGGGCCTCAACGCGGCGACGGGTAGAGATACCGCTCGTCGAATTCTGCGATCGCGTGAAGCGCGCCAATGTCGTGCACGTCTACATTCCCACCGGTAAACGTTACCACACCGCGCTGGCGAAGCTCGCTCACAACGCGGTCGGCGCGAACGTTAGTCATTCCGCAGGCCGGTGCCAGGTCGGCTTGCTGCACAGCGAGAGCAGATTTCAGTCCGTCGCTGATGCCTACCATCTGCAAGCGGTGCGCGATTTCAGAAAAGAAATGCGCAATGCGACCGCTCGTACCAAGCCGACCCAGCCGAAAAACCCATTCACGACGCATCGCCGCGTCAAGCAGAGTGCTGAACCACAACAGCCGGCCAAGATTGGAATGGTCGACTACCATGCGGCAGACGGCTTCGTGAGAAAAGGCAGCCACCGTGCAAGTCGTAAGCGTCGCCCCGTTATGGTCGAGCTGACGCATCGGCTAGCTATGCAGGCCGACAAAATCGCCGGCGACATTAAGCGCGACCAGCTGGCGGCTGCCGTCGAGCCCATCCATATAACGGCAGACGAACCTGTCGACGAGGAGCATGCTGCGTTCGACACGGTCGCCGTGTCGGACGATGTTACGGCGAACCTCAACCGTCAGAATTGACCCGACTGAGTTCTCAAGAACGCCGATGTCCATGGTGCTCAACTCTTCGCGGTGGCGACCCATCAGGTATTTTGGTGTTAGCATGGTTGCTTTCCTTAACGGCAGGTTCGCGTTTCACAGTTGATCTATGTTGTTTGACCGAAGCGATTTTCGAAACACTGCCGCAACGTCCTCGTGGAGGCGCCCATGAAGGGAAGCGGTCGTGACAGCAATTGACAAGGAATATTATGCCCGACGGGCGCGAGAAGAACGCGAGCGCGAAAGGATGCAACAGACCGAGCAGTGGCACAGGTTCATGCCGAAATGGGCGAAGAATACGAGCGATTGCTGCACGCCGCCGAGCGCGACGCGAAACCGTAATCCCAACCTTTGAGGCACGCTTGCGCAGGCGGACGGTCCCGCTTAACCCGCCCGCATGGATCGTATTCTCATTCGCGGCGGCAACAAGTTGTCCGGCCGTATCCACGTTTCGGGAGCCAAGAACGCCGCGCTCACGCTGATGCCGTGCGCGCTCCTGACCGACGAGCCGCTGACGCTGCGCAATCTCCCCCGTCTCGCCGATGTCGACAGCTTTGGTCACCTCCTGAATCAGCTGGGCGTGTCGACTTCGATTGAGGGCGCACGGCCCGAGGACTTCGGGCGGGTCATGACGATGCGTGCCGGCCATGTCACCTCGACCACCGCGCCCTACGACATCGTGCGAAAGATGCGCGCGTCGATCCTTGTGCTCGGGCCCTTGCTGGCTCGGATGGGCGAGGCGACGGTATCGCTTCCCGGCGGTTGCGCCATCGGCACCCGACCGATCGATCTGCATTTAAAGGCACTCGAGGCGTTCGGCGCCGAGATCGAAATTACGCACGGGTATGTGAAGGTGACAGCGCCAGGCCGGCGCTTGCCTGGTGGAACTGTCCGCTTTCCAGTCGTGTCGGTGGGTGCGACTGAAAATGCGTTGATGGCTGGCGTTCTCGCCAAGGGCACCTGCATCATCGAAAATGCGGCGCGCGAGCCCGAGATCGTCGATCTTTGCAACTGTCTGACGGCAATGGGCGCGAGTATAGACGGGGTGGGTACCGATACCTTGACCATCGAGGGTCGTGACCGGCTGCACGGGGCCACATATGCGGTGATGCCCGACCGGATCGAGGCGGGCAGCTATGCCTGTGCTGCTGCCATCACGGGCGGATCAGTGGATCTGATCGGCGCTAATCCAGACCAAATGGGTGCCACCTTCGACGCGCTGCGCGAGGCTGGGGTCACGGTCACGGTCAACAGAGGTATGGTGACGGTGTCGGCGAACGGGCATCTGGGTCCATTAACGCTCTCAACGGCACCCTATCCAGGCTTTGCGACCGATATGCAGGCTCAGTTCATGGCGATGCTTTGCAAAGCCGACGGCGCGTCGATGCTCACCGAAACAATCTTCGAGAACCGCTACATGCACGTGCCCGAGCTGACACGCATGGGGGCTGACATCACCGTCAAGGGGCGCTCGGCCATGGTGCGCGGCGTCGAAATGCTGACGGGCGCACCGGTGATGGCGACCGATCTGCGCGCCTCGATGTCGCTGGTTATCGCGGGACTGGCGGCGGAAGGCGAAACCCAGGTCCAGCGCGTCTACCATCTGGATCGCGGGTACGAGCGGCTCGAAGAGAAACTGTCGGCAGTGGGGGCCGACATCGAACGGGTGTCCGACGGCTGACGTGACTGAGGCCGATTTCCTCGCGCTTCTTCGTCCGCTTGCCACCAACCCTGCGGCGCGCGGCTTTCTCGACGACGCGGCCGTGCTTGCACTTTCCGGAGCCAGCAACCTCGTTCTGACGCATGATGTGCTGGTCGAGGGCGTCCATTTTCTACCCAGCGATCCGGCAAACGATGTCGCGTGGAAGCTGGTGGCGGTGAATTTGTCCGACCTGGCGGCCAAAGGCGCCACGCCTTTGGGCGTCCTCCTCGGATTTCCGCTTGGAGACGCCGATTGGGATGCTCGGTTCGTGAGCGGGCTCGGCGCGGCACTCGCGGCGTTCGACGTCCCGTTGCTGGGCGGGGACACGGTCAAGGGGCCGCGCGTGCTATCCCTGACAGCAGTGGGGCAGGCGAGGATTGCTCCATCGCGAACGGGCGCTCGCGCGGGTGATGGGCTTTTTGTCACCGGGGTTATCGGGCGCGCTGGACTTGGGCTGAGGGGCGACCCCGATCATCTTGCCGCCTTCCGCCGCCCCACGCCGCGTCTAGTCGAAGGACAGGTTCTCGCATCATTGGTGCACGCGATGATGGACGTGTCCGACGGCTTGCTGATCGACGCGCAGCGGATGGCCGCGGCCAGTGGACTCGCGATCGAGATCGACCTCGATGCTGTCCCCATTGTGGGCGACCGGATGGCGGCTATTACGGCCGGCGACGACTATGAACTGCTGTTCGCCGCGTCTACCGGGTTCCACCCGCCGGTCGCCGCGACACGCATAGGCTTTTTTTCTATCGGCGAGGGTCTCACCCTTGTCGATGCCAACGGGGCGGTCCCGCTGCCCAACCGGCTGGGATGGGAGCACGGTCAATAAGGTTGCCTTCGGGCGTTCCGCCCCCCTATAGGCGCAACCGACAATCTGCGCGGGGCTAATGCGCGGGCACATCGCAGGGAAGGTCTTCCATGAATTTCGTACTGATCGCCATTTTGTGCGGCTTTGCAGCTGTACTCTACGGCATTGTAACGAGCCGTCAGGTGCTCAGCGCCTCGCCGGGCAATGCCAAGATGCAGGAAATTGGTGCCGCGATCCAGGAAGGTGCTCAAGCCTATCTGACGCGTCAGTATCGCGCGATCGCCATTGTTGGCGTCATCGTTGCAGTTCTCGTCGGGGTCTTCTTGGGCATGACGTCCGCGGTCGGCTTCGTGCTCGGTGCGGTACTTTCGGGTGCGACCGGGTTTATCGGGATGAACATTTCGGTCCGCGCCAATGTGCGCACTGCCCAGGCGGCTTCCGAAGGCTTGCAGCAAGGTCTGACCATGGCCTTTCGCGCGGGTGCGATCACCGGCATGCTGGTGGCGGGTCTCGCGCTCCTCGCCATTGCCGGGTTCTTTTATTATCTTGTCGATGTTGCGGGACTTGCGGCCAACAACCGCACCGTCATCACCGCCCTGACCGCACTGGCGCTTGGCGCATCTTTGGTGTCGATCTTCGCTCGGCTCGGCGGCGGCATCTTTACAAAGGCCGCCGACGTCGGAGCCGATCTCGTTGGCAAGGTCGAAGCCGGTATTCCCGAGGATGACCCCCGCAACCCGGCCGTCATTGCAGATAACGTGGGCGACAACGTCGGTGATTGCGCAGGCATGGCCGCTGATCTGTTCGAAACCTATGTCGTGACTTTCGGTGCCACCATGGTCCTGCTTGCACTCACGATGGCAGCGACCACCAGCGCGGCTGAGCTGAAGGCGCTCATGACTCTGCCGCTGTTGGTGGGCGGCGTCTGCGTCATTACTTCGATCATCGGTACCTATTTTGTCCGTCTTGGTGCATCAAAGAATATCATGGGCGCGATGTACAAGGGGTTCCTGGTCACCGCGGTCCTGTCGGTTCCTGCGATCTGGTTTGCAACCAGCGCGTCACTTGGCGGCATGGAAAATGTAATTGGCGCAAGCGTCGATGGCACCGGCGGCTTTACCGGCCGCACGCTGTTCTATTGCATGTTCCTGGGGCTGGTGATCACGGGCCTCTTGATCTGGATTACCGAATATTACACGGGCACCAATTATCGCCCCGTGCGCTCAATTGCCAAGGCGTCCGAGACGGGCCACGGTACAAATGTCATCCAGGGACTGGCGATCAGCCTCGAGGCGACGGCGCTCCCGACGTTGGTAATCGTGGTCGGCATTATCATCGCGTTCAAGCTAGCGGGCCTGATCGGTATCGCTTTTGCGGCGACCGCAATGCTGGCGCTGGGCGGCATGGTTGTGGCGCTCGATGCTTATGGTCCTGTTACGGATAATGCCGGTGGCATCGCAGAAATGGCGGGCATGGACGATAGCGTCCGCGAAAAAACTGACGCGCTTGACGCGGTCGGCAACACAACGAAAGCGGTGACCAAGGGCTATGCCATTGGTTCGGCAGCGCTGGCGGCCCTCGTGCTGTTTGCGGCATACACGACTGATTTGCGCGAGTTCTTTCCCAAACTGACGGTCGATTTCAGCCTCGAAAATCCCTACGTTATCGTTGGCCTCCTTCTTGGCGCACTGCTGCCTTACCTCTTTGGTGCGATGGGCATGACGGCAGTGGGCCGCGCAGCCGGCGAAGTCGTCAAGGACGTGCGCGATCAGTTTGCCAAGAACCCCGGCATCATGACGTACGAGGTGAAGCCCGACTACGCCCGTACTGTCGACCTGGTGACCAAGGCAGCAATCAAGGAAATGATCTTGCCGTCGCTGCTCCCGGTCCTCGCCCCGATCGTGGTCTATTTCGTGATTACCGCGGTAGCCGATCAGGCTGCCGGGTTCGCGGCTCTTGGTGCGTTGCTGCTCGGCGTGATTGTCTCCGGCCTGTTTGTCGCAATTTCGATGACCTCGGGTGGCGGCGCGTGGGACAATGCCAAGAAATATATTGAGGATGGCCATCACGGTGGCAAGGGTAGCGAAGCCCACAAGGCGGCCGTCACGGGTGATACTGTCGGCGACCCGTACAAGGACACGGCCGGTCCGGCGGTCAACCCGATGATCAAGATCACGAACATCGTTGCGCTGCTCTTGCTGGCAGCGCTCGCGGGTCATACGGCGATGTAGCCGTTACGCAAATTAGGGTTGTCGAAACCCGCCGGTGGTAACGTCGGCGGGTTTTTTCTTGTCCCAGACTTGGCATGTCTTATGGAACGCACCCTCAGATACAAAGAAGCTTGGGTTAGCACCGATCTCAACCCATCGTTCCGGGCGCACTGTGGTGTTGCCTTCTAGCCAAGTGCGCCGCAGTCTCGGCGCAGGGTCGTCCGCCTAAAACGACCGGTAAACCGGTAAGATATATCGAGCACGCGCTGGGCGACCAGCACCCACCCACGGGGCGACTGGCTGCAGTTCATGGAAGCAGGCAAGCGCTCTTGACGAAGTAAAATCCCCCTCGAGTTCGTCTGCGTCCACTGCCTTCCCTTTTTTGGGCTGCGGCGCTAAGGGCAGCCAACTTTATGACTTTCAGGTGAAAAAAGCCGCATGGCCAAGGAAGAACTTCTCGAAATGCGCGGCACGGTTGTCGAGCTCTTGCCCAATGCGATGTTTCGCGTGAAGCTGGAGAACAACCATGAAGTGCTCGGCCATACTGCCGGCAAGATGCGCAAGAATCGCATTCGCGTGTTGACCGGCGACGACGTGCTTGTCGAAATGACGCCTTATGACTTGACCAAAGGTCGGATCACTTATCGTTTCATGCCAGGCCGCGGCGGCCCTGGTCCGTCCTGAACAATGCGTTGGGCGGCGCAGCCATGCCGCTGATACTTGCCTCCGCATCCCCTCGGCGGCTCGATTTGCTTGCGCGGATCGGCGTGGTGCCCGACGCGGTCGATCCGGCCGATATCTACGAGATACCCGAGGTCCAAGAGCGCCCGCGCGATCACGCAGCGCGTCTCGCCCGCGAGAAAGCCTTGGCGGTCGCCGTGCGCCATCCGGACAGGGCCGTACTTGCCGCCGATACCGTTGTGGCTGTGGGGCGCCGTATCCTGCCCAAGGCGGAGCATGAAGCAGCAGCACGCCAATGCCTGTCGCTGCTGTCGGGGCGCCGCCACCATGTCCTGACAGCTGTCGCAGTTGTCGATCCCACTGGTCGGCTGCGCGAACGGTTGTCGGACACGATCGTGACGTTCAAGCACCTGACCGTTGCCGAGATAGATGCTTATCTGGCGGCGGGTGAATGGTCCGGGAAGGCTGGAGGCTATGCCATCCAGGGTCGAGCCGAGGCATTTGTCCGTTTCTTGTCAGGTAGCCATTCGGGTGTCGTCGGTCTGCCGCTCTATGAAACGCGAGGCCTGCTGCTGGCGAGCGGAATCAGCCTTGGCTGAGTGGCTCTACGAAGCCGGGATCGGCGAGGCGCGGGCGGCGCTTGTCGAAGATGGCGCAATAATCGAAGCAGTAATCGAAACCAGTGGCGTGCAGCCTCGGCCCGGCACTGTAGCCAAGGGGCGTCTCATCCAGATCTTGATACCACGCGTCCGGGGTGTCGTCGGCCTCAGCGATGGTATCGAGGTACTCGTTGAACCCTTGGGGCGCGAATGGACCCAAGGTTCGGTTGTCTGCATCGAGGTCGTGCGCGAGGCGATTGCCGAACCCGGCCGCACCAAACGTCCCAAGGCACGTCCCGCGGAGGGTCAGGAACCCGCCGAAGGGTTAGACCTGCGTGCGCGTCTCGCTGCGTCGGCGTTTCGCGTTGTGGAAGTCGCCCGTCTCGAAGGCGACCGGCTCGAGGACAGGGGCTGGAGCGAAGTACTGGAGTCGGCCGGATCGGGTATTGTCGATTTTTCCGGCGGTACACTTGTGATTTCGCCCACTCCGGCAATGACGGTCATCGATGTGGACGGCCACTTGCCGCCCGCTGCATTGGCTTTCGCAGCAGCCGATGCCGTCGGGCATGCGATCCGGCGGCTGGGGATTGCAGGATCCATTGGCGTGGATTTCCCCACGCTGGCCGGAAAGGCGGAGCGGATTGCGCTCGGGGATGCATTCGACGCGGCATTGCCCCCGCCGTTCGAACGTACTGCTGTCAACGGATTCGGTTTTATGCAGGTGGTGCGACCGCGTGCACGTGCCTCGCTGATCGAACATATTCAAAGCGATCGAGCCGGCCATGCCGCGCGTGCGCTGCTACGACGCGCAGCGCGTTCACAACTGATCGGATCGATCACGCTGGTTGCACACCCCGCTTTAGTTGCCGTGCTGACCTTACACCCTGACTGGACGGAGACGCTGGGTCGGATTTTGGGTGGTCGTGTCGACTTGCGCGGCGATCCTGCGCTTGCCATGTTAGGCGGCCATGCCGAGCCAGCCTAAACCGTGTCCCTTTTGCGAGAGCACCGCCAGTGCGGCGTTCGCGCCGTTTTGCTCGAAAGGATGTCGTGACCGAGACCTGCTGCAATGGCTCAGCGACGGCTATCGCATTCCGGGGCCTCCCGCCGAAGAAGCCATGGATTCTGTTGGGCTGGACAGGGACGACCAGGCCTCGCTATAGGCCCGCGTTCGCGTCGCCTCGCGCACGTGCCCGGGTAGCTCAGTTGGTAGAGCATGCGACTGAAAATCGCAGTGTCGGCGGTTCGACCCCGTCCCCGGGCACCATCTTTTATATTGTTTTCGGAACTACCCGAACGCGCGGAAATCCTCTGGTCTCAAGCTTACGCTTGGTCCGAAACGAAACCCGGCGAATGGTGGAGGCGCTTCCATTCGGTACTCGCAGCCGCATTCTTGGCGAGCCAGCTGAACGCTCGCTGTGTCTGTCTGTCCGGTCTTGGCCCGCTCGCCCGCCCAGCACCCCGGTCCTCGACGAGGGGCTCGACCCACGCGGCGCGCACGCCCACAAGGCCGCCCGGTGCGCGACCGTCAATTTACCCTTCGCCGCCAAGGATCACGTCCATGCACTGCGCGGCTTCGAACGCCGGCGGCGACGTGAACGGCTTGGCGCCCTTTCTCCTGCGCTTCAGCCGCGTTCCAATCGTTGATCGATTCTGCCGCTTTCGCGGGAAGATCGTAACGCAACATTGGAAAGGGTGCTTGACACAATCGTCGGTTCTGTGTAAAGGTACTTTTACAGGAGACGTTGCCATGTACCGATCAAAGCAGTATTTTGTTGAGCTGGGCGGGGCGCTCGGGCTCTATGCCATCCTTCTTGTGGGCGCCAATGCAGTCGAGCGCGCAGCACAACCGATCGGTGCGCTGAAACTTGTTATCAACCTGATCCCGATGATCGGCGCGCTCGCCGTGGCATGGGCAGTACTGCGGCGGCTATGGCGCATGGACGAGATGCAACGCCGCATCCAGTTCGACGCCATCGCGATCTCCTTCCTCGGCACCGCTCTCATCACTTTCGGGTGGGGTTTCGCCGAAGGGGCAGGGCTGCCGTATCTCCGGGCGTTCGCCGTGTGGCCGATTATGGGGATATTGTGGGGACTGGGCATGGTCCTCGCTCAGCGACGCTACCGGTGAACAACCGGATCAAGCAACTGCGTGCCGGCCGCGCGTGGAGCCAGGGCAATCTCGCCGAGGTGCTTTCGGTCTCTAGGCAGACGGTGAATGCGATCGAGAATGGCCGGTACGACCCCAGCCTGCCACTCGCGTTCACCATCGCCGAAGTGTTCGGCCTCAAGATCGAAGACATCTTCCGACCGTAACTGGCGTGATAGGGAAACGAAAATCCGCACGAGGATCGGGCTCGCGCCCAGATCAGTTCTACGAAAGGCGCATCAACCGTGGCCAACGTTCACGCCGCGTTCGAACGACAGCACTACGATACCTCTGCGTGACAGCGCAAAAACGGACGTATATCGGCGCCAGCACGCGGCTTACGTGGGGCGACACATTGGAACATCGGGACAAGCTGGCGGATGCTACGCTCGATGTTCGGCTCGGACGTGCTCATTAGCAGCGCTAAATTGGTTTGAAAAAGCAGTTGGAAGAAATCCGCGAACGAAGCATGGCTAGCTTGGATTAAAACAAGCTTTTGCTGCAGCTTGTAATCGGTAACTATTTTGCTTTTTGATAAGCGAAAAAAGGGGTGGCGAATCAACATGAAAATACGAATCCATCTACTGGCTGCAGTCTCTGCATTTGCGGTCGTTCTGCCGGCCTATGGTCAGCAAGCATCTCCTGTGGGACCTAATCGGCAGGATGGCGTTTGGGCCCAAGACTACACGGGTCGTACTGCAGATCCGCAGGTTCGCTTCGGGCGGCTTGCCAACGGCTTACGCTATGCCATCCGACACAACGATACGCCCAAAAATGCATTGTCGGTGCGCATGTTGATTGGCGCGGGGTCACTTTCCGAACGCGATGAGGAGCGCGGACTCGCGCACTACCTTGAACACATGGCGTTCCGAGGAAGCGCCAATGTGCGAGACGGCGAGACGGTGCGAATGCTGGAACGGCTGGGATTGCGCTTTGGCGCCGATACGAATGCCGGAACGAGCTTTGACCACACGGTGTACCAGTTCGACTTTCCGAACGCTGACGTAACCTCACTGACGACGGGACTTATGCTGTTCCGGGAAATCGGCGGTCGCCTAAAAATTGATGAGGCTACCGTCGACGCTGAACGCGGTGTGATCCTCTCCGAAGAGCGCCTGCGCGCCTCGGGCGCGTTGAAGGCGTTGGAGGCCCAAACCGCTCTGACCTTGGCCGGCACCAAAGTCTCCGAGCGCTTTCCGATCGGGACGATCGATACCATCAAGGCCGTTACGTCCGTGCGCATTCGGCGCTTTTATGAAGCAAACTACCGACCCGAGAACACTACGATCGCCGTCGTCGGCGCCGTGGACCCGGTCGCAGTCGAGGCGCAGCTGAAAGCGACTTTCGCCGATTGGAGAGGGGCCGGTCCGGCTGATTCCCACGTTGCGTATTCGCCGAACGTTGGCGCCGTCACGGCGAAGACGTACGTTGGTCCGGGCGCGATCGATCAGCTCTCCGTGACCTGGACCCGGCCGCTCGATGCGCGGGCCGATACTGAAGCAAAAGAGAAGGATCAGATCGCGCGTATCCTTGCGCTGACCGTGCTCAACCTCAGGTTACGCGAGAGGTCTCAGGCGCCCGGCGCGCCGTTCAGCGTCGCTTCAGCGCACGCCAATGAGTCTTTCGGCGTGGCGGAGCAAACCATAATCGCGGCGGTGCCGGCGCCGGGCAAGTGGCGCGAAGCTGCTGCTGCGATCGTCGACGAACAACGCCGGCTCGCGCGTGACGGGATCAGCGCGCCGGATGTGACACGCGTCGTCGCGCTCACCCGCCCCAGCTTTAAAGCGGCGGCCGATGCCGCAGCCACGCGAACCGACGCTGTCATCGTCGATGGGTTGGTCGAAAGCGCACAGGACGATTCGGTCTACACCAGTCCGGGACAGGACCTGGAATCGTTCGACAAGAGTGCGGCAGCGGCAACGCCTGCATCCCTGACCGAAGCATATCGGCGGGCATTTACGGGGGTTGGCCCTCTCGCCTTCCGTTCGTCCACCGATTCCACATCTGGTGACGACGCCGCTTTGACTGCGGTGGTGCGTCAAGCCTTCGCCGCGCCGCTTGCCGCCAGCGTTGCGACTGCAAACGTGGCGTGGCCCTATGCGGGTTTTGGTGCGCCCGGTCGCGTCATCGAGCGCAGTGTTGCCGATGGGTCGGGAATCACGATCGTAAAGTTTGCGAACGGAACGCGCCTCGCCGTGAAGCCGACGACCTTCGTTGCAGGAGGTGCGAGTGTACGTGTGTCGTTTGGCGAAGGAATTGTCGGAATGCGCCCAGAGCACCCGGGTAGCCAGTGGCTCCTCGCGTTCGGGGCGCCTGCATGGCTGCAGGGAGGGACGAAAAAACTTTCATGGACGCAGATGCAGCGGGCGTTGGAAGGGCACAACGTCTCTGCGTCGCTCACGATGCGCGACACAGACTTCCTGATGAGCGGCGAAACGCGAAAGGCCGAACTACCCTTTCAATTACAACTGCTGGCTGCCTATTACACCGACGCAGCTTATCGACCCGACGCCGTCGAGCGGGTTAAGGGGCTGATTGGCGCCCAGCTCGCGGCAATCAACAGTAATACGCTGACCGTTATGTCGCGCGCACTCGGGCCGATCACGCACAATGGCGATACGCGGTGGAAATCGATCCCCAATGACGACGACGTTGCTGCCGCGACTGCGGCCGACCTGCAAACGCTGCTCAAGAAGGCGACGGCCATGCCCGCTGACGTTGTCGTCGTCGGGGACGTCGGTGTTGATGACGTAATTGCCTCGGTCGCCGGGACGTTTGGGGCGTTGCCGCCTGCGCCGATACCGCGAGCTTTGCTGTACAAAGCGCGTGTTGTCCCCATCCCACCAAGCGGCGCGCCTATCGTCGTCACCCACAGCGGTCGGGTCGACCAGGCGGTGAATGTTCAGTTATGGCCGACCACGGACTATTATAGCGCGCCCACTGACAGCTATGCCCTTGAAGTTGCTCGCGCACTCCTGTCCGACCGTCTGGTCGATACCGTGAGGGAGAAACTGGGACTGACCTATTCCCCGTTTGCCTCCTCGGTGTCTGACGTCGACCTACCCGGCAACGGCTATTTTCTAGCCGGCATCGAGGTGCCACCCGAGAAATTCAGTCAGTTTCAACAGTTTTTGAACGACGAGTTGCGTGCGCTCGTCGCATCGCCCATCACCGACGATGCGATCGCGCGAGCCAAGCGGCCCATTGTATCTGCCCGCCTGAAGGCTCGCGAAACGAACCCGTACTGGGATTCACGCGTTCTGAGGTCGTTGAGCGATCCGCGGTCGCCGCCCTATTTCCGAGACGAAATCAGCGGTATCGAGCAAATCACAGCTTTGGACGTCAAGCGCGTCCTGCAGCGGTATATCGTCGGCAGAAAGCCGCTCTCTATCGAAGTGACGGCTAAGAACCGACCCTGAGACGGGGCTGCGTCAGCGTTGTAAGTCCGGTTAAAATTCTGCACGCGAAGGCGTTGCCTCCGCTTGAAAGACGCCAATCACGCTGCGGACTTCGGATGCGCCGCAATACGATTGCCGCGACAGATTGCCTGCTGAAGCTGCTGACACGAGCGTCGGGGTGCTCGCTGTCAGATCCGATCCTCCGTCAGATCGACAACGAGCATCGATTGGTGGCCGAATGGCCAGTGTCCCTAGCAAGCCAGGCTTTCGAACGTGGGTTTGATTAGCACGCAGCAGCGACGCTCCAAACTGTGTTGCGCGACAATCAGGATGAGGCAATGCGGGCAATGCGTCCTTGCAGCGAACTGTCGCAGAAGCTCCGAGTTTACTGGACGAATACGAACTCCAGCTGCGCAGCCGAGCGATGAACCGTGCCTATGGAGGTTTTACCGGCATGGGACTGCTCGGCGTCGTTTGTTCTGCAATCGCGACTGACCACGGCGGTTGGGTTCCACACGCCTGCGAAGAGTTCAACGGATTGTTCTGGGGTGTCTTCCTTGACGCCGCCGTTATCCCCGCCACCGCCTTGAGTTGGCTCGTCGATACTTCTTTCGAGCCGGAGCGGTGACGGCGTGGGCGGCGTGGGCGCGAAATTGATCGTTTGCGGCTTCTTTCGGGCCGAGCGTGCGTCAAGCCGAGCTGAAATGGGGTCGAAGCTTGGTGTCGGGACAGGTCGTAGATTTGGACGGTCACTCTGACCCTGAAGAGAAAAATTGCCAGTGTTGCGCGTCAATCCTGTGCGCAGATGCGCTCGGTCAGGACTGTGTGCCGCGCCGTTGCCGCGGCGTTCACCCTCAGTTTTTTGGCCGCTCCCACAGCCCGGCGCGACCGACCGTCATTGGGCGATTGATGACGGCTTGACCCAATGCCTGGACCACCCAGCCGGCTTTCTCGAGCTTGGTCGTCGCAACGCGGTGGTCCCAGGCCGCGTGGTCCAATGCATCGACCTTGCGGGCAATATCACCGTAGATTCCGGCCGCGGCGAGCACTGCCCAGCGCGAGCGGAATGGCAGAGTTCTTGCGCCGACGCGTGCCGACGTCTCATATTCGCCGACCATGTTCGCCAGCCACCATGCCATATCAGCAAGGCGGCTTCTGAAATGGGGCCGCATATGTTCACCGGGCTGAATATCGGCTTCGACGAGCCAGTCGACGGGCAGATAACACCGGCCGACCACGTCGTCCTCGCTGATGTCGCGTGCTATGTTTGCGAGCTGGAACGCCAGTCCGAGGTCGCATGCACGGTCGAGCGTGTCTTCGTCACGCGCATCGACACCCATGACAACCGCCATCATGCAGCCCACTACACCCGCGACATGGTAGCAATAGCGCAGCAGGTCATGTTCGGTACGCGGCTGCCAGTCTTCGGCGTCGAGCGCGAATCCGGCAATATGGTCGTCGACGAAGCGGCGAGGGATGCCGCATTCCCGCGCGACCAGTCCGAGCGCGTCGAAGGCAAGATCGCCGGTCGCCTGTCCGTCGAGTGCGGCGTTGGTGAGAAAGCGGATCGTGCCGAGGCGCGCCATCGGGTCGACGACGATCTGGCGCTCACCACCGTGGTCTTGGCCATCAGCGAGATCGTCGCAGCGGCGGCACCAGCTGTACAAGAGCCACGCGTGTTCGCGGGTCGTCTTGTCGAATAATTTGGAAGCGAGCGCGAACGACTTGGAACCCCGCGCAATCGAGTCCGCCGCCGCCGCGACGATGGCGGCGCGATCAGTCACAGCTGGGCAGCAGTCATTCCAAAGATCGTCTCGTGAGGCCGATAGGTCGCCATTCGGTCGAGCAGTTTGCCAAGGTCGCGCTCGGCGATCATGATTCCGGCATGGTGCGCGCGGATGAAACCAACATCGATCATATGGGCGTTGAATGCGATCAGCCCATCGTAGAACCCAGCCACGTTGAGTAGCCCGACAGGCTTTTCGTGGTAACCCAGTTGTGCCCAGCTGATCGCTTCCCACAATTCGTCCATCGTTCCAACACCACCGGGCAGCGTGATAAAGCCGTCCGAGAGATCGGTGAACAGTGCCTTGCGTTCATGCATGCCCGAGACGACGTGTAATTCGGTGCAACCGTGGTGCGCGACTTCGGCATCAACGAGCGCCTGCGGGATGATACCGATCACCTCGCCGCCACAAGCCAAGGCTGCGTCGGCGACAGCTCCCATCAGCCCGAGCCGCCCACCGCCATAAACCAACCCGATCCCGCGCGTGGCGAGCGCTTCGCCCACCGAACGGGCGGCTTCGACATAGACAGGATTAACAGGAGAAGCCGAACCGCAATAGACTGCGAGGCGTTTCACCTCATGTCCTCCAGCATCAATGCCGCTGTCGCTTTCGCACTACCGACAACGCCCGGGATACCAGCGCCTGGATGCGTACCGGCGCCAACGAAATAGAGGTTGGGAATCGCATCGTCGCGGTTGTGTACGCGGAAAAAGGCGCTTTGGGTCAACAAGGGTTCAAGGCTGAATGCACTCCCCAGATGCGCATTCAAGTCACGCCCGAAATCGGTCGGTGCATAATGAAACTCAGTCATTATTCGCGACCGGATATCCGGGATCAGTCGCCGCTCAATCTCATCGAGGATCCTTTCCTTGAGAGCTTCTCCGACATGCCCATCCCAGTCACCAGGGAATCGGCCCACGTGCGGCACGGGCGCGAGCGCGTAGAACGTCGAGCAGCCCTCCGGTGCCATTTCTGGATCGGTTACAGTGGGGTGATGCAGATAGAGGCTGAAGTCTTCCGAAAGCACACCGTGGTCGTAAATATCCCTGAGCAGCCCGGCATAACGCGGCCCGAACAGGATATTGTGGTGCGGAATGCCGGGCCAGGTGCCCTTGATTCCGAAATGTACGACGAAAAGCGACGGCGAGTATTTCTTGCGCAACAGGCTACGGGTTGCGCGCTGCGCGCGCGAATTGCTCGGCATCAGGTCACGATAGCTATGAACGATGTCTGCGTTCGATGCGACCGCATCGGTATCCGTACGCCACCCGCTTTCGGTACGCACGCCCGTGACCTTGTCTCCCTGCGTCTCGATCTCGGCCACGGCATCGTTGAGGCGAAGGACGCCTCCCAGCCGCTCAAAATGGGTGACCATGCCTCTGATCAACGCATTGGTTCCCCCCTTGGCGAACCAGACGCCACCGTCCTTCTCCAGCTTGTGGATGAGCGCATATATGGCACTCGTTTTCATCGGATTGCCGCCGACGAGCAGTGCGTGGAAACTCAAGGCTTCGCGCAGCTTCTCGTTCTTCACAAACGACGAGACCATCGAATAAACCGAGCGCCAGGCCTGCGCCTTCACGAGCGCCGGTGCGGCGGTTACCATCGATTTGAAGTCGAGAAACGCGACGGTGCCAAGCTTCACGTAGCCCTCGCGGTAGACTGTTGCCGAGTATTCGAGGAACTTGGCATATCCGGCGACATCGTCAGGGTCGAGCTTGGCAATCTCTCGATTGAGCTGAGCATCGTCGTTCGAATAATCAAAACTGGTGCCATCGGGCCAGCTGAGGCGGTAGAACGGCATGACCGGCATGAGCGTGACGTCGTCGGCAAGCTTGCGTCCAGACAGCGCCCAAAGCTGTTCGAGGCAATCGGGATCGGTTATCACTGTTGGGCCCGCGTCGAACGTGAAGCCTTCTTTCACCCAGTGATAGCCACGGCCCCCGGGCTTATCGCGCTTTTCCACGACAATTGTATCGATGCCGGCCGACTGCAGCCGTATTGCCAGCGCGAGGCCGCCAAAACCAGCCCCGATCACTACCACGCGCTTCAACTCATGTCTCCTGAAGAACCTTCAATGCGCGTCCGATAGGGACTGGCGGCTTGCCCGCCAAGATACGCGCCTTGTCAAATAGTGTCGATTTGCCCGCATAGAAGCGTTCGATGAGCCCGGGCTGCAGGCGATAAAAGCGTTGATAGATGAGAAACCGCTCTTGCGGTTCGGCAGCGCGAAATGACATCCTGTTGAGAAGGCGATAGAATCTTCCAGTTCGCCACTCTGCTGCAGCAAAGTCATGCAGCGCGCGCGCGAGCGCATCGCCAGACAAGTCCTGCATCGAAACTATTTTTGCAGCAGTGCGGACTGCGAGCGGCAGCGAGTAGCCGGTCGCTGCCTGGAACAGGCCTGCGCGCATGCCAATTTTGGCTGTATCGCCGCCTGACGCCCAATATCCTTCAAAATCGCCGCCCATCGTCACGGGTAAGGCACCGCTTTCTTCGCTCAGGATTGCCGTGACCTGCCATCCCGCCGCCTGCGCATAGTCGTCGATACGTGACGAGAGGATATCGTGGTCGATCTCTGGACCGTCGCTGTAATAGGTGTCCTCGATGAAAAGCCGGTTGGCCGTAAAGGGAAGAACGTAGACGAAGCGGAATCCATCTTCCTGCGCGACACTGGCGTCCATGATGATCGGCGCGGTCAGACCATGCGGCGCGGCAAGCTGCAGCTCCTGCCCGAGAAATTTTTGCCAGCCCACATCGAGAAACGATCCGTCGGCGGCCCCGCGCGCGTCGATCACGCCCTTGGCCGTCATTGTCACTTGCGTATCGAGTACGACTTTCGTGGTCGACAGATCGAGCGCCACGGCGTTGATCGGCCAGCCAGCCGGGAGCAGATCGCGCAGCCGCTTGTCGAAAGTTCCTGAACGGATCGAGCTGTAGCCGGTGTCGAACCGCCGGCTGTGCGCGGGAAAGCGTACCTCGTAACCGTCCCAGAAATGGTCGACAAATGGGGCAACGATCCATCTGTCGTCGGGTGAGATGTCAGCGGCAAAGAACGACCAGACGTGATTGCCGCCGAACTTCATCTCAGGTTCGATCAGGCGGACGTCAAGTTCAGGCCGCTTGACCGACAACGCATACGCAAGAAGCCCCCCGGCGAGCCCGCCGCCGACAATGGCAAGATCACAACCGGCCGCTTGCGACGTATTGTTGACCGGTCCGTTCAAGCTCGCACACCTGCTCTCATGCCGCCACAAACTGCGGTGAGCGTGGAATGCAGGAAATGAACACCGCCGTCGACTGTTTCGATGGCTGCGCCGAAGAGACGGTCCCCGACAGGTTGATCGCGTTGGAAACGTCCTGACACTCGCAACAGTGGTGAAACTTCTTTGGCGAGGCTTGAGCATCCGGTGATCAGGCGGCCCCGCGTTTCGTGGTCGACAATCGAGCGGGTTGCAGCCGGCGCGGCCAGCGGCCAGTAAGCAGGCTATGTTACGAGACATTACGCAAACGCTGAGCCCTGATACGCCTACATGGCCGGGGGATACGCCGTTCCGCACGGCGCGGACATGGCACTACGGCCTCGACTGTCCCGTCAATGTCTCGCGGTTTGAGACCTCGACGCACGCGGGCACGCACGCCGATGCGCCGCTGCACTACGACCCCGATGGCCTCGCAATCGAGGCGGTTAGCTTGAATGCCTATGTCGGACGTGCGCGGGTGATCGACGTGCGGGGGTGTGGATCGGTGATCACGCCAGCCATGGTGATGCCTTCGCTTTCAGGTGGACCCGAACGCATTCTGCTGCGGACCTATGACCGCTTTCCCCATCGTAGCTGGGATGCAGTTTTCGCGACGGTGAGTGCGGACACGATCATGCTGCTGGCGGGGCGCGGTATTGTTCTCATCGGCATCGACAGTCCGTCGCTCGACCCCCAGGAATCGAAGACGATGGATGCGCACATTGCGGTCAGGGCGGCCAGCATGGCCATCCTCGAAGGGCTCGTGCTCGATGGCGTTGGCGCGGGCGATTACGAGCTGATCGCACTGCCCCTGAAACTCGCCGGTATGGATGCGGCCCCCGTGCGCGCTGTGCTGCGCGATCTGGCATGACCGACTGTTCGCTTGCCGAAGCGGAACGCCGCGATCGCGCAGACTCCGTGGGCCACGCGCGCGCGCGGTTCGACTTGCCCGAGGGGCTGATCTACCTGGACGGCAATTCGCTTGGCGCGTTGCCGCGCCATACCGCCGCGACGGTGCTGAATGTCATCGCCGCACAGTGGGGCCAAAGCCTGATCACGAGCTGGAACCGACACGCATGGATCGGCTTGCCCCAGCGACTGGGCGCACGGATTGCGCCGCTGATCGGGGCCGACCCCGGAGAAGTGATTGTGGCTGACACGACTTCGGCAAACTTGTTCAAACTGATCGCGGCCGTACTCGGAGCGCGCCCCGACCGTCATGTTGTCCTGTCCGAAACGGGAAATTTCCCGACGGACCTTTATATGGCGCAAGGGGTCATCGCGATGCGTGGCGACTGCAGCTTGAAGACGGTGGCGGGGAGCGAGCTCATTGCCGCCATTGACGAGCACGTCGCCGTCGTTTTGCTCACCCACGTTCATTACAAATCCGGGCGCGTCTATGACATGGCGGCCATCACCGCCGCGGCGCATGCCAAGGGTGCCCTGGTCATTTGGGATCTGAGCCACAGCACGGGCGCGGTCGCGGTTGATCTCAATGGCTGTGACGCCGATCTAGCGGTCGGATGCTGCTATAAATACTTGAACGGGGGACCGGGCGCGCCGGCGTTTCTCTACGTCGCGCGCCGACTGCAGCCAGAGCTGAACTCCCCGATGTCGGGCTGGATGGGTCATGCTGCGCCGTTTGCATTCGAGGACGGCTATCGGCCTGCACCGGGGATCGATCGCTTTTTGTGTGGCACGCCCTCGGTGCTTGCGATGGCGGGGCTTGAAGCGGGCCTGGCGACCTTCGATGACGTAGATCGCGACGCCTTGTTTGCCAAAGGGCGAGCACTCGGGGATTATTGCATTGAACTCATGGATGGACGCTGCGCTGGGCGCGGATTTACTGTAGTCTCACCGCGCGACGGCAGCGTGCGGGGCAGTCATGTTTCCTACAGCCATGCTCAATCATGGCCGCTGTGTCGGGCCTTGATTGCGCGCGGCGTCATTGGCGATTTTCGGGCGCCGGATACGCTGCGGCTCGGCTTTGCACCGCTATACACGCGCTTTGTCGATGTCTGGCGGGCGGTGGACGCCGTGCGCGATATCATCGACAGCGGTACGTGGGACAACCCCGCCTATCACGCGTCGGCAACAGTGACCTGAGCGATCGATAGCGATGCTCGATCGGTTCCCCGCTTGTGCCGCCTCGGCGTCAACGCAACACCTGCTCAGAATCCAGAGGCAGTCACCGTCTCGTTGCGCAGTGGTTGTATCGGTTTGCGCGCACGCGCTGCCTCCAACCGTTGCACGCGCAAACCCGTCAGGCCGCCGTGGCTGCGGCTCGTAGCGCGGGTCAGCGCGGAGCGTGGACGACAAGTGCCAGGTGAACCGATACGCAGCCACCCCAGCAGGCCTTCAGAAAAGAGGGTTGGCGCTTCCCGACCTTGGTGCCAACGACCGTCGGGCACGTACGCTTTGCATTAAAAACGGCCGCGTACCGCTTTGCCCGATCACTGCGCGATCGCTGCGATGGAGCGCGTTGAGACGCGGCCCGTCCGCGCGACATTTGCCCTGCACGCTGAAATGATGTGATTGCGCGCCGCATTCAAGAGGGTGCGGATATGTTCGACCGATCGAAACTCTTGCCGATCAGCGGCTGGGCCATAACCCTGGCGGTCACACTCTTCATGCTCGGTGACGTCACCGCTGATGCCTAGCGGCTGCCCTGGGCCGTAATAGCCAACGCGGGACTTGGCGTACCGTCGAATTTGGTATTCGCGATCGGGATTGCAGGGCTTGTCTGCACCCTCGTTTGCCTGGCGCCGCCAACCACGATGTTGGGGGCCATACTGATGACCGGGTTCCTCGGGGGTGCTGTCTTCATCCACGTCAGGGTGAACCGCGACGTCTCAGACATCGGCGAGAATATCGGGATCAGCGTTCTGGCATGGACGGGGCTGTGGCTACGCGATGCGCGAATAAGAACATTGCTGCCGATCGCGCGAAGCGCGCCCAATCTTGAATGGACGGCCACCGGTCGCATCTAGTCTGAGCCGGTTTGGCGCTTCGCGCACGCCGCCAGCGATGGCGTTTGCTTAAGGCGTTGTTGGACTGAAAGCCCGGCCCGCACGGATGAAACCATGCGGGGCCGGGACTGTCTGTCAGTTTCCGATGGCTTTACTGTTGGCGTTCAACTCGGCGTTGAGCTGTCGTTGCTGGACCTTGGTAATATGGCCACCATTGGTGCGGGCATCGGCGCGTTCCTGAGCAAGTGTCGCGCGGTCACTGGCGCGCAGCGCATGGGCTTGGGCACCCGTCAGATCGCCTTCGCGACGTTCGTGGGTAATGCGGTGATTTTGACGCTGGATCCGGTCGTTGACCTGGTCGCGGCGCGGATGATGGGCATCCCAGCGCGCACCAGCGGTGGCGCCGGTCGAGAGGATGAGACATGAGATGCCAAGCAGGGCGAGGCTCGTTTTCCTGGGAACAGACATTGTACAACTCCTTCGACGTTATCCCGGCAGTTTGACATCGCGCGGATGATCGACTGCACGGCCCTTCGGATCCTCGGCCTCATTCATGATCGAACTTGCCTGCATCCGAAGCGATAACGGGCAAAGCCGGTTGACCCTTTGCGGCATTGAAATTTTTAGATTTTGAAGTCTTGGGGCACAGACGCACGGACGGCGCGTCGACCACCCTATAAGCCACAATCCGCGATGTGTCGGCCCTTTGGTGTTGCATCAAGGCTGTCGCTACACCATCGTGCACCTCTGGATTACAGGGGGGTGGTAATGGTCGTTAAGATGATCGGCGGCGCAGCAGCGGCGCTGCTGCTCGGAAGCACAGTTTTGGCGCAGAGTTACACCGAGCGTCCCGTCACGCCGAAATTGGTTAACGAAGCCGCCAATTATGACCGCCGCAGTGTCGACATCCCGATGCGTGACGGCGTCAAGCTTCACACCGTCATCCTTACCCCTCGAGGGGCAAAAGACGCGCCGATTCTGATGACGCGAACGCCGTATAATGCCGAAGCGGGGGCGATGAATACCAAGGCCGGTGATCTCGCCACAGCGCTTGAAGGCTATGACAATGCCTATGACGTCATCGCTGACGGCGGCTACATCCGCGTCGTCCAGGACATCCGCGGCAAATACGGATCGAAGGGCGACTATGTGATGAACCGCCCGCTGGTGGGAAGCTCGCTCAATCCGACCAAAGTCGACGATTCAACCGACTGCTATGACACGATCGACTGGCTTGTGAAGGATCTCAAACAGTCGAACGGCAAGGTCGGCATCCTGGGTATCAGCTACGACGGCTACGAAGCGCTCGTCGCGCTCATCAACCCGCACCCCGCGCTCAAAGTGTCAGTGCCGATGAATCCGATGGTCGATGGCTGGCGCGGCGACGACTGGTTCCACAATGGCGCGTTCCGCCAGATGAACATGGAATATGTCTGGGAACAGGTTGCAACCGCTGACAATTCAATGCCCTGGTTCCATAATTTTGCCGACCAATATGCCGAGTTCATGGACGCTGGCAGCGCCGGCGAACTTGGCCGCCGTCATGGACTCGATCAGATCAGCACATGGCAGAAAGTCACCAAACATCCCTCTTATGATGCCTTTTGGCAGGAGCAGGCGATGGATACGATCCTTGCCAGGGCACCGCTAAAAGTGCCCGTGATGCTCGTCGGGTCGCTATGGGATCAGGAAGATATTTACGGCGCTACTGCGGCCTACCGCGCGATCAAGCCCAAGGATGCCAATGGCGACATGGTCTATCTGTCGATGGGTCCCTGGTATCACGGGCAGGAGATCGGCAAGGCTAGCAATCTCGGCAATGTCGACTGGGACCAGGACACAGGAAAGTGGTGGCGCGCTCGGGTACTTGGGCCCTTCCTCGCGCATTTCCTCAAAGGCACGCCGATGGATGTCGCGCCGGTCACGGTGTTCCAGTCGGGGGCCAATCAGTGGCAGCAGCTGAAGGCGTGGCCCTCGGTGCCGGTGACGACACCGCTCTATCTCAAGCCTGGCGGCGCACTGGGCTTCACCAAGGCTGAAGGGGCACGTGCGACCGAGGATTACGTGAGCGATCCAGCCCATCCCGTGCCGTTCGTGCCGCGCCCGGTGGCACCAGTCGGCTACGACGGCGATCACTGGACGGCATGGCTAACGAGCGACCAGCGCAACGCCGCATCGCGGCCGGACGTGTTGACCTTCACGACAGAAGTGTTGAGCGCGCCGGTGACGATCGCCGGACAGCCGCAGGTTCACCTGAACGCAGCCACGAGTGGCACTGACAGCGACTGGGTTGTGAAGCTTGTCGACGTCTATCCCGAACAAGTTGCCGGCGATCAGAAAATGGGCGGCTATCAACTTGCGGTCGCGATGGACATTTTCCGTGGGCGTTATCGCGAAGGCTTCGACAAGCCTCAGACCATTGCTGCTGACACGCCGCTGACCTATCAATTCGCGCTGCCCAACGCCAACCATGTGTTCCGAAAGGGCCACCGCATCATGGTGCAAGTGCAGTCAAGCTGGTTCCCGCTCTATGACCGCAATCCACAAAGGTTTGTATCGAACATCTTTTTTGCCAAGCCTGAGGATTACCAGAAGGCAACCCAGCGCATTACGGTTGGTGGGGCGGACGCGAGTTTCATCGCGTTGCCTATCGTGAAGTGAAACGCTGACGGCGAGCGCGCCTTGCACGATGTCGCAAATGGTCTGAGCGTTCCCCCGCCTGGTGTCCTGTAACGGGGCCCGGGGGTTGCGAGCGGCGCGTCCGGTCCTGTCCCGAGAGCAAGGAGGGGAGCGCCTATTGTTGCCGGGCCAATCGAAAATTGTTGCATAAAGGTGACGGTCGAAAAGAAACTGCGCTATGACTGACCAGCGGTTTGCGTTCGCTGATCAGGTGCGCAAAGAACGCAGGATATTCAGGTGGCGAGATCAAACTCGAACGAATGAGGATGTCCATGTACCGAACGGTTTTCTCCGCCTTGCTGTCCACGAGTTGTCTGGCTGGCATGCTTTTGACGTCGCAAGTGGCGCACGCACGCTCACCCGCTCAACCAGCGGCCGCGGGCTCGGCCGAGGATGCCGCCAAGGACGACGTTATCGTCGTGACCGGATCGATTTTGCGAGTTGGAAAAGAAACTGCGCTGCCGCTGACGACCCTGACGTCGGAAGATCTCGCCAAACGTGGTATCAACACGATCGCCGATGCGATCCAGTCGCTGTCGAACAACAACGCCGGAGCTCTACCGACCGCGTTCACGGCAAACGGTGCTTTTGCCGCAGGCGCCTCGGGCGCGTCGTTGCGCGGTCTGACGACATCGTCCACACTGGTGCTGTTCGACGGACTGCGAGCGGCTTTTTACCCGCTTGCGGATGACGGTACGCGCAATTTCGTCGATCTCAATACGATCCCCGACGCAATCGTCGACCGCGTGCAGGTCCTTAAGGACGGCGCGTCGTCGACCTATGGCGCCGACGCCGTTGCGGGCGTGATCAACATTATCCTCAAGAAGGAAATCAAGGGGTTTAATGCCGATTTATCAGCGGGTATTTCCGAGCGCGGAGACTCGCCGGAACAGCGCGTTTCGCTGACGTATGGTTACGGCGACCTGGCCGAACAAGGCTTCAACATCTACGTCAACGGCGAATATCAAAACAACGGCGAATTGAAGAACCGGGATCGCGGTTTTCCCTACAACACTGCCGATTTGAGCAGCCTTTGCGCCACCGGTCTAGGGGGAGCTCGCACCTGTCGAACCAATAGCGTGGTCAACGGCATTCAATTCGACGGTCAATTTTTGACTCCAGGTAGTAACACCGCGGGCACGATCGTCCCCGTCGTCAGGGCAGTCGATGCAACCGGTGCACCGGCCGTCGATGCACTGGGCAATCCAAGTGCATGGCAACTCCTCAATCCTGCTGCAGGGTGCCGTACCCTGACGTCCGTCACATTGACCCCGGCGCAACAGCAGACAGATGCGGCAAACCCCTTCGCAGCCACACAGTGTCTTCAGGACAACATTTCCCGGTATGCCGTCATCTCGCCCAGTCAAGAGCGGCTGGGGGCCACTGCACACCTGACGGTCCGCCTGGGTGATCGGGCGGAAGCCTACGCACTGGCCACCTATTACCAGAGTCGGACAGAATATGGCGGTCCGCCATCAAATGTACTCAACATCACGACGCCCGGGCCGACGGGCCTGACCTCTGATACCAGGCTTGGATCGGGCACTGACTTGACGTTGCCGGTTTACGTGTGTCCTCAACGCGTCAATTGCACGGCCGTGAACGGTGTTCTGAACCCGAACAACCCGTTTGCTGCTGCTGGATTTGGTGCGCAGATTCGTTACAATCTCGCCGACAACGTGCAGGACAATATTTCGTTCAGCCGTACATATCGCGGCGCCGCAGGTGTGTCGGGAAGCTTTGGTAACGACTGGAATTACAAGGCGGACGTCACAGCGATGCGTACCGACCTTACGTCAACTTCGACGGGATACATCTTCGTCCAACATCTCCTCGACGTCATTGCAGATGGGAGTTATAATTTCGTCAATCCTGCCGCGAACTCGGCGGCAACGATCAACTATTTGACCCCTGCTAACGTGAGCAAGGCAAATTCGCAGCTCTACCAGGGGCAGGTGAGTTTGACGCACGGCTTCTTCGAATTGCCAGGCGGGACGCTCCAGGTCGGCGTCGGCGGTGCAGTCCGCTACGAATCGATCTACGATCCGAGTGCCAACCCCGATTCGAACGGCCCGACGCAGCGCTTTTTTGTTCTCAACCCGGTCGGAGCGATTGGTCACCGCACCGTGTACTCTGGTTATGTCGAAGCAGACATCCCGATTGTGAAGCAGCTTGATATTAACTTGGGCGGACGCTACGACAGCTACTCGTCGGGTCAAAAGGCGTTTTCGCCGAAAGTCCAGGTTAAGTTTCAGCCGATCCACCAATTGGCGCTAAGGGGCAGTTGGTCACGGGGCTTCCGTATTCCCAGCTTCTCTGAAGCCAACGGATTGCCGACGACGGGTTTCATCACCCTCAACGCCCCAACCGATTTCCAGGCCCAACATGGCAATAATACCTACGGGCAGAATTATTCGCTCGGGCTAACGACCGTTGGTACAGTGGGCTTGAAGCCCGAGAGATCGACTAACATTACCGCAGGCGTCGTTTTTCAACCAGTTCCTTGGTTCAGCATGACGGCCGATTATTTCAGCATTGAAAAGACCGACCTCATCGTCGGGAACGATTATAATCGTGCGATCGCGGCATATTATGCCGGTCAGCCTATCCCTGCGGGATTTGTCGTGACACCCGACGTACCGGATCCCCAGTTTCCCGCTGCACGCCCTCGCATCCAGTTTATCCAATACGGGTTTGTGAACGCCAATAAGCAAAAGATCAGCGGTATCGATCTGGCGGCGAATGCCCGTATTCCGGTTAAGGACGATGTGACGTTCACCAGCCGCTTGGAGGCGACGTACGTCATCAAGTACACGCAGACGAACGGCAGTGTCGTCCAACGCTTCGACGGAACCCTGGGGCCGTATGTGATTACCTCGGCATCGGGAACGCCAAAGTGGCGGGGGAGTTGGCAAAACACGCTGGACACTGGCACTTTCGCGCTCACCGCAACGGTCAACTATACCAGTGGGTATGAAAATACTGCCGAAGATGCTGGCAGTACGCGCGGCGATTGCTTGGGCAGCGCAGCAAGCGCCGGCATCCCTGCAACATATAGAGATGGCGTTACTCCGATTGTGTGCAACACGAAGGCGTTCGTTGACGTCGACCTAGCGGGTAGCATCAGGGTCAACGAGAAATTCACGTTCTACGCAAACGTACTGAACCTGTTTAACGTCAGTGCGCCGTACGATCCCACCACCTATGGCGGATACCAATACAACCCGGCATGGGCCAACGCGGGGATTGTCGGTCGATACTTCAGAGCCGGGGCACGCGTGAAGTTTTAACGCTTAAATCACCACGAAAACGGTGGTTTACCTAGTCTCTGGTGCGTTCGGGCCGGGTCACAAGGTGGGCGAATGGCGAGCGGGGCGACTTCATCGCGCGTCCGCGCCATTCGCTCCTTGGGCACGATCTGGCAGAGCTTCGTCAGGCCTATCATGCTTTGGGAGCCAGTGTTGCCGGGTTTGAGGTCGCGGAACTTTTGAGTTCCGTTGGGCATTTTTCAAACGACAACCTCACCAATGCCCATAATTGCGATTTGGGCCATCCACGGGCGGTGTCGACGCGGTTGGTGAGCGTATTGCCGACTTGCCTGAAGGTCCTTGGGTTGCCGTGTTTGTTACGCTTCATATCGAGAGACACCCGAGCAGCCTGCCGTCGCTTATGAGCTACCCCGGCCCGACGTCGGCATTCCATGCCGTCGACCAGATTGCCGAGATCAAGCACGTAGACTTGGCCCCGCTTCTCGTCGGCATCGCGAAATCGCATGACCGCGAAGTTCATGCTGAAGCCACCTGTTGCCTTAGGCTGTCCCGGTTGTGGCGGCGCCCGCCGGCGAAACGAACTTGGGAACTTGCTGCGGTATCGGTGCCACATTGGCGATGCTATTTAGCCGACAGGATGCCGGCGGCGTAGCTTGTTGCTCGGGAACGCGGTTTTGAATCGGCATTGCGCGCGCTGGGTGAAAGCGCCGCGCTTTGTCGAGAACAGTGGGGCAAGCTTGCTGATACTTTGGACGGCATCGGCGGGCGCAAATATTAAGTGCAGCCAAGGATGAGGCGGTGGGCCGGTCCGAACCGTTGCCAACGCTTTTGACGCGGGCCCCGATTAATCCAGAAGCCGCATCTCAGAGAGAACTGCGCGATGCCCGAATGATAGCTGTGTACCAGCGCCATTCGCCATTGAAAATTGGAGGCCGAATTATCGTATTGTGACCCAGGTCAATCAACCTTTGCCAGGCGACGACGCGTCGACTGTAGCGGATTTTGTAGAGACCGCCGTCGTCGGTAACCGTCCTTCAGGCCGCGGACACCTGATTATCGGTATTGGCGCTTCGGCGGACGATCTTGCGGCCTATCAGTCATTCTTCAAGGCCATGCCCGACCACAGTGGCGTGGCGTTCGTCCTGGTTCAGCATCTTGACCCAACCCACGAGAGCGCCGCCTTGCCGGTCGTACAGGCGTTTGATGGGACGATTACTGCGCCCAACACCGGTTTCAGTCATCCCGCCGGATGCAATCTTGAAGATCGTTGATGGCGTGCTTCGCGTGGTCAACGGTCGATCGGGCGTTTATGGCGAGCGCGCTGTGCCATCGTTTTGCCTTTGGTTCCCGACTTTGGGTCGCTTCGCCCCGGAAGCGGATCAGGCAAAGCAAGCACCCGATCAACCCCGTGGCCGCATTCAGGGTCCTTGTCGTCGCGGACGAACCGATGATTGCCATGGTCGTCGAAGATTCCATCGAGATGCTCGGTTACACGGTTGTCGCGCCCGTGGCACAGCGCCACGAAGCCATATTCTTCAAAACAGCTCGAAGTTGAGCTCCACCAGATGTACAAGCGGGTTCAAACGCTCAGGCCCACGTCGATCGGTGAAAACCATTGAAAAAAAGAAATTCGGAATCCGGAAACTGGAAGATCAAGCAATTACGGTTTGCACTCGACGCCGCGGGCGTCGCGCTTTGGGCATGGAACGTCGATGACGACCGACTGACGATGGATCAACGCGGTTTCGAACTTTGGGGCGTGCCGGTCAGTGACCTCGTAAAATTTGAAGAATTGTCGGCGCATATTCATCCGGCTGACCGTGACCGAGTCCAAGCCGCTTTTGCTGCCACGCGCGCTGTCGTCGGAGCCTATGAGATCGACTTCAGAATCCTGATCGGCGAAGACGTTCGGTGGATATCTGCCCGAGGACAAGGCGATGATGCCGGGATCGCTGATCAGAAGATGTTCGGTATTTTTCTCGATGTCACGGGGCGCAAGCAGGCCGAAGAGGGGCATGAACTCCTGGCGGGTGAAATGAGCCACAGGGTCAAGAACCTGTTGGCGATCGCAACGGGTCTGACACACATCAGCTCCCGCTCAACGACCACAGCCGCCGAAATGGCTCATGAACTGACTTTGCGCCTGACGGCGCTTGGGCGTGCTCACGATCTGGTCAGGCCGTTACCGGGCGCGGAAGGCCGCGCTGCCTTACTCGGCGACCTGCTGACCGTCCTGCTCGCGCCTTACGACGACCTCGGCGCGTTTTCGGAACGGATCCGCGTTGCAGTGCCCCGTATGGGGGTCGGTGAGCGCGCGGCGACGACGCTTGCCCTGATTGTGCATGAACTGGCCACGAACTCAGTCAAATACGGTGCCTTGTCGGTGGAAACGGGGACGTTGGACGTATCGTGCCTAGCTGAAGACGCGGATGCTGTCATCGTATGGACGGAATGTGGCGCCCCCCCCGTCGTCGCGCCGCAAGATCTGACAGGTTTCGGCAGCAAGCTCGTTGCTCGCAGCATCACCGGTCAGCTTGGCGGATCAATCGACTATAATTGGTCCTCGGTCGGACTTATCGTGACGCTTCGCATGCGCAAGGACCGACTGTCGGCGTGACGCTGGATCCGTGCATCGGCCCGATGTCACCTGACAGGCTCTGTCGGGGAAAGGGGCTCCCCACGGCAGCGAGCTTCTGGCGGCTGGCACCGCCAATGCAAATGCAGCCTGACACGCCGTTTTGGTCGTCCACGGCTGAGCTGAAATGACCTTCTGATCCGCCGGGAGCCAATGCCGTAGGTCCGGTTCACGCTGTTACGGCGCAACGCCGACGGCATACCTTTCGAGCGCCCGATCTTGCGATAGGCGCGTGCCTTTGGTGGCAGTGGTTTGGGGCGATGGTTGATACCGGGCGCCCGCAGCTCTCGCCTTTACGCACACCCACCCATCTGTGAGGGATCTTGACGCGAGCCGGAAGTGCGCCTGGCCAACCGGGAATTCACCGGCGCCAATGGTTACGTGCCTTTGCACCCGGATCGAGCGCTGCCATCAGCCCCGTTGCAGCGGCTGCGGCCCGGTGGCCGAGTTCCTGTCTCGCCTCGTTCGAGAAGCGGTAATGGACTCCTCCAAGTGTGCGGCTGTAGCTGACTTCCTTAACCCAGGCGTCAAAGCCGTGCATTCGCATCGGCACCGCATCGGTAATCGACTTCAATGCGATTTCGACCCCGCCACGCGGCGTGTCACCCACCTCGGCCTTGATGACGTCGGCCATCGCCGCAGCAGAGCCGCAGTACCCGCACCGATACTCGGGATGGTTGGGCGTGCTGATAAGCGGTACCTAACCGGGTTCAGCGAGCGTTTCGGAGTTGCCGTCGGCATCTGCATTGCGGATCGCCGTGATCGGGCGCCAGATCTGATAGTACATCTTGGCGTCGATCATGGCCAATCCTTCGTCGTAATCGACAATGTACACCTTGGCGATCAAACGCGCGTTGTCGGCCTCGAACATCGCTGCGCCAAGTTGGCTGTTGGCCGGAGCATCGTCCTGGGAGCGGTTGGTCTCCCCTTCGACTTTTAGACCGCAGGCCATCCAGTCGGTTACGATATCGGCTCGCGCTGCGGACGCTGTGCTGAGCAGCACGGCTCCCGCAACGATGATCCGGACAGGTCACCGTTTTTCCTGCTTGCCATCCGCTGATCCCCCTGATTTTGTACTGGGCGGAAAGTTATCGCGGGGGTGCCGCAACGCAAGTTACAAGAAATACCCGCAGCTGGCGCATCGAGTGCGACGATGCCGCCCGGCATGGGAAGTCGAGGACGACGCTGTCGCCGGCCGCTTCCATTGCCGAGGCCTGCATTTGAGCCAGCACAGCGTACTGCGCGGAAAGCACGTCTGTTGGATCGTTTTGAGGAACAAGTCGCTGGTCGGACGTTTAATCCATGACTACAAATTCGTCGGCAAAGCGCGAGAAAGATTTCGATGGACCATACAAAAACGGCGAGAGACTATGGCACGGTCGCAAAGTTGCTCCACTGGTCCATTGTGGTGCTGCTTATTGCCCAATTTTCTGTGGCATGGACAATGCCAGATATCTCGAGAGGCACGGTACCGACGGGCCTGATCGGGTGGCACTTGTCGATCGGCACGACGATTCTGGCGGTTGCGTTTTTGAGGCTGGCGTGGCGGCTTTCCCACCCAGCTCCCGGCGCGCCTCCCGCTTTGTCGCGAGCGCTCCAGCTGCTGTCGCGGGCAACACATTACGGTCTCTATGCATTGTTGCTCATCCTCCCGCTGATGGGGTGGATGAACGCATCGGCGCGCGGGTGGCCAGTGCGGCTGTTTGGAATGGTTTCACTGCCCGCGCTGGTCACGAAGGGGTCGATCTTGGGAATGCAAATGGGTGATCTCCATGCGACCGCCGCGCTCATCCTCTTAGCAGTCGTTGCCCTTCACGTTGCCGGCGCGCTCTACCACGCTTTGGTTTTACGTGACCGCACACTCCAACGAATGATCTAGTTCGAACAGAAAGCGCAGGACGAGACGGAGCGTGTAACCCGGTCTGATCGAGCGCCATCACAACAATGCGCGTATACAGATCTGAGGCTTGATGGCCGCAGACGCGAGTTTGAGTTCGAGGAAAGCTGTGCGGCATATGCGGCCGTATCGTAAGACATTTCGCGGGCCCCTAAATCTCGATTTCGGTACCGATGTCGATTACGCGGCTCGGGGGGATACAAAAATAAGCGGCCGTCTGCTCGGCGTTGCGCCGCATGAACGCAAACATCTGCTCGCGCCAATACGCCATGCCAGCGATTTCGCGCGACGGGATGATCGTTTCGCTCCCAACGTAAAATACAAGATCTTCAAGGTCGCCTGGAAGGAGTTTTTGCTGACTGACGGCTAAAGCAAGCGCGTTGGGAACATGAATGGGTTCAACAAAACCGAACCGCAACTTGACGCGTCGCGCCTCGTCTTCAGCCGACACCT